>NZ_CP131599.1:730150-1460301 GCF_030685535.1 Photobacterium leiognathi | reverse complement strand
TTCAAAACCAAACGAGACTTCAAGGTTGCAATAGATCAATTTTTTACTGTGACTCTTCCAGAGATCGCAGGTTCGTTGATATCTCGAATTAATGATAACTTTCAGGTTCTAAAAACAGCATCTTCAAGTTGATTCGGTATATATACCCGGCTCTTTATTCTCTACTTCTGTGTTTAAATAGTGTTGATAAAACTCGTTACTGGCAGAAATAATTCGGTCGTAATGGTTTTTAATATCATATTCAATCATATTAATATGTACATAGTTGTACAAGATCATGCAAAGCACAAAAATGATATTTAATGATAAAAAACGAATGATACTTTTCTTCATGGAAGTTAATACCAAATTTTACTATCTCTAATTTATAAAATTACGTGAATTATAGGTTTGAGGTATGAATAATCAAATTATCCAATCTAGTTGGATATATAATTAAGTATCTATTTATCAATCACTTACTGTTTGTGTTGTATTCATTTACACTTTTTTACAAAACATAGAAAGTATTAAAAAAGATTATGTTAAGAATTGTTTATTCCATGTGGTGTTTAATTACACGTTGTTTTATTTTTGTTTCTCTAATGTTTGATTGAATAAAAAAAGACCTGAAAACAAATTTAAGGTCTTTGGGTTTTAGTTAATAACTAAATTGATATGTCGTTTTGTAGTTGTATTGCTCTTGGGGGGAGAGGTAACAACTGGGTTGCTCCCATTCTGGGTGGTTAGGGGAATCGGGTAAAAACTGGGTTTCTAACGCCAATCCTGCGTAATCTTGATATTGCTTGCCATCACGAGCAGGAGTACCCGCTAACCAGTTGCCGCCATACAGTTGCACAGCTGGTTTATTGGTTTTTACCGTCATGGTGACTTTGTTATCAGGGGAAATTACTTCAGCAATAATCTCATTAGTATTTCTTGCTGGGTTTAATACGAAGCTATGATCGTAACCTTTAGCTTGTTGTTGCTGTTGATCTGTCAGTAAGTCTTTACTCAGTGTTTTGCTGATACGGAAATCAAAACTGGTATTTTCAACAGGTTGTGGCTTGTCGAGTGGTATACCAAGGCTATTGGTCGGCAAATAGTAGTCAGCATTAATACGTACTGTATGTGAGCGATTATCACCGTCCCAGCTCGCCCCTTGTAGATTAAAGTAACCGTGATTAGTTAAATTAACGGGTGTGGTTTTATCGGTATCAGCAAGGTAGTGAATGGTCACTTCATTGTTATTAGTTAAGGTATAACGCACCGCAACATTTAGAGTACCAGGAAAGCCCTGATCACCATCTTCAGAGACTAAGCTAAATAAAACGCTATCTTGGCTTTGCGCTACGATTTGCCAGCGACGTTGGTTAAAGCCATTTCCACCACCGTGAAGGCAATTACCATGTTGATTGGTTGATACTTGGTATGCTTGACCATCAATACTGAAGCGACCATTGGCAATGCGGTTAGCATATCGACCAACAGTTACACCCATGTAGCTTTGTTGGGCATAAAAATCAGCAAGGTTATCGACGCCTAATAACACTTCTCGTTGTTTGCTGCTGCTAAGGGGAAGGCAACAACTTAACCAAGTAGCACCAATGTCCATCAGCACGATACGCATTCCATGGCTATTAGTGAGTTCAATGACATTAGCTGGCTTGCCATCGTAGGCGAGCTGCTGAGTCATAGCGTGCATGAGTGGGCTTTGCATTGGTGCTCCTTACCTGTTTATTGGTTAGTGACTGAATGAATTAATTAAGCAATCTTGCCTGCGCCATCTTTAGCTTGGCAAACGTAAATTGACTCTTTTAATCCTGTTGCAGCTTGGTATTTCGCTTCAACGGCTGCTTTTACATCATCCACTAATGTTGGTGGAACAAGCGCGACAATACAGCCACCAAAGCCGCCGCCAGTCATACGTACACCGCCTTGTTCGCCAATCACGTCTTTCACGATGTTAACAAGGGTATCGACTTCAAATACTGTGATTTCAAAATCATCGCGCATAGAAGCATGAGATTGTGCCATTAGCTCAGCCATACGCTTCATATCGTGGTTACGTAAGGCTGTCGCAGCTTCAACGGTACGATCGTTTTCAGTGATCACATGGCGAGCACGTTTCGCTACTAGCTCATCCAGTTCGTGCGCTTTGGCATTAAATTGCTCAATGGTGACATCACGCAGTGCTTTGACACCAAAGATACGTGCGGCCTCTTCACATTGCTCACGACGGGTATTGTATTCGCTATCTACCAAGCCACGTTTTTTGTTGGAGTTGATGATCACAACTGCCATGTCTTCAGGCATGGATACCGCTTGGGTTTCTAGGCTACGGCAATCTAATAGCATCGCATGATTTTCACGACCTTCGGCAGAGATCATTTGATCCATGATGCCGCAGTTACAGCCTACGAATTGGTTTTCAGCTTGCTGACCATTTAAGGCGATGTCTGCTTGGCTGATCTCAAGGTTATAAAGCACCTTAAAGGTTTGACCAATCACCACTTCTAGTGCTGCAGATGAGCTTAATCCTGCTCCTTGAGGTACATTACCTGTTACTGCAATATCAGCACCCGTGAAAGTGAAGCCACGTTCAAGTAAACATTTCACTACGCCACGAATGTAGTTTGCCCACATCTTATCTTGTTGGAATTCGATAGGTTGGGTGAGATCAAATTCATCGGTGGCATTGTCATAATCAACCGATACCACACGGATGATGTTGTCAGTACGAGGCGCAGCAGCGACTACAGTTTGGTAGTTGATAGCACAAGGTAAAACGAAGCCATCGTTGTAGTCGGTATGCTCGCCAATCAGGTTTACACGGCCCGGTGCTTGGATCAGGTGGTTTGGTTGGTAGCCTAATACTGCGGTGAAGGCGTGTTTAACGTTTGAAATTAGATCTGACATAAAAAACTCTCACAAAATAGGGTAACTCATGCCGCTCTTATATCAGCAGCACAGTGTAAGTAAGCAATAACTTATTGTTGCTCTTTGTAGTGAATGTCGCTGAGATCACGTAGGCGTTGTGCTGCTTGCTCGGCGGTTAAATCACGTTGGCTCTCGGCTAGCATTTCATAGCCGACCATGAATTTACGCACAGACGCACTACGGAGTAATGGCGGATAAAACAGCGCATGTAATTGCCAATGTTCAATGTCAGTGCCTTGCTCAAAGAAAGGGGCGTAATGCCAGCCCATAGAATAAGGGAAAGAGCATTGGAATAGATTGTCGTAACGGCTTGTCAGCTTTTTAATCGCTACCGCTAAATCGTCACGTTGCGCATCGGTGAGTTCACTCATACGACGAATATGTGTCTTTGGTAACAGCATGGTTTCAAATGGCCATGCAGCCCAGTAAGGGACTAGCGCAACCCAATGTTCGGTTTCAACCACAATGCGTGAACCGTCTTTCAGTTCGGCTTCAACGTAGTCGACCAATAGGTTGCGACCATTTTCTTGGTAATACGCCTTTAGGTTGTGTTCTTTACGTTCGATTTCATTCGGTAAAAAGCTATTTGCCCAAATTTGACCATGTGGGTGCGGTTGCGAGCAGCCCATGGTTTCACCTTTGTTCTCAAAAGCTTGTACCCAAATGTAATCTTTACCTAGCTCTTCAATTTGATCGTTCCAGGTATCAATCACACCGCGAATTTTTTCAACAGGTAGCTCTGGTAAGGTTTTGCTGTGATCGGGAGAGAAACAGATCACACGACTTAAACCACGAACCCCTTGGGTTTTAAATAGCGGATTAGTCGATTGTGGCGCTTCTGGAGAATCCACCATTAGCGCGGCAAAATCATTACTAAACACATACGTGCCTTGGTAATCAGGGTTTTTATCGCCAGAAATACGCTCGTTCGTTGGACAAAGGAAACACTGCTCGTCATAGCTTGGTAGTTGCTCGGTTGATGGCTTTTCATCTTGACCACTCCAAGGACGTTTAGCACGGTGTGGCGAGACTAAAATCCATTGACCCGTCAGTGGGTTATAACGGCGATGTGGATGATCAACAGGGTTAAATTCAACTGCAGACATGTGTTTTACTCTCTTAATTAATAACCGTTAGGATTGTTTGATTGCCAGTTCCAGGTATCGACTGTCATCTCTTTTACGCTGCGCGTCGCTTTCCAATTGAGATCACGTTCAGCTTTGTCTGTGCTTGCCCAACACTCTGCAATATCACCTGCACGACGAGGACAAAGAATGTAAGGCACTTGATTGCCACACGCTTTAGCAAAGGCGTCGACCATTTCTAATACGCTAGAGCCTTTACCTGTGCCGAGGTTGTAGATATGCAATCCTGCTTTTTCACGAAGAACATTGAGTGCTGCGATGTGACCATCAGCCAGATCCATGACGTGAATGTAGTCACGAACACCTGTGCCATCCGGGGTTGGGTAATCGTTACCAAAAATAGATAACCGATCACGGCGACCAATCGCCACTTGAGCAATAAATGGCATTAGGTTATTAGGGATCCCTTGTGGATCTTCTCCCATAGTGCCGGAAGGGTGTGCGCCTACTGGGTTGAAGTAACGTAGTAGAGTGATACTCCAATCGTTTTCTGCATGGAATAGATCTTTAAAGCACTCTTCCACCATGTATTTGCTTCGACCATAAGGGTTGGTAGTCACCCCAGTTGGCGAGTCTTCAGTGATAGGTACTATTTCCGGATCGCCATATACGGTTGCTGATGAGCTAAAGACAATGCTTTTCACGCCAGCTTTACGCATCGCACGAGCTAATACTAAAGAGCCATTAACATTGTTGTCGTAGTATTCCAGTGGTTTTTCGACCGACTCCCCCACAGCTTTTAAGCCAGCAAAGTGGATCACCGCTTTAATATCGTGTTTGGCGAAGACACTATCGAGAAACGCCTCATCTTGGACGTTACCTTGGTGAAACACAGGCATTACACCTGTTAATGCTTCGATACGTGCCAATACACCGATTTTGGCATTGGATAAGTTATCGATAATGACAGGAGTGATCCCTGCTTGGATCATTTGTACGCATGTGTGGCTGCCGATGTATCCCATGCCGTCGGTGACTAAAACTTCCACTATTTTCGCCTCTGCTTAATTTGGGGAGAGGAGATCCGCGTGTGGCGTATCTCGACCTTCTGCAAAAAAGTCTACCAATGAAGTGAGCTTACGATCTGTGATCAATTCGGCAATGTGTAAACGTTTACAATTTTAATTTGTAGAATGTGAGCGATGAAAGCGAGAGATAAAACCAATGAACATTTATAACTTATTGAATTTATTTGCTATATTTTATTTTGTATTAACTTTATAGATTTTTAGTGTAATGTAACAATTTTTACTAAAATCTTCAGGCACAATACATAACAGTAATAAAAAGTGTTATTTTCAAAATATCTCACTAGGATAGTGAGCTAAGTTGATGGGAAGCAAAGTAAGTATGGCGACATTAAAAGACATAGCTAATGAAGCAGGGGTTTCTCTTGCAACGGTATCGCGTGTGCTCAACGACGATCCGTCATTAAGCGTAAAAGAAGAGACTAAACAACGCATTTTTGAAATTGCTGAAAAACTCGAATACAAAACCAGTAGTTCAAAAAAAGCCGTAGTTGAGAAAAAACAACAGCATTGCTTTGTGGCACTTTATAGCCATAAGCAAGAAGCGGAAGTGAATGATCCTTATTATCTTTCTATTCGCCATGGGATTGAGACCCAATGCGATAAGCTCGATATTGATTTGCTCAACTGTTACGACGGTAAGTTTGATGCCCATGATACAACGATTTCAGGGATACTGATTGTTGGACGATGTTCAGATAAGTTATTGAAAGAGTTATCAAAGAAAACAGATAATATCTGCTTTGTGGATTTTTCAGATAATTCAGAACGTTACGACAGCGTAGATATTGACCTTGAAAGGATCAGTAAACAAATTGTCGATTTCTTTATTGAGCAAGGCTATCCACGTATTGGTTTTATAGGTGGACAAGATCAGGCAAATACCGCTGATATTCGTGAAATTGCGTTTTCTGAATACGGTCAGTTAAAAGGCGTTGTAGATAATAAAGACATTTATCGCGGTGATTTTTCTAGTGCTTCTGGTTATGAACTAGCTAAGCAGATGTTTGCTAATGGTGATTATCCCAGCGCGTTATTTATTGCTTCTGATTCTATTGCCATTGGCGTCCTACGTGCGATCCATGAGCAAGGATTGGCTATTCCAGAAGATATTGCGCTGATCAGTGTCAATGATATACCGACGGCTAAATTTACTTTCCCTTCACTGTCTACCGTGCGTATTCACGCTGAAATGATGGGGATCCAAGGGGTGAATTTGCTGGTAGAAAAGGCACGAGATGGTCGAATTCTGCCACTACAAGTCTATGTACCAAGTAAGTTAAAGCTGCGTGGTACTACTAAATAGGATCAAATAAGTATTTATAAGGCACTGTTTTTACAGTGCCTTTTTATTTTCTGTGAAAAGCGTTGCGTTATTTACACTGTTTTCTTTCTGTTATCTTACCTTCTGCCACTTCCTTTAAGCCGATCACAGGATTGGTTTAAATCCCCTCGTAAAATGTGACTCGCTTAATGTAAAACGTTTTCACTAATTTATTTTAGTAAAACTTTTACTAAACTCATTCCCAACAGATTTATCGTCATTATCACGATTGATCACAGATTAAAAAAACGTCGGTTTGAGCCGGGAGGCATAACGTGAACAACTGGGAAAATTTCCAACATCTGCATGAGAACCGCATGGCACCACGTGCTTATTTCTTCTCATACGATTCAGTTAAGCAAGCAGCGACTTTTCAACGTGAACTAAGTAGCCGTTTTATGCTGCTTAGTAGTCAGTGGCAATTTGAATACTTTTTAAATCCATTATTAGTACCAGAAGAATTTTACAGCCAGCCAATGACGCAGTGGGGACAAATCACGGTTCCTAACATGTGGCAAATGGAAGGTCATGGCGATCTTCAATACACAGATGAAGGTTTCCCGTTCCCAATTGATGTACCGTTTGTGCCATCTGATAACCCAACTGGCGCTTACCAACGCACATTTACATTAGGTGCGGATTGGAACGACAAACAAACCATTATCAAGTTTGACGGTGTTGAAACCTACTTTGAAGTGTATGTGAACGGTCAATATGTTGGCTTTAGTAAAGGTAGCCGTTTAACCGCAGAATTTGATATCAGCGCATTCGTGCAGCAAGGCAATAACTTACTGTCTGTTCGTGTGATGCAGTGGGCGGATTCTACTTACATTGAAGATCAGGACATGTGGTGGACTGCGGGTATTTTCCGTGATGTTTACCTTGTGGGTAAAGAGCAGTTACACGTGCGTGATATTACGGTACGTACTGACTTTGATAGCGCATACCAAAACGCCACATTAAGCTGTGATGTTGAGTTAGAAAACTTAACGGCAAGCGCACAAACTGCATTGGTTGAATACCAATTAATGGATGGCACAACACTTATCGCTGAAGGCGCTGTGGCTGATCTTTATGTTGCTGATAGTGCTAATGCGCAGTTTGCTATTGATGTGACAGCGCCAGTGCAATGGAACGCTGAAAACCCATACCTTTACCAACTACTACTGACGCTAAAAGACAGCCAAGGCAATGTATTGGAAGTGATCCCGCAGCGTGTTGGTTTCCGTGACATTAAAGTGCGTGATGGTCTGTTCTACATCAACAACAAATACGTGATGCTACACGGTGTGAACCGCCACGATAACGATCATCTTAAAGGTCGTGCGATGGGTATGGATCGTGTGGAAAAAGATTTAGTGCTAATGAAACAGCACAACATTAACTCTGTACGTACGGCTCACTATCCAAATGATCCACGTTTCTACGAGTTATGTGACATTTACGGTCTGTTTGTAATGGCGGAAACCGATGTGGAAACACACGGCTTTGCTAACGTCGGCGATTTAAGCCGTATTACCGATGACGCTGAATGGGAAACTGTGTTTGTTGATCGTGCTGTGCGTCATGTTCACGCTCAGAAAAACCATCCGTCAATCATTATGTGGTCTATGGGTAATGAATCAGGCTACGGCTGTAACATTCGTGCTATGTATGCGGCAACTAAAGTGATTGATGACACTCGCTTAGTGCATTACGAAGAAGATCGTGACGCTGAAGTGGTGGATGTGATCTCTACGATGTACTCACGTGCGCAATTGATGAATCACTTTGGTGAATTCCCACATGCGAAACCTCGCATTATCTGTGAATACGCCCACGCAATGGGTAACGGTCCTGGTGGTTTAACGGAATACCAAAACGTGTTCTACAAGCACGATCATATTCAAGGTCACTACGTATGGGAATGGTGTGATCACGGCATTCTAGCTCGTGATGAAAACGGCACTGAATTCTATAAATACGGCGGTGATTACAACGATTACCCGAATAATTACAACTTCTGTATGGATGGTTTGATTTACCCAGATCAAACACCAGGCCCTGGCTTGAAAGAATATAAGCAAGTGATTGCGCCAGTGAAAATCCGTGAAGTGGATGCGAAACAAGGTCAATTCATGGTTGAGAATAAATTGTGGTTCTCGAACATTGATGATTACACCATTACCGTAGAAGTGCGTGCTGAAGGTGAAACCTTATCCGTTGAGCAGATCAAACTAATGGATCTGGCTGAAAACTCAGAGCGGATGATCACACTAGCGTGGCCTGAGCTTGATGAGCGTGAAGTGTTTGTTAATTTCACTGTGCGTAAAGATTCTCGCACTCGTTACAGTGCAGCAAACCATGATATTGCGGTTTACCAGTTCGAGCTAAAAGCGAATACCGCACAGTTGGAAAGCTTTGTTAATCACAATGCGACTGAATTAGCGATTGAAGAAACACGCTTAGATTATGTGGTGAAAGGTTATAACTTTGCGCTTAACTTCTCGAAAGTGAACGGTAAGTTAACGTCATGGTTAGTTGATGGTAAAGAGTTGATTCAATCTTCGCCTAAGCTGAATTTCTTTAAACCAATGATCGATAACCACAAGCAAGAATATGAAGGTCTGTGGCATCCGGCTCACTTGCAAATCATGCAAGAGCACTTCCGTAGCCTTAATGTGGAAATGATCGATGGTAAGTGTGAAATCACTGTCACTAGCATTATTTCACCGCCAGTGTTTGATTTTGGTATGCGTTGTCATTACCGCTACCAAGTCAATGCACAAGGTCAGTTAAATGTGGAATTAAGTGGTGAGCGTTACGGTGACTACCCACATGTGATCCCAGTGATTGGTTTGGATTTGGGCATTAATGGCGAGTTTGATCAGGTGCAATACTACGGTCGTGGGCCTGAAGAAAATTACCAAGATAGTCGCCAAGCTAACATGATTGATGTCTACAGCACCACGGTTGCCGACATGTTTGAAAACTACCCGTTCCCACAAAATAACGGTAACCGCCAGCACGTTCGTTGGGCTGCATTGGCTGATAAACATGGCACAGGTGTATTAGTGAAACCACAGCAAGAAATAAACTTCAGTGCATGGTTCTACACTAACCAAAACCTTCACCAAGCACAGCATACCCATGAGCTTGAGAAGAGTGGTTACATCACTCTAAACCTAGATCACCAAGTAATGGGCTTAGGCTCTAACTCTTGGGGTAGTGAAGTGCTGGATTCATACCGTGTGTACATGGATAGTTTCCGTTACGGTTTAACGATTCTGCCATTTACAGCTGGCGATTGCCGACCACAAGCATTGGCAAATCATGACTTTGACTCAGCATTTTTCACAACAACGGCTCCACAAACGAATAAGGCGTAATCCATGATCGTATTAGATAGCTTAGCGCAATTTAAATTGGTGTACCGCAATGGACGTAAATGGAACCGTTGTGTAGAAGCCATTGAAAATATTGAAAACATCCAAGAGGGTATGATGCATTCGATTGGTGATTCACTGGTGTACATGGTGCAAAACGGTGTGACACCAACCAATGGTATTTTTACTGGTAACCGTCGTTACTTTGATGTGCATTACTACCTTGAAGGCAGTGAGCAAGTGGAAGTGGCGGAGAAAGCACAATTAACCACAGAAGTGGCTTACCAAGATGAAACAGACCGTGAAACCTTGGTGGGTAGTGGTGAAGTCATTGCGTTATCAGAAGGGCAAATTGCGATTTTTGAAAACGACAAAGCGTACCGTTTCTTAGGTGAAAACCCAGTAAGAAAAGTGGTGCTAAAAGTGACCATCGAAGATGGCTACTTCTTGAATAAATAGTTCCAAGCAAGCGTAACAATCAGGCTCACAGTGTGGGCCTGAACTTTTGATATTTAAATTCATGAGATTGGCAACGAGTCCCATGAATAGTTTGTTTTTTTGGGGTAAACATGACGGAAGCAACACGAGGTACGATAGGCAAATTTGCCTTATTGTCGATGACATTCGCAGCGGTATTCAACGTTCGTAATATCGTTAACAACAATATCGAATTAGGACTAAGCTCTGCGCCAATCTTTTTATTGGCAACCATGATCTATTTCATTCCTTTCGTATTCATTATCGCTGAATTTGTATCGGCGAATAAAAACTCAGAATCAGGCATGTACGATTGGCTAAAGCAGCCTTTAGGTACCAAAATGGCGTACATGGGCTCATTCCTGTACTGGTTCGTTAACCTATTTTTCTTTATTTCATTACTGCCAAACGTGATCGCTTATGCTTCATACGCCATGATGGGGTATGAGTACAGCTTCTCGCCAATCGTCACGTCAGTAATTTCGATTGTGTTATTTGCCGCTGCCACCCATATTTCAACCAAGGGTGCATCATGGTTAGGCAAGATCACCGAAGTGGTGGCTTATGGTGTGTTCTCACTGTTTGCTATTTACGTCGTTGGTGCACTGCTTGCGCTGGGTAGCGATCATCAGCCAGCACAACCGATCACATTAGAAGCGATGAAGCCAACCATTAATTGGGCGACATTAGGCATCATGTGTTGGATTTTCCAAGCGGCGGGTGGCGCAGAAACCGCTGCAGCATACCTTAACGATGTGAAAGGTGGTCATAAGTCATTTATTAAGGTGATCATCGTTGCGGGTATCGTGATTGGTGGTATGTATGCCCTTGGCTCATTACTTGTGAACGTATTCGTGGCACGTGAAGATTTAACTTATGCTGGTGGTATGGTTGAGATCTTCACCGGTATGGGTAACTACTTTAATATTTCGGAAGCATTAGTCGGTCGTTTTGTCGGTATCGTGCTATTCATTGCCATGTTTGGCTCAATGATGATGTGGACAGCAGCACCTGTGAAAATCCACTTTTCTGAAATTCCGAAAGGTGTTTACGGTGAGAAAACCACAGAGCTAAACGAGCATGGTGTACCAGTACGTGCAGCATGGTGGCAGTTTGCGTTTGTGTTTGCGATGTTAGTAGTGAACGGTTTTGGCTCTGAGTCTGTACAGCAGATGATGAACACTGCGATTAACTTAACTGCTGGTACGGCAATGTTACCGCCAATTCTTATCATGATCGCTTACTTTGTTTTCCGCTGGAAGCATGATGATACGCCTCGTGATTTCCGCATGGGCTCGCAAAAAGTGGGTATGACTGTTGTCTCTATTCTTATCGTGATTTTCGTGGTGAGTATGACAGCATCTGCGTTCCCTCCTGGTGTTGATTTAGTGCGTGCGTTCTTTATTAACGTCTTTATGACGGCGGTATTCTCAGGTCTTGCTTGGTGGTGGATCTCTCGCTTTGAGAAGAAACAAAAAGGCATTATTAAAGCAGATGAAAAGAAGCCAACAGTCGCAACACAGCACTAAGTTTTATCGCTAAATAAGCTAAGTAAATAAATAGATAAGCCGTTCATTTTATATGAGCGGCTTTTTTATTTTTTGAAAAAATAGAGGTTTGTTTTACTTATGAGGAGTTATTTTTTACTGATAGTTGAGATTTATTTAAGGGCGAGAAAATAAATAACAGCAAAATAAAGAGTGATACGCAAATAACAGATATTAATGACTGTGATATGGCTCATAAAATACTACAAAAGTTTGGGTGTTAAGTTGTTACCTTACGCTTTGATATCGTTACGAATGTTACATAAGTGATTTATTGTTAAATAATATTTTTAGAACGAATATCACAATGAGAATTATAACTTGGGGAGAAGATCTACTTTTATATTTAATAAGTGGAAAGAGATAAATAGATAAGCAATGGTTGTCATTTAATTATGTGAAATTACTTCAAAAATATAAATGATATTATTCTTTATACTTGTATCTAATTGTTACACGGTATTCCTAAGCTGAATTTTAGTAAAATTATATCTGTGATTTACTTCAATTTTACTCTTGGTTTTTATCCTTAATATTCCTTCCGCTTACAGAGTAATACCTAAAATACTCTGCTCCTAAAAATACAATAACAATCCTAATTCCAACGTGGAATGTCTCTTTATATTGAAGGTGTAACAATGACGAATAATCCAATAGTAACTAAGAAAACATTACTTGCCGCAGTGATCGGCTCTTTATTATTGACCGCTGGCTGTAATAGTGATGATTCGTCTAGTTCATCGTCTGAAGAGAAAAAGAAACCAGAATTAGCCCTGCAGTTTAAAGACATTATTGATCGCACAGGTACGCCAAAACACCTTGCCGAAGTGGGGGCGGGTAACCACATGGCTTACACACCACTGCATGATGATGGTGCATGGCATGGTCACTTATTACCAGATCTAGAAGCTGATCCAGAAAGCAAAGGTGGCTTTGGTGTTACCGCGATTGCTGAAGAGTACAACACATCAGTAGCTGAGTATTTCGATAAGTTATCGATTCTAAAAGATGGTAAACCTGTTGATTTTAAAGCAGTGGCTTACAGTATTCCTGGCGCGTTGATTCAAACATTAACCGCAGATGATATTCGTGTTGAGATGACACTGCAGTTTGTCTCTTCTCGCTCATCATTAGTTGAAACCGTGATCACTAATAACAGTGGTGAAGATCTGACCCTATTGTGGGACGGTAAATTAGTTGAAGGCTTCTACGCCAAAGATGGCGTTGAAAACCCTGAATCTTACGCAGCAACAGTGGCAGAAGAATTACCCGATTTAACCCGCACATTAACGACAGATGATCACGGTGATATTGCATTGCAGTTTGGTAAAGAGCGTGATTCATGGTGGGTGAGAACTCGTGGTGATTCAGCCTTTAATATCGAGCGTAGTGTTGCCGCGAAAACCACGGTACAAGGTTTAGAGTATCAATCTGAATCAGAGATTGGTGATGAGCAAGAAACCAAGATCTATATCGTCTTTAGCCACACTTTAACAGCGGATGAGTGGAAAAAAGAGCAACCTGTTGTTGCCGATATTCTGAAAAATCCAATTAAATACATGAACGCAACCACGGCACGTTGGGAAAATTACTTAAGTCATGGCTTAGTTAATGATAATGCAACGGCAGATCAAGAGCGTGTTGCGGTGAAAGCGATTGAAACCTTAACCTGCAACTGGCGCAGCCCAGCAGGTATGGTAAGCCATGATACGGTAACCCCATCAGTAACTGCACGTTGGTTCTCTGGCAACTTAACTTGGCCGTGGGATACATGGAAACAAGCGTATGCAATGGCGCATTTCAATCCTGATCTAGCGATGGAAAATATTCGCACAGTGTTTGAACACCAAGTTCAGGCTGATGATGTGTTACGTCCATACGATCAAGGTTACTTGCTTGATGTGGTTGGTATGAATATGTCTCAGCAACGTGGTGATGCATTGGGCTTAACCGAGTTTAATGATGCACAAACATGGAATGAGCGTAATACCAAACCATCACTCGCGTCATGGGCGGTATGGGAAGTTTACACCGCGCTAAAAGATAAATATAACCGTCCAACTGATGCTAAAGCATGGCTTGAAGAAATGTACCCGCAGTTAGTGGCTTACCATGACTGGTGGTTAGCGGCACGTGATACTAACAGCAACGGCATTCCTGAATACGGTGCGGCAGTGGATCCTGAGCACACGAAAGATGGTCAGCTTATCTACAAATATAAGAAAGAAGGCGATACTGAATGGCAAGTGGCTTATGGTATTGATAATTACAATGCACTGTTAGAGTCGGGTAATTATGTTGATATTAGCAGCCCAGCACAAACGGCTGCGTCGTGGGAATCAGGTCGTGATGATGCAGCGGTATTTGGTTTTATCGACACCATTGCTGATACGCAAGGGCTGAGTGATGTTGAAGAAATTGAAACCATTGATCAGCTAGGTCGTTATGCAAAAGACAGATACGGTTTTGATAATAGCTACGTGATTAACGATGGCAAGGTTGCTTACAGTGATAATTCACCAACTAACATGGCTGAATTGAATAAAGCGAAAAAAGATTGGCAGGTGAAGTTTAGTGAGAACAAAGATGCGTCTGGTGAAGTGATTGGTTACTCACTGATGCAAGAGTCGGTTGACCAAGCTTCATACTGGTACAGCGATAACAAGTATCTTGCTCAAATTGCTGGGGTATTAGGCCATAGCGAGGCCGCTGAAACCTTTACGCAAAAAGCCAAAGAGACGAAGGACTACATTAATAAATGTATGTTTGATACAGCCACAGGTTTCTACTACGACATCAGTATTGATAGCGCTGAAGCGAAAGTATTAAACAACGGTTGTGCGGGTAAACCGATTGTTGAGCGTGGCATGGGAGCTGAAGGTTGGTCACCATTATTTAATGGTGCTGCAACAGAAGCGACAGCTAAAGCGGTCGTGGATAATATGATGAATACCAGCAAGTTTAATACGACAGTGCCACTGGGTACGGCATCGGCTGATAACCCAGCTTATGGTGCTGATATTTACTGGCGTGGTCGTGTATGGGTTGATCAGTTCTACTTTGGTGTAAAAGGCATGGCTAACTATGGCTACACTACCGAAGCTAACGAGATGGTCAATAAGCTCTTTACTAATGCTGAAGGTTTAACTAAACAACTTCCGATTCAGGAAAATTACAACCCTGAAACCGGGGCGGTACAGGGCGCAAATAACTTCTCATGGAGTTCTGCTCACCTTTACATGCTATACAACGACTTTTTGAAATAAGTTGTTCAGTGAAAAGTTAATTTAACTCAGCATTAATCCCCCTAATGCTGATAACTCCAACGCCAATACATAGAATGTATTGGCGTTTTTTATATCAAAACGGTGAGAACTTTATCTTGTTCTATTACCTGTCAGGATAAAAACAGCTTATCCATTCATAATACAACGCGTGAATATATTGCTTTGACCTTTTTTCGACATGGGTGCAGTTATCGTACATCTTCTATATTTACTAAAAGGTGAAAAGAAGATGGTATGAAAACGTCATTGTTCATTAGCTGAATCTTTGTTTGCATTTAAGATATAAAGCAATTTATATAGTTATTGATTAATTGTATGAATTTATAGATATAATTCGCCGCCAAAATGGATCAGATTCGCCAAGGTTGGCATGACGTTATTTGTGAACTGGGATGCCAATGTTCACGACATACCAAACGATGACAAATACTCTTGGGAATAGACACATGAAATTTCGTTTAACGAGTGTGCTATATACGCTTTTAATCGCCTTGTTTTTTACGGCTATACAAAATATTGCGTTATGGCAACATATCACTGAATTATTTGAAGCCAATCCGCCAAATAGCCTCATTTTTGCTATATCTATTCCGATTTTTATTTGTGCGGCGTTAAATATTATTTTTACCTTACTTATTTGGCCTAAAGTATATCGTGTTTTGATCCCTGTACTTATTATTCTGTCGGCACTAGCGACTTATGGTATGTACAGTTATGGCATATTTTTCGATTATGGCATGATCGTTAATATTTTTGAGACCAATACCGGAGAGGCTACCAGTTACCTGTCGTTAGGAGGCGGTTTATGGTTGCTGGCTATAGGGATCATTCCTGCGATCATTTTTACTGCGATGAAAGTGCAATTTAAGCCGTTTTTTAAAGAGTTACTGTCAAAATTTGGCTCGATTGTTATTTCATTGCTGGTGATTGGTTTAATTGCGGCTGGCTATTACAAAGATTACGCCTCATTGGTGCGTAACCACTCTGAAATTAAGGCGCTCATTAACCCCACTAACTATTTATCTGCGACTTATCGTTATGCGCAGTACCAGTTAATTGAAGCGAAAATGCCGTTTAAACACATTGGCACTGATGCGGTTAATGAACACGCTGCTATCACCGCAAAAACAGGTAAACCAAATGTGGTCGTGATGGTATTAGGTGAAGCGTCACGCTCAATGAACTACTCACTCAATGGTTATGATCGTGATACTAACCCTGAGCTTTCAAAACTAAACGTGATTAGCTTTAAAGATGTCAAATCTTGCGGTACAGCAACGGCAGCTTCTGTGCCTTGTATGTTCTCTGATATGACTAAAGCGAACTACAATCCAATCACCGCACGTCACCAAGATGGCGTATTAGATGTGATGCATCATGCAGGCATTGATGTGTTATGGAAAGATAATGATGGTGGTTGTAAAGGGGCATGTGATCGTATTAAACATGTTGAAATGAGTGCTGAAATTGATCCTAGCTTGTGTCATAACGACTCTTGCTACGATCAGATCTTATTAAAAGGTCTACAGCAATACATAGATGATGCGAAGCAAGATACCTTTATTGTGTTACATGTTATCGGTAGCCATGGTCCGACTTATGATGATCGTTACCCAGAAAAATTTAAGGTGTTTACCCCAACCTGTGATACAAGTGATTTGCAAAATTGCACTCAGCAGCAGGTAAAGAACACCTACGATAACACCATTGTCTATACCGACTATATCTTGAGCCAAGTGATTGATATGTTGAAGAAAGACGATCATCATGCCAATACAGCGATGTTCTATATGGCAGATCACGGTGAATCATTAGGTGAAGATGGGGTCTATCTTCATGGTTTACCTTATGCGATAGCACCAAAAGAGCAAACCACAGTGCCATTGATTTTATGGCTATCGCCTGAATATCAGAAAAGCCAGCACATTAACCGTGCTTGTTTAGAAAAAGAAGCACAAGCTGGTGGATATTCTCAAGATAACCTATTCCATTCGCTACTTGGTATGATGGATGTAAAAACCAAGGTTTATGAACCTAAACTAGATATATTTTCACAATGTCGTAGTATTAGCGCCCATTAATGAAATGCTAGCTAACAGATTATAAATAGAGAGAAAAATAATAATGAAACCGGGTGCGACGGGAATTACTCGAATTATTAATGCTGCAGGTTATTCTGTTCAAGGACTGAAAGCTGCATGGATAAATGAGGCTGCATTTCGCCAAGAATCAGTGCTATTAGTGTTAATGACTGCGATTAGCTTTTTCTTACCCGTAACAGGGGTAGAGCGAGTTATCATGATCGCTTCATTGTTGTTAGTCATGATTGTTGAGTTAATTAACTCAGCCATTGAGGCGGTGGTTGATCGTATCGGTCCTGAGCATCATGAGTTAAGCGGTCGAGCGAAAGACATTGGCTCAGCCGCAGTATTTGTTGCGATGGCACTGGTTGTTGTGGTGTGGGGCGGGATCTTAATTAGCTAGCGACGATACTCAATAATAAAAGAGAACACCTAAAGCAATGCCAGAGTGAAAGCTCTGGCATTTTTGTATTTCTATGTGCTTTATCGTTTATTTTATATCTGCTTTCTTATGAGTTAATGCCCATAGGTGCAGCATATCGGTTGCAATTGTTGCTGCTGCAAGGGATGTCATATCAGCGTGATCGTAAGACGGTGCTACTTCAACCACATCCATACCAACTAGGTTAATACCTTCTAGCGCACGGATAATTTTCAGTGCTTTATCAGATGTTAAACCACCACACACTGGCGTACCTGTACCTGGTGCGAACGCAGGATCTAAACAGTCAATATCAAAGGTTAAGTACACAGGCATATCACCCACTTTTTCTTTGATAGTTGAAACGATTTGCTCAACCGACCAATCATTAGCGGTACCAGCATCAATCACGTTAAAGCCTAGGCTGTCACAGTGATCGGTACGAATACCAATTTGTACTGAGTGGTGAGGGTCAATTAGACCTTCTTTCGGTGCATGGTAGAACATGGTGCCGTGATCAAACTTACTGCCTTGAGCATAAGTGTCAGTGTGAGCATCAAAGTGGATCAATGCCATTTTACCGAACTGCTTGGCGTGAGCACGAAGCAGCGGCAGGGTCACAAAGTGATCGCCACCAAAGCTTAACATTGCCTTACCTTGTTCTAATAGGCTTGTTGCGTGTGCTTCTAGACGCTCACACATTTGTGCTGCATCACCACAATCAAACACTAAGTCACCACAATCAGCGACTTTAATGGTGTTAAATAAGTTAAATTTCCACGGCCAGCGTTTACCTTCCCATGCTAGGTTAGTTGAAATTTGGCGAATCGCGCCTGGTCCCATGCGACTACCAGAACGACCAGTGGTTGCCATATCAAATGGAATACCAGTGATCACCACATCAGCATCAGACTCCATTGGGGCGAAGTTGAGTGGTTGACGTAAAAAACCAAACGCATTTGCGTATAGTGAGTAATCTGGGTAGTTAGCTAATGTTGCCATGGTTATCTCCAACAACAATCTTGGGCAAAGCCCTGTTAAGACGTCCTATCACGCCGAGTTGACGTGATAGGAACCTTATTCAGTCTATAAATTAATTAGATAGCACGAACATCTTCGAGGTAAGTGTAACCTTCTAGACCTTCAGCCAACTCTTGTAAAATCGCATCACGCTCGTGATCTGCTAAGTGTTGCTCTGCCATTGCTTGGTATTGGCGTAAGAATGCTTTTGAGTCCAAATGCACGTAACGCAACACATCACCGACACTGTCACCACGATCAATTTTTTCAATTTCATAGCCGCCTTCGGCACGGGTACGTACCACAGCGGTATCGGTATCACCAAATAGGTTATGCATGTCACCTAAGATTTCTTGGTATGCTCCGACCATGAAGAAACCAATGCGGTAAGGCTCTTCTGCTGACCATGTTGGAACGGGCAGCGTTGTTTCAATACCTTGGCTTTCTACATACTGGTCGATAGCACCGTCAGAATCACAGGTGATATCTAAAATAATCGCACGACGTTCAGGTGCTTTATCCAAGTTGCTTAGAGGCAATACAGGGAAGATTTGATCAATACCCCATGCATCAGGCAAGGATTGGAACAGTGAAAAGTTGACGAAGAACTTATCTGCTAAACGCTCATGCAACTCATCTAAAATCGGGCGGTGAGCTCGGTTTTTATCTGAGAGCTTTTTCTGTAATTCGTAGCATAGGCGTAAGCTAACTTGCTCTGCCCACGCACGGTCGATAAAGCTGATCATGCCAACTCCAAATAGAGCATGCACTTCGGCTAAATCGCTTTGGTTGTCGTGATAGATCTCAACTAACGAGCGTTGATCGGAATGCTCAGAGAGCTCTTTCCACGACATCCACATGTTTTGTAGCACTTGTGGTGCATCTTCCGCAGGTGCACTAATGCTTTCTGGTTTATAGCTTTCAATACCAACCACATCAGTGATAAGTACTGCGTGGTGTGCAGTTAAGTTACGACCTGATTCTGAAATAATGCGCGGCATTGGCATTTCGTATTCAGTACAAATATCACCTAACACATAAACAATGTTGTTGGCGTATTCATTAATACTGTAGTTCATCGAACAACTGCTTTGGCAACGTGTACCTTCATAGTCGACAGCTAAACCACCACCAACGTCTACAGTTGTAATACCTGCTCCGAGTTTTTTCAATTCTGCGTAAACGCGACCTGCGTCACCTACGCCGCTACGTACGTCACGAATATTGGCAATTTGTGAGCCCAGATGAAAGTGCAGTAATTGCAAGCAACCTAGCATATTACGCTGGCGTAATTCATCTACCACAGTTAAAACCTGAGATGCCGATAATCCAAACTTAGACTTTTCGCCACCACTGGCTTGCCATTTACCTTTACCTTGAGAGGCAAGACGAGCACGTAAACCAAGGCGAGGCGTTACACCTAACTCTTGTGCTTGCTCTAGAATAATTTTTAGCTCAGACAGCTTCTCAAGCACGATGTAAACTTCATGACCTAGCTTTTCACCAATTAATGCTAAGCGAATGTATTCTTTATCTTTATAGCCATTACACACAATCACTGAACTGGCTTCTTGTGCCATTGCCAACACAGCCATTAGCTCAGGTTTACTGCCTGCTTCTAAGCCTAATTGACGCTGTTGTTTAGCGTATTGGCTTTTTAGGATCTCGCTCACCACTTCTTCTTGTTGGTTTACTTTAATTGGGTAAACCGCCAAGTAATCACCTTGGTAACCATAGTTTTCGATAGCTTGGTTAAACACACTACATAAGCTATCTACACGGTGATGCATCACTTCAGGGAAACGAACCAGTACAGGCAACGAAGCACCTGCTGCAATCAGTTCATCTGCAAGTTGAGATAAACCAATGGTGTTCTCTGGGGCATTCACATTAGGGCGCGCAACAACCGAACCATCCTGTGCGATATCGAAGTAGTTTTGGCTCCAGTAAGGGGTGTTGTAAACGTCACGTGCGTTATTGATTGTCCACTCACTCATAGTCTTAATCCTTGTGAGGTATTGCTGCGTGTATTCAAGGCAAGCGAAAACCCTACAACACTGCAGAAAATATCAAATAAAATAAAAGGTTATGGCTACTGGCTTTAATGCCAGGATATAAAAGGCACGGTAATAAAAATAGCGAGGTGCGAAAAAGCACAGCTAGGTTTAATTACGCATAACTGGGACTATCCGAGTTAGTTTCATCATTATTACTAATGAACATGCGTGTCGTTCGTCTAGATTGGTGTGGTCTGATTTTGTTGGCTGCGTTGTCGCATACTTTATTCAGGCTAGAGAAAGCCTGTAGGTATAGTGCTGCGAATAATTTCATTGTCATTTCCGAACAGGTCGTGCTAATACAGGCACGGTATGACATAACGTAAAAAATGGTTAAACCATCTCAGTCTACACCTCAAACCATTTAAGAGGGTGCTTGGCGATTAGACAATTGAATGGCGTTTACTGCAATCAAAAAAGACTTGTCGTAACCATAAGAAAAATTAGCCATTCTTGTTTATAACAGCTTAAATTGTCGGTAGGTGACACAGTGATAAAAAACGGTGATTTTTATTTTTGTGATCTAGGCAGTATAATGCAGCAAAATACCTCTTGTGGTGTCCGCCATTGAGAGCATTCGTTGTGAGTAGGCAGCCTCATTATTGTCTATTGATGACTACAATAAATAACAAAGTCCGTTGATGAAATAGTCATTATTTATGGCGGCTTTGATGTAATTTTTATATTTAGTTTTTGTATTTAAGAGTAAATCACTCTTATTGGAAGGAGTAACCTGTGGCAGGTGCAAGTTTATTAACCTTGTTAGATGATATCGCGACTGTATTAGATGACGTTGCTGTTATGACTAAAGTCGCAGCACGTAAAACAGCGGGTGTGTTAGGCGATGATTTAGCATTAAATGCTCAACAGGTGACGGGAGTACGAGCTGAGCGTGAGCTTCCGGTAGTGTGGGGAGTGGCAAAAGGCTCATTTAAAAATAAGCTAATATTGGTACCTGCAGCATTGCTTATTAGTGTGGTAGCACCTTGGTTGATCCAACCGATGTTACTGCTTGGTGGTCTATTCCTTTGTTTTGAAGGGGTAGAGAAAATTATCGAGAAGTTCTTCCACACTGAAGCGAAAGCAGAAGATAAAGTAGAAGCGCTAGCAAACAGTAATATTGATCCAGCAACATACGAAAAAGAGAAAATAAAAGGGGCGGTGCGTACCGATTTTGTACTATCAGCAGAAATCATTGTAATTACATTAGGTGTAGTACAAGACCACCCATTCTTTACCCAAGCGGTTGTTGTGAGTGTGATTGCTGCAGTTATGACGGCGGGCGTATATGGTCTAGTTGCGGGTATCGTAAAGTTGGATGATGCTGGCTTATATTTGGTTAATCACAATGAGAAAGCCAGTTTGAAACACCGCTTTGGTACCATGCTGGTAAATCTTGCACCTTATCTAATGAAGTTCTTAGCGGTTGTCGGAACGATTGCAATGTTCCTTGTTGGTGGTGGTATTGTGGTTCATACCTTGCCACATTCACACCAAATCGTAGAGCAAATTACACATGCTGTAAGCTTCCCTGGTTCAGCATCGATCTTACCGCCATTATTTAATGGTATTGTTGGTGTGATTGCAGGTGCCGTGGTTGTTGCTGTGGTAACAGGGATTAACAAAATCCGTGGTAAATCACACTAACCTGAGTATTAAAAAATCACCATGAATAAGAAGTCAGCATTTTGTGCTGGCTTTTTTTTGTGCCAAAATTAGGTAATGCATTGTTTTGCTTTATCTATTCAGTGTGGATACAGGGTTTGTGAGCAAAATGTTAAATTAAAGTCCAAACTTATAGCGTTGTAGCAAATAGATTGCTTTATTGACGGAGGTTCCATTGAAAAAGTTTACAGTAGCATCTTTATGTCTTGTCGCGGCACTGGGTGTGTCTGGTTGTGCTCAAAACCCATATGGTAATGCTTATGATGTCGGTGAGGCGCGTACAGTTCAAAATGTATTAACAGGAACCATTACCAAATTAGATGCTGTTACGATGAGTGGTGGCGGTGAAAGTACCATTGGTACCATTGCTGGTGGTGCTGTAGGTGCCATTCTAGGTTCAAAAATTGGTGGCGGTAGTGGTTCTGACATTGCAGCAATTGGCGGTGGTTTAGCTGGTGCTGCTTTAGGTAATAAAGCGGGTGATGCCATTAGTCAGCGTAATGGTGTGAATATTGTGATTAAACTTGATAGTGGTAGAACCATTGCTGTCGTGCAGGAAGTTGATCCAAATATGATCTTCCGCGTTGGTCAGCGTGTTGATATTTATCAGCAAGGTAGTACGACACGAGTTGTACCTGCTAATTAAGTTTAAATATAGTGAATAATAAAGGCAGCGTTGGCCTGTCTCTTATACACAAATCCCTAAGCCAATGCTTGGGGATTTTTTTGAACTAATTTTATGTTTCATGATCTGATCATCTAAGCAATGATAAGGATGATTATGATGACCTATATAGAACCAACTCTTTGGGCTCAAAAACAATTCGGTCAAGCCGATCTTAATGACCCAAGACGCACTCAAAGACTCGTTGCTCTAGCTACCTCTCTGGCTGAACAACCTGGTATCCCTATCTCAAAACTCATCATATCCCCAGCCGATATGGAAGGGGCTTATCGCTTTATTCGTAATGAACAAATCAAAGCAGAAGATATTGCAGAAGCTGGATTCTATGTCACAGCACAAGAAGCTTTTAAACAACAAACACTGCTTGCATTGGAAGATACCACTTCTCTAAGTTACTCACATCACAGCATACAAGATACACTCGGGCATTCCAATCAAGGTAATCGACACCGAGCAATGTTCGTTCATTCAACGTTGCTTTTTGCTCCCGAAACTCACACTGTAGTTGGTTTAATCGAACAACAACGCTGGACCCGAGATATTGAAAAACGTGGTCAAAGACACCAACACGCAACTCGACCATACAAAGAAAAAGAAAGTTATAAATGGGAACAAGCATCTCGCCATGTTGCAGAGCGACTAGGCGAGAAAATATCAGAGGTTATTTCTGTATGTGATAGAGAAGCAGATTTATTCGAGTACCTCACTTACAAGCACGAGCAACAACAACGATTTATCGTTCGCTCAATGCAAAGTCGCTGTATCGAGGAGCATGATAATCGTCTTTATGACTACGCTTCCAAGTTGTTATCAGCAGGAAGCAAAGAGCTAAAAATACCGCAAAAAGGCGGTCGTAAGTCTCGCACGGCTCATCTAGACATCAAATATGCTCCCGTGACACTTAAGTCTCCCGCCAATAAAAAAGAGTTCGATAATATCTCTCTCTACTATGTTGGATGTATAGAGCAAGGTGAGAGTGACGACAAGCTCGCATGGCATTTACTGACATCAGAGCCTGTAACGAACAAAGAGGAAGCACTTAAAATCTTCAGTTATTATGAGCGTCGTTGGCTGATAGAAGATTTTCACAAGGTTTGGAAAAGTGAAGGCACGCAAGTTGAACAACTGAGAATGCAAAGTAAAGATAACTTAGAAAGGCTCAGTGTTATTTTGGCATTTATTGCTACTCGTTTACTCCAGTTAAGATTTATGAACGAATCTAAAGAGTTATCTAGTAGCTGTTGTGAACGGGTGTTAAAAGGTAAAGCGTGGAAGCTTATGTGGTTAAAATTAGAGAAGAAAAAGCTGCCCAAAGAAGCACCAAATATATCGTGGGCTTACAAAAGTATTGCACGGTTAGGTGGTTGGAAAGATACCAAGCGGACGGGTCGCGCTTCTGTAAAGACATTATGGCAAGGATGGTTTAGGTTACAAACCATCCTTGAAGGATATGAACTAGCTAAGTCTCTTGAACACAATGACTTGTGATCAAGAGACAGGCGTTGGCTGCCTTTTTTATTTTTAACTGCATATTAAAGCTTAAGAATATAATTCAAACATGTAACTCATTATTGCTATTAGTGAGTATTATTTGTTATTAATTTCTATAAATGTTGTTGTTCTGTAAATAGGGTGCTTGTCAATAACATCTAAATTAAAAATGTGTTTTACAGCATATATTTTCATGGTGAATCTGATGTCATGGCAAATTAACAAAAGCACGCTATTTAGTTAATTTTTTCTTATTCTATTAATATGTAACTTTATAATATCCTATCTTTATTTTGGTTGTTTTTATTTATTTTAATCTATTAAGTTCAATATATTTAGGTTATTCATCTGGTAATACCAGTGTTAATATATGAGTTCATAATATTTGTTTTTATGGTTAAAACTGCGGCGAATAATTAAATTGTAAGTAAATATTTCCAGGAGTAGGCTTGCTGGCACTTTAAAAATTTCAACCCGTAAGTATTTAACCTATGAGTAACAATAAACTAGACGCAACGTATAAACGTCTACGCTGGCAAATTATTATTACCACCTTTCTGACATATACAGTGATGTATATTTCTCGTAAAGCTTTCGCAGCAGCAGCACCGTTATTGATGACCGATCTGGGTATGACAACGGTTCAATTTGGTTTAGCATCTTCGATTTACTACATTTTATACGGCGTATCCAAATTTAGCTCTGGCCTTCTTGCCGATAAAATTAATCCTCGTTTATTCCTTGCACCAGTGCTTGTTGTGATTGCCATTATCAACGTAGGTATAGGTATGACTAACAGCGTTAATATGCTGCTTGCGTTGTATTGTTTAACAGCGGTTGTTCAAGGTTGTGGTTTCCCGCCTATTGCGAAAGCGATCAGCCAGTGGTATTCAAAATCTGAACGCGGTGGTTGGTACTCGCTTTGGAATACTTCTCATAATGTCGGTGGTGCGATGGCGCCGCTCATTGCTTCTGCTGTTATTGCTTACACTGGTAACTGGCGTTACGCATTTTATGTACCTGCAGCGATTACTGCGGTTCAAGCCGTTATTGCCGCAATTTTGATGCGTGGTAAGCCAGAAAATTATGGTTTACCGAATGTAGGTGAATGGCGTAATGATACTAAGCAGCTTGAGATCAATAAGCGTTCTGAAGTAGGTCTTAGCATGTGGGTGATGTTTAAGCGCTACATTCTAACTAACCCTATTATTTGGTTAGCGATCGGTGGTGACTTATGTATTTATGTGATCCGTACTGTAACTAACGACTGGGTAAGTGTTTATTTCGTTAAAGAGCTAGGTTGGGATTTAGTCAAATCTAACTCACTGGTCGCTTGGTTTGAAGTAGGTGGTATTTTAGGTGGTTTAACGTCGGGTATTATCTCTGACAAATTCTTTGGTGCCGATCGTTGGAAAACCATTCTAATTTATAGCTTTGTGTTAATTGCGGGGATGGTCGGTGTGGTATTTACTATTCATATTGACTACATGCTGGTGGCACTATGCTTCTTCATTATCGGAGCTGGTATTTATGCGCCACAAATGCTGTTTGCGTTAGGTATTATTGAAGCGTCACACGCTGACGGTGCAGGTGCGGCTACAGGTTTAAAAGGTGGTGTTACCTACATTGGTGCTGCACTTGCTGGTGCGCCGATTGCGATGATTGAAACGGCTTATTCTTGGAGTGGTGTATTTACTTTATTAGCTGCGATTGCTGTTACTTTAGTGGTGCTAACCTGTGTGATCATTCGTGTCGATAGTAAACGTTTACCAATGTAAATCACGAAGTAAAGATAATAAAATGTATGGTCCGCCCCGTTATTGCAACTACAATATTAGTAATAACGGAGTTGCGCTAATGTATTCGGAGTCAAAATTAGGCATATTAATGTCCTAGCTCCACGATGATATCCGCGCCAGATTATCCTTAAAAAGCGAAAAGCATTTATTGCTGTTTTTATTATCAGGTTATTAATCTGGCCGATTTACCGTTAATGTCATCACTTGCATTGTCGTTGCAAACTCGGTTATGACTGCGATGCAGTCTTAAACGCTTGGCGGTGGTATAACACCGCCCAAGCTATTCTTGCTAATTTGTTAGCCAATGCGACAACAACCACATTGAATGGCTTACTGGCTCTTAAATCTACCAGCCATTGTCCGAAGACTTTTACCCGTTGTCTCTAACCTTGATAATACAGCTCTTGCGCCATGAATGAATAATGTCCGGAGATGTTTATTTCCTCGTTTACTCACCCCAAGTAACTTTGTTTTACCTCCCGTAGAGTATTGTCGAGGCACTAACCCTAACCAAGCAGCCATATTCCTTCCATTTGAAAAGTTACTGGCGGCACTAACATCTGCCACACACAGGGTTGCTGTTAAATCACCGATGCCAGGCACAGTTTTTAATAACTTAGCCAATTCATGTTGCTCAGCTAGCTGTTTCAACTTCGTATCTTGTATTTTTATCTGCTCATTAAGATACAAATAATGTGCGTGAATTAAGCTTAATTCGTACATAAGACTTTGTGGAAGAGTTTGATATTTTTGGTCTGCTATCCACTGAAAAAGCATCTTCATTTTCGCATGTCCTGTAGGCAAGCTCAGTCCAAACTCTAACAATATCGCTCCGATACGAGACATACAGGCTGTTCGCTCCTTAATAAAACCATCACGGATACGATGAATGACAGCAATGACTTGTGCTTCTTCTGATTTAACAGCAACAAAGCGCATGGAAGGTCGACTTGCTGCTTCAGCGATAGCTGCAGCATCAATGAAGTCATTTTTATTGCCTTTCACATAAGGTTTTACATACTGAGGAGGAATGAGTTGAACTTGATGCCCAAAATCAGCACATTTACGGGCTAACCAATGTGCACCACCACATGCTTCAAATGCGATAGTGGTGGTTTCTAAATTTGAGAGAAACTTTAGAAGTTGGCTTCGATTATATTTCTTACGTAGCACCTCTTTACCTGCGTAATTGTGTGCGACAGCATGAAAGCAGTGTTTACCTAAATCGATACCTAAGATGTGGATAGTAGACATATGGTTCACCTCTTTGAAAGCCTACCCTAAGCCTAACGGCTTAGGATGAGGCGGACCATATAATTAAGCGACCAGACGGTCGCTTTTTTGTGTTTGCTAGATAGCTATTAACGAATTGAATTCAACATAAATTCCATTACAGGATCGATGTTTGCGTCCATGGTTAATGCTTTTGGTAGGTAATCTGGTTGTTTTAAGATCCCACGCTCGATGAGCTCATCAAGTAGTGGCTTAAATTCAAATCCAGTTTTACCAATAAATAGCGATGTTAGATCTTCATTTTTATACGCATGGATCGCATCTTTCAAACCACGTAGGTACAAGAAGTCTTTCGTGAAACCACCACCACGGTAAACACGTGCGGTTACTGTGAAGGCTTCATCATCGCTTACACCGTACTCGTGTTTCAAGCTGTTGAAACAGTCGTTAAAGGTGTCGCCATTTACCATCATCTCTACTGCCACTACACGTAACGCTAATGTTTTAAGTCGGTGTAGTGGGAAGCTACCTGATAAGTGCTCACACAGAATCGCAAGGCCTTCTTGTGTGTGGGTGTTACCTGGTAAACCTAATTGTAAGATCTTCAATGGTTGACGTTCAGCATTTACTGACGTTACCAAGTGCACACCCAGTTCGTGATGGATCAAGGCATCAAGATCGCCTTGAGTAAAACGACTGTTAGGGTTCACCTTAATTGTCTTGCCGCTTACCATTGCACGGGCAATCAGCTGCTTAGAAGAGACAACCTTACATGGAATGTCGTAGTCAAGAGCGGCTTCTTTAAACGCTTCAATCGCTTCTTTGGCACTGATGGTGGCAGGTTGCTGCTCTTTATACTCACAAGCATGGAGAATAAATTTCGCATTAGCAATATCACGCTCATCAGGTTGACCGTAGTAGCGTAGCGAGTTGTATAGGAACTCATCTGTACCAATCGAACAAAGTAGATCGATACGTACTGCTAACTGGTCAATTACCTTACGGTACATTTTCTGCACGTCAGCATCGCGAATACCTTCAACTAGCAAACGGTAAAGTTGCTCGCGGAACTTGTATGGATCCAAGTCAAGCTGACGGTAAGTAAACTGTGGCGTATAGCTGTGTGGTTTACTTAAGAAACGACGCTTCTCTTGCTTTAAGTTCGTCGGGTTAATGTAGCTCAAGGTATTGATACCACGAGCAATACGATATAACTGACGATCAAGCTTCAGCACTTCTTTTGACAGATTAGATGCTAGTAAGTCGCTACCTGTTAGCCCTTTCGCTTTAGTACGTTTGGTTACTGTATAAGCCGCATGTTCCGTGATCACGGTTTTCATCGACTCTTTCAGTTTCTCAATTACTAACGGGTAGGCTTCGCCACCTTGCTCATTCATGAAAATCTTCTTCACTTCAATCGGTAAGATTAATGTGTTGCTGAAGTTTTCTTTAATGAAAGTTGCTTGGTAACCCATGCCTTTGAAAACATCATTTTCTAATGCTGTGACTTCAAGGTTTGGTAGCTCTACGCTGTTTAGGTTTTCAAGTAAAACGTTGATTTCTTTACGCCAACGACGACAATTGATTTGCTTCGTGCCAACGTTGAACGTTGGTGTTTCAGCATCAATGCGCTGGTGGTTATATGAGTGAATGTCATATACCAAACAAAGACCAAATTCTTTTTCTAATGTTTCCACTAAACACTTAAGAATACGGTAGTAACAGCTATGTTTTTCATGGCTGATCGCACGCTCTTCTGGTGTTAATGGCTCAAGCCACACGTTTTTACCCCAAGCATCTTCATAAATACAGTTACTTGGATCGCGGTTTAAGTCGTATTCGTAACGAGAATCTTGACCTTGAAGAACGATTGGCAGTGATGAAATAAAATCGCCAGTAAACGGATCTTCTTCAAAGTAGCGCTCTTCTTCAGTAAGCGCACATTTTTCTTTTAATTCTCCACGAAGGTTATGACCATGGTGAATCGCGGTAGCAATATAAGGTTGGTACTCGCTTACACGAATACTCAAGCTACCGTCACCAAGCTCAGCTTCAAATGGAGTCAGGCTGCGGATTTTCTCCAGAACCTCTAACTCAGTATGCAGCATCAGCAATTACCTTACGAAAATCATTTTTACGAGCAATACCAATTTCTTTCGCCATTACTACGCTTTCAGCAAAATCAAGCACGTTACGTTGAAGTTTTACGCGGTTTAGACGGTTAATACGTGTAATGCCACCTGGGCTTAATACGTTAACTTCAACGAGCTTACCGTTGATAACATCAAGACCTACGAAGTACAGACCGTCGCGCACTAGCTTAGGACCAATGTGTTTACATAGATCAAGCTCTTGCTTGGTTAGTGTGTGTTTTACTTCACGGCCGCCTGCATGGATGTTTGAGCGAACGTCACCTTCAGCAGGTACGCGACGCATCGCACCAATTGGCTCACCATTTAACACAAGAATACGTACGTCGCCTTGCTCTGCACCTTCGATGTAATCTTGTAGGATCACATAGTTCTCATCGTCACCAATGTAGAAATCAAGCAGTGATTTCACACTTGATTTTGCACTTTTCTCAACCAAGATAACGCCTTTACCGCCGTAACCATTCAGTGGTTTTAGGATCATGCGTTCTTGGGTTGATTCATCTAATACACGCTCAAGGTACTCACGGTTCTTCGATACGTGCGTTGCTGGAATAAACTCATGGTTTGGATCTGGTAGTGATGCAGTGTATAGCTTGTTGTTTGCTACACGTAGGCCATCAATATCGTTAATGATAAACGTGTGCTCACGAACAGAATCCAAGAAGTTCAATGCCATGGTATCTAGCGGTGGGTTAGCACGCATGAAAATAACATCGAAGCCCGCAAGTGGTAACTCAGCTTTATTAAATTCTGCTTTACGGTAAAAGCTAGGGATATTGTTTGATACATCACCTTTCTTTAATACGTTACAGAAAGCAATTGCCATGCTGTCGCGCATAGTTAAGTTACTCGGTGTTGTAATTGCAACCGTGTGTCCACGACTAGCTGCTTCATGGATTAGACGTAATGTTGAATCGTTTTCTGCTTCAACTTTGTCCCACGGGTACATAACAAAACAAATTTTCATAGCTTTACCAATAAAGTACCTGCTTTTTACAGGCTATTAAAAAGAAATAAGCCATCACACAAATGTGGGATGGCTTCATTGTTACTCGATCAAAGCAGAGGAAGGAGTTCCTCTGGGTGATTAATAGTCTAAATCGCTATCACTACTATCACCATCGGTATCATCATCGTCGCCGTATGCGCTATTACTAGAGCGCTGAGATACGCATAATGTGTAACTGCGTGCTTTATGATTGGTGTGATTTAGGTATTTTAACCAACACTTACCAAATTCAGACACTGCTGCTTGCTGGCCTAATATTTCAGCAAGGAATTGAGTTTCAGACTCATCGATAGGTTGCGCAGCACCTTCATGTAAAGCGCGCATTGTACGTCCATAATTCTCTAAGACGCTGGCCTCACTAATTGTGAAAACCCCCGAGCGATTAAAGCCACGTGGGAAATTTTTATCGTCGTAAAATTTACCTTCACTTCTCATTCATAAAGTCCTTGATGTGATTTGCGGTGATATTTATCCAGCTTTGAAAATTTGTAAATCAAACTATTTTTATTATTACGATTAATTTTTTTAATCAAAATCTGCACTAAATCATCATATTGGTTAACAACGAGATTAAGCTCTTGCTAATTAGATATATAATGCTTAAATAGCGCGATAATCACGCTATTTATCCTTCTAATTCTTGAGAATTTCGCAGTGGATACAGAATTACTAAAAACATTCTTAGAAGTTACAAAAACTCGCCATTTTGGACGAGCAGCTGACAACTTATATTTAACTCAATCAGCCGTTAGTTTTCGCATTCGACAACTAGAGTCTCAACTTGGTAACCCGTTGTTTTCTCGTCAGCGTGGTAATGTACACTTAACGGCAGCTGGTGAGCGTTTACAGCCCTATGCAGAAGCGATTTTGCAAACCTGGGGACGTGCTAAACAGGATGTTGCGTTAACAGATAGTTTGAACACCCAATTAGCAATCGGTGCATCTCCTTTATTTTGGGAGTTTGATGGGATCTCTGATTGGATCAATCAGATCTACACTAGCATCCCTGGGTTGGCATTACGTTTAGAGTCAGTGAAGCGTGAAGGGATGGCAAAACGTCTCTTTGATAAGAGCATTGATCTGTTTATTACCAGTGAGCCACCAAAGATTGAAAACTTGAATGTACGTAAAGTGCGTGATTATCAGTTGCAGTTGGTGACTAATAAAGAAGGCTGCCACTTACATGATACGCGTGATATTCCACTCGTCTTTTTAGATTGGGGTACACGTTTTTCTGTTGAGCACAGTCGTATCGCCGAATTACAACGTACACCTATCATGCATACTCACTCAGTGAAGATGGCACTTGATTATATTTTGGCAAATGATGGGGTTGGTTATTTACCATCACCTGTTGTAGCTAATGCTAAACAAGCAGGCTTGATCCACTTGGTTGAAGATGCACCTGTTATGGAACAAAGTTTATATTTAGTATGGCGAGAAGATAACGAAAAAGAGGACTTGATCAAGGCTTTGGTGGAAGTACCATTTAAGAATGTGATCGAAAACATTTGATAAGTTTTTTTTGTTTTAATGAGTAAAAAATCTTGTTGTACAGAAGGCGAGATCCTGAATTAGTCTTAAGAAAAATACGGTTTGAGCTAATAAATCAGAGCAAAGACAAACAAGGTAGTTGTCACTGATTTTAAAGAAAAGCGACGTATATTTGTCACAATAGAGCATTAATATTGCGTGTGTTCTATTTATTAATTACTCAATCTGGATGTAGTTCAGGAATCGCAAATGGCTAAGTTAGACCAAAAGTTTCATAAGGGCAGCAAATCAAAATTCAACTCAGAATTTAATGATGATTTTTATGATTTGAACCAATCTCGTAACAAGAAGAAACGTCGTGTTTCACGTTCACGTTCTGAGAGTCCGGAGTACAGCGATTTCGATTATTAATACAGATTAGTTCTCGGCAATAAAAGATTTAAAGAAGGCGTATCCCATGGATACGCCTTTTTATTTATCTGCAGAAAATGTAGCTATTACTTTTCTTCGCTTAGGGCTGCGTAACGATGCAGTAATTCAGTTAATACGCTGATCCAACCAAATGCATTTTCAGGTGCATTAGCCAAAATTTTCTCAACCTCCGCACAATGCTGCTCAAGTGTTACCGCTTCTTCTAACTGGAATGAAATAGCATAAAAGTGCCAAAGAATAAGGCGTGTCATACGTTCTGTATTCTGTTTTGCATTCTCTGATTCTGAAAAGGCTTCTTTTACTTCACCTAAAGCGACAGCTGTCATACGTAGCATGGCATCAAACTGTGCTGATTTAAGACGTTCTTCGCTATCTACTTCTTCTTGCTCGAAGGTAAAGATTTCTTGCATCACATCTTCAGGCACCATACGGCCGATCACGCGTAAGCTAAATTCCTCAAGTTCATGACGAGGCATTGTTAATAGGCTGTTTAAAGTATAATCGCGTTGCATAGATATCTCTGAGCGCCTTGCCTGATCGGTATTGATCGTTGGCGTAATTAAAGGGGCACTATTTTGGATGATTTAAGACAAAATTGCGAATAAAAGCGCAAATCGCAAGTGATATTAGAGGGCATATAGTAAAGGTGAGGATTGGCGTGTAATGAAAAGTCACTGCGAGATGATGGGAAAAATCATACAATACAGAACTGACATACGGATGACATGATCATTGAGTAATCAGATTATGTTTAGCACAACTATATTGATTTCTATATAAGGCAATAATTTAGCAGCAAGTTTTATTTTCTATCTCATTGATTATAAATTTCTTTTTAATCAGTGGTGCTGTTGAATTGGATAAATTAATGACGTCAAATAATCAACAACCTGATAAAAAGCAGGACACTAAGACGCAACCATCTTCGACGCGTCATTTCATTAAACGCAGTTTGCTGACAGTCGCCATCGTGGGTGGTGTCGGCATGGCTTATTTAGGCAATAACCTGAATAAAACCATCAGCGAAAAGTTTGCAGGTCAACTTTGGCAATTACCTTCGGTTGTTTATGCCCGTGAATTAGCACTACAGCCAGGCTCTCCTATTAGCTATAACGCTTTAGTTAATGAGCTAAAAGTATTGGGTTACCACAAAGCAGCTCATCCAGATCAAAGTGGTGAATATAAGGCAAATGGCTGGAGCGTTGAGTTCGTTCGTCGTCCATTTAACTTTAAAGAAGGCGCTGAAGGTGCTCGTCATGTTTCTGTTTCTTTCAATAGCGAAGGGATCAGTAAGATGATGGATTTAGATACCAATAAAGAGTTGGGCTTCCTACACATTGATCCAAAAATGTTAGGTATGCTTGAAAGCGGCTCTGATCAGCAGCGTATCTATTTACCAAAAGATAAAATGCCTAAATTATTAGTAGAAGGTTTGGTTGATACAGAAGATCGCCATTTCTACGAGCATGATGGTATTTCTCTGGTGGGTATTGCCCGCGCATTTGTGGCGAATATTAAAGTTGGTCGTACGGTTCAAGGTGGTAGTACCTTAACCCAGCAGCTGGCAAAAAATATGTTCCTATCAAGCGAACGTAGCCTGTGGCGTAAGTTTAAAGAAGCTTATATGGCGATCATCATTGACTACAAATACGGTAAAAATGAAGTCCTTGATGCCTACATGAACCAAGTTTATCTAGCGCAATATAACGGTCGTGGTATTCATGGCTTTGCGTTAGCGTCGCGTTATTATTTTGATCGCCCGTTATCTGAATTACGTCCAGATCAAATGGCATTAATGATTGGCATGGTAAAAGGCCCGTCTTACTACAATCCTTGGCGTCATCCTGAGCGTGCGAAAGACCGCCGTAATGTGGTACTTAAGATCATGTTTGATAACAAGCTGATCACTGAAAAAGAGTACCGTTCATCGATTAAATTGCCTCTTGATATTCAAGCGAAGGGACAATTAGCAAAACGCCAGCCTGCTTACTTTGATCAAATTAAACGTGAGTTGGAAGAAAAGGTGGGTGATGCGTTTGAAGAAGGTAAAGGTTTCCGTCTATTTACCTCATTGGATCCTCAATCTCAGAAGCTAGCTGAAGAAGCTGTGAAGAAAATGATCCCGATTGTTGAAAAACGTTCGGGTAAAGATCTTCAAACGGCGATGGTTATTGCAGATCGCACAACGGGCGAAATTCGCGCCATGATTGGTGGTAGTAACCCTGACTTCCCGGGTTATAACCGTGCCATTAATGCGCAGCGTCAAATCGGCTCTGTAGTGAAGCCTTCTATTTACTTATCAGCGTTGGAAGAGCCAGAGCAATTTACCTTGGCTACATCGCTTAAAGATCAGCCGCTGTCGGTTAAGATGCAAGATGGTGCGACATGGAGCCCACGTAACTACGATCGTAAATACCGTGGTGAAGTGCCTTTATTTATGGCACTGGCGAAATCGTATAACGTACCAACCGTAAACCTTGGTATGGCGTTAGGTGTCGATAAGGTTTCTACGACGCTAACGAAACTGGGTATTCCTTATCAAGAGATCCCACAAGTACCATCGTTATTCCTAGGTTCGATTGCGTTATCACCATTAGAAGTGACGCAAATGTATCAAGCGATTGGTAATAACGGTTACCTAGCACCATTAACAGCATTAAATGCAGTGGTTGATGAAAATGGTAAAGTGCTTTATCAAAATTGGCCGAAAGCCGCACCAGTAGTCCCAAGCCAAGCGGCGTGGTTAACTATGTTTGCAATGCAAGATACGGTGAAATTTGGTACGGCACATTCATTGAATAAGTTATTCCCTAATAGCCACTTAGCGGGTAAAACAGGGACAACTAACGATGGTAAAGATAGCTGGTATGTAGGTATTGATGGACGTGAAGTTGTCACGGTTTGGATGGGACGTGACGATAACAAGTCTGCCCACTTAACAGGTGCAACAGGTGCGCTTCGTTTGTATACGGATTACATTCAACATCGAAAACCTGAACCTTTGGTATTGCGTCAACCGTCTGATCTTGAAGCGGTGAAATATACAGTAGCAGCAAATGGTACCTATACTGAAGATTGTTCAGGTACTACACGTATGCCGATTTGGGATCCAAATGGCGACTTGAAGCAGAACTGTCAGGTTCAGCAAGTTAAACAGCAAGCACAAGAAGTACAGAAGAAAGTTGAAGGTTTCTTTAATAAGTTGTTTAACTGGTAAGTAAGCATATTCGTTGAACAACGAGTTAATATTTAATAAGAAAGGCTAAGTGTTCGCACTTAGCCTTTTTATTTATGCTTTTTTAACGTTCAAATAAAAGGGGAAGCTGATGTCAGCTTTCCCTTTTTATTTCTTACTTAGACAAAGCTTAGTTTGTCATACCCCATTTAAGGTCATCATCAAGCTCTTCAATGGCTTCACCTAAGTAGTTCTCCACTTGCTCTTCGACAAGGCCATCTGGCTCTTCAAAGAATGCGATATGGAAAATAGCATCACCTTCATTAACTAATGGTAATGTCTGTTGACCAATTACGATCCCGCCTTGTGGGGCAATAACGGATACTTCGCTACTGCCAGCCGGATCGCTAACTGTGGCGATGACCTGGTCTTTCGACACCTTCTCACCCAAGGCCACATGGGATCGAAGCAAGCCATCATAGTCGGCACGGATCCAACGGGTTGCCTTTGGCACCATTGGTTCAATAACTTTTTTACTACGGCTAGTGCGTAGCATATCTAAATGGCGCATCACCTTAAGTACGCCCTGAACGCCAGATCCTACTGCATGTGGGTCAAGACGTAACGCTTCACCTGCTTCAAATGTGATCACGGGTATGTTAAATGCTTCAGCAGCTGCTCGTAATGAGCCATCGCGCAAACTTGCATCGACCACAACAGGTGATCCAAATGCCATTGCCATCTCTTTTGCTAATGGATTATCAAGGTTCGCGCGGATCTGTGGCAAGTTAGTACGGTAGATAGCTGCGGTATGTAAATCAACAACATGAGTTGCACGACGTACCACTTGGTTAAAGTATTGGTAAGCCATACGACCAGCAATTGAGCCTCGCTCTGAACCTGGGAAACAACGGTTTAAGTCACGGCGATCGGGTAGGTAACGTGATTTATGAATAAAGCCAAACACATTAACCACAGGTACCGCAATAATAGTACCGTGTAGTTTGTTTAAATCGATTTTATCGATCACTTGGCGAACCACTTCGATACCGTTTAATTCATCACCATGAATAGCTGCGTTAATTAATAGCACTGGGCCTGGGTGCTTACCGTGAAGCACATCAACGGAAACTGAAAGTGGTGAATGCGTATAAAGACGCGCGATTTCTAATTCACAATTAACATGTTTACCAGCCTCAATAGTAAGGCCTGCAAATTCAAACGGAGGCGTTTTCTTAGCCATAGATATTTCCTGTATTCGGTAGTCTATATAAAGGTAGAAAAGGTGTTGGATGCCGATAACACAAGCAGGTCAATCATGGCGCATACAATGGCAAAAAGAATAAGCGTAAATCGAATTTATAAATAGATAATTTGATCACACTTTTACAGCATCTAACAAACAATATGTTTCCAAATGTATTCTTGATTGTTATCAGAAAGCATTTTAACGGTAACAATAGGATTAAACGCTTCTATGGAAAATAAAGAAGCACTGCCATTAGACTGACAGTGCTTCTTTACAGGGGGAGTGGTTAAAGTGCTATTTTTTTACAATAGCAATTTGGTTTTTGTCGGTTTCCAGTGCTTGTTTCATCAGCTTGTTATATTGCGCGACTTGCAACTCAAATTCTTTCTTCTCTTTATGAGGAACAGAAGCTGCTAGTGGAATTTTCGCCGTCATCGGGTTTACCGCTTTACCACGGATCAAGAACTCGTAATGGATATGTGGTCCTGTTACACGTCCTGTTCGACCTGATAATGCAATTTCTTGACCTCGTTTAACATGTTGCCCTTGTTTTACTAAGATACGGCTATTGTGAAGATAACGAGTGCTGTAGTTAGCACTGTGCTTGATCACTACATATCGTCCCGCATAAGGGTGATTGGTAACCAATGTTACGACACCATCACCAGTTGCTAATACTGGTGTACCTGATGGTGTTGCAAAGTCGACACCATTGTGAGGTTGGCGACGTCCCGTTACTGGATGCACACGGTTTGGATTAAACGGTGAGCTAATACGGAAGTGCTTCGACGCTGGATATGGATAGCGAAGGAAGGCACGTTGTAAGCTTTCACCATTTTGGTCGTAGAAGTTACCATCTGAGTGTAGATAAGCCGATATTAAACTCTTACCGTTATAAATACGGATCGCTTGTAGCTCACTATCACCCGTCAGATGATTTTGAATATATTTACGCTTAGTTACGACTTCAAAAAAATCACCAGCTTTAAGATCGCGATTGAAATTTACTTTATCTTTCAGCAGCGACATGATTTCTTGGATTTCGCTGTGGCTTAATCCTGCTTTGCGTGCAGATGCGGTAAAACTGCCATGAATACTGCCTGTTGCTACGGATTCGTGCCATACACCAGGTAAGGTGATTTCTTTTACATCAAAGCTACCGTCTTTTTGTCTAATATAATCAATGCGCTGAGCCAAACTAAATTCAAGTTCTAGTTTGTTGAGCTTATGATCGCTTTCATTAATCCAAAAACGTAATGTGTTACCTGGTTTTAGTTTATCTATTTGAAGCGTATTTAAGTCCGCTTTCATGATGTCTTGAATGGTTGAATAAGGAATAGATAAACGAGCGAAGATCTCACTTAATGTGTCGCCTTTTTGGATCTTATATTCATAGCTTGGTGGTAGTTCCACCGTCTTTTTCATTTCTTTTGGTGATAGCGCTTTCAGAACAACTTCAGGTGTGTTTGAAATGGGTAGTTGTACTTGAGTTGGCTTATGTTGTGTTGTTGATGTATTGATAGATAACGCCGCTGCTACGGTAAGAAGCGAAATTCCTACCAGAGTAATATATCGAGAATTAATAAATTTGCTCAAAATTGTCGTTTTAAACGTAGACATAAACTTTGAATGCTCGTCTGATTTTATTTTTAGTGAGTGCTTATTAAATGCACTAGCTTATTTTTGTGAGCTTGTATGAAAACATAGCTTTTCTGAACCGTAAATGAATTAAAACTACAAGCACTAATTGTTTACTGTATTTTTAATAAAATTAGATAATATCTTGAAAATATGACTTATTTTACGATGTTTTATATTTCTATATAAATTAAACACATTATTTTTTATAAAAAGTTTCGACGGTTCGTTCAGGTTGAAATTAAATCATTTTCTATATTTAATCTCAGTGACTTAGTGATTTAATAGCCCAAGTATTGAGGTTATCAAAGAACAATACTTGGGCTGAAATCATTATTTATGCTTTTTTTCTGCTCTATAGCGTGCGTTCGTCCGATTTATACGGGTTTCTTCTACTCGTTTTTGTTCTATATGACCTTCTTTATGCCCATTGGTTAAGAGGTAATTATTGTTATTAATCGATGTTAGCATTGTACTTTGTTGTTGCTGTACATGATTGAGTCGATGAGTATGGTCAAGATATTCAATAGTGTTCTCAGCAATAATATTCGTTGAGTGGGGAGATGATGGCGTTATAGCGAATGCGGATAGTGAATGCAGTGCTAACGATAGAATTAGACCTGTGATTACACGTTTCATTGTCTTCCTCTCAGAATTAAGACGCAGACAGTAAACGTTATTCTGACTGAATAAAGAGTGATTCCACTATTCATATTTCATTCATAATAAAAACAAAATTTGAATAGAATTTTTAAATAGTGTGTTGAATCATGCCATGATATTTTTATTCACTCATTTAGATATTGTTTTTTCATATAGGTGTATAGAGTTATGAGCGGCGATCATCAAGAGCAAGCATTTATGATGCGAGCGCTATTATTATCTCATCAGGCATTACCAGCTTGTCGTCCAAATCCACCTGTAGGGTGTGTGCTAGTGAAAGATGGGCAGATAGTTAGTGAAGGTTTTACTCAACGACCAGGACATCATCATGCAGAAGCAATGGCATTGGCGAATTATGGTGCAAGCTTAGATGACGTTACAGCGTATGTAACGCTAGAGCCGTGCTCTTTTGTTGGAAGAACACCTTCTTGTGCGCACACATTGGTTGAACGAGGGATCAAGAAAGTTGTAGTTGCGACTTTAGATCCTGATACACGTAATAGTGGAAAAGGTATTGCGGTGCTAGAGCAAGCTGGTGTTGAAGTGGAAGTAGGATTGTGTGAAAACGAAGTCCTGGACTTTATAGAGCCGTATTTAATCCGAAATTAATGCAACTTAATAAAAAAGCCCAATTAATAAGCCGTAAAGACGTATTAATTGGGCTTTTTATTCTTATCTCTAATCAAAAAGATAGAAAGCAAAACTATTATTTAGAAGAAGTTTTGTGATGTTCACGAGATGATTCTTTATGATCATGCTCTTTAGTTTTATGGTGACGATGCTCATCATGTTCATGGCGATTATGGTGAGTTTGCTCTGGGTGTTTATGACCTACTGGAGCGCCGCCATGTTGTGTATGTGGATGACTTTTCTCGTGTTCACGGAATTCGTGGTGGTCACGATTATGTTTATGCTCTGCGCCATCATCGTAACGACGTTCCATTTTTTCATGTTCAAATTCAGCACCGTGTTGGTGACCTTTTTGTGAACCTTTGTGCTCTTGGCTATTGAAATGTGGCATATCTAAATCCTTTGATAAACAGCGTTAAAAAATAAGTTGGTGTCTGTCTATGCGATTTAATTTACGCTTATTTTTATTATCAACAATAGACATTTTTAATGATCAAACTTTTTATTTTTGGTAATTGCTGATATGAAAAAATAGGTATATTAATTAAAGCTTTCCTTTAGATTAATATTCCATTTTTGATATTTAACTAACCGTTTTAATCAAGTAATCAATATTTACATAATTTATAAAATTAAAGATGGAATAGATGAGTTTTTTTATCTATGGTGAATTAAAGTTTATTTAGAGCTTAGTTTATGTTTTTTAATACTTATAAATCATCATCACAATCAGTCTTATCTAGTGAAGATAAAGTTAATTTAATCAATGATATACACGAATTAATTAGTCAGCGTTTTGCTGGTTAAGGGATTAAATTAATCAAAGATTTGTCTGATGAAGGGCATTTAAAGCTGCGTTTTGAAGTAAATGGAGAAGAGTTACTTCACGTGAATGTATGTAAACAATAATTAAAAATGTAACATTTCGAGTGGTAATTTTTTGATAGAAAAGAAAAAGCCGAGCTATTTAGCTCGGCTTTTTATTATTAAAGGCAATATTATGCTAGTAATTCTTTTGCTGTGTTTACAACGTTTTCAGTTGTAAAACCAAACATTTTGAATAGTTCTTCAGCAGGTGCTGATTCACCAAATGATGTCATACCGATGATACGACCATCAAAACCAACATACTTGTACCAGTAATCAGCAATACCAGCTTCAACAGCAACACGTGCGGTTACGTCAGAAGGTAGTACGCTTTCACGGTAAGCTGCGTCTTGCTTGTCGAATAGGTCTGTTGCTGGCATAGATACTAGACGAACTTTACGGCCTTCAGCTGTTAGCTGTGCGTAAGCTTCTGCTGCGATACCTACTTCAGAACCTGTTGCAATAAGAATTAGCTCTGGCTTACCTTCACAATCTTTAAGAACGTAACCACCTTTCGCGATGTTAGCTACTTGTGCTGCATCACGATCTTGTTGCGTTAGGTTCTGACGAGAGAAGATTAGCGATGTAGGACCATCTTTACGCTCGATAGCGTATTTCCAAGCTACTGCTGATTCAACTTGGTCACATGGACGCCATGTGCTCATGTTTGGTGTTAGACGTAGAGAAGCAATTTGCTCTACAGGTTGGTGCGTAGGACCATCTTCACCAAGACCGATTGAGTCGTGCGTGTAAACTTGGATGTTCTGCACTTTCATTAGCGCAGCCATGCGCATTGCGTTACGTGCGTATTCCATGAACATTAGGAATGTTGCACCGTAAGGAACGAAACCACCGTGTAGTGCGATACCGTTGATGATTGCAGTCATACCAAATTCACGTACACCGTAGTGAATGTAGTTGCCTGATGCATCTGTTGGTGTGATTGACTTAGAGCCAGACCACATGGTTAGGTTAGAAGGCGCAAGGTCAGCAGAACCACCCATAAATTCAGGTAGTAGCTTACCAAATGCTTCTAGTGCGTTTTGAGATGCTTTACGAGAAGCGATGTTTGCTGGGTTAGCTTGAAGATCAGCAATGATTTCAGATGTTACTTGATCCCAGTTCGCTGGTAGTTCGCCGTTCATACGACGCTTGAATTCTGCTGCTAGTTCAGGGTGAGCTGCTGCGTATGCTGCAAATTTCTCATCCCATGCTGCTTCTTTCACTTTACCTGCTTCTTTTGCATCCCACTCAGCGTAAATTTCTGCTGGGATTTCAAATGCGCCGTAAGTCCAACCTAGGAATTCACGTGCTGCTTTAATTTCATCAGCGCCTAGTGGAGCACCGTGACAGTCGTGAGAACCTGATTTGTTAGGAGAACCAAAACCGATGATTGTTTTACAACAAATTAGCGTAGGCTTGTCTGTTTCAGCTTTTGCTGCTTCGATTGCTGCGTTGATTGCTGCTGCATCGTGACCATCAACAGCAGGAATTACGTGCCAGCCGTAAGATTCAAAACGCTCAGGTGTGTTATCAGTGAACCAACCTTCAACGTGACCATCGATAGAAATACCGTTGTCATCCCAGAAAGCGATCAGTTTGCCAAGACCTAAAGTACCTGCAAGTGAACATGCTTCGTGAGAGATACCTTCCATTAGACAGCCGTCGCCTAGGAAAGCGTAAGTGTGGTGGTTAACAACGTCATGACCTTCACGGTTAAATTGTGCAGCCATTGCTTTTTCAGCAATCGCCATACCTACCGCGTTAGTGATACCTTGACCTAGAGGACCAGTCGTCGTTTCAACACCTGGCGCGTAACCGTACTCTGGGTGACCTGGTGTTTTAGAGTGAAGTTGACGGAAGTTCTTCAGATCATCGATAGATAGATCGTAACCTGTTAGGTGAAGTAGCGAATAGATAAGCATTGAACCGTGGCCGTTTGATAGTACAAAACGGTCGCGATCAGCCCACTGTGGGTTTTGTGGGTTGTGGTTCATGTGACCACGCCAAAGTACTTCAGCGATATCAGCCATACCCATAGGTGCGCCAGGGTGACCAGAATTTGCTTGTTGTACACCATCCATGCTTAGCGCACGAATAGCATTCGCTAACATTTTATGTTCCATAGTGTTTCCACCAAAATATTTGAATTTTAAACTTAAGAAAGCGGCATTTAAGGCCGCTTTCTGAAATAGTTATTTCTGTAATTACAGACGCTCAGCGATCATTGCTTCTAGTTTGCCCTGATCAATCGCGAAATTACGAATACCTTCAGCTAGTTTTTCAACAGCCATTGCATCTTGGTTGTGCTCCCATAGGAACTCAGCATGAGTCATAGCTGCTGGACGATCTTTCAGTTCCGTTGCTGCTTTTAGTTTCTCAACAACTTCACCTTGCGCTTCTTCTAGCTCTTGAAGTAGTTGTGGGCTGATAGTTAAGCGGTCACAACCTGCTAATTCTAGAATTTCACCAGTGTTACGGAAACTTGCGCCCATAACCACGGTATTGTAACCGTGTTCTTTGTAGTAGTTATAGATATTCGTTACAGAAATCACACCTGGATCTTCTTGTGGTGCAAAATCACGGCCTTCTTTCGCCTTGTACCAGTCCATAATACGACCAACGAATGGAGAAATTAGGTAAACACCTGCTTCAGCACATGCACGTGCTTGAGCAAATGAGAATAGAAGCGTTAGGTTACAGTTGATGCCTTCTTTCTCTAGGATTTCTGCCGCACGGATACCTTCCCAAGTAGAAGCTAGCTTGATCAGGATACGATCGTTGCTGATACCTGCATCGTTGTACATTTTGATTAGCTGACGAGCTTTTGCCACGCTACCTTCAGTGTCGTAAGAAAGACGTGCGTCTACTTCTGTAGAAATACGACCAGGTACTACGTTTAGGATTTCTTTACCGATGTTTACAGCAAGCATGTCACAAGTGTCTTGAACTTGTTGTGCTTTATCACTGCTTTGTGCTTTTGCGTAAGCAATTGAAGCTTCGATTAAAGGTGCGTATTCAGCGATTTGCGCTGCTTTTAAGATCAATGAAGGGTTAGTCGTCGCATCTTCTGGTTGGTATTTTGTGATGTCTTTAATGTCACCAGTATCTGCAACAACAGTTGTTAGTGCGCGTAGCTGTTCTAATTTTGTGCTCATATCTATTGACCTTGTTTATAGGGCTTATGCCATGCCAGCCACTATTTATAACGTGAAATGCTGTCATGCTCAAAAGAATTATTACTTATTCTTAACGTCTTCATACAGAACCTTTTACACGCCTAATGAGCGGATGGTTTGTGTGAGAGCATTTGATAAATCGATAATTGTCTTTTTAAGGTTTTTTGTCAATTCAAAATGCGAATAAATCACGTTTAGATCTCATAAAAACTGTGATTATCGTTACTTAGTAGTGTTTAATTGCTTTTTATTATTATCTGAGTTGTTTTTATTTGTGAACATATGATCCTTTTTTTGATCAAATGTTCATTATTGCTATTAGGATTGGTTAAAAGAAAAGCAAAATGCACGAAGTGTTGGATAAAGGGGATACAAAGAGAGGGTATATAATATAATAAAAAGCCACTAGCTCTCGCTAATGGCTTATCTTTAGTTACAACTAATTGATTAGAAGTTGTAGTTAACACCAACGTAGTACATTGTTGTTTCTGAATCTAGGTTTAAATCTTTATCGTTATCAGCGTTCTTTAGATCTGTAGATAGGTAGTCGATACCTGCGCGTACGTCTACGTGTTCAGCAACTGCGAAGTTAACACCTGCGCCTGCTGTCCAGCCCCAACCATCAACATCAATGTGAGCTCTCTCAATATCTTGCCAGTTACCGTCTGCCGCTACGTAAGCAACACCCGCTTTAGCAAATAGAGAGAACTGATCGTTAAGTGGCATCATTACGCGAGGAGTCAGAGTCGCGTAACCTTTCTTAATATTATCTTTTTCACCAGTTTGGCCTAGTGTTGCTTCAAGACCAAGGTTTTCAGTGAAATTGTAACCACCGTATAGGCCGTATGCAACAACATTTTCGTCGTAGTTATAATCCCAATTATCTGCTTTAAGATCCGTTGTTGCATTACCAAGGCTTGCACCTACGTATGGACCAGTCTGATCGGCAAGTGCTGCACCAGATGCTGTTGTAAGAACAAGTGCTAATGGTAATAGAATCTTTTTCATCATAATTTCCTTTATTATTCATATTTGTACCCAGGAGTTAATACTCTAACTCTTGGGCATCACTGACTGCGATGAGGAGAATATGATGTATTCAGGTGGTGAATGTCAGTGTTTTGTAAGGTGTTTTATTGAACAGTTTGGTTTGACGTTAAGCTAACATTACTCGGACTGTGCTTTTACATTTCTAGCGAAATAGGGCATTTAATTTGAATAAACTGACTGTTTTTATGGTTTTAATAGCTATATTGGCGTCTTTTCTTGAATATTTATGAAAATGATAAAAAGATTCATTTAATTACTATGAAATCAATCGCAATTTAACATTATTCTCGTGCTACATACCTGAAGGTTATTTTTTATTCGGTATCGTATCTGCTACTCAAAAGGACGTTGTGCATTTGATTAGCTGTTATGAGGGATAAAAATGGGATTGATGAAGAGATATGCTAGCTATTTTGCTGCGCTAATAGTGTTTGCTACATCAACACATGTTGTTGCTAAACCTAAATATATAGACCCCATTCCTCTAGAACAGTTGATCACTACCCCTGTATCTTCGGTAAAAAATCAACCCCATGCACTACCTGTTATTACATGGGGGGCTGATATTAATACGATTTATGCTAATGGCAGCCAAGCGATAACCTCAGCAGATTCTCTTTTTGCTAGTTATGGTTTGAAATATACGTTAAAGCGTAATGACACATTCTCAGATCAGCTTTCTCATTACTTATCAGGTCAAACTCCTTACTTACGTGGCACATTAGGCATGATTAATGCCGCGTCGGATCTACTTGCCAATAAACCTGCTGTACAGCCTGTGATAATTCATCAATTATCATGGTCATCGGGTGGTGATGCGTTAGTAGTGAAGCCAAATATTCGTACGGTTGCCGATCTAAAAGGGAAAACAATCGCCTTGCAAGCTTATGGACCGCATGTCGATTATATGGGAGCGGTATTAAAAGATGCAGGACTCACACCTTCAGATGTCACGATTAAATGGCTGCCAGATCTGACAGGTACAGACAACAGTCCATTTAGTGCCTTATACGAAGTTGATGTTGATGCGGTATTTGTTATTTTGCCGGATGCATTAGCGTTAACATCTGGCGGCACGGTGGGAACGGGCGCTGAGGATTCGGTGAAAGGCGCCAAAATATTGATGTCAACAAAGACAGCGAACAGAGTTATTGCAGATGTGTATGCTGTTCGTGCTGATTACTTTAAAAGTCATCGTGCTGAAGTGATGAATTTTGTAAAAGCGTTAAATACAGCAATAGCGGAAGTAAAAACATTATTCACTAATACCGCTAACACTAGTGCGCAGGTAACACCGTTACTGACATATTCAGCAGATTTACTATTAGATTCCCCAGACGCTCATGAAGATGTGAAAGGTCTTTACGCAGATGCTGAGCATTTAGGCATTAATGCAAATAAACAACTTTTTACCGATAAAGCCTACCCACGAAATATCACTAAAGTAAGCCAAGAAATACAAAGCACACTAAAAACGCTTGGGCTTACATCAGCTACGCAACTGCCATTATTAGCCAATTGGGATTTTTCTCAATTAGGGGCTGATGTGGCATTCAGTAACAAATCACGATTTAACAGCGAACGTGTTGCTTCGGTCGTTGCTAAAAAACAGCAACAGAATTCATTAGAAGATGGCGAGCTATTTTCTTTTGAAGTTGCTTTCCAACCGAACCAAAACAAATTTGATCCGCAACTGTATAAGTCAGAGTTCTTACGAGTGATTGAGCTTGCTTCAACTTATGGTGGCGCTGTGATCACTGTGGAAGGACATAGTGATCCGCTTAAATACTTACGCTCAAAGAAAAAAGGCGAAACTGGTGTGGTGCTTAACCGCATTAAGCAATCGAATCGCAATATCAGCCTGTCACGAGCGCAGAGCGTAAAAGAAAGTGTCCTGATATTTGCAACAGATCAAGGCGTAGCACTTGATTCAAGTCAGTTTGCTCTTGTTGGACACGGTTTTGGTAATCCTAAAACAGGCATGTGCGGTGGCGATCCTTGTGCGCCAGCAACTGAAGCTGAATGGCGTTCAAATATGCGTGTTGTGTTTCGAATTATTCAGCTTGAAGCTGAATCTGATGTATTCCAACCATTATAGGGGCTGGTCATGAATAAATTTACTTTATTTATATGCGTCGGATTAGCGGCGTTCTTTATTAATAAGAGCATGAAAGATAAGCCGACATCACAACAGTTAGTGTCTGCACCGAGTTTGCTTGCTGTCTCAACTGGTTATGGTTTTGATGCATTAAAAAATAATTGGCCGACGCTGAATAATACTCAAACCTCATCGAGTGATAACTGGTTAGCGGCGAACTATTTATTGATCTTTGATGGTAGTGGTTCGATGGATAATACCAATTGTGGTAATGGTCAGAGAAAAATTGTTGCCGCTAAAGAAGCGATGCAAACCTTTATTAATGATATTCCACAAGATGCGAATGTTGGTTTATATGTCTTTGATAATGCTGATTCATCGCTACGAGTGCCATTAGGTATCAATAATCGTGCGACATTAAAACAAGCTATTTATGACGTGAAAGCAGGCGGGACGACACCGCTAAAAAGCTCATTAACATCTGGGTACACCGCATTAGAAAAGCAGGCGGAAAAGCAATTAGGTTATGGTGAATATAATGTCGTCATCGTGACTGACGGTGATGCGAGTGTAGGTGAAGAGCCGGAAGTTGCCATTAGCCGTATTTATCAAAACTCGCCTGTGACCATTCATACTATTGGCTTTTGTATCGGCAATCGACATGCACTGAACGCGGAAGGGATCACTTATTACCAATCTGCCAATAACCCTGAGAAGTTATTAGCAGGTTTGCAGAGTGTGCTTGCTGAATCTGCGCAATTTGATGTCTCTAGCTTTAATTAAGTCATAAAGAGGAAAGGATGCAAAAGCACAGCAAAATTGCTCTCTTTATCTTAGTGGCTGGTGTATTGGCATTGATTGGCTACAAAGTTATGCAACCGCATATTGATGAACATTTATATGCCGATACCTCTGATGCCCGAGGAACAAAAGGGGATATTACGATAGGGGTTGATAACTGGGTTGGCTATTATCCACTTTGTTCTAAAGAGATGCGTCGTTTAATGCGTCGTGAAGGCTACCGTCTGTCATGTATTGATGATGGTGCTGACTATTTAAAGCGCATGAAAGGGTTAGAAACAGGTGAGCTTGATTTAGCGGTTGCTACTGTTGATGCTTATATCACGGCAGGGCATGATTTTCGTTATCCTGCCAGCATTGTAGCAGTAATCGATGAATCAAAAGGTGGTGATGTCATTGTTGCTAACAGTGATGCAGTTAAATCAATAAATGACTTAAAAAAAGCGAAAGATTTATCGTTAGGTTATACCCAAGACTCGCCTAGTGAGTTTTTGCTTCGAGCTATTTCTTCGCATTTTGACTTAGATGTTTTTAAAGCAAGCCATATTGATCGTATCCCCACATCAGGTTCAAGTAACGCGTTAGAGCAACTGCTAAAGGGAAAATTAGATGTTGCGGTGTTGTGGGAACCGGATGTATCAACCGCACTTGCTAAAGGTAATTTCACGACAGTTATCAGCACAGCAGAGACTAAAAACTTAATTGTAGATGTATTACTTGCTAATAAAACCTTCATTAAAAATAAACCCGAGCAGTTAGATTCGCTTTTAGCAACCTATTTTAAAGTGCTGAAATATTATCGTGATCATCCATCTGAATTGGTTAACGAGCTAGAGAATGTTACGGATTTACCACAGCAACAAGTGAAGCAATTACTTAATGGTGTGGAATGGGTTGGGCTAAAAGGTAATACACAGGGATGGTTTAGTCAGCAGCAATTGTTGATAGATACGATTGAAAGCACGATTGGTGTGATTAACGATACTTCTGGCAAAGCGGAGCAATGGTTACCTGATAACGATCCTTATCGATTGATTAACTCGCTACCAATACAAACAGTAGCAAAGACACTGAATAACTTAGGTCTGCAAGAAAACCCGCAATTATCAACATCACTATCGTTCAAGGCATTAACGGATCTTCAGTGGTCTCACATGTCTGAAATTGGCACCTTAAAAACACGGCCTGTCATTTTCTCAAGTGGTAGTGATCAACTGACTGCAAACGGAAAAAAACAACTTAAACAAACGGCTGAAAGCTTAACGCATTACCCTAAATTTAGGATTTTAGTTGAAGGCCATACTGGCTTACGTGGTGACAAAGCATTAAATGAGCAGCTTTCTGCGCAACGAGCTAAAGCTGTGAAACATTATTTAGTCAATGAGTTGGGGTTTGAAGCGAGCCGTATCCACGCAATAGGCAAAGGTAGCAAGGAGCCGCTTGAGCGATTAAGCGGGGAAAGTCAGCGTCGTTATGCCAATAGGTTAATGCGAGTGGAAATCGCACTGTTAAGTGAGACCTATTAAAAGGAGTTATTTTGGATCTTCTTTCACCTGAAGCAATAAGAAAACAGGTTATTTCTAAAAGCATTCAAGCACCGAGCGTATTGTATAGCGGTGTGATTGCTGTTGTCGGAACTGTGTATAGCGTGTTGTTTGATGGCAGTGTTTTAAGTTGGGGCATCAGCCTTACTGCTGGCACCGTATGTTTTGCGAAAATATGTTGGGGATATCAAGTTAAGTATCAGCATCATGCGTTAGAGATTGTTGAACATTATCACCGTTCTTTATTGCTAAAGCGTGAACAAGCACTGGCTGATCTACAACAGGCATTAAATGAGATCAAGCAAGCCGATGCGTTAAAACAGCTTGAGCAGTTAAGCCGAAAGTTTGCCGCCTTTCAGCATGTGCTTGATAGCAAATTAAATAAAGATGAGTTGGCGTATTCACGTTATTTAACGATGGCTGAAGCGGTCTTTGTTGGTGCTCTCGATAATCTTCGAGCCGTAGTAGTCAGCGCTAAAGCGTTATCTGGTATTGATTATGCGCACATTAATCAACAAATACAGAGCTTAAAAGCCGAGCGAGTAACGTCGGTAGAATCATCTCCTCTTATTGAACAACAAATGGATGCGCTGCAAAAGCGTGTCGAGATCTACCAACAATCTCAGCAACATATTTCCACCGTATTGACGGAAAACGAGCAAGCGATGACTGAGCTTGATCGTGTAACGACGCAACTATCATTAATTTCTTCGCAGCAGGGCATGGAGCTTGAAACTGCGATGGAAGAGTTACGTCTACTTGCTCAACGTGCACAAAAATACAGTACTCGTTAAGGATAGAAAAATGGCACAACAAGACACGACATTAATATTAGCGACACCTGATACTGTAAAAAAGACATTAGATATCCCTGTTTCTAGTTCAGAATCAAGTGACAAAATAACCCGTAAAGTTGAAGATACCTTAACTGCGCTATTGGCGATTGGTGAGCGGGATCTTACTGAACAACGTGATATGGCTAATTTAATTTCATCGTTGGGCGAAGATAGTTGTCGTCAGTTAGCGCAATGCAGCCAATTATTGAAAACTCCGTTACATACTTTAGTCGATGATGCGCAAGATGGCGGCGGAACGGCGAAAAGCTTGTTGGATCTGCAACAGCAAGTGAATGCGGTTAACCCTAATCGTACCGATTTTACGATGGGAACTATCCGTCGATTATTGAGCTTTCTTCCTTTTATCGGTACGCCTATTGCGAAATGGTTTGCTCGTTACCAAACAGCAGAAGGGGTGATCAAAGACATTGTGCAATCACTTCGTGGCGGGCAAGCGCAATTACAACGTGACAATATCACGCTAGAAGATGATCAAATTCGTTATCGTGAACTGACGTTTTTATTAGAAGATTATGTTCGTTTTGGTCAACTACTTGATACCAAAGTAAGTGGAACGCTTGAGACGCAAAGCTTAGCTGAAAGCCAAGTTAAGTTTTTACAAGAACAAGTACTATTTCCATTGCGTCAGCGTGTCATGGACTTACAGCAAACTTTAGCTGTGAACCAGCAAGCAGTGATCACTACAGAGGTGATCATGCAAAATAACCGTGAACTTATTCGTGGTGTTGATCGTGCTATTAACGTTACGGTTTCTGCGCTTGAAACAGCATCAGTGATGTCTATTGCTCTGCAACATCAAAAGAAGCTCTTAAAAGCAACGCAAGCGGTCAATGAAACAACCAATGATTTGATTTTACAAACCAGTGAGCAACTTCGAGATCAAGGGGTGACGATTCAAAAACAAGCCTCTGAAAGTCAGTTAGATATTACTAAGCTTAAACAAGCGTTTTCTAATATCAATGCCGCATTAAATGATATTAGCCAATACCGTGTGAAAGCACTGCCGCAAATGGCGGAATCTATTTTGGAAATGGATCATTTAACCGAGCAGATGGAAAATCGCATTAAAGATGCTGAAAAAGGTAAAGAAATTCAAAGTAATCTGTCTCAGTTAATTGAATTATAAAGCTAAAAGGATGAAGCGATGGATAATCAACAACAAAAGAGCTTACTGCCAGTAAAAGGAACACATTGGAAAAAGTGGTACGTACCTTTAGAAGAAGAAAATGCCACGGTACGTGAATGTTTAGCAACTCAAGCGCCAGTTGCTGCTGGTAGTGCTGATATTCCTTTAATTGTTAGGTTAATTGAAAATCCAAAATTCGATATACCGGGAATTAATTTATTTAACGGTGCGGTAAGTCTTGAAGATCATGACGTGATTCATCTTTTATTAGGTCGAGGTATGTTGCCAAAAGACGAAGCGTTCGTGATTGGTTTTACTATGGGGTCTTCTAATAGGATGACGACTGCAGAAAAGAAAATGTACACCTTTGCAGCGAAGTACCTGTACCCGGGGCCTTATAAATTTTCTGATGAAGATATAGTCGTTTTTAAGAAAGCGGCACATTTAGGCTATGTCTCAGATTGCCAACCGTTAGATAAAATTAACTATTCAGAGTTAATGGATCTGACATTGAAAGAGGCAAGAGAGCGAGTTGGTTTAGAGCCTGAGTTGCTAGCGGCATATTACCAAATTGAAAGTCAGCGTTATCCGCAGTTTGAGGAGTGTTTGCGTATTACACCGCAAGGACGTGAATTGTTAGCATCACAATTAAACGCTGATAAATTAGCAGGATAACGAATAGTTAAGACGAGTGGTGTACAAAGTATAATGAAAAACAGCGAGTAAAGGTTGTTTTTTGAACGAACGGTAATTTTTATTAAAAAATAGGGTTTACAGAAAGTTCGGTACTCTGTATTATTCGCAGCACTTACGGAGAGATGGCTGAGTGGTTGAAAGCACCGGTCTTGAAAACCGGCATACGTTAATAGCGTATCTAGGGTTCAAATCCCTATCTCTCCGCCATATTCTAGAGATTCGATGAAATCGGGTTTCACAAAGAATTGGAGCGGTAGTTCAGTTGGTTAGAATACCTGCCTGTCACGCCGGGGGTCGCGGGTTCGAGTCCCGTCCGCTCCGCCACTGATTTAGCCCGATGCGAAAGCATCGGGCTTTTTCATTATATGCCTATCTAAATCATTTATTGATATATTACATCTACAAACTCTGTCGAACTGACTGCTGTCATTAATAAGACCACTTTTGAAATAATACTGTATGAAAAACAGAAATTATTTTGTGTTTTATATAAATACCTAGAAAATTTAGAGAGCTCAAATGAAGCGTGATTCTGGTTTTACATTAATCGAACTGAACGTTGTTATTGTTATATTAGGTATTCTTGCTGTGGTTGCAGCTCCTAAATTCCTAAATATTCAAAAAGATGCAAGGATAGCTTCTTTAAAAGGAGCTAAAGGTGCATTAACGTCTGCTTTTTCAATGTTTTCTGCAAAAGTTGATATGCCCAATAGCAAGATAATTACTAAGCAACTTGGCGGTACGTCAGTACGTTTTTTGAAAATAAACGGTCAAGAAATTCGTATTAATGATATAGATAACTTTCCGTTAATTCTTCTTCCGCTATATGCTGGTGATAGCAAAGATAAACCATTAAAAGATATTCAAGCGCTTGCCGATATTGATCTATCTTATGATGCGAAAAGTAATGAAGGTAAAGCAGATTTCAACTTGGTTGTAACGGGTGATGGTGGCTTTTATATTTTTCCTAAAACAGATCGATTTTGGTCAGATAAAGGAGAAATAAAACAGTGCTCGTTAGAATATATTCCAGCTACAACATTTAATCATCAAACGAGTCACTTTGAATTACACCTCTCTGATTGTTAATGGTTAGTTTTCTATAACATCAAAGAATACCGCTAGCCAAATGGTTAATTGCTTAGGATCTGTCCAGCTAACACGATGCTTTTTATGAGCAGGAATATGGAGATGATCGCCTTTTTCTAATGTTACTATTTCATCATTATCAAAGGTGATCTCTGCTTTACCCTCTAATACAATTACCCACTCATCTTCACTCTGATCGTACCATTTATCTGCTGGGGTTATGTGCCCCTTTGATACTATGCGTTCAATACGGACAGAGCCTGTATTCAGTAAGTCGATAAACTCTTCATCTTGTATTTCATTGGGGAGCTGACTGAAAATATTCATTGAATTTGCTCATTAAGTAGTGAGATGAAAATAGTATAAAGTTTAGAAATGAGCGCGGGTATATCATCTAGGTAAGTGTTACCAAAACCTAGCACGACCCCATGCCAATCTCGTTTTGTATCTGGTTGTTCGTAATAGTTAAGTGGACGGCTAATAATTCCTTGTTGTAATGCGTATTTCGCAAACCGCTTTTCACACACAGGAACTTGCCATTTCACCGTGACATGTAACCCCGCAGCTTGACTGATCACTTGCCAATGTTTGGAGCTGTATTTTTCTATACTTTGCAGCATATGTTGGTGTTTGGTTTGATAAAGCCGTCGCATCTTTCGAATATGGCGCAGTAAATCTCCAGCTTGAATAAACTCAGTCATGGCTAATTGAAGTTGGATCTGGGTTTCACCACTCAAGGCATCTTTTATTTCAAGATAGCGAGAGACGAGGGGCTTTGGCACCACCATATAACCAAGCCTAATGCTGTTACACATGATTTTACTAAAGGTACCAATATAGATGATGTTGACCTTTATGCCTGTTTGATAAGCCAACCCTTGTAGTGAGGGATAAGGTCGGTGAGCGTATTGAAATTCGCTATCATAATCATCTTCAATGATTGTGACGTTATGGAGGCTTGCCCATTCAAGTAATTGTATTCGTTGCGAGATATTAAGTGTTGTGCCTAATGGATATTGGTTACTTGGGGTTATATAGATAGCTTTTGCCTTGGTTTGAGTCAGTTGATCCATCTCTATGCCAGTAAAAGGGATAACAGGCAGAGGCGCAATATTTACATTACAAAGAGAAAGCGCTTTGCGCATTTGGGTATACCCCGGATTTTCCACTAATACCGTGTCGTTAGGTTGTGTTGTCGCCATTATTGTCATCATCAAGGCTTGTTGAGCCCCTGATGTAACGATGATCCTCTCTGCACTTACGTTCACTGAACGGGATGTTTTTAAATAGTGGCTTAATACCTGTCTAAAATTGATATCGCCTTGTAAATCATTGCACCCAAGAAATGATTTTCTATCAAATTGTTGTTGATATAAGCGTTGCCATTTCTTTGAAGGAAAATGAGCGAGATCAGGAACACCGGGCGCAAAAGCATTATTGGTATTATTTACCTGCGGCTGTAGTGATGTTGGTGCTAAGGCGTGTTGGTTATGTGCTGTTGTGAGGTAATGTTCAGGTAGGCGCGCTGAAATATAGTATCCACTGCTGGCTTTACTTTGAATATAGCCTTCAGCGACTAATTGCTCATAAGCGGCAATGACAGTATTGCGGCTAACTGACAATGCTTGTGATAACTGTCGGGTTGATGGTAGTTTGCTATTGGTTTCCCAGTAGCCTTGGGTGATCTTATCTCTAATAGCAATAAACAGCGCTGTTTGGCGAGAGCTTTGTTGTGCAGACAGCGCCAAATCCCCAATATCTATTTTCAAACTGGATCCATCCATTATTCAAAACTGGCTCTTATCCACAGTACCAAAATTTGATGTTATGTCTATCCGACGCCATTTAAGTTGTGAGCAGAGAAGGACATCATGATGCTATCAAACACCAAAAGAACCGAAATAAAGAAGAGTCAAAAGAAAGCAGTATTTGAAACAGCAAAGCTATATCAAATTATTGATGAGAGCCTGATCGCTCATATTGCTATTAACCAAGATGATCAGCCTTTTGTTATTCCTATGCTGGTATGGCGAGTAGATAACAATATTTATGTGCATGGCGCTAAAAATAGTCGTTTGATGCGAGCGTTAAAACAAGGCCAATCGTGTTGTTTAACTTTTACCTTATTTGATGGCTGGGTATTGGCGCGTTCAGCTTTTCATCATAGTGCACATTACCGTTCGGCAATGGTATTTGGTCAGTTCGAGACCATTGAAAGTAATGCTCAAAAGAATCAATTATTGAATCATTTTATTGAGCAAATTGCGCCAGGAAGAAGTGAATTGGTTCGCCAAGGTGATGAGAAGGAATTAACTGCCACAGAATTATTAACGATGCCATTGACTGAGGCATCGGTGAAGATAAGCAATAACGGCGTTGGTGATGAAGAAAAAGACAAAGATGTTCCAGTATGGGCAGGAGTATTGCCTTACAGAACGATTGTTGGCCCCTTAATAGACGATGTTGAGGATGATAGAAGTATTCCTCAGCCAGATTATTCATCAGTCTATGGAGAACGCTGGTATATACCCAAGTAACTTCAAGATGCAGTGTTCAGCGAGACGACCTTAGTTCTCAGGCGCGGCAACGATTCGAAGATATAGTGGTTCTACATTGAGAATCGTTAACAAAGTCTGAGAGCTAAGGACGCTCGCCCTTTGGGAGCGTGTCACTGAGCCGACTTCTTGCGTCAGACAACTTGGAAAGAGCTCGCTATTCCGCTTCGTTGTCTTCCTTGAATTAAACTCAGTTACCTCGCTCTGAATCAGGCATATTGAAGTCACTTGGGTATAAATACTAAGTCCTGAAATATAACAGGACTTAGTAATAGGAGTATTAGCAAGATCGATTATAGTACGAAATTATTCGTGGTGATGCTTACGTTTACCTTCTGTGGTTAAACGAGCATTGCCATGTGAATGTGCACGACGCTTACCTTTACATGTTTTCATATCGCCTTTAGCCATTTTTAAATCCTTAATAATTAAAGCATTAGAACAAAGAAGATATTTGTATGATAAATATTTCTCATTATGCTTCAAGGTTCTCAGGCTGGTGGTATAAAACAAGTGGTGTAAATAAAAACGTACAATTTATGATAGATAACTTAGATATAACGACAGATTATTTCGTCAATTAAGTAGATAGGAATATATTTTCCAAAATGCGACCATTATTTTGAAATATATATGAATGAGCTATCTTCAATATATATTCGCTAGATTCTTAAGTCGTAAGAAATGTAAATGAAAGCCTGATAACAAATGCTGGAAGGCGTTATCAGGCTTTATTATTTTTTACTTAAGAATATGATTCACTATTCTTCCCATTGGACTAATTGATCACTTGGTCAGTCGTGACCAATATCTGCGTATTTTTTCTCAAGTACATGACGCTTGATTTTAAGTGTTGGAGTCAAGATGCCATTTTCAATCGACCATGGTTCTTTGATCATCAGCACGCCTTTAATTTTAGCGTGAGATTCAAGCTCATTGTTTATGGTATTAATCACGCGGTGTACCCGTTTTTCATAACGCTTACGATCAAAGTTCGGGAAGTCGTGAGGCAGTGCCAGCAAAATTGGTGCAGGCATGCCCGATCCAACTAAACACATCATCTCAACATTACTCAACTCAAATAGACGCTTTTCAATAGGAACAGGGGAAACAAACTTTCCTTTGGCAGTTTTGAATGTATCTTTTTTACGGCCTTGAATAGTGAGATAGCCTTCTTCATCTAAAAAGCCAATATCACTAGGTATGTAGCCAACCATCTTGGTCGAAGCATTCCTTAGTGGCTTCCTCGTTGTTGTAGTAACCAGAAAATAGCCCTTTACTGCGAACCAGTATTTCATCATCAGCAGCTATTTTCAGTTCAATACCTGGTGCTGCATTACCTACTGAGCCCACTTTATCGCTTCGATAAGGATAATTTAGGGTGCTGTAAGCAAAGGACTCGGTCATGCCCCATGCTTCAGTAATATTGAGTCCAATACTTTCGTACCAGCGCAATAGGCCAGCAGATACAGGGGCTGAACCACAACCGAGTACACGTGCTTCATTAAGCCCTAACCCATCGGCTAGTTTACGTTTAATTAAGCCTGAAATAAGCGGTATTTTTAGTAATAAATTGAGCTTCGCTGGTGGAAGTTTTTCTTGAATACGTTGTTGGAACAATGTCCAAAGCCTTGGTACAGAAACAAAAACTGTCGGACGGTGCATTTTCACGTCATCAATAAAGGTATCAAGTGATTCAGGAAACGCGACCTGAAGTCCTGACATAATTGAAGAGCCAAAAATATATACGCGCTCAGTAATATGGGCTAGGGGCAGGTAAGAGAACAGACGTTCTGATTCGCCCAAGCCTATGTGTTGAGTAATTTGATGTGATGCCCAAGCAAATGAGCCGTAGGTTAACATCGCACCTTTCGGTAACCCTGAAGTGCCTGATGTATAAACAATCGACATCAACTCATCATCATTGTGGGTTGGACGCTCTTCACTTGGTTGATGTTCGCTGATCAACTGTGAAAAGGTGTATTGTCCTTGAGGTGTTCCTGGGTAACTCAATGAAATTGTAGGGATATGTGATAGTTTATTGGTTACGCTATTAATAGCATCTGGGCTATCGAGTTTACCAATAATGATCAACTTGCTATCACTATGGGTAACACAATGCTCAATGGTATCAGCGCCTGCTGTTGGGAAAATAGGTACGCTGATGTAGTTACCAAGCATCATTGCGAGATCGCTAATGAACCATTCAGCACAGTTTTTTGAAATTAGCGCAATACGCTCACCGGGTTGAATACCAAGGTCTCGAAAGGCACTGACCAAGCGCAGCGCTTTGTCTGCCACTTCTGCATAAGTGTAATCGACAAATTGACGGTTAATGATTTGACGGAGGTAAATGTCGTTTGGACGTTCTTCCGCCCATTTTAGGATCATGTCATTGGGTAGCAGTTGAGCCATATTAATTTCCCTTAAATGGATTGCTACAAGTAAAGGATGTGTCCAGAGGAAAACATCATTTGTTATTATGTTGTTAAATTTAATGCTTATTTTAGGTGCTAGTCAAGGTGTAGCATAAGGAAAATCAGTAAGATAAATCGGGTTTCACAACGAATAGTATTTATAAAAATAAATTAACTGACTTAAAATCAATCAATTATTTTAAACGGTTGTATGAAAACTTTAATAAAACGGGCAGAGTTAAAATAAAAACTTTGTATCATATTTGTTACAAAGATCATGTTTGTGTGGGAATGATTTAGAAGAAAGCAACAACCAGTTATTAGTAATAATGAACGCTGATTGTTGCTTTTATTGTTATTTTTGGATGCTTTAGATTAAATTCTGCGCTTGGTTATGCAGTTTTTGGAAGGTTGGCGAGGTGCGATCTTGTGTTTGGCAAACACTGAGTAAGTCTTCAATGAAATAACCAAGTGCGCGAGACTCAATAGTTTTCATTTTTTGTTGTATTTCTTTTGGTTGATCATCGTAAATAGAGGCTGCACCAAAATCACCCACGAGAATATTTGCTTCGTCATCAAATAAAACGTTATGGGCATAGATATCACCGTGAGAAACGCCTTGGTTTTGCATATGGGTAATCACATCCGTCATTTGCGCTACCATGCTATCGATTTGTTTAATCGTAAGTTCGAAGCCGTCAGGGAAAGTATCTCGAGTACAGGTTTCAAACGTTGGCGGTAGTCCTAGGTTTTTAAAATGCGCAGGGATCAGTGCCATCACTAAAGCGAGGTGTTTAGGATCTGTTACGTGGGCTAAAGACTGAACAAGGTTTGGATGACGTCCTGTTTTTAAACAGGCATTTAATTCATCTTGTGGGTAACCATCAGAAGTCACTTCACCTTTAAACACTTTCACGGCAATATCATCAGCTAACTGGTGAGCATTATTACGCCATGTCGCCAATGAAATAACGCCTGAAGCCCCTTGTCCTAACACATGTTGTAACTGGTAATCAGCTGGTGATACTTGAGGTAAATCATTATCGACCTGTTGGTGACGGTTAAAATCATTACCAGAAAACGCTAACCATGCCAGTTTAGGTAAATCTAGTAACTGGATAGGGAATGCTTGCAGTCGGTTGGCCGATAAGCGGATCAACTCAAGGTTGTGTAATTGCGCCATGGTTGCCGGTAGCTCGGTAAGCTGGTTTCCGGCTAGAGCCAGTTTCTGCAAGCGAGGACGTAGACCTAAGCTATCAGGTAATTGAGTGATCTTATTATCGGTTAAAATAAGCCAACGTAACTTTTCCGGTAGCGCAGTTTCATCAACGGTTGTGATTTGGTTGGATTTAAATCCAATCATTTCTAAGTTCGGACAGGCACCCAATACTTTCGGTAATTCAGTAAAACAGTTATTAGACATAAATACGATGCGTAACTTGGTTAGCTTGGCAAAATCGTCGGGTAACTGACTAAGTCGGTTATCTGTTAGATCTAGGATCTCTAAGCTATCAGCGAGCGTTAAAATTTCTGATGGGAAAGAGGTTAACTGTTGTGAGATCTTTAATCGGGTAATGCCTGCCAGCTCACCTGAGCGTACTTGTTCTAATGTGTGCAAAATCGAGATGCCTACGAATTGGGAAGTGAATTGCGCTATTGTAACGTGTGTAGCGTAAATGCCAATTTTTGAAATTGCGATAGGGATATGAACGACTTATCTTTTGTTGAAAATACAATGCAATATTTTGTTGTAAAAATGTCCATTGAAGCAGTTGCACCCCCGTCAAACCTCAGTAAACTAGCGCCTTATTTTTGATGTTTCTCATCTCCTATTTTCGTTTGTTTTGTAGGCGAGTTAGCTAATTCCGAGGGTTCTGTGTTTAAAAAAGCGTTATTACCATTACTGGTTATGTTTACTGTTGTAACTGATGCTCAAGCAGCATCTTCATATGCGACGTATCCGCCTGCGGGAAGTCGAACAGTAGATGATGTAATGAAACGTTATTCTCCTTTTGTTGAACCTCGTATAAAACGTTACTTCGAGAGTGTTGGTCTTACTTATCCCCCTAAAAATATTGCTCTTTTTGCGATGAAAGAAGAAATGTCGTTAGAGCTATGGGCTGAAGAAAAGGGTAAATGGTCTTATGTAAAGCGTTACGATATCGAGAAAATTAGCGGTAAAAAAGGACCTAAACTTCGTGAAGGGGATAAACAAGTTCCTGAAGGTATTTATCGTGTATCGTTGCTTAATCCCAATAGCCGTTTTCATCTGTCAATGAAGCTGGATTATCCCAATGCATTTGATCGCAAATATGCACGATTAGAAGGGCGAACATCACCGGGCAGCAATATTTTTATTCATGGTAAACAAGCCTCTACTGGGTGTTTAGCCATGGGTGACTATAGTATTGAAGAGCTATTTGTATTAGCAGAAAGAACAGGGGTTGATAATATTGAAGTTGTGATCAGCCCTCGTGATCCAAAGAAAGGGAAGCTGACAGCGGCATTAAATCAGCCGTTCTGGACCCAGATTTTATATCGTAATATAGAGCAGGAAGCGCGTAAATTTGGACGCTAGTTTTAGCTAAAAGCGTGGTGTAAGAAGTAAATATTTACATGGTATGTGGTGATTTTTAACCATATACAGCACGATGTAGTTAAAAATCCCAGTTTACGCTAGTTAAGGGAATAACATTTTGTAATACTAATGCGAGCCACTGATTTCAATGACGGCAATTATTGAAATCGTACTGTTGCATAGAATGATTAGAATAGAGTCAACTCATTATGCCAAAGCGTAGTAAAGAAGACACAGAGATAACCATCCAAACGATTATGGATGCCGTGATTGATCAAATCCTTACCCTAGGTTATGACAAAATGTCGTACACCACATTAAGTAATCAAACAGGGATCTCTCGTACTGGCATTAGCCATCATTTTCCGAAGAAGCAAGACTTTGCGCATGCGCTTGACGGGCGTATTTATCAACTGTTTGTTGATAAACTCGATTTAACAGGGGATCTAGCGGCATTTTCTGCAAGCTGGTCAGTTGCACTAGATGATGAAAAATTCCGTGCGATTCTACGTTTACTTTTCCACCATATCTCTTCTGCTGAAACTTCCCACGAATTTGCCCATCGCGGTATTGAGCGCTTATTTACCCTATGTGAAGAGCGTTATGGTCAGCAAAGTATTGATGAACTAGAAAGACTATTAGGTCGTTCATTAATCCGTCTTGCTCGATAATTCTTTTATTGAGATCTTATTTTTACGAATGATTTCATATTGCATAAAACCCACCATTTAAAGTGGGTTTTTTTATATCTATTGATAAATCGTAGAATACTGTAATGGTATGTAACTGTTTTTAAGGTACTATCATATTTAACATTAATGTATCTATCGTTTTATATTTATAGACTGAAAAGATATCTAATAAAAAACTGTTTTGTTTTAGAGTCGTTGCTCTAAAATGTTCAACGTGTACATGAAAGATGGGTATCAAAGGGTTACCTTATGAGAATAAAACCATTTATGGTTAAGCCATTGGCTGTCGCATTACTTGCTATTACGCCGAGTATTTATGCATCGCCAATCGCATTCAGCGATGCTTGGCATACCGTCGTTACAAAGAATGATGGCTTGGCAGCCAAGCGCGCTAATGTTGAGCAAGCGGAGCACATGCAAGATGCCGCAAGTGATCTCTATTTACCAACCGTGACGGTTGGCGCGAATTACACGCGACTTGATCAAGATGTAAAACTATCACCATCAGATTTGTTTGGTAGCATGCCTGCTTCCCAAAATGCAGAACTCCAAAAAGTCATTGGTCGTATAATTAGTAATAATCCAGAGATAGCCTCATTTGCTGGTCAATTGAATAATGCATTTACTTCTACAATTGCAGATCGTGATGTCTTAACTAGCTCTGTTCGTGCGATTTGGCCTATCTTTACTGGTGGTCGCATAAGTGCTGCACAAGATATTGCTCAAGGGAAAACCCAAGAAGCGAAATACATGTTAGCCATGATGCAGCAGGCGAAATTTGAAGATTTATCCCGCTTTTACTTTGGTGTTGTACTGGCTGAGAAAGTCGTTGAAACCCGTAAAGAGGTTGAAGCAGGGCTAAAACGTCATTATGAAGACGCAGTAAAGCTGCAGCAGCAAGGTCAGATCGCCAAAGTTGAGCGCTTGCAAGCTGAATCTGCTTACGATAAAGCGAAAGTCGATACTCAAAAGTCGGTACGAGATCTAGAAATCGCTCAAGTTGCACTAACAAAACTATTACAGCAATCTTCTACAACAGTACCTACCACTAAGTTATTTATTAATAGCTCCTTGCCTCCGATGTCATCCTTTATCAATAAGACACTTGCAAGTTATCCTGGCCTTCATATTTTAGATGCAAAACGCAAGCAGGCTGATGGCTTAATCGATGTTGAGAAAGGGAAATACTACCCAGAAGTCTACTTATACGGTGATTACAATTTGTATGAGAGCGATAGCTTAGCAGCAAAAATGGCACCTGATTGGGCTGTTGGTATTGGTGTTAGTGTTCCTCTTATTGATAGCTCTGGTCGTTCAGGCAAAGTCAAAGCTGCCCATTCGATGGTGACACAAGTGAATCACTTACGGGCTCAAGCTGAGCAAGATCTAAGTGTTCTAGTAGAAAAAACCTACCGTGAAGCAAATCAAGCGTTAGAAGAATATAACGGTTTGAAGTCAAGCCTAGCATTGGCAAAAGAAAATATTCGTTTACGTGAAAAAGCCTTTAGCCAAGGATTATCGACATCACTGGATGTGGTAGATGCCGAGCTTTATCTATCGGCTGTGAAAACTCAGCGTCTTGCAGCGGCTTATCAATACGTTATGTGTCTTACTCGCTTACTCGCAATAAGCGGTGAGATGAACACTTTTAACAACTATCAGCAATATCAAGGTATAGAGGTTTAAAAACATGAGTAAGTTGAAATCTATGGCAGTGGCGGTTCCAGTGATCGCTGTTGTGGGTTGGTTGGGTTACACCTTCTGGCACGCTTACCAGCCTCAACCTGAACGTATGCAAGGTCAGATTGAAGCGCAGCAATATAATATCTCATCGAAAGTACCAGGCCGTATTGATCAAGTGCTTGTACGTAAAGGTGATGAGGTGAAACCGGGACAACTTATTTTCACCATTTTAAGTCCGGAAATTGATGCCAAATTAGAGCAAGCAAAAGCTGGTGAATCTGCCGCTGGCGCATTGGCTGAAGAAGCGGAAAAAGGTGCGCGTCGTCAACAAATTGCAGCTGCAGAAGATCAATGGCGTAAGGCAACAGCTGCTGCGAAGTTGATGCATAAAACCTATATTCGTGTGAACAATCTTTATAAAGATGGTGTTATCGCAGAGCAAAAACGCGATGAAGCTTTCACACAATGGCAAGCCGCACAATATACCGAAAGTGCCGCTTACCAAATGTATGAAATGGCGAAAGAAGGTGCACGAGTTGAGACAAAACGTGCAGCACAAGAGAAAGTGAAAATGGCGGCTGGTGCAGTAGCAGAAGTTGAAGCGTATGTTGCTGATACTAAGATTTCTAGCTGGCACCAAGGTGAGGTTTCTCAAGTTTTACTGCACGACGGTGAGCTAGCACCTCAAGGCTTCCCTGTTGTGAATATCATTGATATTCACGATGCGTGGGCAGTGTTTAACGTTCGTGAAGATAAGCTAAGAGATTACCAAGAAGGGAAAGAGTTCAAGGCAACGATTCCTGCATTAGGTGATAAAACCTATACCTTCAAAGTGTCGCATGTTGCTGTAATGGGGGATTTTGCCACTTGGCGTGCGACTGATACTGCGAAAGGTTTTGATATGCGTACTTTCGAAGTTGAAGCACGTCCAACACAGCCAATTGATGGTCTACGTGTCGGTATGAGCGTAATTGTAGAGCAGTAATATGAATGGCTTTCAATATGTGAAGCAAGAATGGCGAAACATATGGAAAGATGGCTGGCTACGAGCATTAACACTGTGGTTACCTGCAGTGTTATTTCTCACTATGTGGGCTATTTTTTCGGCTGGTATCGCTCATAATTTGCCTGTCGGGGTTGTCGATCTCGATCATAGCCAGTTGTCACGCCATTTCACTCGCTATGTGGATGCAAGTCCGACGATGGCGGTGACACGCCAATTTACTAGCCCAGATCAGGCTAGTGAAGCGATGCGAGCGAACGAGATCTACGCCATGGTGGTGATCCCCGATAACTTTGAAAAAGACACCAAGTTAGGTTATTCGCCACAGATCACCACGTTTTATAACGGGCAATTTATTCTGATCGGTAAATTGATCAACTCCGCAATGTTACTTGCAGAAGGTACATTTAATGCAGGGGTTGAAACCGTTAAAAATATGGCAACAGGGGCTCCAGTACCTTTACAGGCGATGGGACAAGCCGTACCTATACGTGGGCAAATTACGCCGTTATTTAACAGTAATAGTCATTATGGTCAGTTCTTAGTTTCTGCCATTATTCCATCTATTTGGCAGATCTTGATTGTGGCAACCACGGTGCTAGCTATTGCTCATGAAGCAAGAACGCAAGGGCTGTGGCAATGGCTACAAACATCACCTGTTTCTAAATTAATGGGTAAGTTAGCTGCCTATACTGGACTATTTCTGATCCAGGGTTTGTTGTTCTTATGGTGGATGTATGTAGCACTCGATTGGCCGATGCATGGTGATTGGCATATTTTGATCGTCGCACAATTACTAATGGTGCTGGCATGTCAAAGTATGGGAGCATTCATTTATTTTCTAGCAATGGAAGTGCCTCGTGCAATGAGTTTTGTTGCCGCATTTACCGCACCTGCGTTTGCTTTTATGGGTATTACCTTCCCAGCAACAGATATGCCTGTTATTGCTAAAATGTGGCGTAGCTTATTGCCAGTCAGCCATTATATTGAAGTGCAATTGCAGCAAGTGGATTACGGCACGGGTTGGTATCAGGCATCTCATCAATTGTTTGTTTTGTCGTGGTTTATGGTTGCAATGGTATTAGCAGTGATGTTGATGTTAGTCCATCGTCGTAAAGCATTAAGTGGCAATGCTGTAAAAGGGGAAGCCTAGATGGGATGGTTAAATTTATTTAAGCATGAGCTAAAAGCCATTTTTACTAATGTTTCTTTGGTGTTTACCGTATTTGGCGGTGTGGTTTTCTACTCGTTTTTATACCCATTACCTTATACCAATGAGCTTCCTCGTGATCAGAAAGTGGCCGTTGTCGATCTTGATCAAACGCAGATGAGTCGCGAATTAATCCGTATGGCAGATGCCACACCACAGGTTCATATTGCTCAGCATTTAGGCAGTATTGATGCGGCTAAACAGGCGTTATTAGATCGACAAGTCGAAGGGATTTTAGTGATCCCTCATGATTTCTACAAAGACGTGATGTTAGGCACTAGTCCAACACTGGCATATGCAGGTAATGCGGCATTGTTCTTGGTGTACGGTACGATTGTTGAGGGTTTAAGCTCGGCAGGAACCGATTTAGGTGTTCATGCTAAAATTAACCGTTTGGTTTTGAAAGGGGATAACTTCGTTCAAGCCTCAGAGCAATACAGTGCGATGAAACTCAATATGCGTCCTGTGTTTAACGTGACAATGGGTTATATCAATTACGTCGTACCTGCGGTATTTGTACTGATTTTGCATCAAACACTGTTAATTGGTGTCGGCATGGTGGGAGCATCTGAAAACGAGGCTCGTGCTGCGGGTAAAACGGGTTACTGGGCTGAATATCCAGTATGGATGATCATGATGGTACGTGCGTTTATCTTCGTGATGATTTATCTGGTATTAGCTTGTTACTACTTTGGTTTTACCTTTACTTATTATGGTGTAAACCGCTTAGCGTCTATTCCTGACTTAGTATCGATGACAATAGCATTCTTGCTAGCTGTGATTATGCTAGGCATGGTGTTAGGACAATTGATCCCACGTTGTGAGTTAGTGACATTAGTGGTACTACTTAGCTCGTTACCGCTAGTATTTACCGCGGGTTTTATCTGTCCAGCATCAGAATTACCGACTTTACTGCGTGAATTATCGCAATTAGCGCCTTCTACGCCTGCAATCAATGGTTTTCTTGGCTTAAATCAGATGGGAGCGACATTTGCTCAGATGATTGGCTGGTGGCAGCAATTATGGTTACAAGCATTAGGTTTTGGTACTTTAGCGTTTTGGTTAATGTCACGAGCACGAAAAGTAAGTCGCTAAGCCAATAATCATTCAACAGAAACAAAAAAGGTCACCATCAGGTGACCTTTTTTATATCAATAGCAAACTAATAATTAGTCAGCCATTTCAGCGTTGTGGTAAACGTTTTGTACGTCATCACAATCGTTCAGTGCATCAAGGAATTTCTCGAATGCTGGGATGTCATCGCCTGAAAGCTCAGTCATTGTTTGAGGAACGAAAGAGATTTCTTCAACATCAAGAGTTACTTCTGGCATTGTTGCCGCAAGTGCATTTTTGATTTTGAAGAATTCAGTGTGAGGAGCGTAAACAGTGATCACGCCATCTTCACAAGTGATGTCAGTAACATCAGCATCTTCCATCATTAGGTTCTCTAATACTGCTTCTTCATCAGTACCTTTGAACTCAAATACAGCTTGGTGCTCAAACATGTGACCAACAGTACCTGGGCTACCAATTTTTGCATTGTTCTTAACGAATGCTTGGCGAACGTCCATGAAAGTACGGTTGTTGTTGTCAGTTAGACAGTCAACGATAACCATGCAGTTACCAGGACCAAAACCTTCGTAGCGTGCTGTTGCGTAATCTTCACCGCCGCCACCTTTAGCTTTATCAATTGCTTTTTCGATAACGTGGCTAGGCACCTGATCTTTCTTCGCTTTTTCAATAAGACGGCGAAGGGCTAGGTTAGCATCTGGATCAGGGCTACCGTTCTTAGCACAAACGTAGATCTCTTTACCGTACTTCGAGTAAACTTTGATCTTAGCGCCTTGGGTTTTTGCCATAGACAATTTGCGTACTTCGAACTTTCTTCCCATGAGGAATCACTCTCTTTTACTATGTGTGACGGTCAATTTTGCAGGGATTTTACCAGCAACCCCCCTGTTATTGCTAGCGTGATCTGCTATTTAGCTTAGTAAAACCTTATTTTTTATCACTATAAAGAAGTGATAATTATCCAATTATTTACAACTATCTAATCCTGTGATCTTAAAGGGCCATTCATTAACAAATTGAAAACGTCTATGTAAATGACACTCGTTAGATTACTACTGAGTAAGATTCAGTTCTGACAAAAAGCGGTATTACAGGTGTTTTTGCAACTTATATTCTTACAATTTGAGAATAAAGATTATTTAATAATTTGTGTTTCTCATATAGTAAGAATTGTATTTGCGAGTTAACCTTTTATTGGTTAAAACAAATCATCATACAAAAATAAGAAGCCATCATCGTGACAAACTCTCTTAGTGCTAATGAAAAGCTGCTACAAGTATTAATTCATATCGCTGCTTCACCATTTCCATTACAAGCACAGCAGTTAAGTTCTGAAATGAACATGCCAATTAGTAGTCTTTATCGCTATTTAGCGTTATTGCGAGATTGGAACTTAATTGAAGAAAATCACGGTCAGAATACATACAGCGCAGGCCCTGCCGCATTGCAGTTGCAACGCAATTTCCATATGCATTCACCCTTGCCTGACGGTGTGCGACCTATCTTAAAGCGGCTACAGCAGCAAACTGGTGAAATGTCAGCGTATATGGTGCCTGTTGGTTTTAATGCATTGTGTGTCGATAGTATTGATAGCCCATACGCACTTCGCTGTAGTTATGAAAAGGGACAAAGTCAGCCATTGATCCGTGGTGCTTCTGCAAAAGTGATTCTTGCCTATTTACCATTATCTCGTCAGATGAGAATTTTGAATCACTATGAGATCACAGAGAAAGAGCAAGTTGATGCATGGCTAACAGAACTGGATCTGATCAAACAAGATGGATTTGCGATCAGTACTTCTGAAATTGACCAAGGGGTGTCCGGTGTAAGTGCACCTGTTTTTATGGGTAATAAAGTTGCAGGTGCCGTAAGTGTTATGGCACCAGCAGAGCGTATCAATAGCCGTAAAAATAAAATTGTTATGTGCGTATTACAGGCAGCTCGTGCACTACCGCCTCAACATTAATTGATCACGCTTTTGATCAAGGGAAGATAAACGTATGTTTGTAGATCAGTTAAAAAAACTCTTTAAACCGAATGAGACGAAACCTCATGGTCAACATCGAACGCATACGTTAATTTCCCCTTACACCCAACAACGAGAACGTGGTGTGGTATTACTTGGTGTTATTTCTGATCTCAGTATTGGCTGGAATCGAGGACGACAGGGCGCAAAAGAGGGGCCTTCCAGTATTCGACGTATTTTGCCGCAAACACATTCTCATTCAAAACTGCCGCTTTATGACGCTGGAGATATTGAGGCACTTAATGATGATATGAATTTTTCATCATTAAGCCAGCAGCAGGCGCAAGCATTAAGTGCAATTTTAAAAGCAGGGCATTTTCCTATTGTTCTCGGTGGTGGACATGAAATCTCGATTGCTAGTTATCAAGCGCTTTCTGATCATGCTACTGAAATCGCTCACACACATACCGAATGGTTAGTGCCGGAAACGAATACGAGTAATACCGAATATAGTTCTGAGTCGCTTGAAGATACTTCGATGCAACCATGCCAGTCTCGTGTCGGTATTATTAATTTTGATGCCCATTTTGAATTGCGACCAACCTTAGCGGTACGTTCTGGCTCTGCTTTTCATACCGCATTGTGCTATAGCAAAGAGCAGCAGCGAGAATTTCACTACCTGGGTTTAGGGATTTGTGATCATGCAAATTCCCAAGCTATGTTTAAATTAGCAGAAGATCTGGGCTGTGAGTGGTTACTTGATAGTCAAATGACATCACGCAATAAAAAAGCGGTACAAGCTAAACTCGATAAATATATTGATAGTGTAGATGTTATTCATTTAAGTATTGGGCTTGATGTATTTTCAGCATCTATTGCGCCAGGCGTTAATATGACCCAAATGCAGGGGGTAGGTTTACCCATGGTCGAGTGGGCAATTAAATACATTATGGCAAGCGGCAAAGTGAAGTTAGTTGATATTGCCGAGTTAAACCCTGAATACGATTATGCCAATCAAACTGCGAAATTAGCGGCGAAGTTGGTGCAGTTAGTGTCTAGAACATTGTAATTATATTAATAAGCAAAAAGGGCAATAACATTGTTATTGCCCTTTCTTTTATTAGCTCTTCAGCAATTGCCAGTATTTTTGGTAAATATTGACTGCATCACCAACATCATTAGTAAACTCACCTTTATTTACTTCCTCATCTGTTGGGAAGATCATTGGATCGTTTTGTAATGCTTTAGGTAAAAATGATTTAGCTTGTTTATTTGGCGCTGGGAAACCGAGCTCTTCAACTAATTTTGCTTGGTTTTCTGGACGCATAAAGAAATCAATAAACTTAAAGGCTAAATCTTTATTTGCACTGCCTTCTGGCACAATAAAGTTATCCATCCAAAGAATTGAACCTTCTTTAGGATAAACAAATTTTAGCTCTGGCATTTCTTGCTTGGCTAAATAAGCATTACCATTCCATTGCATACCTAGCATTGCTTCACCTGTCACATAAGGGACATGTGGTGCGTCTGAGTTATAGACAACTACGTTAGGACGTAAGTCGCGTAGTTTCTCGTATGCTTGTTTAATTTCAGCTTCGTTGGTGCTGTTAATGCTATGGCCCTGCGCTTTTAATGCCATACCAAATACATCACGAACATCGTCTAATAGCATGACTTGACGTTGGAAATCACTATTCCATAAATCGTTCCAGCCAGTTACCTGATCATTTTTGATGCTATCAGAGTTGTAAGAAATGCCAGTTACGCCCCAAACGTAAGGCAGTGAGTAATCATTTTTAGGGTCAAATTGTTGACCCAATAAACCAGGATAGACATCTTTTAAATGATGCATTTTTGTTTTATCTATCTTGGCAAGCATGCCTTCACGTGCCATCTTCTCGATAAAATACGTCGAAGCAAAAACTACATCGTAACCTTTGTTATCCAATAGTTTTAATTTGGTATACATCGCTTCGTTATTATCGAAAGTCGAGTAGTTAACGGTGACATTATATTCTTTCTCAAATGCTTGAATTACAGCTGTTGGCATATATTCAGCCCAGTTGTAAATATTAAGCACAACATTTTCTGCCGAAACATTAAATGCTGTAAGTGCGAATGTTAGTGTAGTCACCCCTTTAAATACTTTTTTCATTTTTTAATTCCCTAAATGACCAGGTAAGTCAGTGAAGGGCGGATGATAGAGTTAACTTTAACCATGTCAAAAGTAATTGGTGTTTTATTTGAGCAGTATCACGGTAATAAATTACTTGTTGTTATTGAAATGTCGTGACATTATCCGCGCGATTTTTTACCTGTTCATATATATAGGCAATTGGGATGTCAATGCGTAGTCAGTATATTGATAGTTATTACCAAGCAACAATTAATGCGTTACCAGAACAACCTGAACTTGATCAAAATATCGAGGCAGATGTTTGTATTATTGGCGGTGGTATGACGGGCTTGAATGCTGCCATCGAATTACGTCAGAAAGGTTTTTCGGTTGTAGTATTGGAATCTCAGCGTTTAGCATGGGGTGGCTCGGGCCGAAACGGTGGTCAATGTTTAGTGGGTTACTGTTTAGGCTTACGTGAAGTTGATGAAACTTACGGCCCTGAATGGGGCAAACAACTGTGGGATCTGTCTTGTGAAGCGGTAGATATTGCTCGTGAGCGTATTCAAGAATTCAATATCGATTGCGACTTCCAACAAGGTTATATCGAGTTAGCACTGAAAAAGAGCCAAGAAGAAGAATTAAAATCTTGGTATGACTTAAAGCAAACGCGCTACGATTACCCAACAGCAAGCTGGTGGGAAAAAGAGCAAATTCAACAAGTAGCCAATACTGAACGCTACCTTGGTGGTCTGTTTGATTCAAACAGTGCACACATGCATCCCCTGAATTACACCTTAGGCTTAGCCAGTGCTGCAATGTCGCTAGGCGCATCGGTATTTGAAAATACGCCAGCAACGAAGATTGAGAAAGGCAACCCACATATTATTCATACGCCAAAAGGTCGCGTAAAAGCTAAACAAGTACTATTAGCGTGTAATGCGTATTTAGATGGTCTGAACCGTAAGGCTCAAAGTGTTGTATTGCCAGTTGCTTCATATATTGCAGTGACCGAACAATTAGGTGATCGTCAGCCAATCTCAAATATGATGGCAATGTCTGATCTAAACAATAGCTTGGATTATTATCGTCCAACACCTGATGGTCGTATTTTGTTTGGTGGCGTTAACCATCCATTTAATGGTGAATACAGTGATTCAGCCGAGCGTTTACACCAGCGTATGATCACTGTGTTCCCGCAATTGGCTGACGTGAAAATGGAGTACCATTGGGGCGGCTTATTTGCAGTAACACGTTCTTACATGCCACAGATTGATCACTTAGGTGATGATATTTATGTATCACATGGCTACACCGGTCATGGTGTGGGCTTAACGAACATTGCAGGTAAAGTCGTAGCAGAAGCGATGGCAGGAACCGCTGAGCGTTTTGATGTCTTTGCGAAGATTAAACAAGGCTGGATCCCAACCCCTGAAATTTTACGTAAACCTGCGCTTGCAATGGCGATTTGGAAAGCACGGTTAGAAGATTCATTAGGTCGCTAATTGAAATTTACGGTGTAAATTATTATTTATTGCAAATAAATTTTACTTTTTACCGTGTTTTGACTGGTTTTTTGCTAAAAAAGTTATATTCTTATCAAACTTAATTAGCGAACAGGAAATATCATGATTGAACGTTTAGAAACAGGTGCTCGCATGAGCCGCATTGTTAAGCATAACGGTACGATTTACTTATGTGGTCAAGTTTGTGCAGATGCTACGAAAGGTATCACAGAGCAAACTCAAACCATGTTAGATAAAGTAGAAGCGTTATTACTTCAAGCGGGGAGTGATAAAGAACACATGCTTTCAGCAACGATTTATATTAAAGATATGAGCATGTTCGCTGAAATGAATGCGGTATGGGATAACTGGGTACCACAAGGTCATGCGCCTGCTCGTGCTTGTGTTGAAGCAAGTATGGCACGCGATGCTCTATTAGTAGAAATCTCAGTGGTTGCTGCTGAAAAGTAATTTTTAATAGCAAAATACTATTGATATAAAGGCTTAATATCAGCTCTAGTGAGTGGCGATATTAAGCCTTTTTTATTTTGTTAACTTAGCAGTTGTTCTAATGTCATAGGGGATGAAGCCAAGCCTAATCGTTGAGCTGGTGTTAATGAGAACTTATCTTGGCGACACAAATTATGCCAAGCGCGATAAATATCTAATAGCGGTAACAGTCCTGCTGGTCGCAATTTTCGTCGCGGCTCATTGATCAGTTGGCTAAATTGCTCTTGAAAACGATGTTGGTAACTTGATACTGCTCGATAGGTGGCATGTTTAAGCCACTTCTTATCATCATTGGTTTCACCACCTAAATGGCAGATTCCTTTACTGGCATTTTCTAGATGAGTGAATGCCCAACGATCTTGCCACCATCCTAATAACACAATATCGACTTTACTTGCATCGTCACCATGCTGCCATTGCTCGTCTTCTATCACGTAGAGAGGATCAATACGTTTTTGCTTGATATGGTCAATAAACACAGAGATGCATGCCGAGCGCAACAAGGTTTCTTGTGGCATAAAGATAGCGAGGTACTCGTTATTCTGGAACATCTCTTTCAAGTAGAGATAATGGCTGTATACCGTGTACTGTGGGTAGATCAATGTTCCCTTCGTTGGATAATTAATTTTAGCGCCGTCTGATAATGGATTCTCCATGTTAGAGCGAGAGAAAATCTTACGATAAGTCGCATCAACTTTTGCCAATATACCTTTAGGAATAAAGGGATCAGATACTGTTTCATCGTGCTTTGGTGCCGACATGAAACGGGCTGAATCTTGATAGGCATCATGATAGAGATGAGATAACGCAATATCATTGGCGTGGTAATTAATATGCTGTGCGACAACATAGCCTGATTGTGACTCTGCACTTGCAACCCACATTACGCCATTGTGGCTTTGAGGTTGAAGGTCCTTAATATTAGATGCAAGCTCAACATGATGTTGATGTTTAAATAATCGTTCATCAAAAAGGGCGAGCTGGCGACGGCATCGAGCAGCAATATGATTGAGTTGATCGTAAAAGGTTTTTGGATTGATCTCTAGGCGTCGACAAATATCACGCACAGGGTAATCGGTAAATAATAGCCCCAGTAGTTTTTGTTGCATGGCAAGTTTGTTATTAGCACCAGACCAACGATCAACAAATGTTTGCTCACAGGCTTTACAGCGGTAACGTTGTCTATCACCACTGAACCCAAACGCATGATAAAGGTGACGATGTGTTAGCGCAGGGTAGTGTTTATTATCACATTCACTATTGGTACATCGAGGTAAATCACTACTTTGAAGCCTTTGATAGCGTAGTGTTTCTTCAACCACATCTTGGTTATTTAATAATGGTGGGAAAGCACCACATTCTCGACATACGAGAGTCGGGCGATTACGGTTATTATTTTGGAGCACGTAGTCGTTGGGATTATGTGAACCAAAGTTCTTACAACTCAGTGTCTTACAGTGATTAAACTGGTAGCCATTAAAAGCTAATGGTAACTGCTCGATGGGATTTTGCGTTGTAAGAAATGTAGACATATCTAACCTTATCTTTGCGCGATCTTTGGATGCAGTATAATGATATTTTTAGAATTATTACTAAACGGTTACAGGATTTGTGAGAAGGGGCTGAGTAAAATTTTACTCAGCATTGTCAGAGAACAATACGTTTCAAGAATATGTTACCTATGATTGTGTAAGACGCCACATTTTACATTATCGAGCTGGTTTTATATTAATTAAACGTATTCATTAAACTAACATCCCTTTAGTTTTCGTTATTAAATTTGGAAAAATAAGCGGAAAACCGTCTGGGAGGCATGTTTCCCGCTTATGGGAAAATTAAAGGCTGATGGCAGTTTCTAGCGCGATGTTCATCATTTCGTTGAATGATTTTTGACGATCTTCTGCGCTTAATTTTTCACCACGTTTGATGTGATCAGAAACTGTTAGAATGGTTAGGGCTTTTGCGCCTAGCTCTGCTGCTACGCCGTAAATACCCGCCGCTTCCATATCAACACCAAGAATGCCAAGCTTTTCCATCTTATCGAATAGATCGCTTTCTGGGCTGTAGAATAAATCTGCAGAGAAAACATTACCGACACGTACTGGCACTTGTTGTGCACGAGCTTGGTTAACGGCGGTTTCTAGTAGATGGTAATCTGCAATAGCTGCAAAATCGTGGTTAGCAAAACGGATACGGTTTACTTTTGAATCCGTCGATGCGCCCATACCGATGATCACATCCATTAGTTTTACATCATCGTGAACAGCGCCACAGCTACCAATACGGATAATGTTTTTAACGCCAAAATCTTTGATGAGTTCGTGCACATAAATAGAACATGATGGGATACCCATACCATGACCCATCACTGAAATACGTTTGCCTTTGTAAGTACCTGTAAAGCCATACATGCTGCGAACATCACACACACGCTTTACATCATCTAGGTAAGTTTCCGCAATAAACTGAGCACGTAGCGGATCGCCTGGCATAAGTACCGTTTCTGCAAAATCACCAAACTCAGCGTTAATATGTGGAGTAGCCATAAAGAGCTCCTAGATAAAAATAGTTAATCAACATTATTGTTGTGCTTTGATAGATTCAGTTTATGAAACCACAAAGCGCTAACTAGTGATATATATCACATAATTTAGGCTGTTTTTGATAAAAAGCCATGCTGTTAACTAAATCTGTTGAAAAGGAGATGGCTGTGTTGTTTTTGTGATGGATAAATAACTAGTTCAAGTCATGCTCTAATACAGGCATAGATAAGATGCATGAGGTTATTCTGAACAGAGACTTTTTTGGGTAAAATTAGTGCAGATTATTACTATGAGAAACTTATATGCATAACCTTACATTACTATCTGATGGTGAAAGAACACGCATTGAATTAGATAAGCAAGCTGCTTATACCGTATGGAAAGTGAAGAATGGTAAAGTAGGTTATGAAGCTTTTGCTGAGCTTATAAATAATATTGAAGATGATGATGAACGAGATTTTTGTGAGAAATCATTATCAAAATATAAGATGCAAATGGGCGTAAATTAATTACTTTTATTTTTTTAGAGGTTGAAAGCGATGCTTGTGGATATCAACATCTATAGAGTGAACGTCACAGTTTACTTTGGTGAGTGATTGATATAATTACAATAAATCGCGTTATGTGACGATAAATCTTCGTGTGTTAAATGAAACTTAAGTAAAGATTATGCCAATAGGTATGCTGTTCAGTCTTTAATTTAGTATTATTGGGCGCAGAGATTGACTGAATGGTGAATAAAGTGAAAACAACTGAATTTTCAGCACTAGATGATGATAATAGTGATGTAATGATCCCCATGCGTGCGGATCAGCGTCCACACACGCTAAAAACTACAAAATCATCAGCTAAAGCTGGCACAACTGCACGTTCAAAGCGTTTAACGGATTGTCCTGCGTGTGAAGGTGTTGTGTCACGCCGTGCACATTTTTGCCCTCATTGTGGTGAGCCAGATCCTTCTCGTCATATTCAACGTTCTCAGTGGTTATCACGTCTTGTATGGACGGCTATAATCGCTACGGGTTGTTGGTATGCATATTTAGAATTGCTTCCTTGGGTTATGGAACGCATGAAGTAAGCTTTGCAAGGCTCAATAAAAAACCGACGGTGTACGTCGGTTTTTTGTTTTTAAATTGACGAGCAAAATCAGTTAAAGCCGAATGTCATACCTGCAGCAACACCGACGTTGTGATTTGAGTTATATGAGGTATCAAGAGTGACTACACTGTCTGGAGATGTATTGATTTTCGCAGCCATTGCGATAGCATCTTGATCGCCATAATAGCCTAACCCCATACCAATATTATATTTGTGATTTGGTTTAGCCGTAATAGCAGCCATTGCCATTGCAGATGCAATACCAGCATCTTCCCTGTTTTCTAAGCTCTTTAATTTCTCATTAAACACGTTAGAGAGTTGGTTGACTCTTTGATCTGTATAGTTATTTGCATTCTGTAATGTCTGTTGCGATTTTTCATCAGTGTATTGCTTAGACTTGTTGTAGTACGCCATTACATGATTATTGGTGTAGCTAATCGATTCATTATGCAAATGACTAATGTTATAAGCATTGGTATTTACACCAGCCGTGTTTTTCTCAATACTTTGACTGTTATTCGCTATATTTGTTTTGTTGTTATTGATGTTGCTTGTATTCTGCTGAATATTATTAGTATTGCTCGTAATAGTTTGCGTGTTTTTATTCACTAAATTAGTGTTATTTAGAATATCTTTTCTGTTTTTTTGAATATTATTACCATTATTAATGATTACAGTTTTATTATCATTAATACCTGCTGTATTTTGACTGATTTGTTTTGAGTTGGTTGTAATATTCTGCGTGTTATTTTGAATGTTGGTTATATTTTTATTTATATTTTCTTTGTTAATACCTATATTATTAGCATTGTTAGCGATGATATTTTTATTGATATCAATTGCTTGATTGTTTTGCTCAATATTCACCATGTTAGTTTTAATATCGTTACTGTTACGGGTGATTTCACTTGAGTTGTTGCTAATGTTTTGACTGTTATGGGTGATCTCACCTTGTAAGGTGTTTTTAGCCTCGGTTAACTGACTAACATTAACTGCATCTGTAGCATTGATACCTGCGGTAACATTAGTTAGTCGACGGGTTACATCTGTTGTTGTTACCTGAACTTTTCCATCGACCACCGTTTGGTGATTGACCTTACCACCAAAACTCACCGTGTCTTTTTCGTCAGCTCTACTATCGTTACCAATAGCAATGCTGTTGTTTGTTGCATAGGCATGGGCACCTATAGCAAGTGCATGATTAGCATAGGATTGATTGCCGATAGCTACGCCATTATCCAATGAGTTAGAGCTTGTACCAAAAGCTTCTGAATTATCTTTTGCATGGCTGTAATCGCCAACAGCAAGGGAATAATGACCAACGTTTACACCTGAGCCAATCCCAACATTATGAGAGCCTGTAATGGTTGGAGCTGTTCCAATTACCGTGTTCTGATATTGCCCATTCGGTAGTGGCGAACTCGTTGATTGATTAATAACAATATTACCGCCCATTGGATGATTGGTATTATTGTTCACATTAGATTGAGTGAGAGATTGTGGTTGAGCTAAAGGTTCATTATTTATTACTGCGGCATGAATACTACAGGCTATAAGAAGCGGCGTTGAGCAAAGTAGCTGTTTAGTTAATCGATTCATTATTATTGTTACTTCGTTATGAACAATTATTAAACACTAGCGTCAAAAAAATGGCGGGTAAATATAAGATATTGCAATAATAGAAATCAGAAATAATGTTATAAACCCAAGTGACTTCAAGGTGGCTTATTCAGTGACACGCTCCCAAAGGGCGGGCGTCCTTAGCTCTCAGACTTTGTTAACGATTCTCAATGTAGAACCACTATATCTTCGAATCGTTGCCGCGCCTGAGAACTAAGTTCGTCTCGCTGAACACTGCATCTTGAAGTTCTTTGGGTATAGAAAAGTAGTTATGAGAACATCGTCACTAATATTTTTATTAGTGACGATGTGAGGTAGGAAATAATTAATGTGTTTTTTGCATACCACGAGTTTGATTCATTGTACGTGAACCTGCGGTACCGTAAGTATTAATATCATATCGGTTTGGTGAATATCCGATGCGTGAGCGATAACGACGATCAAGATCGGATAAATTAATACCGTAATTTTCACTTAATTGTTTAATTACTACGTTAATTTCTTTTTGAGAACTATTTTGTTTACGTAAGTAGTAATATAAATTTTCTGCTCGTTGCTGATTCATAATAAACCCCGTATATATGGGATGTTTAGTGGTGGTGTGCAGCGCCTGATAAATTCATAACCGCAAGACCCACTGCAACAATTATCATCCCAATCCAAACTTTAGTGTCGATATGTTGGTTATAAATAACGCTTGAAAGCGTGGTAACGAGAATAATGGCAAGCCCAGCCCAAGACGCATGGACAATGCCTACTGGAATACTTTTCATTGCTTGTGATAGAAATAGAAAGGCAGTGATATGCCCAAGAATGACAACGGCTGTTGGTAATGGGTTGGTAAAACCATTTGCAGATTTAAGTGCAACGTGTGACGTCGCTTCTGCTAACACACCTAATAAAAGAAATAACCAACTCACAACCAAACTCCAATCTAATTTCTAACGATGAAGTGATTATAATTATTTCTCTTAAGATGATAATTGTATGTTTTGTGAAATTACTTTTGCTGTTGAGTAATAATTGACATCTGTTATAGGAATAATGGCGAGTTCGTTTGTGTTCTACAGTACACTAGCAGAGAGAGTGGGATAGACAGGTAATAGGTAGGTAGCTGCAGTGCTTCAAGATCGTGCCGGACGAATGGCAATTTTTCATACTTTGGTTAATAGCGGTAACTTTACATCGACTGCACACAAACTCGGAGTATCAACATCACATGTCAGTAAGCAACTGAGCTTATTAGAAGCAGAGTTACAAGTGAAGTTAGTGCAACGCACGACACGTAGCTTTACCTTAACTGATGAAGGTATTGAATATGCCAAGTTTTGTGAGCAGGTAGTATCTGCTGTATTAGATGCAGATGCCATGATGGCTGACATCCGCGATGAGGTATCAGGTACACTTCGTTTGGGATTATCACAGTCTTTCGGCACTATGCATATTATCCCTGCCATTGAACATTTTCGTCGTCAGTTCCCAGATCTTCATGTCGAAGTCAGCCTATTTGATCATCGCGCTAATATGGTCGAAGAGGGACTCGATCTGTGGATCACCAATGTTGAAAACATTCCAGAAGGTTATGTTGCCCAGCGTTTAGCGGATACCCGTTTTATCGTTGCAGCATCGCCTGAATATCTTATGCATCATTCCGCGCCCACTCATCCTCGTGATTTGCAAGAGCATAATTGTTTGGTTTACCAAAATAGGCAGGTGAATCACGGCACTTGGTCGTTTATACGTGATCAAGAAGGCTTGTGTGTCACAGTATCAGGCAATTATCGGGTTGATTTAGCTGAAGCGGTACGTGATGCCTGTGTTTCAGGGTGGGGCATTGCCTATCTTGCCACTTATCTTTTAACCGATGAGTTTAAAACTGGAAAGCTGATCCAATTACTCAATGATTGGGAGGCCAATCAAGGAATGCACTTCTATGCGGTATACCCAAGTCGTAAGCATTTGCCGAAGAAAATAGTGGCTGCAATAAGTTTCTTTAAAGAGTATATCGGTGAGACACCCTATTGGGATAAAAACCTTTCACATTATGTCAACCTGTAACGATGTAGAGTCATTTTTCATCAATATTGCTATCGAAAAATTGGGAGAGTTGTAAGTTCTATACTAGAACAATCAATAACTTTTATCTAAATACAGCTAGCAAGTGAACAAGGAGATGATGACATGACAAAGTCTCACGGTATTCAAATTGAAATTGATAATAACGATGGCAAATTCTTTGTTGAGATAAAGGCAACAGGTAAGTTAACTCATCAAGATTATCAGATGATCACACCTGAAATTGATACGGCACTGGAAGGTATCGATAAGCCTGTGGTTGATGTATATTTTGATGGTACGGCTTGCGACGGCTGGGATCTCCATGCTGCTTGGGATGATCTTAAACTGGGTTTAAAGCATGGCAAAAGTTTTCGCAAAGTTGCACTTTATGGCAATAAACATTGGCAAGAGCTCGGTGCTAAAATTGGCAATTGGTTTATGTCAGGTGAAGTGCGTTATTTTGACGATGCTATTGATGCCTTGAATTGGTTAAAAGAGGCGTAATGCTATCAATATTAAATGGTGTCGTTGGCTTTCTACACCACTTAAATCACTTGTTTTATTTTTCCTCTTCAAATCATCTCCTTGCCTACAAACCAAGATATTCTCGCTGAACCTAGTAACTTGAAGTGGCTTGGGTATAATCAGCACCTTGATTGGAATAAAGACAGGCTTGAGCACAAACAGTCGCTTGAAGCTTCATTACAATAAAACAGGATGAAATGGATCGTTTTATGAACAAGACATTGCTTGCGACCCTACTGCTGAGTGCTATTTTCTCTTCAACCTCTTTTGCAGCAGAACAATCAACATCACAAACAGCGGCATATACCCCAAGTGAGCCTTTGGTATTAACACCTGTTGTGACAGAAGAAAATGATGCTTCATTGGCTGAAGAAGCCCCTAAATTTGACGATACCATGCATTACTTCGTTGGTATCACTGGCGGTATGGCTGACTTAAGCCTTGATGTGAATGCTGGAGCAGACAAACTGCAATCACCTGACGCAAGTGGTTTATTTGGCGCTGATATTGGTTTTTATACCGCAGGTGGAAAAGGTCGTATTTACTATAGCTACCAGAAAATGAGTGGTGAGTCTGATCATAATGACAAAAAAGCCATTGATACCGATGTATCGCTTCATTTAGTCAGTGCGGATTATATTTTCCGTGCAGATAAAACCATTAATCCATTTATTGGTGCGCATGTAGGTTACATGATCGCAGACAGTAAAGGTGATGGTTACGGTAGCTATAAGCAATCGGGTGAGCTACTAGGTGTGCAAGCTGGTGTGGCATGGCGTATGTCAGATCACTTCACTGCAGAAATGGGGGCACGTCACTCGGCTACCCAAAGTAAAGAGCAAGAAGCGTGGTCTGGAATCAAAATACTAAATCCGATTTAAAGAGCATCACGGCGTTCTACATGTCTGCAAATTACCGTTTTTAATCCTATTTAACGGGCAGAAATCGATGAAAGCAGCTATTAAAGTAATGGCTGCTTTTTTATTGCCTAACGTCAAATAATCTTGATTGTTTACTCAACGCCTCAGCAGCGTATAATGCATTCCCCTAGAAACGACAACCATTATCACTAAGGACTTCACTTTGAAGCTATTTGTCAGAGATCTCACTGTAATTGATGCGTCTTACCTATGTACCGAGCGTGGTATGGTAGGCGAAAGTTGGATTCTTGATGTGGTGATGTCGGGCGAGTTAAATGAAATGAGCATGGTGCTCGATTTCAGTCGTGTTAAGAAACAGATTAAACAATTAGTGGATCAATATGTTGATCACCGTCTAATTGTGCCAGCTAAATCTCCAGCGATTAACACTGCCGCGACAACGACCGGTTATGCGACGGTTGATCTTTTGCGAGAGAACAAAAGCATTCATCTTCATTGCCCAGAGCAAGCGTTCTGCTTTATTGATGCGGAAGCCGTCACTATCGAGAGCGTAACTGAGCATGTATACCAAGTACTAAAAGGTAACTTACCTGAAAACGTACAAGGTTTAGAGATCACACTACGCCATGAAATGATCAATGGTGCGTTTTACCATTACAGCCATGGTTTGAAAAAGCATGATGGTAACTGTCAGCGTATTGCCCATGGTCATCGCTCTCCAATTGAGCTGATTGTTAATGGTGAACGTAATGCTGAGCTTGAAAAGCAGTGGGCGAAGCGTTGGCAAGATATCTACCTTGGCTCGCAAGAAGATGTATTGAGCGTGACAGAACTTAATTTAAGTGAATGCGCTAAACAAGTTACTAATGAAACACACTATGGTTTCCGTTATACCGCGCCACAAGGTGAGTTTGAATTAGCCATTGCACGCTCAGAAACTGAAATGTTAAGTACAGATACCACGGTTGAGCTATTGGCAGGTTATATCGCCGAGAAAGTTAAACCGAGTTTATCTGACAGTGACGTGCTAGAAGTTGTTGCTTATGAAGGTGTCGGTAAAGGCGCAATGGCAACCTTGTAACTAAGTTTTTAACAGCTTAACAAAACAGCCCAGCAAGCTTATGTTCATTATAGTTAAGGTGACAAAAGTAAAGTTGGGCTTTTTTATGTTTAAAATTTCAGCAATAAACATTGAAAAGTGAGACGTAAACCGATTTTTGCTGCTTAACTCTCTAAAATTTCAATATTTTATGAGTAGACTGAAAGGAAGACGTCGTAACGAGAGGGATCGATTATGTCAGTTAAACCTCTATCAAGTGACAAGCTGTATCGCGTATCAGCATTGAATGGATTGAGTGATGAGTGTAAGTCAACAAAACACCTTACACCATTAGATGAAATTGTAGGACAAGAGCGAGCGCAACAAGCGGTTGAGTTTGCGATGTCGATTAAAGAAAAAGGCTATAACATTTATGCGATAGGCCGTAATGGTTTGGGTAAACGCACTATGGTGATGCGCTATCTAAATCGTCATGATCCAAATGGTAATGCCAATACACTCTATGATTGGTGTTATGTCTCTAATTTCGATGATACCCGTTGTCCTAAGGTACTGAAGCTACCGGCTGGGCAGGGTACGGCTTTCAAAAAAGATATCGAACAGCTGATGAAGCGTTTAGTTAAAGCGTTTCCAATGGCGTTTGATAACGAACTCTATATTAGCCGTGCTGAAAAACTGAAAACACAATTAGCGCAGAAACAAGAAAGTGCGTTAATGGCAATGAAAAAAGGCGCAGAAGAGCGCGGTGTTGCATTAACCATTACGACGCAAGGTGACTATCAGCTTGTGGCGATGAATGGTGAAGAGCCACATACTGAAGCATCATTTGCCGAGCTTTCAGAGCAAGAACAGCAGCAATTTGAAGATACCATCAATGAGCTAGAAGTTGAGTTACGCAGTATTGTTCGTCAGCTAACTGAATGGGAAGAGAAGTATTCTGATAAGCAACAAAAGCTTGATGAAGATATTGCTAAAGATGTTACCGCACACTGTATTAAAGATCTGAAAACCAAATACAGTAAATTGCCAGATATCAAAGCATATCTGTCGGCAATGTATGACGATATCCTTGAGAATATTGATATTTTCTTGGAAGAAAGCGAAGAGCAAGTTGCCCTTGCTTACGCCTCGTTAGATAAGAAAATGCCTCGTCGTTATCAAGTAAATGTATTGGTGCATCAAGACGTTGAGCGTAAATTCCCGATCGAAGTAGAAGAGAGTCCGAATTATCACTCTATCTTTGGTTACGTGGAAAACGCGACGTTCAAAGGCACGGTATTTACCGATTTCTCGTTGATCCGTCCGGGTAGTTTGCACCGTGCCAATGGTGGTGTGTTGATGATGGATGCGGTGAAAGTGTTAGAGCGTCCTTATGTATGGGACGGTTTAAAACGTGCATTGCGTGCTCAGAAGTTGAATTTAAGCTCGCTTGAACGTGAGGTGACGCTATCTGGCACTATTTCTCTTGAACCAGAGCCAATTCCGTTGAACGTTAAATTGATCCTGTTTGGTGATTATCAAACTTATCAATTGCTTCAACATTACGATCCAGAGTTTAAAGAGTTGTTCCGTGTTACGGCAGATTTTGAAGATGATATGCCGCGTACCGATACCTCTGAAGAGCAGTATGCGCGCTTTATTGCCAGCATTGTTCATGATGGCGATATGCTGCATTGTGATCGTAAAGCCATTGCTCGGATCATTGAATACAGCTCGCGTCAGGCAGATGATCAAAACAAACTGTCATTGCACTCCGCAGACATTGCTAATTTATTGCGTGAAACAAACTATGTTGCGAAATCATCCAATGCCACGATGATCCGTAGCAATCACGTTGAGCAAGCATTACAAAATCAAGAGCAGCGTGTTAGCCGTTTAAAAGATCATGTAATGCAGAACTTCGTTACTGGCACCACCTTGATTGATGTGGATAAACAAGCGGTAGGGCAAGTGAATGCACTGTCAGTTATTTCAACATCAGATTATCAATTTGGCGCACCAAGTCGAATTACAGCAACCACGGCTTATGGCTCTGGCGAAGTGTTTGATATTGAGCGCAGCGCTGAGCTCGGCGGGAGTATTCACTCGAAAGGGGTGATGATCTTATCGGCATATTTAGCCTCGGTATTTGGTAAAACGGCCAAGATCCCACTGACTACGCACCTGACTTTTGAGCAGTCTTACGGTGGCGTTGATGGTGACAGTGCTTCAATGGCAGAGGTGTGTGCAATTGTCTCTGCTTTCTCAGGTTTGCCTTTACGTCAGGATATTGCGATCACAGGTTCAATGAACCAATTTGGTGAAGCACAACCAATTGGTGGGGTGAACGAGAAGATTGAAGGCTTCTTTGATGTATGTGCGATCAAAGGCCGCACTGCCGAGCAAGGTGTGATCATTCCGCAATCTAACGTACATAACCTGATGCTGCGTAAAGATATTGTTGAAGCGGTTGAAAAAGGCGAGTTCCACATCTGGGCGATTGACCATGTATCTCAAGCTATTGAGATCTTTACAGGCAAACCGACGGGTGTGGATGCTGAGCAAGGTATGTATCCAAATGATACTGTATTTGGCATTGCACAAATGAAGCTAAACTCACTGCGTCGCTAATTATTTGCCTCAATTGAAAAAAGCTACCTGCGGGTAGCTTTTTTATTATCCCAATGAAATTTCACTATCACTGATGATTTGTGAGGAGCAAGCAAGAATGTAGCCTTGTTCAATTTCATCTGCAGTGAGTGTCGCTTGACTGGTGGAGTTTGTGCTATTGAGTGTTGCTTTGCACTTACATGAGCCACAAATGCCACTGCGACAAGCAATAATAAGTGGTAGGCCTTGCGCTTCTAATACATCGGCAATATTGCTGCCGGATTCAATAGCAACCGTTTTATTGAAACTCGGTACCGTTAACGTCATTGTTTGTGATGGCTTTTTATCTATGTGGTCTTGAGTGTTTGTGGTTGGAGTAAAGCTTTCAGCATGGAAATGCGACATATCAAAGTCGAGATCAATTAGGTAACTTTTTACATCTTCCATAAACTGAGTTGGTCCACATAAATAGACGGTTCTATCATGCAGATCGGGGATAAGTTTTTCTAACCACGCTTGATCTAAATGCCCTTGAGGGTATGACGTTTGCAAGTTGTCTTTTAATAAAAGGCTTAACGTGAAACGGTCATGATCACGATGAAGTTGTTCTAGTTCATTAAAGAAAATCGTGTGTGCTGGTGATCTTGCAATATGAAGAAAGTGAACATCACAGTGCGGATTATGACTTAGCCAGGTTTTTGCCATGGAATAAACAGGTGTTACTCCACAACCAGCACTAATACATAAGACTTTATTGTGCCGCGGTGGATGATCGACACTATTAAATTCACCTGCAGGTGGAAGCATCATAATAGAATCGCCGATCTGAAGCTGATCGATAAGATAGTTCGATACTTGCCCACCTTCGACACGCTTAATGGTAAGTTGTAAATCTGTGTCAAAAGGTGTTGAGCTTAATGAGTATGCGCGATACTCCATTTTCCCATCGATATGTAGACCGATATTAACGAACTGACCGGGTTTAAATTTCGCTAAGTGATTCTCATCGGTACAGGCTAGTTTAATACTGATGGTATCTTCGGTTTCATGCCACTTATCACAACAGGTTAATTTCACTGCTTGATTTTTTAGCCATGGCGCTAACAAAGTACTTAACATGGAAAACTCTTTAAGTGGTAGCTCTCCTCTTTCATTTTCTTTTTAAGTGAAAGAGGAGAGACGAGGTGGAAATTAAGCGGCAAGGATGGTTTTTAGATCAGCTTCAACCGTCGTTATCGGACGCATATCAAACTTCTCTTGGATAATCGCGAGTAAGTTATCCGTTAAGAATGCAGGAGCTGTAGGGCCTGTGTAGATGCCTTTTACACCAAGTGCGAACAACGTCAGTAAGATCACAATGGCTTTTTGTTCAAACCAAGACAGTACCAATGTTAGCGGCAGTTCATTGATGTCACAGTCGAACTCTTTTGCCAGTGCCAAAGCAAGTTGAATCGCAGAATATGCATCGTTACATTGACCAACATCGAGTAGACGAGGAATTCCGTTAATGTCGCCAAATTGATTTTTGTTAAAGCGATATTTACCGCAAGCAAGGGTTAAGATCACTGAGTCTTCAGGTGCTTTTGCAGTAAAATCGGTGTAGTAGCTACGCTCAGATTTATCACCATCACAGCCACCAACAAGGAAAAAGTGGCTAATATTGCCTTTCTTCACTTCATCAATCACAGCAGGTGCTGCGCTCATGAGTGCGTTGCGACCAAAACCGATAGTGATCATTTGTTCGATTTCATTATGTTGAAAACCCTCTAACGCTAATGCACATTCTATGGCTTGGCTAAAATCATCACCATCAATGTGTGCCACGCCAGGCCAACCTACGATACTGCGCGTGAAAATACGATCAGCATATTGGCCCACGTTTGGGTTCAATAAGCAGTTAGAGGTCATCACAATGGCACCAGGAAAGTTAGCAAATTCTTTTTGCTGGTTTTGCCATGCACTACCAAAGTTACCCACAAGATGCGGGTATTTTTTCAGTTCAGGGTAGCTGTGGGCTGGTAGCATTTCACCATTGGTGTAGACGTTGATACCTGTGCCTTCTGTTTGCTGAAGGATTTTTTCCAGATCATGTAAATCGTGACCAGACACAAGAATACATTTTCCTTTTACTGGCTTTACATTAACTTGGGGTGGCTCAGGGTGACCAAAAGTCGTTGTCTCGCCCGTATCTAGCATTTCCATAATGGTGTAATTCATTAACCCAATGCGCATTGAACAGTCGAGAAGCTCATTGAGTGCAGTTGGATCGGTACCCAGCCAAGCCATGATTTGGTGATATTGGGCGTACACATCATTATTCGTTTGCTCAAGGACTCGCGCATGCTCCAGATAAGCAGCCGCGCCTTTCAAACCATATAAACATAATAAAGGTAAGCCGATAACGTCTTCATCTAATATGTCATAGCCACGATTTACAGCGACCTGTGGTGCGAAAGCTAAAATGGCTTCGGCAGATTGCGGTAATTCAAACAGTGCGACAGCAGGTAAATCGGGCAATGTTTTATCAGATAGGGTATATGCGCTAACAACTTGTTCTTGTAAACGTGATTTATAGTGTTGTGCTTGCTCGGCTAATTCAATGATACGAGCAGGATCGAAGTTAACATTGGTTAATGTCGAGAAGAATGCACGTGGTGCCCATTGGTTGATTTCATTATCGATGATATCGACATTGGCTGCTAGCTCTGCCCAGTAAGAAACCCCTTGTAGGGCATAGACAAGTACGTCTTGAAGATCTGAGACTTCAGCGGTTTTTCCACACATACCTGCGGCAAATGCACAGCCTTTTACTTGTGGGGTTTGAATTGTTTGCTCACATTGAATACAAAACATGAAAATCTCCAGTATCAATTTATTCTGTTGTTTGTAACGAATAGCTTTCGTTTTTTGATACTAGATAGCACTAAGTGTGCCAAATTTAATATGTTGATATTTAAGGGTTTTGTTTGATGTCATTAACACAACAGGCTATGTTGTGTTAATGACATCAGGTTCAATTTTAAGAGATTAATGGATCTGAAATTTTTTCCCCATACGGTACAAATTACCACGATCCATTTGTAAAAATTGTGCTGCCTTTGACCAGTTTTTATCCATTTTTTCATAGCTATGGTGAATTAACTGTTTTTGATAGCTCTCTACAAGTTCACGCATTGATTGAGAATGTTCAGGAAATAGGTTTGATGTGTTTTTTACATCAATAGAGCTAAATTCATTGTCAAAGTGCACTAAAGTAATGGTCTGTTGCCCTTCTTGAATGGCTCTAAGTGCCGCACGCGTAAGGCTGTGCTCTAACTCTCGAATATTACCGAGCCATGGCTGGTTTTCTAGAGAACGCAATGCCTTAGGGTTGATGTGAAGGTTAGGCACATTAAATTGTAGTCGGACTTTTTCCAATAAATAGCCAGCCAGTACCGGAATATCACTGAGTCGTTGGCGAAGCGGTGGAACAGCTATCGGAAAAACATTGAGACGATGATAAAGATCGGCTCGAAAGCTACCGAGTGTGATTTCTTGCGCTAGATTGCGGTTAGTGGCTGCGATGATCCGTACATCAACATGATGATGTTTATCACTACCGACCCGTTGAACATAACCTTGTTGAAGAACACGTAATAGTTTTGCTTGTAGTAGTAGAGGAAGCTCACCGATTTCATCTAAAAACAGTGTGCCACCATCGGCTAACTCAAACTTGCTTGCTCGATGACTATTAGCACCAGTAAATGCCCCTTTGACATGAGCAAATAATTCACTTTCTGCCAAGTTTTCAGGTAGAGCTGCACAATTTACATAAATCATGGCTTTATCAGCACGATGGGATTGCGCGTGAATAGCATGGGCAACTAACTCTTTACCTGTACCGGTTTCACCGCTTATTAGTACGGCATAATCAGATTGAGCAACAGTTGATATATTGGTTTTAAGCTGTGCCATTTCAGGGCTAAAACCAATCATTTCGTTTTGTTGGGAACGTGCTTGTTGGATCAAGGTTTTATTGAGTGATTGCTGTTTTTTGTTTTGTAACTTTAATGCATTAAATTGCGCGATATTACGAACGGTCGCAGCAGCAAGAGCGGCAAATGTCTCAATGGCGACGCTATCAATATCATCAAAAGCACCAACCGTTAATGAGTCTAAGGTCAGCACGCCAACTAACTGTTCATCAACATATAAGCTACAGCCTAAGCAGTCATGAACATCAATACTGACTTCTTCATTTAATAACAAACCGTCAAAAGGATTGGGAAGTTCTGAATGGGCATCAAAGCGAACAGGTTGCTTGCTTGCCATGATGGTTGCTAAGCGGGGATGCGCTTTAGGAAAGAAGCGACGGCCTAAAACTGCGGCAGATAAACCTTTCACTGCAACAGGCGTCAAAAAGCCGTGGTGATCGAGTACAAACAGTGCGCTGGCATCACAGGGAAAGACGGCTTCTACGCCATCGATGAGGGTTTGATAATGCTCATCAGTTGCTAGATGAGCACTCAGGTTTAAGGCAATATTGAGAAGAACCTTATCGACATTTACTCGCATTGCTGTCACTTATGTTGTCGTGTTTGATGTATTAATAACAACACAGATGTGGGCTATGAGAGTTAATCTAGAACAAAGAAAATAAATTTGATGCATTTAAAATGCATCTTTTATGTTCGTTAAATTTATTTCTTATTTTGCGTTCTGTTTTTCGCTGTAAACGTAGCGTTCGCCGTCTTTTTTGTAGTAGGTATTATTGATAATGGCGTAAGTCGCTCCTGCGATCACTGCAAAAGTAGCAATTTCAGGCAAATGGTGTTTTTCATACCAAGGTTCATGATGATCATCATGTTTATTTTCATGCTTTCTATAATATTTATCACAGTCATGTTTGTGGTGATGACCTTTTTTACAGTGTGCCCTAGGTGGTGGACCATGATGTTTCGGGCCATGTGCCCATGAAAGTGAAGGTGCTAACAAAGCAATGATCAGAAAACTATATTTAAACACGCTATATTCCAATAAGGGGAGTTTGGGTAAATAGCTTAAAAAGAGCAGGGTTATTTATTGTCAGTGCATTGTTATTTTAAAATCAGGTTATATCAATGCATAAAGTGTCAAAAAAACAACGTTATTAGGCTGATGATGATTTAAAAATGACGCCAAGTTTGAATGCATCTCATAGTTTTAATGTTTGGTGATCTTACGCGTATAAATCTGCTTATTTTTAACCCTGAACTTACTTATAATCTGCCAATCTTTTTGGCTATTAATGTTAGTAGAGTAACTATGATCCGTGCGTATGCTCGTTTGTCTAAAAATTATCCGTTAGTGCATATGTTTAACATTTTATTGGTTTTTTCTATTCTTATTTTATGCACGTATCAATTATTGCAAAACAACAAGATTGAATACGCATTTGGTTATATTGTCGCTCTTTTCCCTATCTTTATATTTGCAAAAGCATCGACGTATAAAAGTAAATACCTTGGTGATAGATAACCTTATTAGCGATTTTTTAAAAAAGCCCCGATGAATGATTTCATCGGGGCTTTTATTTTTTAAATATCTAACTTATTAGATATAAGGTTAAGGCTTACCTTGCCAAATACGCTGACATTCAGCAGAGCCATTGGCTGCAATAGGCTTTTCAAATAACCATTGCAGTGGTGCTACTACTGGGCTGGTAGTAAAGCGTACTGAGGTTTCGAGTATTGCTGATAGCGGTACACCGAAATGGAATTTTTCAAAACTACCATTTACCTCAACAGGGGTTTGTAGGCTGAAAATTTGTGCTCGTTTTGATTTTGGCGATAAGTACAGGCTGAAATCACGATTTTTATAGCTAGCATCAAATGCACCATGAACTTGAATTCGTGAGGTATCGAGCAGTAGATCACGCTGGGTCATATTGCCATTTTTGACATTAAAGCCACCTGCAACACAGTTTAATACCGAGTTATCTTTATTCATAAACTTAGGTAACACTGCATCGGCTAAGCTCACCGCCCAAAGATCAATTAAGTTCGCTTGGAAAGCTTTTGGTAATGCTGCAAAACCAATAAAGCCATTAGCGTTATTCATTAAACTATCTGGCGTATTTGCCAAGCTGTTTAAATCAAACTTAAAGCTAATTTTGCCATGCATATCTGTTTTAGGATCAATACGGCGAGCAATAATGCCGTAATCGAAGTTTTTCACTAAGCCTTCTAAATGAATATCAAACAACTCTTTTTGTGCTTTCACTGAGCCTTTAATATCAACATTACCACCCGGAAGTTTGATATGTAGCGGATTTAAACTCAGTAAGCCGTTATGTAACGTCCAGTCTAATTTTCCTGCCCCTAACCAGTCTTTCCCTGAACGAACTTCTCCAACATTAAGTTTGAAATTAGCATTTAGCTTATTTAGACCTTCAGGGCTAAGCACAGGTACTGGTTTATCTGCTGTTGTTGCTTTAGCTGGCTCAGTATTTTCTTTGCTGTCTTTAGGTAACCATGCTTGCCAATTTTTAACTTTAAAATCGTTAATTTGAATGAATGGCGCACGAAGATCTAACGAAACAGTTGGGCGATCTTGACCTTTCATTGGCGGTAAGAAATCACCTTTACCTTGTAATTTACTGCTGCCAACTTGAACCAGCATATTACGCAAGTGGTACCCGACTTTATCGGTTGAAAGTGAAGCAGCAACAGTCACAGGACCATAAGGCGGCAGCTCTAGCCCAGTAAATGTATTGAAGCGATCTAGGTTAGGTGTTGTCGCTTTAAAAGTTAAATTTAGTCTTTGTGGATTAATTGGAAGTGATACATCGGATTCAGCATTGAGTGCAATGTCACCCACATTTGCTGTCAATGTCACTGGCACGGATTTGCGTCCATCATTGGCTTGCTTCAGTGAGACTGAATCAATCACGATGTTAACTGGTTTATCAGCAGCTTTACCTGAAATGGTTAAGTGAGTGGCGGTATCGGGACCTGTAATAAACTTACCTTGACGAAGTGCAACATCAAATGCTTTGCCTGTATAAGTATCGGCAACACGCAACTTACCACCGTTTAATTGTGCTTCGACTTTGGCTTGCTCCATCAACTCAAGCACAGTACGACCAGATAATGACAAAGATAATTTAGCGCTATCGAGTGTCATACCAAGATCATTAGTTACGTTGAATTGCTTTAAGATCTGACCAATATTTGGCTTGTTTACCCCTAAATGTAGCTGGGATTGGATAGCGTTATTATTGATATCCAGTGAAATATCACCTTGATATAAACTACCAGCGTAACGTGCACTAAATGGAGCGGGTGCTAATTTACCGCCACGAAGCTGACCGCTAAATTGGGTATCATCAATTTGCTGATTAGCCCATAGCATCTTATTCACGCCAAGTTTTACATCAGCATCAGCAATCACAACTTTGTTGCTAAGTAATGGCATATCAAGGTTTACGCCTTGTGTTGGCACGGTTTGCTCAACAGTTGGTACTTTTTCGCGTTCAACAAATTGTCCAAGTTGATTGAAATTTAAAGTATCAAACTGTGCATTGAGCTTTAAGAATGGCGTTTTAGTGTTTTGTTTCCACTTAAAATCGACTTTACCTTGGCTTTGCATTAATGCCATGGTCGGGATATCTAATGTCAGCCAATCACCAGTATTGGTTAGCTTACCTTTAAAATCGATTTTGCCATTCATTGATGCACGTGTGCCGAGCCACGGACTCAGCTTACCTGCATCATCACTGTGCACGGTTAAATCTAACCAACTGCCTTTTTGCCAGTTAGTTTTTACGAATTCACCGTTGGCTTTAATATCGATCACTGGGCTAGCAAAGTGTAGCGATGGGCTCCAATTACGATGATTAATAATGTCGGATAATGTGCCTGCTTTAGCGGTGATCTTAACGGGAATATCCATGATCTGACCTTGAATGTCAGAGCTAAAAGGTTGTTCCATGCCTGAGGTTAATACTGCTTTATCGATGGCAAACGAGGCTTTTGCTCCCCAATCAAGATGCGCTTTATCGATATTAAGCGCGAGCTGGCTGTTATCAATCCAATCTTGAAGTTTAGTGCCTTGGGTTGTCAGCTGTAACTGGGCATTTTCAAGGTGTCCTTTTGCATGAGGAATGCCTGAAATCCAACCTGCCATTTCACCTAACTGAGAATCTTTCGCCCCCAATTTAACATCAACGGTTGATGTCCATTGAGTGGCATCAATATCGGCTGCACCACGAAACGGTACATTGGCAATATTGGCGGTCATTGGGGCATGAAGTTTACCTTTATCACCTTCCACTTTTAGTGAGATGTTATTGACAGGCGTGCCTAAGCCTTTGATCTCATCGATAGATAGATCAAGATGGGTCTCGGTTTTCACTAACCATTGATCAAGTGCTTTTTGCAGTGGTGATTGTTGTGGAGCTGCGGCTGCATAACCAACACCGTACATCACAGGTGGCTGAGGCTGTAGCCATGGGCGCAAATCAATCAATGGAATGTTGAGTTTACCGTTAATGTGATTAAGCGCTTTGTCGCTTTGCGCCAGAGATATATCAAGGAAACCTTTCGCTGACGTAATTGGGCTAGTTAACGCAATATCAGCCAGTGAAATTCCTTTGCTAGATGCGGTGATCTGCGTTGTCAGCGACATCGGTGCCGCATGACGTAAATCAATATCAAGTAGAGATTCCAGTTGTGCAGTATCAACCCAATCGAGTTTTACGTTGGCTTTTGACGACGTACTACTGTGGAATGGATGAATATCGGCATCAATATTGAGCTTTGCTCCTGCAAAACTGCCCGTAGCATCGAGTTTGCCTTGTTGCTCATTGATCAGTGATTCTAAATCACCAGCCAGTGAGACATCATAGTCATTCCCCATTGCATTACCTTTGGCTTGTAATAGCCATTTATCTGGTTTGGTTAATGCTAATTGCTCTAAGTACACATTGGTGTATTGCCCTGTTTGTTGATCTAAGTAATCAACGGCAACTTTATCCGCCTGAATATTGTTACTTAGCGCTAACTTAAATGGGGTAGAGCTGGTTGATTGCTTAGGCTTAGCTTGCGGATCTTTGCCAAACATCCAGTTTGGATTGCCTTGGTTATCTTTGACCAAATGTAGGGAAGTATCTTTGAGATCAAGATAATCGATTTTTAGTGTGTGAGAGAGCAGCGGTAATACCGAAATCTTCGCGCCAATATATCCCGATTTCAGCATCGGTTCCCATTTCATGGCTTCGGTATTCGTAATGGTGACATCGCTAAGCTCAATTTCAGGGCTAAACGATAAGGTCAGTGACATGTCACCACCAATGGTTGTTTCGCGATCTAACGTAGAACTTAACCATTGGTTGATATCATGTCGGTGCTCGGTTAAATCAATCTTAACGCCGTAAGCTAGCATACCTGTTGCTGCAATGATTGGCGTGAGTAAAGCGATGGATGTCCACTTAGCGACCTTTTTTAATTTATTTTTCTTAGGCGGCTGTGGTGTTGGTTGCTCTGCGTGATCACTGTCGGTTGATGAAACAGGTGCAGATGGAATGCGTGATGAACTCATAATACGCCAGACTTCTTTTTTCGGTAATGAGTGTAGCAGCATGTGATCGCTTCTTTTGAAACGTCTGTGTCAGTCGGTGCTGCAAATAACTAGCAAAATAATGTTTTATGCCAAATTTTTATAGTCTGACAGTATATCAAAAACAGGGTTCCATGAACGCTGTGGATAATGGTAACAAAAAGTAAATTATCGACAGGCGCTACTCTTGTATTGCGAGGCAAAGAATATCGGTTAAGGTTTGCTGTGCTGCAAGGTGGAGGGTAAAAGGCTGATTGACGATTCTATGTAGCGATGGCTCGCAGTGCATCAGCAAGGTTAAATCAGCAAGGCTGGTTAATGGCAAATCATCAGGCGTGGTGATCACAACGATAGTAGCACCGTGAAGTTTAGCTGCATGGGACGCCAACTGTAATGTTTGATGTTCACTATTATTGCTAAGGATAAAAAGCACATCTTGCTCTGTTAGCGTATGAGCGATAGTGCTTTGTAGTGATGGATCTGCACTGTGGATCACAGGTAGCCCTAACGAAAGTAATTTGTCATTAAAATCATGAGCTACTAATGCATTTGAGCCAAGTCCAATTAACTGAATGCGGGTGGCTGATTTTAATCTTGATGCGATTTTCTCAAGTAAATCAACATCTATCGCCTTAGTGGTATCGATGATCGCATTGGCTTTTTGCTGTGCCATTTTGCTTAAACTACTAGCAAGCGTATTATTAGTCTCTGGTTGAGTAGGCAATTGGTTAAGCACGTTGCCACCAATGGTATTATGGCGAGCTAACTCCTCACTGATTGCCATTTTGAAAGCGGGAAAGCCTTTAAACCCAACTCGCTGGGTAAACTTCACAATACTTGATTGGCTGACATTCGCCGCAGTTGCCAATTCTTGAGAAGAAAGCGACACCACCAATTCAGGCTGCGCTAATACAAAGATCGCAATCTTTTGACCGTTAGGGGAGAATTGTGATTGTAGGCTGGCGATTTTATCAAGTGCAGTCATGGTAATAACAGTTCAAACATTTGCTTTGATAATAGCCTGATCCACGCTTAATTACCGTGATATTTATTGTGTTATGTTAATTGTATGCAAGAAGCTAGAGCCTGATATGCTTGTTGATTATGATTGATAAAGAATGAATAAAAACTAGGACGAAACCTTGAAGATTGATCTTACCCAATTAGTCACTGAAAGCCGCAATACTGCTAGCCAAAATATCGATATGTTATCGACAGTAGATATGTTACAGGTGATCAATAATGAAGATAAAAAAGTCGCACTCGCGGTAGAGCAGGTGTTACCTGAAATTGCTCAAGTAGTTGATGCGATTGCGATAGCATTTCAGCAAGGTGGGCGTTTAATTTATGCAGGCGCTGGCACATCTGGCCGTTTAGGTATTTTAGATGCAAGTGAGTGTCCACCTACTTACGGTAGCAAGCCAGAGCAAGTGGTCGGCTTAATTGCTGGTGGTCATCAAGCAATTTTAAAAGCGGTTGAAAACGCAGAAGATAATCGTGAAATGGGTGCGCAAGATCTGATTGATCTTAATTTTACTGAAAAAGATGTGTTAGTTGGTATTGTTGCCAGTGGTCGTACACCTTATGTCATGGGGGCAATGGAATATGCAAAATCACAAAACGCGATGGTCGCTTGCATTAGCTGTAATCCACAAAGCCCAATGGCAGCACTGGCTGATGTGGCGATCACCCCTGTGGTGGGCGCTGAAGTCGTAACGGGTTCTTCGCGCATGAAAGCAGGCACAGCACAAAAGTTAGTACTAAATATGCTGACAACGGGAGCCATGATCCGTGTCGGTAAAGTGTATGGCAATTTAATGGTGGATGTTGAAGCGACCAACGCCAAATTGGTTGAACGTCAGAAAAACATTGTGATGCAAGCAACTGAATGTAGCCGTGAAGAAGCAGAGCAAGCACTTACTCAATGTAATGGTCACTGTAAAACAGCGATTGTAATGATCCTTGCAGGTGTAGATGCTCAAACAGCCGCAGACTTATTAGCGAAAAATAACGGTTTTACACGCCAAGCGATCCAAGCTTAATGATACAAAACACAAAGCCCTATCTCGATGGTCGATGATAGGGCTTTGTTTTATAACCTACTAACTTGAAGTCGCTTGGGTATATAGAGATTAAAGTGACTGAAATTCTTTTTGGAAATTGAGTACTTTTTCAAGATAACGACGAGCTTCAAGTTTGGGATGCTTATTCGTGAGCGCCCAATAGGCTTGATTCGGTTGTAATTGATTGAGCTTATCCATTGCGCGCTGTCTATCTGAATCAAAGGTTGATAACACGCCACCTGTACCACTGTTATAAGCGGAAATCATACTGTAATGCTTAGTGGTTGGATTTCGCACATCCCTTAAATAGCGGGTTTGTAAAATGTGCAAATACGCTGTACCCGTATCAATGTTGTTAGCCGGATCAAACAGGTAGTCTTTGGTCGGTATCCCCGGTTTGTTCTTCACCAGTTTAAAGACATCAGCCCCCGCTGTTTTTGGAATAACCTGCATCAAACCATAAGCCCCAGCGTGGCTGACAGCAAACGGGTTAAAGCTACTTTCTGTTTTTACCACTGCATAGATCAGATCTTCTGAAATACCGTATTGGCGAGAAGCACGCTTAATTAAATCAGCATATTGGTATTCACGTTGCTCAAGGTGATCGCTCACCATATCTATTTCAACGTAGTAAGCGGTGCCACGTTTGAGTGGTTTGGTGCGTAGCTTATTTTCAATTAAATAATCTGCGAAACGTCCAGCACGCCACGGCCATTGAATATCTTGGTTATCATGATCTTTAACTTGCCCAAGTAGGAAAGGCTTACCGTTCAGTGGAATGGACTTATCACTGAATAAATCAACCTGAGAAGGATCGGCTGGCATCAGCAAGGTTTCTTCAATTGCTTTTTTTAGCGTGGCTTCTGGTGCGTATTGAGCAACAGTGGAAACGTAAATTTTGCCGCTATCAAAATCAATGTGTGCACGCGTACGATAGCCATCGAAATACTTCACATAACGGTGTTTACCTGCTTGAAGAAATTCATCATCACCCCATTGTTTTTTCGCTTGGGTTGCAAGGTAAGCCATTAATGCTTTAATCGCTTGCTCATTAGTCATATTACCAGTATTGATGCCACCGCCATGATTGTTATTACCGTTATTAGGGTAAGTGGGAGTGCAGTTATAGATACACTCGGGTTGGCTTGAGGATGAACATCCTGTGGCAATTAAACCAGCGATCATAATGAGCCAAGCTTTTTTCATGATTTTCCTTTATGCGGCAATATGCGATTAGTGAGTATTGGTAGCATCTCGAATAGCGCTATTAAGATCTGACGTTAATTTATCGACAAATCGACGTTTACGTTGTTCTGCACGTTGCTTACGTTCACGTGCTTGTTGATCGACATAACTATCCCAACGCTTTTCAACATAATCGTCGTCTTTTAAATTGTCTCACGCATTTTCGATGCGCTCACGACGCTCTTTTCGTTCTCTAATTTGACGCTTAGATTCTTGAATACTGTTTTGCAGTTTCTGAAGACCATTATCTACAGAATTTAAAGTATCTACGAGATCTTTTGCTTGGATCGAGGTTGAAAATACGCTTACTAAAACAGCAAATAAAAGAGATTTATTTTTCATTATTCTTATTAATGTAGTCTAAAGTAAAACTGTGAGTTTACATTTTGAGAGGTGTATTTCAATATTATTCATTTATCTAATGATTTACTTGAAAGATATAGCTAAAAATGATTGATGCGATAATTAATTCGTTACATCTGGTTACATAATCTTGATTGTGATTATTAAGCGTTATGATTGAATAGCGCTACTTAAATTACATGAGGTATAAAATACATATGGACGACCCCTCGAGTTGTTCTCTATTCCTGAACTCCTTAAATAAGGAGTCTATTCAATGTTAGATCTTTTCCTTCAACCTGAAGCGATGATGATATTTGCCACCTTATTTGCCCTTGAAGTGGTATTAGGCGTGGATAATATTGTTTTCATCTCTGTGCTTTGTGAACGATTACCTGAACATCAACGTAAATTGGCGCGAAACCTAGGTATTGCATTGGCTGTTGCTGCGCGTATCGGTCTGGTATTCTCGATCAGCTGGGTAATGTCACTAACGCAACCATTATTCTCTATCGCCAGGGCTCCGTTCTCGGGCCGTGATTTGATCATGATTGGTGGTGGTGCATTCTTGTTAGCGAAAAGTTTAAAAGAACTATGGATGTGTTTCTCTGATGATCATCATCAAGAAGCAAGTAAAGTTCGCGCAGGTATCGCTTTAGTCTTATTGCAGATTGTTGCCGTTGATGCGGTGTTCTCGATGGACTCGGTGATCACAGCGGTAGGCATGACAAGCGAAGTACCATTGATGGTAGCAGCTATATTGGCATCAGCTGTTGTGATGGTGCTGTGTGCTGAGAAGATCAACGATTATGTTTCTCGTTACCCTGGCTTTAAAACCTTAGCATTGCTATTCCTTGTAATGTTAGGTGCAATGTTGATGGCAGAAGGTTTTGAGATCCATTTCAATAAGGGATATGTGTATTTTGCTATGGCGTTTGGTTTATTAATCGAAACTTGTCATATCTTATTGAAGAAGCGCAATCAGAAAGTGTTTCGTCGAATCTACCTACAACAATGTGGTTGGGCTGTAAAAGTGAAATAACGATAAACGTTAATACCAACAGTTCAAATACAGAAAAGCAGAGCTTAATAGGCTCTGCTTTTTGTTTATACCCAAGCAACTTCAAGATGCAGTGTTCAGCGAGACGACCTTAGTTCTCAGGCGCGGCAACGATTCGAAGATATAGTGGTTCTACATTGAGAATCGTTAACAAAGTCTGAGAGCTAAGGACGCTCGCCCTTTGGGAGCGAGTCACTGAGCCGACTTCTTGCGTCAGACAACTTGGAAAGAGCTCGCTATTCCGCTTCGTTGCCTTCCTTGAATTCAACTCAGTGACTTCGCTCTGAATCAGGCATCTTGAAGTCGCTTGGGTATATACGGGTATTTAAAATTAAGCGAACTTCTTACGTTCAATAAAGAAGTGAAGCAGTGCCATACCACCATGACCAATCAAATACACTTCAATTAGACCTGTTAGCGATTTATGGATTTCTCGCACATCGTTAGCATAAGGTGAGTGGTTTAACCATAGCGCAAGCCATACTAATGCTGCAGCTTCAATTAAGATCAACGCCCCAATACCTAAACCTTGAATAATGTTACCTAAGCCTTTTTCTCGTGGCTCCGGTAATTTACCGTGACGTAGCTGTTTTAAATCATCGAGTAAAATAGCATTGTCGCCAAATAGGTAAGGAAAGAACTGGCGGAATGATTGTTTAACTAACATATAGCTAATCATTGCCAGCGTAACGACAACTGTCAGTATGCCAAGAATGATATGTACCCATAAGAAGAGGGTAGAGAAAACACCGCCTTCGATTTCATACCGGTGTGGGTCATGTGCATAAAGTTACTGTTTAAGATCTGTAGGATAACTAAGGTCGCTAATGAGGTATGAATATGGCGCAATCCAGTGTTTGGGAAATAATGTTTGATGTAGCGCCAAAATGAATGAAGAAGTGGCATAGTAAATCCTTAGCAATTAAGTGCCAAACACAGTGAGTTAAGAAATACCTGAGTCGCCTTGAGGTAACTTATGTTAAAGCCTGCATTTTTAGGCTTATGGGTATATAAGCGGAATTTAGCACAAGAGAAAAAAATAGACAGATTTCAGAACGATAAAATCAGGTAATGTAAATATGCATTTTTAGCGTGTAAAAATATCAATGTAATAAATGCGTTATTTGTACTTTGTAACTGTTAATCATAAGTTAAACTAGTGCGGCTAAAACAAATTATAATGGAGAATGTTGTGAGCTCATCAGGAACACCTAAATTATCCCAACTAAATGTTTTTCCGGTTAAATCCATTGCAGGTATTAGTCAATCTCAAGCATGGGTTGAAAAGCAAGGCATGGCATTCGATCGCCGATTTATGGTTGCCAAGCCTTCTGGTGATATGGTTACGGCACGAAAATATCCGCAGATGGTGAAAGTGAAAGCGGCATTATTCGCGGATGGTTTAGTATTAAGTTACGGTGATAAATCACATCTATCATTGAAATATAAAGATTTTTTAATGCAGGATACATCTTCAACGGTGTGGGCTGATACATTTATCGCTTACACCACTACAGAGCAAGCTAATGCATGGTTTAGTGATATTATCGGTGAGTCGGTACAGTTGTTATTTACGGGTGAGCAATCTAACCGTGTACGTCCTAAAATCCAACAAAATGTCAGTTTTGCCGATGGTTATCCGTTATTGGTGATCAGTGAAGCCTCGCTACAGGCGCTTAATGAGCGAAGTAGTGAACATCACACAATGGATCAATTTAGAACCAACTTAGTGGTTAGCAATACGGAAGCCTTTGCCGAAGATGGTTGGAAGCGCATTCGTATTGGTGAGGTTGAATTTGAAGCGGTGAAACCTTGTGCTCGCTGCATTCTAACCACAATCGATCCTAAATCTGCTACTTTCAGTGAGCATAAAGAGCCATTAGTAACTATGGCAAAATTCCGCGCTGATGAAACGGGGAATGTTTATTTCGGTCAGAATCTTGTGGCGCTTAATGAAGGGATCATCACGGTGGGTGATGAAATCGAAGTATTAGAAACCAAGCCGAAAGAGAACTATGCCGATAACTGTGATGTGAAGCTACAGCTTACTTGCGTTGAGCGTGAAGATATAGCGCAAGATTTCACAACCTTCTGGCTTGAATCTCATCAAGATAACCTAGCGTTACCGACTTATTTACCGGGGCAACATTTGCCTATCCAACTAGAAGTTAATGGCGAATATATTTCTCGTCGTTATACCTTGTCTTCCAGTCCATCACGTCCTGGGCGCTATGCGATTTCAGTTAAACGTGTCGATGATGGACGTGTGTCTAACTGGTTGCATGAACATTTTCAAGTTGGTGACACGCTGGTGGCGGATTCGCCTAGTGGTGATTTCCATCTTGGTGTACATACCGACAAACTGCTGTTGTTATCAGTAGGTAGTGGTGTCACACCAATGCTTTCAATGCTGCGTTATTTATCAGATAACGACCGAGTGCGTGATGTGGTGTTTTACCACCAATGTCGTACCGAAGCAGATATTCCATGCTTAGAAGAGTTGCATGCGCTAGAGGAAAAACACCCATCGTTAGACTTACGTATTGTTCTCAGTCAGCCAAAACGTGATTGGCAAGGTGAATCAGGGCGATTGAGCATTGGACATTTAGCCATGATGAGTGATCTAGATAAGCGTCAGGTATTTGTATGTGGCCCAGATGCTTTTATGGCTTCGGCGAAAAAGCTGTTACTTAATATGGGAATGTCTGCTTCGCGTTATCATCAAGAAGCGTTTGGTCCTGTGCGTCATACTCAGCAAGAAAAGAAAGCAGTGGAATTGTCGATTGATGGGCAAGTATTCCAAGGTAATAACCAAGCAACCTTGTTAGAGCAAGCAGAGAATGCGGGCATTGCAATGGACTACAGTTGCCGAGCAGGTTTTTGTGGTGCCTGTAAAGTAACGCTTGTGTCAGGGGACGTTGAGCAACCTGATGTACCTGCGTTGTCACAACAAGATCGTGAACAAGGAAAAGTATTAGCGTGTTGTTGTGTACCTAAAAATGATTTAACCATTATAAAATAACGACAGAGATGAGATATAAGGCTATGTGATGGTTCACATGGCCTTTTTTATTGATAACGCTAATATATTGTTATTGATAGTTATATTTATAAATTAGGTGATATTTAACCAGTTAGATTAAAAAGAATAAAAAAGCGTAGAATATAAACAATTTCATTTATTGATCTAAAACAATAAAACAAGAGGTTAATATTTGATGTGTTTTTAATGTTTTATTAACAACCTTATTTATTGCTATGATATTAAAGAGAAATATACAATAAATATTGTTTTAAAAATGTTTTATCGGATTAGTCTATGACAATATCCACTTTTTCCGTTTGGATATATTAATTAGGAGCGATTATTTTTCTTTGTAAATATTTCTCTTAGGTCTATTTATGAAAAAATCATCGTTGATTGCATGCGCAATCGGTGCAGGTGTCGTTGGTTATTTAGCCACGGTATATGCTGTTGATCAGGGCGATAAAACCCTTCATCAAAAATATCTTTCTCAAGCTAATTTGGTTAAAGCAGATCCTCTTTCTCAGCAAGCTTTTAAGATTTTTAACCAAAAAGGCTGTCAGTACTGTCACACTACAAATAGTGAAATGCCGTTTTACGCTAATATGCCAGTGGCAAAACAGCTGATGGAACATGATGTTAAACAGGCACTTCGCCAATTTAATATTTCAGCGTTAATGGAGCAGGTTCAACAAAATAAACCTATTTCTGAAGTTGAACTAGCGAAATTGGAGTCAGTATTAAACGATGGCGCGATGCCACCTAAACAATATTTACTGATGCACTGGCGTTCGGATTTATCGCAGCAAGAAACAGATATATTGCTAAATTGGGTTAAGCAAGAACGCAGTAAATATTATGCTGACTCTGAAGTTGTACCAGAATTTAAATATGATGCGGTGCAGCCTATTTCAACGACTTTTAAAGTTAATGACGCCAAAGTTAAATTAGGTGAAGAGCTTTACCACGATAAGCGTTTATCAGGTAATAACACAGTGGCGTGTTCAACCTGTCATAGCTTAACCAAAGGTGGTGTTGATCATTTAGATACATCAACGGGTATTAATGGTGCGAAAGGTCCAATTAACGCACCAACAGTATTTAACTCGGTGTTTAATATTCACCAGTTCTGGGATGGTCGAGCGAAAGATCTGCAAGAGCAAGTAGGTGGTCCTCCAATGAACCCAATTGAAATGGGTGCAGGCTCTTGGCAACACATTATCGATAAGCTTGATAAAGATTCAGCACTAAAAGCACAATTCGATTCGCTTTATCCTAAACAGGGGATCAGTGAGTACAGCATTACTGATGCGATTGCCGAGTTTGAAAAAACGCTAGTAACCCCAAATAGCCGCTTCGATAAGTTCTTAAAAGGCGATAAAACAGCCTTAACTCAAGAAGAGCAAGAAGGTTATGCGTTGTTCAAAGCGAACAAGTGTCAAACTTGTCACACTGGTCAAGCAATGGGTGGTTTGTCATTCGAAGTGATGGGTCTAAAAGACGATTACTTTGGCGACCGTGGTCATATAACTGAAGTTGATAATGGTCGTTTTAATGTCACGAAAGATCAAAACGACATGCATCGATTTAAAGTGCCAACTTTACGTAACGTGGCACTAACGGCTCCTTACTTCCATGATGCAAGCGCGAAAACGCTAGAGCAAGCGGTCGATGATATGGCGTTATACCAAGTTGGCGTGAAGTTAAGTCAAAGCGACATTGATAAGATCACCGCTTACTTGAAAACCTTAACTGGTGAGTATCAAGGTAAGCCACTGAAATAAAAAGTAAAGAATAAGAACGGCTTCTGTCTCTATATTGTTAAAGAGCAGAAGCCGTTTTTTATTGTATTGATAAATTAAATAGAATGATTCGATAGAAGAATAAAAAATCGAAAATCAATAATGAAATAGAATTAAATAAGGAGTATCCTCTTCGCGCAAACGATTAAATCACAAAGTTGTAAGGATTCAGAATGTTTACTAAGCCACTCATTGCAATATCTGTTGCTATCGCTCTCGCTGGTTGTGCAACAGCACCTAGTGTTCAGCACCAACCTTTTTCACTGACCGTCGCGCATATTAACGATACCCACTCTAATTTTGATCCTGTTAAATCGAGCTTTAAAGCTGACGGTACCAAAGTTTATAACGAATTTGGTGGCTATCCTCGCTTACAAACCATGGCGAAAGAATATAAAGCCGAAGCCAAGAAAGACAATCAAAGCTTATTGTTCTTACATGGTGGCGATGCATGGCAAGGCAGTGCTTACTTCAAGCTTAATCAAGGTGCAATGAATGCCGATATGCTAAGCAAAATGGGCTTAGATGCGATGGCGTTAGGTAATCACGAATTTGATTTAAATAATAAAAAACTGAATGCCTTTATCAGTAGCGTAAATTTCCCAGTCCTTGCTGCTAATGTCGATGTTAGCCAAGATGCTGATTTAAAAAATCAAACCAATCTTCACCCTTACCAAATCTTTGCCTTTGATGGCAATCAGAAAACAGTGGTTAAAGACATTAACCATTTACCTAAAGATAAAAACCTTGTTGCTGTATTTGGATTAGCATTGGATAACATGCCAAACATTGCACCTAATACTGGGGATGTGAAGTTTAACGACATGGTGAAAACCGCACAGGCAACGGTTGATATGCTGCAAAGTAAAGGCATTGATAACATCATTGCACTAACCCATATTGGTAATGCCGTTGATCTTGATGTGGCTTCGAAAGTAAATGGTATTGATTTAATTGTTGGTGGTCACTCTCACACATTATTGGGTGATTTTACCGATCTAGGTTTAAACAATAACGGTATTTATGCCCAAATGGTGAAGAACCCGAACGGCAAAACAGAAACTTGTGTGGTACAGGCTGGTGAATATGCTCAAGCCATTGGTCGTGTAAACGTAAAATTTGATGCTAAAGGCGATGTAGTGACATGCGCAGGTCATAATACATTACTGAGTAACGACGAGTTCTATCATCATGCAGATCGTAAAAAGACTGACATGTTCAGCCCTGTAGAAACAGCGACAGTGGAAAAGTTCATCGATAATCATGACAAAATCACCATTACCGATGAAGATGCGTTACTACGTCAACGTATTGATACTAAATACAAGCCAGCGGTTGATAAAGCTTACGGTAAAACCATCGCACAAGTACCTGTAGAAATTAAACATGAGCGTCGTCCTGGTGATCGTGGGACCGATAAGCATGGTTCAGATGTTGCGCCGATTGTCGCAGAAGGTCAGTACTACTGGGCAAATGAACCACAAGTACAGAAAGTGACAGGCATGAAAGTAGACTTTTCGCTGATTGGTGCTGGCGGTATTCGTACTAACATTGAAGCGGGAGAGTACCGTGAAGGTAATGTATCGCTAGAGTTGTTACCATTTGCTAATTACATGTCAGTGGTGCCTGTAAAAGGTTCAGTGATTAAAGACTTATTGCAAGAAGCGGTTACCGCAACACTGCCTGAAGGGGCTCACGCAGGTAAATTCCCATACGGTGGTCATATTCGCTATAGCTACACAGAGACGACACCACATAAAGCGGGCAAACTTGGTAAAGTGGAAGTAATGACAGGGACAGAAAAACACCCTGTATGGACGCCAATTCAAGACAATAAAACTTACAATGTTGCGATCAATAACTATAACGCGACAGGTAACGATAATTGGACACCATTGTACCAAGCGCAGAAAGATCACTCTGGTCGTGTTGATGTGGTTTACGTTGATGGTAAGCTAACGGGCTTTAAAGTGAAGAATATTGATAAAGTCGGCGATAAATATAAGGTTAACTACCAAGGTGGTAAAGCGCCTAACTGTAAGGCCGCAAACACACGTTGTAATACTGACGCGCAAGCGGTGATTGATTACATCGATCAAAGCCGTCAGCATCTTGTGCCACTTGGTTATGAAGTAGTGACATTAAACCGTACACAGCCATAAATTTTATCGTAGGCATGTAATAAATTAAACGCTTTTTGATGATTGTTGAGATCGTTAAAAGCGCTTATTTACGCTTTCAAATAAAATTGATCCAATTCAACAAAAGTTAAATTCTGATATTTGGGCTAAAAGCCATATATTAATAGAATATTAAGAATATAAGTATCTTATTAACTTATTGATTAAATGGGGTTTTATTGCTTTGTAATATAAAATATTAATTATTTGAAAAATAAAGCTATACAATCGGCTCAATTTCATTACTATAGTCCTCGGCCTGTAAGTCAGACCTATTTATATGTAACATTATGTTTTAGAAAACCTTCGCTGTAACGCTTTACCAGTGTCATGAAGCTTTCCACTCATAAGCTATAACGTAAATAATTCTTTTTCTGGCTACATACGCAATTTTGCGAATTATTTAAAAAATTTTGGAGACTATCATGTCTAAAGCAACTGGTATCGTTAAGTGGTTTAACGAAGAGAAAGGTTTCGGTTTCATCACTCAAGACAACGGCGGCGCTGACGTATTCGTTCACTTCCGTGCTATCACTGGCGAAGGCTTCAAGACTCTAGCTGAAGGTCAAAAAGTTTCTTTTGACATCGAGCAAGGTCAAAAAGGTCCTCAAGCTGCTAACGTTGAAAAAGCTTAATTCTTTTTTACGTTAAAAGTTTAAAAAATGCCGACATTATGTCGGCATTTTTGTATCTGTGATTCAGCGTTACGTATCTAAGAATCTCCACCATATCCTATTTCACATTTCGCCATTTTATTTCGAGCGAAAACTGTTTGAGTCAGCTATCTTGCTTCAATACACTTAACATTCGTTTTCAGTATTTTGGGTGCAATGGATGCAATCAGAATCATCTCAAGATCAAATTGATACATTAGTCTTTAATCAATTACGCTCAGGCTTTGAAGCGCATAGTGATTCCTCGCTTTCTGCTTGTATAAAACAAGGGCAACACCTTGCGATATCTGGTGTTTCTGGTTGTGGTAAGAGCAGCTTGCTACAAGTGATTGCCGGACTTAAAGCACCTCAGTTGGGTACTGTTACCTTCAATAAACAATTGATTGAAGTAAAAGCATTAAACTTTTGGCGTCAAAACATTTGTTACTTTCCACAACAAGCAGTGATGGGCGGAGAATGTGTACGTGATGTCTTACATCTTCCTTGGCGTTTAAGAGCTATTACTCATTTGCCTGTACCTAGCGATAAGCTGTGTTTATCTGCTTTATCACAAGCGGGTATTACGGTGTTATTGGATAAGTCTATTGATACCCTTTCAGGGGGCGAAAAGCAGCGTGTAGCCATCGCCAGAGGCATATTAATGCATCGTAATGTGTGGTTGATGGATGAGCCCACATCCGCACTTGATCCTGCTGGGCGAGATCGAATTATCCAATTGCTGTCTGAGCTATCAATCATTTGTGTTTCTGTATCACATGATCCTGTTTGGCTTTCCAAAGCGTCTCAGATCCATACCATGTTATTGGATAAGGAAAATATGTGATGTCAGAGTCAGTGAATAGCACCTTAGATATTCAGTGGATAGCGATGGCTGGTTTTTATCTGTTGCTGTTGATCCCGATATTTTTATTTCAGCGTTGGAAACTAGGGTTAAATCGTACTCTGATTAATTCAGTGTTACGTATGACCTTGCAGCTTTCAGTTGTCGGTATTTATTTACACACCTTGTTTGGTTTGCAAAGTGTCGTGATTAATATCGTATGGCTTTCTATCATGGCGTTAGTTGCGAGCTATACCATTTGTAAACGTGCAGAGGTCAATTTAAAGCGAGTGTTACTAGCGGTGAGCGTCGGTCAATTTACAGCACTCATCGTAGCTTTACCTGTGATGTTGATAGGTGTGATCCAAGTAGAACCTTGGTGGCAAGCGCAATATATGATTCCAATCGCTGGTATGTTGCTTGGCAATAGCTTAATGGCGAATGTATTAGCTTTGTCTCGATGGGGTAGCTTACTCAAAGAAAATCACAGTGAATATCAATATTACCTTTCTCTTGGTGCTCCTGATCCTGCGCTTCCTTTTATTCAAACTGCGGTAAAATCAGCGTTAACGCCACAATTAGCAGCAATGACGACTTTAGGCATTGTTAGTTTACCTGGGATGATGACAGGTCAGATCCTCGGAGGGGCTGAGCCATTAGTTGCGGTGAAATACCAGTTAGTGATCATGGTGGCGATTTTTATTTCAGGGGTGATTTCAGTGGCAACAACGTTAAGTATTGTAAGACGAGTGACCTTTAATGCGTATGGGGAAGTACGCTAAATCTTTTCTTAAGCAACAGATAATAAAAAAGCAGCAATGATGCTGCTTTTTTTGTTTGTTCTTTTATCAGGCCAAGGCTTATTCGGTGATTGCACTGATCGGGAATACTTCGCTAGGTGCAACAATCTCATCTTGTGCAGCTATGGTTTGTAGTTCCCATTCACCACGACGTGAGGTCTCTTTTAATACCGCGTAACACGCATTATGTGCATGTTCAAAAGCCTGCTCTGGTGCCCAGCCTTTTAATAGACCAGCAGTAAAGAGTGATGAAATAAGATCGCCCACGCCCACAGGTTGTTTGTCAAATTTTAGGTGTGGACGCTGCGCTAGGAAACAACCTTCAGCTGTTGCTAGCATCATAGTGAACTTTTCATCAGAGATACTGTGTAGGTGTTTTACCAGTACCATTTTAGGACCCATTGTTAGTGCTTTTTTACAAGCGGCAACGGCATCGTTCAGATTATGGATTTCCATGCCAACGAATTGGCTTAGTTCAAATTGGTTAGGAACGATAGCATCAGCAATTGGCATTACATCGTTGATCAGGTATTCCGCAATACCATCAGCAACAATACAGCCTTTCTCTGGATCGCCCATAACAGGATCACAGATATAAATTGCGTTAGGGTTGTGTTGTTTTACTTTTTTCACTGTGTCGATAATAGCAAGGCATTGGCTTGCGCTACCTTGGTAGCCAGTTAGTACCGCTTCACAGTTTTTTAATTGATCAATACCTTCAATACCAGCAACTAATTCACTAATGTCGTCACCAGAGAATGCCTTACCTGTCCAACCCTCTTTATATTGAGTGTGATTAGAAAACTGAACAGTATGCAGTACGTATACTTCAAAGCCCATACGCTGCATTGGGAAAACAGCTGAGCTATTTCCTGCATGACCGTAAACAACATGTGATTGAATAGATAGAATGCCTTTCATTGAGGTTCCTTATTAACCTTAGGTCTTTTAAGCATACTTTACTCTTGCTTATATAAGAATTCTAATCATTTTATATCGTAATTATTCCTTGCATTTATGCAGAGTAAAAAATAAGCAGATTTTTGACTGTATTATCGTACATTGTGAAAAATCATCGGTATCAATTCTAATTGAAAGTTGTTTTATTAGTGGTTTTTGCCTGTTTTTTGAACGAAAAGTGATTTTAATTATAAAAATATTTTTAAAATAAACTTGTTTAAAAACAATAGTTAAAAATCTTTCTCAGTGGTTATCCACAGTTTTTTACAAAAATCTGTCATAAAAATATTTACAGAATAAAAAATAGTGTTTAATGTCTATCTCGTCTGTTACTCGGACCTCAAGTGTTTTTAAAATCAAAACTTCATTTCTAACATTGTTATTCGTTAATGTTGCAAACGAAAGGCGCAATGATCGGCTAAAAGAAGGGTGAACTTTTAGCTCAGAAGTAGTAGGTCAATGAGTAAAACGATAATTACCGTAATTAATATTTAATTTGCGGGTTTAACTATTCGAACTCAAATTGATAGCCACAAACAAATACGCTAATAGAAAGCGGTGTTTGGGCATAAAGGAAATATAACTATGACTTCACAAACAGGTATTATTCGCAGCTTTAACCCAGTAGAAAAGATCGGCCTAATTACAAGCGATCTTGGTGGTGATATTCGTTTTGACGCATCTCAAGTATGCGGTCAAGCACAACCATCTTCTGGTAGCATGGTTGAATTTTCTCTAGATGATTCAAGCAATAAGCTAAAAGCAGTTAAAATTCGTTTTATCTAAACGAATCATACTCTGCTCATGTTATAACATAATATGAGTATGCAATTCAGCCTAAGAAAATAATCTAATTATTACTTAGGCTGTTTTATTTTATGCCTATCTAAAACTTCATTTATCATATTTAGAATATGTAATTGCATTTATCTTATTTTTTATTCACTGTTTATCTTATTGCTTATTAATAAATTCAATTCCTTTTAAAGCGTATCTATTTAACTTTGCTTGTTATTCAAGGCAATCGTCTATCAACATATTGAACATAATCGATACAAAGAAAGTGATGAGATAAATGAGAGATAAAAAATCCCGAGCAGAACTCGGGATTATCTATTTTGAATGGCTTAGTGTTCTATGCCATGAAATGCGTTAGAAACTGAGTAATTGGTTCTAAATAATTTTGGAAGATTACCAATGAAACTAAACCACTAATTACTACCCAGATAAGTCCAAAACGTAGGCTGACAATCGTACAAACAATTGCAGCAAGCACTTTTGGGTTTTCAAGGTTAAACGCAAAGTTAGAACCTTTACCTAGAATTTCTACTGCAATGATTGCTGGCAATACTGTTACAGGAACAAAGCGTAATGTCTTTTTAAAACGCTCTGACATATTAAAGCGACCAGCCATACCGATAACAGAGAAACGGATCAGGAAAGTAGCGACTGCCATTGCTAAAGATAAGTAAATTACAAATTCGTTACTTAAAGCGATATGTGCGTGAGAATCCATAATAGTAGCCCTTATTATTCAGCAATTGCGTTAATTGGTTGAGAGTCGTTTTGTTCTTGTTTTATTTCTTTACGCACTTCTTCTTTGATCTCAGATTCCATACGTTCAGTTGATAAATCCATACGGTAGCCTGCATATACACCAACGATTGCAGCAACAACTAAACCTAAAGAGTAAGGGAGGCCTGAAAGTAAGATACCTGTTACTGTCGCGACTACGGCTGCAACAATACACTCACGGCTTTTAACTTGTGGAATAACGATAGCAATGAAAGCGGCAACCATGGCGAAATCTAAACCATAATCCGCAATGTGTGGGAATGAAGAACCAATCACCGCACCACAGAAATCTGCAACAACCCAGTTAACCCAGAAGCCAAACATTGCTGCTAAGTAGAACCAATGACGGCCTGGTTTCTCTTTTTTCATTTCACCGACAGTTGAAGCATATACTTCATCGGTTAAGCCGTAAGACATTAACATACGGGTCGGCATTGAATACTCTTTTACATATTCCGAGAGGGATGCGCTGTAGAGTACGTGACGGAGGTTGATAACAAAGGTGGTCAATGCAATCACAATAAGCTCTGTCGATGATTGGACAAGACCCAAAGCGACCATTTGAGCTGAACCTGCAAAGACGGTCAGTGACCATAACGTACTCTGTAGCACGGACATACCAGCATTAATACTAATTGCCCCTACTATAAAAGAGAAAGGAAATGCCCCCACACATAGTGGGAAGATGGATTTTAGACCTGCTTGTATAAGTTGTTTCTTCATGCGGCGCCTTTTTATGGGTCGTGTCGTAAATGAAAAAAAAGTTGCAAATTAACCGTGATTGCCTTTTTTGCCACTGCTTTATTTTCTGCAAATATATTTTAACTTGGTCGTTTGTTCAATCATTTTTGCTATTATTCTATTCATATTTATTTGCATACTTGTAATTTTTTACAGCTATAGTTGTGTTTTATGACTATTTTTCATGTGTTTATCTTTTTTATTTCATTTTTGGAAAGATTGATACTGAAAATAAAATCAAAAAAAATTGCAAATTTTTAGTTTTAAAGGTTAAACTAAATTTGAATTTTCGATAGCGAGATAAAAAATCATGACAAAAGTAATTACCTCTAAATCAGCTCCTGACGCAATTGGCCCATATTCACATGGCAATGCATTTGGCGATTTAATTTTTACATCAGGTCAGCTTCCTGTATGTAAAGAGAAAGGTGGCATTGTGGATGGTGGTATTGCAGAACAATCTCGCCAGTCATTAGTTAACCTACGCTCTGTTCTTGAAGCTGGTGGCGGTGATATGGATACGGTTTTAAAAACAACATGTTACTTAGCAAACATTGAAGACTTCGCTGCTTTCAATGCTGTTTATGCTGATTTCTTTAAAACAGAGTGCCCTGCACGTAGCTGCTTTGCAGTGAAAGATCTTCCAATGGGTGCTCTTGTAGAAATCGAAGCGATTGCACACCGTAAATAATAAAGACAGCAATAAATAATAAGAAACCAGTAGGGGTACCACTCATGAACACACAATGGCAGCAATACAAAAACATCATCAATGCAGTAGTAAAACCTGCGTTTGGTTGTACTGAGCCAATTTCAGCCGCTTATGCATCAGCTGTTGCCGCTGATCTATTGGGGAAAATGCCAGAAGAATTGGACGTAAAGGTATCTGATAACCTTTTCAAAAACTCAATGGGTGTATTTGTACCGGGCACAGGACGTATTGGTTTAGCCATTGCGTCAGCAGCCGATGCTGTGGGTGGTAACCCTAATGGTGGTTTAGAAGTGCTTGTTAACATCAAGCCAGAGCATGTAGAAAAAGCACAACAACTGATTGATGCCTGTAAAGTAAAAGCGGGTCGTAAAGATGTTGAAGAGTTTATTTACTGTGAAGTGATTGCTAAAGCAGGTAATGATGTTGCTGTTGTAGAAATCAGCGGTGGTCATACACAAGTTATCAAGAAAACCCTAAACGGCAACATTGTGTTTGATGCAAGCTCTGATCAGAATAAAGATGAGAAACCAAAATCAACGGCATCAGTATGTGAAGGTGTAGATATCTCAATTGAAGGGATTTACGACTATGCAACGAATGTTGATTTTGAAGAGATCAAATTCATTCTTGAAGCTCGTGACTTAAACAGCGCGCTATCTGATGAAGGTCTAGAAAACTCCTACGGATTGGAAGTAGGTAAAACAATTCAAAAAAGCATTGCTAAAGGGTTATTTGGCAATGGTTTAATTAACAACATTGTAATGCGAACAGCAGCTGCCTCTGATGCACGAATGGGTGGTGCAGCACTCCCTGCTATGAGTAACTTTGGTAGTGGTAACCAAGGTATTGCAGCTACTATGCCTGTAGTAGAAACAGCACAGCATTTTGGTTCTTCAGAGGAGCAATTAGCACGTGCCTTGATCATGAGCCACCTTGGTGCGATTTACATGAAATCTTTCTACCCACCATTATCACCATTCTGTGGTAATGCGGTAACCAGTTCTGCTGCTGCTATGGGCATGGTGTACCTAGCAGGTGGTTCGTTTGAGCAAATGTGTTTTGCTATTCAAAACACCTTAAGTGATACCACTGGTATGTACTGTGACGGTGCAAAATCAACTTGTGCTATGAAAGTGAAAAGCTCAACAAACTCTGCGGTAATGAGCTTCTTAATGGCAATTGAAAATAACGAAGCACGATCTCAAGGTATTGTGGCTGACGAAGTTGAGAAGACAATTCGTAACGTAGGTAAAATGGTGAAACAAGGTATGTCTAATACCGATGCCACTATCATTGAAATTATGTCAGCATAATTTTCCAAGATTAAAGAAAGCCATTGTTTTTATTCTGTTATACGACAGAGTAAAACAATGGCTTTTTTGTATATCCACGCAGTGAATTTTCTCTATCAATAGTTACTGTAAGAGTATTTTGAAAGGGGATAATGGTTACCTATTATTAACATAAGATGGATATACTCAAGTAACTTCAAGATGCTATGTTCAGCGAGATGACCTTAGTTCTCAGGCGCGGCAACGATGCGTAGATATAGTGGTTCTACATTGAGAATCGTTAACAAAGTCTGAGAGCTAAGGACGCTCGCCCTTTGGGAGCGTGTCACTGAGCCGACTTCTTGCGTCAGACAACTTGGAAAGAGCTCGCTATTCCGCTTCGTTGTCTTCCTTGAATTCAACTCAGTGACCTCGCTCTGAATCAGGCATCTTGAAGTCACTTGGGTATAGTGTATTTCCTTTCGTGTTGCGAATGTATTCAATTGTTCTGATTAGGCTTTATTAATTGTATAAATAATGTATGTTACCAGACATAAAATCGTACATTGATATTCTGAGAACGTTATTGTTGGTAGAATATACCTAACCAAGCGCCTTAACGTTACTTGGGAATATAGCTACCAAAGCATTACAAGCACTGCGTTCCAAGTGGAGGTGAAAAGTGCATGAATTAACAGAAAGTGATTACGATATCCTTCACGCTATGGAGAATATTGTTGATGGTATTGCTGCTATGTGGGGAGAGCACACAGAAGTTCTCTTGCATTGTTTAGATGCAAAAAATCCATCAATAATGAAAATTGCAAATGGTCACATTACAGGGCGAGAAGTGGGTGCGCCGATTACCAATATTGCGTTGGTAAAGCTAAACGAAGGTAAAGATGTATCTGATGCCTATATAACGAAAAGCCCAGATGGCAAAACGCTACGCTCATTAACGACGATTATTCGTAATAAACAAAAACAGGCGATTGGTATGTTATGTGTGAATTCAAATTTGGATGCACCATTCCAATCGATGATGCAGAGTTTACTGCCAAATATTCACTCTCATTTTGATCACAGTGTGACAGCAGAAACCTTTGCTCGAAATAATGATGAAATGATGCATAGCTCGATAGAGAATGTGCGTGAGCAGGTCGTGAATGATACAACGATCCCACCATCGAAGAAGAGCCGTGAAATTGTCACGCGTTTGCATGATCTTGGAATATTTGACTTAAAAGACAGCGCACAAATAGCGGCTAAAGGGTTAGATATATCAATTCATACGATTTATCGTTATTTACGTGAAATTCGTGCTCATGAAGCCTAAAAAAGCCTTTGTTTGTGTAGATTAGCCTCACTATTGAGGCTATTTTTATCTCATTTCAGAGTAACAAAATAAATTTAGATAGCAAAACTAGAATGGTTAAGTTGTAATCCGTATAAGAATATACATTTTAAAATTGACATAATAGTCCTAAAAAAGTTGATGTTATTGGTAATAAGTTGGCGTGAAAAATGCTTTAACTTCATAATCACACACTGATTAGGGGAGGGCACTATGTATATATTTCATATTACGTTGTTATGTCTTTTGTTCTCTTCTTCTGTCTTTGCTTGCATTTTAAGGTATCAAACTGAATTTGATATTCCTCTCTCTTCCCTGATAAAAATATCTACCAATGATCATAGTCTTATTATTAAATCCGATAGTTATATTTATCAATTAGATGAGAGTAATGCGTTAACGTTACTAACAGAGCAGGGCAATTCAGTCAGTTCATCACACCATACTTTTCAATTTGGCTCATCACATTTAAATTCGCAATTCAGTAAGTTTATAAATAGATATCAAGCGTCTTCTTTTGTTGCGAGTACGCATGATGAAAATACTATCTATTTGATTACCTACGATAATTCAAAAAATAAGTTAATAGAAATTGATAAATCGGTATTAAATGAGTTTGATTTTGATAATGCGACGCAAAATATAAAGTTTTTTGAATACGATATTCTCACGCCAAGCAATGAAGGCGTCAGTGCCATTATTTCTGATATAACAGTTAATAAACTCAATAATACGCTCTATGTTTCGTTGTTTGTAATTGATAAGAAAGAACACTTTCAACAATATATTAATTATATATCTCCCATACATTTGGATTTTCTAAAGGTTGGGCACGATATAGCTATATATTCTGATGCTCAGTTGATTCAAAAAGAAAACAAAAATCAGAAAATTGAATCAATTGCAGTGATTCCTAAGTTTAGAGATGTCACCGATTTATATTTATCGATGATTGATAATAAGGGTTCGAAAAGAATTCTTAAATATCAATTGCTTGATTGAGTTTTGATTTATTGATGTATTTTAAATCGATGGAACTAAATTAAGAAACTACGATCTGAGCTACTACATATACTAATCGTCGTAGCCTCATGTCAAACTTCATTACAAAACAAATGGTTCTCTGAGCTTTGGATTAATGAGAAAGTGATAGCAGATAGGAAGCAAAACAAACAAAGTAAACGTGGTAAAACATTTCAACTCAGTGACTTAACCATTATTACTGCATCGGTGATGAAAGGCATTTTTTATTTCATTGAGAGCGCTTCAAGTTTTTTAGGCTCAGTATTAAAGGTGGCTAACATCTTGTATGTTGGTCTGTATTACACTTTTTATAAGCCGACGAGCTAAGAGTGTTGAGGTTTCATTTAAAAACCAAGTCAGAAGAGCGATACAACATCTTACCATTGATACTACTGTTGAAGTTGAGTGGAAGGTCAAGAAGCATGGCACTAGAAATTGCCATGATGCTTACGAGCTGGTCCGCTCATTCCGCTATGAGAAGGGGCTGTCTTTTTGGAGCGAGAACATCCTCAAAACTTATCGGTAGGTTGTCAGAAAATCTATGGTTCTAACAAGGAATGGAAAAATCGTTATGGTTACCATAAGTGCACGCTATCAACCAATCAATCACCAAGACTCACGCATTTTTAGTAAATATAATTAAAGTATTGAGTGAAGCCGTTGTTAGGTGGAAAATTAAGCCTGAAGAAATATACTGCTCAAGTTGGTGAAACTTACGTCATGATTAAAGCGCTGAACAAGCTTACAGAGCTTGGTATGCCTGAAACTGAACATTTTAATTTCGGGGCGTTTGGTATTCTGTACGAATTTCACAACAAAGCCCTACAGCGCTGGTGCTTATAAATAAGTAAATAGCGCCAATAAGAAAAGTCGGTTGTGGATGTAAGTGATTACATTCAACCGACTTTTTGTTTTTATGGATTGCGATAGCTGTTATGCGAACGCTGGGCTTCTGCTCATTTGAGTATGACGAGAGGTGCTCTGCTTATTACGTTGTGTTAACAGCAATACAAATGCTGCTGCGAAAATAGGTAGATGGCCTTCAACCTCATGTACACCGTGAATGATTGCAGTTGTCACGAAGGCGAAGGTTAGCATTGTCATGGTTAAACGGTTTGCAACACCTGTCATCAGTAGTACACCTAGAGATAGTTCACATAAGCCAATAAAGAAGACAAAGTGCAGATCAGTGCCTGCATGTAGGCCAATTTGTGGGAAGATGTTGTAGAACGGGAACATCTCAATAAAGACAACCGCTAGCCCTGGGTAAACCATTTTTTCAGTTAACGCAAGGATCGCAAGTTGAGCACCAATGCCTATACGCAGTGTTAATAATGCCACACGCCATAGTTCATCAGTATTGGGTAAGTTAAACGCAGCTAAGAATTTATTATCAATAGTTGATACATACGAGCCAGTCAGCATCATAAAAATACCAATAGCAAAGAATTCAAATGCGTAATTAATCCAAATTTCCCATGGTGTTAAGGCAATCATAACAAGTGTTGTTAGTATCACCATAAATCCTGATAGTGTAATACTCACTGCTGCTGTGATCACAACTAATAATTGTGAAACCAGACCGAGGAAAATAAACTGAGGCTGTAACACAATATTAGGGGCAATAAAGCCACCTTTAATTACCTGAATAGAAAAAAAGAGTACCTGAATAAAAACAAATACCATGACATAAAGACGACGGCTCAATTTAACATCTGCACCCATCAATACTTTTACAAATTCTGGCTTATTTTTTTGACGAGTTATCATTACTGCTAGTGCAGTGAAAAAAGAGATGAAAAGAAATATTGCCATATAAAATAAATCAAATTCAAAATACACATCTTTCATATCTTCAGGTGCTACGAACCATTGTACGTGTGCAAATGATGAGGATGAAAAAAATAAAGCTATAAATAATAAAATAATATGTCTAACGTTCATTTACTTTCCTGCTGGAACAAAGGGGTCATTTAAAGTATTGAGGAACATGATTAATTGCTTACGTTCATGGGGCATTAATCGTATCGGTTTTATATCTACGTAATCGTTCATATATCCAGTTGGATACGTATAGTGGTTAAGTACATCTTCTAAATTGCCAAATCGACCATCGTGCATAAAGCGAGGGGAGTGGCGTAGGTTTCTCAGGGATGGAACTTTGAAAGCGCCTTTTAAATCAGGCCCTGATGTTCTCATAAACCGAGTATTCATACAGTTACTGGCTTTATCCCAATCCTCACATTTAAATTCAGAAGATTTATATTTTTGAATACCTACTATTCGGTCATCATTGCTGCCAATACCTGTGCCAATGGCAAAAAAGCTGTCATTGGTAAATCGTTGTCCACTGTGACAATCAACACAGCCAGTATGATCCCGACTAAGAAATAGCTTTAATCCTCTGATTTCGTCATAACTGAGCAGGTGGCTAGCATCTTGTTGTTGGATGAATTGAGTATAAATATATTCATCGTAACGCGTCCAAGTGTGTTTTAGCGTTGCTACATAACTCGTTATGGCTTTTCCTATCAGCGTGAATTTCTCTGTGATGTCTATTTGTGTTGAATCACAGAAAGCCAGTATTGATTGAAACGATGGCTGATAGTTATCGCAAACATAATTTACTGTAAATTCAGGTGTTATTTGATGTTCGTTTTCTAGCGCTTCTAAAATCTGAGCCCATAGAGAATCTGCACGTCCGTTCCAAAAGAACCAAGGTTGGGTTGATACCCCAACAATACTTGGTGCTTTAATATCTCGCCCTAATACGTCATGGCTTACATTATTAATATCGTGGAAATTATTTTCTGGAACATGGCATGACGAACAACTAATGTCACCATTCTTACTTAGTTTCTTATCATTAAATAAACGATAGCCCAGCGCTTGAAGTGAGTTATCCTCTATATTGAATAATGCTGTTTTGTGATCTCTTAACGATTCATCTAACAATGTTTCTTTTATTAACTCTATTTCAAGTTTGCTAAAACTAGGCTTTTCACTTTTTGAATGAATAATAAAATAGAGCGTTAATAAAATAATAAGAGCAGTTAATGTGAACTTGTTAAATACTAAACGAATAATCTGATACAACATCATCACCAATAGATAGTTTTACTTTCCATTGTCCACGCATATTGAAATAAAGACCGTCTAATAAGCACTTATTATTAGGCTTAGTAATAAGTAGTGGTTCAGTTGGTAAGCCATGAGCATGACCAAACATAAATCCAGAGACTTTTAATTTCTTACACTGATAACCTTTTGAATCAACAATAAAGCTGTAAAAAGTATTTGTCTTTGCATCAAGTTTTATATTTTCATTAAGTTCGGTAAAGCTTTCAGCAAAGGTATTAAATGAGATGGCATACAATAAAATAAAAAAAGGTAAGCGCGTCAGTTTCATATATAAGGTTAATTGACTAGATATTTAATTAACGTAATTTATACAAAACAAGTGCATTAGAAGATAATTAGTGATATTTATCGTCTTGATAAAAAATAGATAAGATGATTTATTTTATTGAAAATAAAAGATTTATTTTTATATTTAACAAGAAGAGCACATCATTTGTTACATTTGTTACATTTGTTCTGGGAATGTTTTGGTTGAAATTATTCTCTGTGGTGATTAATTTGATTTTAAAATAATACTTATCAATCGTTAACAATATGAAAACATAAATCATATTTTATAAAATACAAAGCTGAAGTGTAAGTGATTTTGTCCTAAAACTGTCTCAAATATTATGTGTTTTATTGCATTACGTTTGTAGGGTTATTTTGATTTTAATCATAAATAATTGATTATATTGACTTTTAATTTTTGTTTCATTTGTTACTTTTCATTATGGGAAAGTTACAACTTTTTTGTCTGATATTGATTGCTTAATTAGCATACATAGATAGTTAGTTAAAACTGATCAAAGGTTTGATCGGATCCATGTTAATCACGGTTTTTGTTTCAAATAATTGTTTGAGAAAGCGTACTTCATGATGAGTTGATAACGTGCTGGTGGAGGAAGGTGATAAGCGATAGCCTGTTGATGAGTCTACAAGATTTTTAAGATCAACCAGTTTCGCCAAAGCATAAAACTTATGTACATAATCAACGGTTTCATCAGGTAAGCGAAGCGCAGAAAAATGTTTATCAACTACGCGCTTTAAAGCACGTTGTACTCGTCCTTCCCCTGAATTATATGCAGCTAAAGTCAGCTTTAAATCTTTATCAAACTTGTTGTAAAGAAATATCAAATATTGCAGTGCTGCCTCTGTGCTTCGGGTAATGTTAAACCTCTCATCTTGCTGGTTAGAAACCGTAAGGCCAAAGCGTTTTGCGGTTGCTGGCATCAACTGCCATAAACCTGCTGCTTTTGCATGTGATACCGCATGTTGATCAAAGGTTGATTCAATCATGGGGATCAAAACCATGCTGCGAGGCAATCCATTCTTATCTAATTGCTGAATGATATGTTGCACCGTTTTTTGATGGCGAGTGAACTGGTTATTGATGACTTTTTTATGGGGCGATAAACGCTGGTAGTGCTTGGTGACTTGCTGCTCAAACTTGACTTGATAATGCTGTGGTATCGCATGGCTTGTTAGGGGAAAAATCAGTGTAAGCACAGCAATCCAGATGCTAAACTGAGCTTTGATAGCGGCGATTTGATAACGACTCAAGCAATATCTCATGATATTAACCTTGCATGAGATGAGGAAACGCATAGCGTGACTTTGCTTCTGGCTCGTATAACTGACAAAGCAGTTCGGTAAAGTTCGCTGATAGCACGCCATTTCGCTGATTAAGGGCATGGCATTGCTTTATCAAACTTTCTAGTTGACTCCATTGCTGCTGAACTTGTTTTTGTAATTGTGCAGGTAATACATTGTGTAATTTATCGATACCTTGAGCTGAAATAGGTAAACCAAGGCTTTGCATCGATTGATAACGTTGTTGGCTACGCAGTTTTAGCGTTTCAAGAAGAGGTTGCTGTTGGGCTGTTAATTGCGCTAATACGTTACCATTAAAGGTCAAATAGCATTGATGTTGTTTTAGCATTAGGGCGTGAAGCTGATGATAATTGGCAATATCACGCTGAATATCTTTGATTAAGTTGATAATGATTTTCTGCTTATTTAAAGCTTGCGGCATGTGTGACTCCGTGAGTTTTGTGAACCTTGGCTTTATTCATGTCCAGTATGAAATTGCAAAATTGCACTAGAGAGAGCATCAACATCTAAGCTAATTTCCCCTCGATTCAGTGCCGCTTTAATTTGCTCCACTTTTGCCATATCCACATCGGGTAATGCGCTCAGAGGCTGCTTTGCTTGAGCTAATAACTGGCTATCTATTGAGGTTGAAGTGTTATCGCTAGCAACAGTTTTTTTTCTGTTGTTGGTTGTTGTGCAGTATTGGTTAACTGCGTTTGATTGAATTGAGTGGTGGCGATTTTATCTATTTTCATCGGTTTTATTCCTGCACAAGAAGCTCTCTTTACTTGGGCGACCAATGATGTTGAAAGATTAAATAGAAATAATGTGTTGATGAAAAAAAGCCGCCAGTCAGTGACTCGCGGCTTGGGTTATGGTGTTTAATTGTTTATCGAGGTGCTACCGTCACACTGTTAATTGATAGCGGATCTAATGTTGGCTTCGGTAGTTTAAGTGCTTGTACTGCGCTTAAACCTGCTGAAGTGATCCCACCTTCATATTGTGGCTTAGACTCACCAGGAACAAGGTATGCTTTTGAACCTGGGTTCCATGCAGCAAAGAAATCTGACAGATCTTTTTGTGCAGCGTAAGAGGCACATAACATTAGTTGATCACCTTTGCTTAATTCACTTTGATCACGACAAACGTTATTGGTTGGTAATAGCGTGTTGTCTTCTTCATTATTACGCGTTAAACGATGCATTAGCTTGATCAAATCCCAGCCTTTTAGTCCGGTTACAGTATTCGCGTAGTAAGATGGCAAAGGTGCTTTGATAGCGTTATTGATATCAAACTCTTGCTCTGCCCATTCTTTTAACTGAGCAAACATCAGTAAACGTTCACCGTTACCGTCAGCAGCCCATGCATGTCCTTGCTCTAGGCGGACAAAGTTAGGTGCCATTTTTATATCAGCTTCGACACGGGTCATTTTACCGAGGTATTTATCCTGCATGTAAAGTGCCAGCATGTTGTTCACCACTTCTGTAGCACCTTCCACATTAAATGGTGCTTCAGCGGCATTGTGACCAACCTCGTGCCATAGCAACCAGTCATTTAGTGGCGTAGTTGATAGTGATGTTGATGTTTTATTAAAGCTGCCGTTCATCACTGGGTAGCCGGAGTGGGCTGCGCCAATAGAAATAGCGATATCGTTTACAAAGTGGTGCTTGTTATTCGATCGCGTACTATCTGTCGCTTTGCCATTACGACCATTTCCTTCTCCGACCGCTTCATCACGAGCGTAGAAATCATTGACATCTGCGGAGAACATATCAAGTTCTGCTGCAAATTTGGTTCTATCCCCACCGTAATTGCTTGCTGTTAAATTCTCAGCGGCAGCGGTGTAAATAAAGGTATTCGATTCAATTTCACCAATTGGTGCTGGTGAGCTTTGATCGTTAATCCATTTATCGACCTTAAACCAAGGGGCGTTCACCGTACCTGAGAAGTTTAATGTCACAGGATTGGTTTCATTACCTTGCACATATACGAGACCACCATAAGGCGCTGTAAAATTAGCTGTTGCATTGGGTTGTAGAGTAAAGGTCTTGGTCATACGAGGCGGACGCTTTAAACCTAACTCATGTTTTTCACGTCCTGTTAAATCATCTGCCAGTGCAACGGTTACTGTGATCGGATTACTATTACCTGATGCTGTGATTGTCATTGGTTCATGTGCAATTGCCCATTGACCCGTAGCTTGACGGTTTCCTGCAAACCAAGCGGCAGTGTTATTGCTTAAATCAACAGTGATGCTAGTGCTACCACCACTTGTTGTAACTTCACCTGGGTATTGGCGAACATCTGCTTTAATATCAAGATCGAAGTAAGTTCGACCCAACATCAAGCGTGTTAGCGGTTTTTCCATGTAATTTAATGGGTAGCTTGGGTTCATCCAGCCAGCGTATTTACCTACGTTTTCTTTCTCTGCGCCATAAACCATGTTGTTGGCTTCAAGACTTTTCTTTAGCGCATCACTACAGGTGGTTTGCCCTGCAGCGGTATCACCATAACAGTTTAGGAACTCAGTAAAGCGTTCAAAGCCAAGTTCGTCTTCTTTACCAGATTCAAAGCGATAATCGAGATCGTTCCATAACCATACAGTCATGTTTTGGTAGATACGATTAAGATCAACACTGCTTAAGCGTTCACCTTGGCTGCCTCTAGTTCTAAAATACAGCTCGTGTTGATATAAACGCTCGATATTAGTACCAAGATCTGCCGCTTTAATCATGGCTTTTGCTGTCGCTTCATCAAGTGGTAACTCTTTATAAAGCGCGCGATGCATACCACCAGATAGACGTATATCATTCCCCGGACGATACTCTAGACAGTTAATCTCATAGTGATAATCCGTTAACGTACATTCTTTAACATTGAACTCTTTAAGAATACGTTGTTTGTCTGCTTCAATAGCTTCTGGCGCTCGTTCCTTACCTTCTTGGAAGGTATCAACGAAAGCTAACAGCTTAACGTTTTCACCTTGCTCGTTTTTAATTAGCTTATGTGCGACTTCTAAGTTTGGTTTATCGTCAGGCTTTTTGTTTTCGATAAAATCCCATGTAACTGTGCCAGTCACTTCGTCTATGTTATACGGCTGTTTTAGTTTATCTGTATCGCCATCTTTAACTGCAGCATAGCGCTCTAAGACCCAGTAACCGTGTTGACGTTGAGAACGTACGCGATCAGGGTAGCCATAACTTGGGCCATTACCACCTGCGGTTGATTGACCATTAATTGCTAATCCTGCACCGTCCAGTAAACGAGTAAAGTCATCGTTTACACGTTTAGTAATACTTTCCATGATCAAGATATTACCGCCACGCTCTACATAACTGAGTAGATCAGAAACATCTTGTTGAGTTAGTTTAGGTTGATCGGTGTTGGCAAAAGAAGGGATCTCACCACTGATTGATACACTATTTTCGTAGCCATTTAGAATTAACAACGGCATATCAACGGGATCGATACCACTAAAGCTTGAAAGCTGTTGAGCTGTCATCTTAAAGCGAGGATCAATGACAAATGGTGCTTTATTACCAATGACTAGATGTCCTGAACGGCGGAAATAAACATCAGGAATATTGGTACCAATGTTGATTGGCTCTGCTGATGTAGCGTATTTATCACCAATTAAATAACGGAAGGTATTGGAGAAGAAATTCGCCATATCTTCGGAATCTTGGGTGTTATTCCAACATGCTCCGTTGTCACTTACGCCGTTATCCCAACTATAGCTTTCAGGACACACCAGAATCGTGTTGTATTTGCTGTTACCTAACAACATAACTTTACCTGCGCCTACTTCACCAATACTGATAAATGGCAGATTAAAGGTTGCAGTGTTACCACTGACTAAATCTGGCTTCACTGTTGATGGTGATTCAGTAATGTATGCAAGAGAACGTTCGTCCCATGCTTTCTTCTGACCAAAACGTAGCCAAAAGTTATTATCGTTACGCGGCATCAATACAGGAAATGCTGCATTTGAAATGTTGATTGCACCTTGTCCACGAGGATAACCTGGACTGCCGTAGTACCAGGTTTCGTCACTAAATACGTGGAATTTAGTGACAGGTTTCCAGCCTTCTGACTGCGCATCAACACCAGCACCCCATAGCTTTAAAATATCCGCTTGAATGTTACCGCCAGCATCCATCACACGAGGAAACGATAAGCTTGAGATACTGCGTGTGGCACTACATTTACCTTCACAAATCGCAGTGTCGATATCTAGTGCTAAACCTTGGTTAAATTGTTTATCAAACTCTCCATCAATAGGGGTTTGAGTACCTGTGCCGTTATCAAGCATTACAGGCTCTGACAGTGATAGGTTAATCGCTTCATTGATGACGTTCGGGTACATGGCAAAGACTTGGCGAACACGATCGTTGATCACAAGCTGTGAATCATCATGGGAGTAGCGCTGCAATAAACGTTCAGCATTACGGCCTAGGTGCTCAGCGCCTAAATCTGTAATGGAAAACTGCGTTTTGTTGGCTTTGATTTCACCTAATTCAAAGGTATCGATACCAAAAGAGACAGTTTCACCCCAGTTGAATGAGAATTTGCCTTGTTCATCGGTAATGCCTCGAGATGAATGGCTGTAGTACTCAATACCTTGTACTGGATTGTTGTGACTATCAACCAGTGTACCTTGAGATAGGATCACCTCTGTCGGTTGATAAACCAAGTTTGCCTCCGCATTGGCAGAAACAAAGTTAGAATTTAGATCGTCACTTGTACCAGGAGTGACTTCTGGTTTTACATCCGGTTCATGAGTAGAAGGCTTGCTATCCGCTTCGGTATTCTCTTCGACTTTATCGACTAATAACTTGTTAAATTCATCTTTACTTAAGGTCTGTAATTCCGTGGAATGATACAAGCTGTTAAAACGTACTTGCTCAGCAGAAGATAATGACAGCTCAACTACGCCACCGATAGCAGTACCACTTTTAAGTAATAGGCTTCGAGTGTTATCTAACGCATTTTGCAGTTCAATAGCATCTGTGATCGCAACAAAACGATCTGAATCCGCTAAGTTTAAGCGCTTAACTTTTTCTAAGGCTTTGCCTTTGGTGATTTTAAGCTCGATATTGCTAAATGTTGCAAGCTCAACAGCACCGTAATAGCAACTGACAGTATCGCCATTATTAATAATCAGGCTGTTTGCTGTTTCACCATTACATAGCACGCTGTTGCCAAAACTAAGATCGCTATCTAAAGCAAAAAGTGCGGTGGCGGTTGGATCTGGCTCTACTGGAGGGATGACTTCCGGATCACCTGTTTCAGGATCAACAGGTGGAGGCGTGATCTCAGGCTCTGGTTCCGGAAGCGGTTCACTCGGCAGAATTTCGGTAGGAGGAATAATGGTTGTGTTAGACGTATCGTCATCATGACAACCCATCAACAAAATTGATGAGCTAATAGCAACTGCAATAAGTTTCTTTTGCATGAAGGCATGACCTAAAATAGTAATTTATTGCTGTTGTATATTGTAAAAATAAAGGCTTAACAATGTTATTTATCTGTCATTAATATTTAGAAACAATATTGATATAAAAGTATTGTATTGATAAAAGGTATAAATTGTAACGATATAAATACCTAAAAAGCTGTCAAAATATTGTTGTTTATTCTTAAGGTGAGCGGTATCTTTTTGGCGTGTTTTAAAATATTGTTTCCACTTTTCCTTGAGCAAAAATTCTTCCAGAGATCACTTTATGCGAGTTTTTGTTTTGAATCTTTATTTGCTCGTTCAGTTTTCCATGCTCTAAAGCGATACCCTTTGTAGAGGCTTCGAATTCTCCTCTTTTTGCCACAATGAGCACTTCATCTCCCTTATTTATCAAAAAGGGTTTCTTTAATAAGTTTTCAGTGATCAGTTGTCCTTGGCGAACTCTTCTTGTTGTATATGAGCCGATAGTTTGATCTGTTGAGGTAAGGATGGCTTTAGAGCTTTTTAGTCGTATTGATTGGTGACTGAGCATGTCACTGGTAATCATTTCATTTCGATTGATCTGTGTTTTGGCAACCAGTACGGGGAGAGTGATTTCAACATAAATAGTTGCATTGAACTGCCAGTTCATAGGCGTGCTTTCACACTTAACTTGTCGTTTTAAGCGTCCAATAGGTTGGGCTTGGTTATCTTGGCTCGAAAAGCCTAATGGCGTTGGGCAAGAAGGTAGTGATGAAGCTGCCGTTGGCAGTTTTACCTTAATTTTGCTGGTAACGTTCGACCATTGATGACGCTCGCTATAGTTGTCGATTTCTTGATTTACGGCTCTTTTTAATTGTTGTTCTAACAATTTGGTATCAAGTTTATGATCTTTTGAGGCGACTTTCTGTGATGCTGAATTCGCCCATCCTAATGTGGGTAGCAGCAATAACATCATCAGTGAAATTACATGTAATATCTGCACAATTTTTCCTTTCCGTTTGACTTCCTTTAGAGGAAATTTCCTTTCCGTAATGTTCATAAATAACTGAAAAATAATGCTTATTATTATGGCATGTATTTTGGATTCTCTCTTTTTATTGCAATAGCTATTGTGCTTGCTAAGGAGAGATTGATGGCTATAAATTTTGATAGTGCATTGGGAGTTCATCCACAAACACTAGATTTTCGAGTGCAAAGAGCCAAGGTGCTTGCCAGTAATTTAGCAAATGTTGATACCCCTGGGTATCTTGCCAAAGATATTCGTTTTGATGTCATCGTAAATCAGATGGATTTGGGAAAAGTACAAAAGGCCACTTCTCAGCTGTTGGTGTCTGATGGTTATAGCGTGCCATATCAAAATTCCAAGGATGGTAACACGGTCGAACTGAGTGTCGAGCAAGCCAAATTTACCAAGAACAATATGGATTTTCAGAGCAGCCTAACCTTCATGAATATGAAATTTAAAGGTTTGGCTGAAGTAATTAAGGGGCGTTAACCATGGCTTTTACTGATATTTATGCCATTGCTGGCTCTGCAATGAATGCACAAACTATACGTTTGAATACTGTCGCAAGTAATTTAGCGAATGCTGATGCGGTAGCGGCAAATCCTGATGATGCCTATCAAGCGTTGAAACCTATTTTTGCGACTGTTTATGGCAAAACACAGTTAACTGGCGATCAAGCTAATTATCCCAGTGCAGAAGTAAGGATCATGGATGTTGTTCAACACGCAGGTGAGGCAGAAAAGCGCTTTGAACCGAGCAACCCACTCGCTAATGATGAAGGTTATGTTTATTACCCTGATATAGATGTAGTCGCTGAAATGGCAGACATGATGTCAGCTACCCGAAGCTTTGAAACTAACGTTGAAGTGCTTAGTAACGTAAAAAGTATGCAGCAAGGGTTGCTGCGTTTAGGGGAGGGTAATTAATGACTATTGCCCAATTTAGTGCATTAAGTACCGATGTTCCCGCTATTGAGTCATCAACGTCTACCGTTGCGGGCAATCCGAATAGCGCCAATGATGCTAATGGATTGAAAAATGAATTTATCAATTTGATGGTGGCACAGATCCAAAATCAAGATCCGTTAAATCCGCTTGATGGCACTGAATATGTTGGTCAGCTAGCGCAATTTTCCCAAGTAGAAAGCACTGAAAACATGGCAAAGCTGATGCAAAACAGCATGGTGTTACTCGATAACATGCAAGTGCTATCAACGGCTGGGTTAGTAGGGAAAACCGTTTATGTTGAAGGTAATGAAGTTGAATTGACGAATGCTAAGCAGCAAGGACGAATTGAATTAGAACATGCATCAAGCACCGTCTCGGTTGTTTTAACAGATCAACTTGGTAACAAGAAAATCATGCCGTTAGGCCCTAAAAATAAAGGTGAAGTGGAATTTACGATTGATCCTAACGCGTTGGGTTTAGCTAAAGGGCAATATCAAATCAGTGTTGAAGTGGCGAAAGATTTACCACAACCCAGTGTTTTGCTGGCAGGAGAAGTATCACAAGTACGTGTGCCATCGAATGGCGGTGCTGCGTTGGTCAATGTTGAAGGTATTGGTCGAGTACCGTTTTATCAAATTAGCCAGTTTGGCGAGTAAATCTATTTAAGCTTTCGCTTGGTTTTCATCGTTAGCGAAAGCAATAAAGGAATGAAGAAAAGAGGATGTTATGAGTTTTGATATTGCATTAAGTGGATTAGACGCAACCAATGTTCAGTTAAATACGATTAGTAATAATATTGCCAATGTTTCTACCTCAGGTTTTAAAGAGTCACGTACTGAATTTTCAGCGGTATACAATGGTATGCAAGCTGGAGGGGTAGAAGTTGCCGCTATTTCGCAGAACTTTGATAAAACAGGCTCAATTACAGGGACAGGTCGACCGTTAGATCTGGCGATTTCGGGCAGTGGCTTTTTTGTCACTAAAGATCATACTGGGCAAACTTTATATACCCGTTCAGGTGTGTTTGGATCTGATAAAGATAACAACATTGTTAGTAATAATGGTGCCAAACTTCAAGGCTATACCGTTGATGCGAATAACAATTTACAAGCAGGCGCGGTAGGAAATTTAAAAATCACCACCGCTTCACTGCCAGCAAAAGCGACAGATGAGCTAGCTTTTGTGGCTAACTTAGATGCCCGGTCGAGTGTTATTGATCCTGCTATTAATCCGTTTGATCCTAATTCAACTGATAGCTTTAATTCTTCTTATACCTCAAAAGTGTATGACTCTTTAGGTAACCCTCATACCGTTACACAGTATTTCACTAAAACTAATGCTAATGAGTGGCAAGTGAATGTGGTCGTTGATGGCGCGGCTACACCGTCGCAAACCCAAAATGTTGTTTTTAATACCGACGGTACACTGCAATCACCAACGGCTCCTTTTGCTGTAAATTTCAACCCAGCAGGTGCGGATGCGGCGAATATCAATATTGATATAGCTGGGACGACTCAGTTTGGTGCGGATTTTGGCGTGAGCACTAATGCGCCAAATGGCTATACCTCAGGTGAGCTCGCTGGTGTGCGTGTTGAAGATAACGGGATGGTGTTTGCCACTTACACTAATGGTCAATCTCAGTTACAAGGTCAGGTGATGTTGGCTGATTTTGCTAATCCTCAAGGCTTGGTAAAAACCAATGGCACTTCTTGGATCCAAAGTTTTAGTTCAGGCGCTCCCGTTAATGGTGCACCGGGTACGGGCACATTAGGCGGGTTGGTTGCTGGTGCGCTAGAAGGCTCGAATGTCGATCTTACCAGTGAATTAGTTAGCTTAATGACAGCTCAGCGTAACTATCAAGCCAATGCCAAAACCATTTCAACTTCGGCCAAACTCACCCAATCACTGTTCAATGCAGTGTAGTAAGAGGTTGTTATGGATAGTTTTTTATATACCGCAACCAGTGGTGCTAGTCGAGTAATGAAAGCGCAGCATGTGCGCTCAAATAACTTATCAAATGCAGACACTGCTGGATTTCGAGCAGATATGGAGCGGGTACAAAGTATTCCTCTGCAAGGTGCCGGTTTTGATGGTCGCACCATGGTTGTGACTAATTCAGCAGCGACACGCTTTGATGCTGGTGATGTGATCAAAACAGGGCGAGCATTAGATATTGTGATTAACGGTGATGGCTTTTTTACCGTGCAAACCATAGCTGGCAATGAAGCCTATACCCGAGCAGGCAATATTCGAGTCGATGAAGAGGGCATGATGCGAGTTAATGGTTTTCCTTTGATGTCAGAAGGGGAAGCCTTAGTGCTACCAGAGCATCAAGATGTGGAAATTAGCGATAAAGGTGTAGTGACTGTCGTGCCGCCTGGCGGTGGTGCCAAGCTGGAAGTTGGACAATTGAAGTTAGTCGATCCTGAGTTCACTCAACTGCAAAAACACAGTGATGGTCTATTTCATCCCATCAACGATCAAGTGTTTGCGCAAGATCCTACTGTGGCTATAACGGCCGGGCATTTAGAAGGCAGTAATGTTTCTGCGATTAATGAGCTTGTTAGCGTGATGTCGCTGACTCGCAATTTTGAAATGCAAGTGCGGATGATGAAAACTGCAGAAACGTTAGCACAAGCAGGCACACGGTTAATGAATCCTCGCTAATGGCGTTGGTACTGATTAGTTACAAGGAGAGTCGTCATGCATTCAGCACTTTGGGTTAGTAAAACAGGAATGGCAGCGCAAGATACCAAAATGACTGCGATTTCTAACAATTTAGCCAATGTTAATACGGTAGGTTTCAAACGAGATCGGGTTGTTTTTGAAGATCTTTTTTATAGCATTCAACGTCAACCAGGCGCGCAAGTTGATCAGTTAAATCAACTTCCTAGCGGTGTGCAACTTGGTAGTGGTGTTAGAGTTGTTGGGACACAAAAAGTGTTTACGCAAGGTAATTCACAAAATACCCAACAACAACTGGATCTAGCGGTTATGGGATCGGGTTTTTTCCAAATTGAAAACTCTGATGGTCAAGTTATGTATAGCCGTAATGGGCAGTTCCACGTTAATTCAGAAGGCTTAATGGTGAACGGACAAGGCTTACCATTACAGCCACAAATCCAAATTCCAGAAGATGCCAATAGTATCTCTATCGGTGTGGACGGCATTGTTACAGCCACTTTAGCAGGGGATCCTGAGCCGCAAGAATTAGGTCAAATCACCTTAGCCAAGTTTATTAACCCTGCGGGTTTAGAAGCGGTTGGTGGCAACCTTTATAAAGAGACACAAGCCAGTGGACAGGCACAAGAGATCATCGCAGGCACTGATGGCGCAGGCAGTTTGAAGCAAGGGGCATTAGAAGGCTCAAACGTACAGGTGGTTGAAGAAATGGTTGATATGATCACCACTCAAAGGGCTTATGAAATGAATGCCAAAGTCGTCTCTGCTGCTGATGATATGCTGAAATTTGTCGCTCAAGCCGTGTAAGGAGTGAGGATGAATCCGTTTCTAATATTGCTATGTTTTCTTTTTCTATTATCAGGTTGTGCGGTACGTGAAGAGTTTATTCCACCTGAACCTAATGATGCTGCTTTTGCGCCGCCCGATCTTGATTACAGCTTACCTGAAGCCAAACATGGCAGTTTGTATCGCCATAATTACTCGATGACCTTGTTTCAAGATCGTCGTGCCTACCGTGTGGGTGATGTGCTTACTGTATTACTTAATGAGCAAACCCAATCGAGTAAAAAAGCCAATACTAAATTTGGTAAATCATCATCTATTGATTTTGCTGTGCCGACATTAGGTAATAAAACCTTTGATGATCTCTCTGCCAGTGTCAGTGGCGACCGTGGTTTTGATGGTGCGGCTGCTAGTACGCAAGGCAATAAGCTGCAAGGGGCAATCACAGTTACGGTGCATAAAGTCCTACCTAACGGCGTGTTGATGATCCGAGGTGAAAAGTGGATTCGACTAAACCAAGGGGATGAATACATACGCTTAACGGGCGTGGTTCGGGTTGATGATGTGAATCGTCATAATCAAGTTTCATCTCAGCGAATTGGTGATGCAAGGATCACTTATTCAGGACGAGGGGCACTGGCTGATAGCAATGCTGCAGGCTGGTTAACACAATTTTTCACTAGCCCATGGATGCCTTTCTAATGAAAAAAATGGTTTATTTAATCCTGACTTTTTTGTGTGTGACGTTTGGTTGGATGCCGCTTAAAGTTAGTGCGAAAACAGCAGTACCTATGATGGATTTAGTGGATGTGCAAGGCATACGTTCAAATCAGCTGGTGGGTTATGGCTTAGTGGTTGGCCTCGATGGTTCAGGAGATCGAAATCAAGTGAAATTTACCAGCCAGTCTATTACCAATATGCTGCGTCAATTTGGGGTACAAATTGGCGATAGGATCGATCCAAAGCTTAAAAATGTCGCTTCAGTGAGTGTTACTGCTACCGTTGAAGCGATGGCAGGACCCGGTCAAGAGCTCAATGTTGTGGTTTCATCTATTGGTGATGCAAAAAGCCTACGTGGCGGTACTTTATTACTGACGCCACTGAGAGGTATAGATGGTGAGGTTTATGCTGTTGCACAGGGAAATGTGGTTGTCGGAGGGGTAAAAGCAGAAGGGCAAAGCGGTTCAAAAATCACCGTCAATACTCCAACCACAGGGCGCATTCCTAATGGTGCAACGTTAGAGCGAGAAATACCGACGGATTTTAATAACAGCAGCATAGTCACCCTGAATTTACGTCAACCGAGTTTTACTACCGCGAAGAATATTGCTCGTGCAATCAATACTACGTTTGGGCCTAAGGTCGCGACAGCGGTAAGTAAAGGGCGAGTAGAAATGCGTGCGCCGCAAGACCTACAACAACGAGTGACGTTTATGTCGATGTTGGAAGATTTAAAAGTAATGACGGGGCGAAAAGCGGCTCGAGTCGTATTTAATGCTCGAACAGGAACCGTGGTCGTAGGCAAAAATGTTCGAGTGAGTGAAGCGGCGGTGAGTCACGGTAACCTTACTGTGACGATTTCAGAAAGCCAACAAATCAGCCAGCCTAATGCTTTTAGTCAAGGCACTACAGAGCGTGTCAACAACTCGACTGTCGATATTAACCAAGATGAGACGCAAATGTACATTTGGCCTGAAGGAACAGAGCTTAATACTATTGTGAATGCCGTGAACAGCTTAGGTGCGTCACCTGATGATTTGATGTCTATTTTACAGGCATTACATGAAGCGGGCGCATTGAATGCAGAGCTGGTAGTGATCTAGGAGGCTTTAATGAATAGCGAAACTAATATCACGACGCTCAGTAAGAATAATGTGCTGTATCACGATAATAATGGTTTGCAGCAAATTAAACATTCGATCTCCGATCAACAAGGGCTAGAGGTGGTTGCTGGGCAATTTGAAGCGATGTTTTTGCAAATGGTGTTACGTCAAATGCGGAGCAGTAGCGATGTGTTAGCGAATGAAGACAATCCGTTTTCGAGTAAACAGCAGAGCGTGTATCGAGATTTTTACGATGGTCAGTTAGCAATTGAAATGGCAAAACAGCAACAAACGGGGATCAGTGAAATGCTAGTGAAGCAGTTAAGCTCTGAACGCCAATTTAATAATGCTGATAATCCTGTCGCCTTAACTCATCAAGCGCGACCATCACAGGAAAAACAGCCAGTGATCAAGCAAGACACGGCTCATTCTATTGCTATGAGTAATAGCGCTGCCTTTCAACAATCACTGCAATATTACAAGGAGCGTTAACGGCTATGAATATGATCAATATTGGTTTAAGTGGTTTAAATGCCAATAAAACGGCGCTTGATGTTACTGCTCATAATGTCGCTAATGTCAACACTGTCGGTTATAGCCGACAACAAGCGATGATGAGTGCGTTAGCGGGACGTGAACTTTTCAGCGCTGGCAGTGGGGTTGAAGTTGATAGCATTCGCCGTGTATCGGATCAATTCATTGTAAAACAAATGTGGGCGGCAACCAGTCAACAAGCAGCAAGCAATGCGAATTTAGCTAATATGACGATGCTAGAAAGCCTATTAGGTGGCGAGGGCTTTAATATTAGTGCTGGCTTGGACTCGTTATTTTCAGCATTAAATGACGCGACGTTAAAACCTGAATCTACCCCTAATCGCCAGCAAATTATTAATGAAGCTAAAGCGTTATCTCGTCGTTTTAATACCTTGTCTGAATCTTTACATGGTCAAGGTAACCGTATCAGCGATAAGGCGACGGCATCTATTGAGCATACTAACAGCTTAATGAGCAATATTGCTGATATAAACCATCGCGTTGTTGAGACACAAGCGACAGGTGGTAATCCTTCTCAGCTTATTGATGAGCGAGACGTATTAATCAAACAGCTTTCTGAAGTGGTAGAGATCAGTTCAACGCAACAACCTAATGGTAGTTTGCAAGTCACGTTAGCATCAGGGCAACCATTGATATTAGGCAGTGATGCTGCACAATTAAAATCTACTCCGATAGTTAATGAGCCGTTTATTAAGAACATTGAAATTGATTTTTCTGGGCAAACCTTTGCAGTTACAGGTGAGTTAGGAGGGCAGTTAGGAGCATTTGATAACTATCTTAAAGACACCTTAAAACTTACCCAACAAGCGCTTAATGAGATGGCACAAAACCTAGCAACCGAATTTAATCAGGTACTAGCGACGGGTTTTGATTTAAATGGTAATGCAGGGCAAGCATTGTTTTCATTTGATCCTAATTCACCAGCAGCCAGCCTTGATATTACCGCGATCACACCAGCTGAGCTGGCATTATCTTCAGATGGGACACCGGGTAACAGTGATACGTTACAAGCCTTGATCGATTTGTCGACAAAACCAATGGCGATCACTGGGTTAGGTAGTGTGACCTTGAATGATGCATTTGCCTCTATGGTGGGTAAAACAGCTATTGAAACACGACAAGCCGCCGTTGATCAAAAAGCAGCAGAAACCTTATTCAGTCAAGCCAACGCAGCACGAGATAATTTAAGTGCGGTTAACAGTGATGAAGAAGCGGCAAACCTAATGACATTTACCAATGCTTATCAAGCAAACATGAAAGTGATCAGCACAGCCAATGAACTGTTCGATTCAGTATTACGATTATTGTAAGGGATGAATGATGAGAGTCAGTGATACGCAATTTAGCCAGCTAATGTTAACAAGCCTATCAAAAAATAACCAAGGCTTAGGTGAAGTGTTAGCGCAGATGTCGACAGGTCAGCGATTACTAAAATTGTCTGACAATCCGATTGATTCCATCAACTTATTGAATCTCGAACGTGAAAATAGCGCAATAAATCAGTATCAAGACAATATCAACAATGTGAAAACAGCGCTATCGTCGCAAGAAGTTCATTTAATGGCTGCAAGTGATACGTTAAAGGACATGCGAGATACTTTGCTATTAGCGTCAAATGGCGCGATATCAGATGCCGATAGAGAAAGTTATGCCAATAAATTAGTTAGTTTACGTGATGCATTGATATCTTCTTTTAACGTTCAAGATGAAGAAGGTAATTACCTTTTTTCCGGTACTCAAAGTGATGTTCCAGCGATCACACCGCAGCCTGCTGGTGGTTATATTTTTGAAGGCAATAGTGATAAACGTGTGGTGACGGTAGCAAAGGGCGTGACGATGGAAGCCAATTTTGCTTCACAAGAAATGCTCGATCTTGGCGGTAATAATATCTTAAATCAGATTGACGCAGCGATAACCGAGTTACAAGCCCCAACAGCAAATCTCAATAACACCTTACAAGCAACGTTAAACACTTTAGATATAACACATGATAACGTTTTAGCTGCAGTAACCGATATTGGTGGGCGTCATAATAATTTAGATTTAATGGAAACCAGCCATGGCGATAATAAGTTATTTGTTGAAGCGGTAACCAATGATCTAGAAGCGTTGGATTATGGTGAAGCGTCGGTACGTTTAAATAATTATATGGCGGCATTACAAGCAACACAGGCGAGCTACATGAAAATTAACGATTTATCATTGTTTAATCGTTTGTAAGGTAGTGCAGTATTATGGTGACCAGTACAGCGGAAGTTAGAACCCAGAATATTCACTTTACCAATGCCAACAAGCAGTCGGTGGTAACGCCTGCTGTGGCAGGTAAGGTTGATGCTAAAAATGCCTCGACTTCGCCGTTAAAGCAATTGAGTTATCAACCTGATGGATATGCAGTTTCTAAAACACTACTTGCGAAAGGGCAGCAGCAAGCAACATCAGTACAAATTGCACAACAGGCGTTAGGTGCGGTAGGGCGAGAATTACAAGCCATAAAGAAGGTATTAAGTGCAGAGCTTATTGCCCATCGTGCTATTGACCCATCTTCTCAAACCAATGCTAATCGCCATTTGGATTCGATTAAAAACATACTTAATCAAGCCAAAAGTGATGGTCTACGTGTCATTGATGCCGAGCTAAAGGTGAATATTGATAGGCCAATAACACGGACATTTTCAGTACCTGGTTTGAATGTTCAGCGTCAGCGAGAGCACAGTGAGCTGATTAAATTAAGCTTTCAACAGTTAGGAACGGTTGTTGTTAATATGGATGCGAAACTAAGTGATAAAGCGTTAGTGTCGCAGATAGATCGTCATGTGATCCCTTTTGGTCTTCGCGCATCAGTGCAAGATAATGGTGATATTACATTTCGTGCCAATGAACATGATTACCAAAGTCTTGAAGGTAAAGTACTGGTTGTTGGTCAGGGGCATAGATACCCAGCGGGACAGGCAAATACGTTAACGATTAAGCCTGAACCGGAAGGGATTGAAGATGGACAACTTAGCTTAAATAACCGCGAGCAAATCCGCGATACATTAGTAAAAGTGAATCAGCATTTACGGCAAGTGCAACAAAGTCTCGATGATATAAAAGCTTACCAAACGGCATTGGCTAAACAAATGGCAGCAGCAAAAGCTAACACTGCTGTGAGTGATATCAAGCAAGTGGAAGATAAGCTTAGCCAGTTGTCAGGTACGGGTAATCAACAGTTTAGCGCAACTTATCGAACCTTAGCGGCACAAGCGAACGTTCACCGTCATACTGTTGTTGCTTTACTAAAATAACGGTCGCTTTTCCTATTGCTGATTTTCATCGGCACAGCATTCATCTTGTAAATATGCGATCACTGAATCTAATTTCTGGTATTCCGCCACGCAAAACAAGGTTCGTCCTTCTCTACGCTGTGAAATCAACCCAGCTGATGCTAGTCCTGAAATATGGTGAGAGAGAGTAGAGCCGGGAATCGCCAGTTTTTCTTGTAAACCACCCACAGCAATACCTTGATGACCTGCTCTTATCACCGATTTGTAAATCATTAATCGTGTCGGATGACCTAATTCTTTCAATGCTTTAGCGATAATTTCTGTATTCATCTTACGTCTCGTACTGAATTTATATTTCGATAATACTAGAAATATCTTGATCGTTCCAATCGGTTAATCTATATTTCGATTATTCTAGAAATATAGATTAAAGGTTTTGTGATGTTAAAAGATACGTTAGAGATGTTTCTCTTTTTAGCTATTGAGCTAACGCTATTGTTTTTATTGATTAGCTTTTTAGTGGGAGTGTTGCAAAGCTATATTCCACCGAAAAAGATCCAGCAGATCCTGAGTGGTAAACAAGGGAGTGGCTATATCGTGGCTGGCCTGTTAGGTGCGATTACGCCTTTTTGTTCTTGCTCTACGATTCCGTTTTTAAAAGGATTGCTCAGAGCAAAAGCAGGTTTTGGTACCATGATGGTGTTTTTGTTTGCAAGTCCGTTACTTAATCCAATCATTATCGGTTTATTCATTGCTACTTTTGGCATTAAAGTTGCGGTGTTTTACTTTGTAATGGCGATGGGTGTTTCTGTCATTGCAGGTGTGGTGTTAGAAAAACTCAATTTTGAGCGTTTTGTAAAGCCAGAAGCCTATATTGAGCCTGAGCCATCGTGTTGTGCGAAGAGTTGTAGCGGTACTAAGGTTGAAACCAATAAATGGAAAAAAATCTGGGATACCACTTGGAAAGACTTTAAAAAAGTACTGCCGTATTTAATTGGTGGTATTGCTATTGGCTCTGTGATTTATGGTTTTATGCCAACGGAATTTGTTGCCAAAGTAGCCAATGAAAATAACCCATTTGCGATTCCGGTAGCGGCTATTATTGGTATCCCGCTATACATTCGTGCTGAAGCGGTGATCCCATTAAGTGCGGCATTAGCTGCAAAAGGAATGGGACTAGGTGCGGTAATGGCATTAATTATTGGTAGTGCTGGCGCGAGTTTAACGGAAGTTATCTTGCTGAAATCAATATTTAAAACGCCAATGATCATTGCTTTTGTCACTGTGATTTTAACCATGGCGATGAGTGCAGGTTATATATATGGTTGGATATTTTAATGTTCACCATGGAATTTCAGTACCATCGTAGCTAAAGAACTTACCATTATCTTTTAAGCTCAGTCGCTGTAGTAAGTGAATTAATGCTGCAGCGACTTGTTCTGGCTGTTGTAAATTACCTTCAGGTACATTTTGCTGAAAAGGCTTTGATAAGTGGGTATCAGTTGTTCCGGGATGAAACGCAATAACACAGGTATTAAAGGCTTTATTTTTCCATTCAATGCTAATGGTTTTCAAAGCCATATTTAATGCCGCTTTTGAACTTCGGTAACTTATCCATCCACCTAAATGATTGTCTTCAATACTGCCAATTTTTGCCGAAACAGTCACAAAGTAATTCAATGTTTTTGATTTTAATTTAGGAGATAAGTACTTAGCGAGGAGCAGAGTTGGTAATACGTTCGTTGCGATATTTTGATTGAAAAAATCACTATCAAATTGAGTAATGGTTTTTTCTGGCATCTTATCTCCACTGTGTAACATGCCAACCGTATTGATAACGATATCAAGCTGGTCAAATGTTTCTGATAACTTAGCCACATCAGAATCTTTGCTGACATCAGTACGATGCCAAGTGAGCTGAGGGTGTTCAATAGTTGGTTGGCTGCTGTGGTATGTCGCATGGATACGATTAACCGTGCCTTGGCTTAGATATGCGTTTATTAAAGCTGAACCAATGCCACCTGTACCACCTAAGATCAATATTTGCATAAAGTGAAACTCATCGTATTGAAATAATAAGTATTAATACGATGAGTTTAGCTAAATAGTTTTGTTTAGTTACTTGCGTTTGAAGCGATCTCGAATAGATTCGATGATGCTTAAAACAATATAGAATGGGTTTGACGTTCTGTTATATTCTTCTAATACGTAAATATAGTTTGACTTATAATGCTCTACTGCTTCTTCACTTGTTTCTGCATAAATTACATCATCTAGGACTTCAAAGCCTTGAGAGAGTAAGGTTTCTTTTTCTTTAAGAAATGTCGATGATGACATATCAAGAAAAGTGAATTGTTTTCTATTGTTGTTAAGCGTAAAGAACTGAAATTTAATCGTCATCATTATTCCTCTATATTTCACCAAGCGTATAAAAATTGAAACGAAAGTTTGAGTAATACGTCTTTGGTGCCGCTAATACATGGAAATAATATTTAACTTATTGCGTTGTGATTATATTTGGTTGTAAAAGTATGCTTCATCCTATGTGATCAATAACTAAACAAACAAGGGAAAGCCTCTCAGTTTTATTTGTAAGAGGATGTAAATGTCTTAGTGGTGATCATTTATATCGCGTGTTGTTAGAACTGTGATTAAAGGGATGCGCTCAATTAATATTATTTTTTACGTGTTATCTGATAAATAAAATTTATCGTAATAATAAAAATCCGTGTTTTTGAATGAGCGTCAATTACTATACTATCCGCGCCAGTTAATAACCCTACACGGTATAAGATATTGGCAACAACCACTTCTACAGCGCTGTATACAGATCTATCTTCTTACTACGATTTAATGTGTGCTGATATTAATTATCAAGCTCAAGCCGAGTGTATTCGTCGACTTCACCAGCTTTTTGGTAATAAAGGTACACGCCATTTAGATTTAGCCTGTGGTACAGGGCCTCATGTTCGTCATTTTATCGATAAAGGCTTTCAAAGTTCTGGTTTAGACATTAATCAGCCAATGCTAGATCTTGCCAAACTTCGCTGTCCAGAAGCAGAGTTTGTATTGCAGAACATGTGTGAATTTAAAGTCGATCAGCCGTTAGACTTGATCACTTGCTTCTTGTATTCCATTCACTATAGCGATGGCTTTGCAAACTTAACACGCTGTATTGAAAGCGCTCATGCAGCACTAAAAGATGACGGTATCTTTTGTTTTAATGCGGTGGAAAAGAATTTAATCAACAATGATTCTTTTGTTCGCCATAGCGTTGATCACGATAACAGCCGCTTTACCTTTAGTTCAGGTTGGTTCTACCAAGGTGAAGGTGAAAAACAAGCGCTGAAATTGAGTATTGAAAAAGCGGATACACTCAATACTGAAATTTGGCATGATGAACATCCAATGGTTGCGGTGAGCTTTATTGAACTTCAAGCGCTACTTGAGCCTTACTTTGAAGTGCATATGTTCGAGCATGACTATGAGAAACTTATTCCTTGGAATGGGGAATCAGGTAATGCAATCGTCGTGTGTGTGAAGAAGTAACTATAGAAGTTCACTATAATGTCAATTAAGGTGAACTTCTTTAAATGTGCTATTTAGCAGAAATACTAAACTCAACAGTTACTTGATCGTTCTTAATATTAAAGGGAGGAGATGTTGTTCCGAAATTTGTATTCTCAAGAAGATAGTAATAATTTCCAGCACTTAATGTGACCCAGTCAGATTCATGAGTAGTAGCAATTGGAGATATACTCAAATTTTCAATATATTGAATATTAGCATCTGTAAATTGTTTGTTTTGTGTAATAGTGACCCAAGTATTATATTCTTTTTCTGTAATTAAAAAGGCTTCAATCGCAACACCATTAATAATTGATACTTTAGTTTTAACTTGCGCATCCCGATAAAGCACAAATTTTGTACCATAATACCAATCTTCATCAATAACAGCGACATCCGATACTAATACATTATCTTGCTTATCTTCTGTGATAACATCTGTCTGATTATTATCTTGTTCACTTTCTGTAATAGCATCTTCAATAACATCTAAAATGGTTTGGTCACTATCATCCCCACCGCCACCACAACCGTATAAACTTAGTGGTAATATTAATAAAATAATTTTCTTATAGTTCATATTTATAGCCAACAATATATGTAAAAAAATGAACTATATGTGTGTGAGTAAAATAGTCATTTAAATTTTTTCGAAAAAAAACATATGTTAGATATGTTTCCAATTTATTCTTGAATGATATAAAATAGTTTATTTTTTTGTTTTTTTAATACCTTATATTGTTATTTTTAAAATGTGGTGTAAAACTAACTTTTTTAGTGTGATAAAGTAGTTCGTTATATGATTTCTAGTGAAAATAAACTGGGCTTATGTATTGCCTGCATTGTTTTAGTTTGTGTGGTTGCAACAATAGGAAATTCAACTAATACGCCGTGGTTAGAGATGCCGTTTGAAGCATTCAATGGTATTGCATTTAGTTTTAGTTATTTCTTTCGTTTATCTGCTATGTGGGCGTACGCATGTAGTAGTGCCTTTTTTATCTCATTGTTTGCGGTTAGCTTTTGGCTGGGGGAAATAGTGGTAAGATTTTTTTGTCGTCGACGTTAAGCCACTAAAAAGAAGAAATATAAAAAGCAGACGAAAGCGAGCAATATAGCTGAGATGATAGGGTAAATAATATAGCCATCATCTGTTCTATTCGCACGATGAAAACAAAATCCAGCCAGTAGACCATTATATAAAATCAACAGTAAACTGATCATAGTCCCTGTTTTTAAATCCAGCGATGAGAGTTGGTATAGGAAAAATGACAGCAAAAGATAGTCGATAATAATCAACCATAAAAAGGTTTTCTGCAGATTATCGGCTTTTCTCTGTTTCAATTCTGAATATGACATTCGTTACCCATCAACAAATTTGTCTATTGCCTAATACTATTTATGCTGGAATCACTTATAAATGAGAAAGAGGCTGTGGGCTATTGCTTGGTGTTGGTTGAGCGTGGTTAATAAAGTCACTGCGTATAACTGGCTGATTAAACTGTGCCTTGCTACGGGCTTTATCGAGAATATTGTCAGGATTACCTGTACCAAACAGGGCATCAACAATGTTGGCAGCGGGTGTTGTTAAGATAAATAATTCAATACGTCGGTTTTCACTGGCGTCAGGTGATTGTTTATTGAGAAGTGCACGCTCTGCCATACCAGCCACTTGTAATACGCGGTTACTTGGCATCCCTCCTGCAATAAGCGTTTTTCTTGCTACATTTGCGCGGGAAGAGGACAGTTCCCAATTGGTACTACGGCTAAATTTACTTTTAAATTGTGTGGCATCAGTATGACCGCTAATGATCAGTGAATTGCTAATTTGCTTAAAAATAGGGGCGATATTGAGTAATACGTCTTCAAAAAAAGGCGTTAAATTGGCACTGCCTCGATGAAACATATTCTGTTTAAAATCATCTTGTAAAATAATTCTCAGCCCTTGAGGAGTAACATCGACCGAGATGTTGCCTTGCGCTGATACTTGCTTAGCTGTCTCTTCTACGACAGAAGCGAGAACCGCAAGTTGCGCTTGAGTTTCAAAACTACCTGGAATTAATGCGTCTCTTTCTGGTCCATCGCCATTACCATCAAAAAACGATTTTATAGTCATAGCTGCATTGTGAGAGCTTAGATCGGCAGCTTCGCCACCGAAATCAATAGGGGATAAGCTGTTGGCGGTATCAAAAGGATTGCCAGCGCCTTCGTCAAAAACACTGGCACTATTTACATAAGCGACAATGGCTTTGCGCTCTTGTTGATCAACAACCTGCATCAACCAGAGCACCAGAAATAGTGCCATAAGAGCAATCATAAAATCAGCAAAGGCGACTTTCCACGCACCACCATGGTGCTCGTTTGAATGTCGTTTTGCTGCACGTTTAAAGACGATGTGCTCTGTTTTTTGCATTATCCCTCCTGTTCAGTTAGCCACTTCTCCATTTCGTTAAACGTTGGTTTAATGTCTAGCTGAATATGTTTTCTTCCTGCATCAATGGCTAATAGTGTTGGTTTTTTAGCGACATAGGCGACTAAGGTTGCGCGGATACACTCAAATGCTGACATGTTACGTTTAACACGTTGTGCCATGGCATTACTGGCTGGATCGAGAATGCAATAACAGCCAAAAATTCCTAGAAAAGTCCCAACTAAAGCAGCTGCAACGTGATAACCAATCATGGCTATCGAACCATCAATGGCTTGCATGGTGATAATTATCCCCATTACTGCCGCTAAAATCCCAAAACCGGGTAAGGCTTCTGCGGTGCGCTGCATTGAACGTGATGGCAACAATAAATCTTCTTCGATGGCACTGATTTCTTGTTCGAGTAACCCTTCAAGTTCATAAGGCGACATTTGTCCCATTGCCATTAAACGTAAATTGTCGGTAATAAAAGAAATAACATGATGATCGTGGCTGATCAGTGGATAACGATTAAAAATAGCGCTGCTTTGTGGCGATTCAATGTGACTGTCTAATGCTTTAAATCCGTTGTTTCGTACCGTGTCGAGCAAGGCTTGTAGTAGTGCCATTAACTCCATGTAGTATTGCTCTTCATGATGATTGGGAGACAATATTTCACGAAACTGTAAGCGCATTTCTTTTAATACATGAGGGGGATTACCTATGATCAGCGAGCCAATGGTTGCCCCTGCAATAATCAGTAATTCAGCTGGTTGCCAAATAGCGCGTAAATTACCGCCAGCCCAAATATAGCCACCGAAAACACAAATGATAATGATAATGGCACCGATAAACTTCTGCATATCAAGCTCCTAAGTCGATAAATAATGATTGAGGGATTTCAGTGCCTGTTTATGCAGCTGACAAATTCGAGGTGGGGTGAGATTAAGCACTAGAGCTATCTCATGAAGGTTGAGCTCATGTTGATAAAATAGAGTGAGCAACAACTGTTCACGTTTGGTTAATTGGGTGAGGGCATAGGTAAGTGAACGACGTAAATGCTCATGTTCAATACAGGTGTCAGTAAAGGGTGTCTCTAGTTCTTTGCCTGCTTCAAGTAGTTGATCAAGGCTTTGCATTTCGCTCGCCATACTGGCTTGTAATCGCTGATGGTAATCACTGTTATCAATGCCTAATGCGTGAGTGATTTCCGCTTCAGTAGGCTGACGTCCCAGTTGTTTCATGAGATCACGGGTAGCGTCATTTAATTCATGCGCTTGCTGACGTGTTTGACGGGAACGCCAATCAAGGCGACGAAGCTCATCTAAAATCGCACCTCGAATACGGCAAACAGCAAAGGCAGGAAATTGGGGATCATCAACATCACCATAACGACGAGCAGCTTCTAATAAACCAATCAAGCCAATTTGTTGCATGTCTTCATAACTACAATGAGAGCTGGTGTGATGACGCAGTTGATTGACGACTCGCTTAACTAAGTTAAGGTGCCTTTTGATCAGTACGTTCTCATCAACATCATGTTGCTGCGACGCTGGTATTGTACTGGTGTCATAGTGAGTGTTTTGGGTGTTATCTAACATACTCACCTCATTATTGAATGACATATTTAGTAAACAGCACATCATCGATATCACGTGCAATGGTGGTATTAGCAAAGGCATCAGTGAGGGTTTGTTTCACTTCTTGCTGTAATTGTTCGATGGTTTGCTGGTTTTGTAATTCTTCGTATCTCTTTTTACTGAACATCTTAAGTAATGCGTTACGCACTAAAGGCATATAGTTGTCGATCTGTTTAATACGCTCGGGATAGTGGGTCTGTACGGCAAGCTCTAGCATCACGAAATGAGTTTGGCGTTCACCTTTGACACTGACAACGACCTTATCGAGAGGATGAAACACAGGTTGTGCAGTGGCTTCTGGTTCTGATTGAAAGACTTTTGTGAACCATGTACCTATGTTTGGAGTGGAGGTATTTTGTTGGCTATACCATAAGGTGGCGCTAAAAGTGACGACAGCAACAATAATGCTGATCAGCAATATGATTAAGAGATTAGAAAATGTTTTTTTATTAGCCATCATCCTGATCCTAAATAGAAAAATATTATGCGAGTGTAGATAGCCAATGTTCATTGGCTGTTGATGTGTCTATGGGGGGAGCTGATGACGCTGCCATCACCAGATGATCATTGTCATCTTGAAGTGTGTGCTCTGTGGTTTGTTGGCGATGAGATTGCTGTTCGCCATGGCTGATATTGACGTTGACGCTCATAAACTGTTGTTGGAGATCATGACGTAAACGCTCAGCGACTTGGCTAAGAGCATCACGTACAACACTGTTATTGGCACTGATCTGGACGCTTAATTTATCGCCTTCCATTTTGACGATCAGATCAAGCTTGCCAAGATCTGGCGGATCTAAGCGAATACGGGCCTCTTGCATATTTTGCGTTGCTTGAAGCGATACCCGATCTTGAAGAATATTGATCATCTTTTCCCCCCATTGAGGTGATTGAGGATCGATACTGATAGGTGCCCAATTTGCACGATTGGCGATTATGTTCACTTGGGATTGGGTATTTGCAGGTAATGTTTGCTCTATTGTTGTGAGGTTTTGTACTACTTGCGAAACAGTGAGTTCACGATTAGCTGCAGGCGTTTTTGCCACAGTTAGTGACGATATTTGTGCTAAAGGATCATTTGATAGCGCAGTTGTAGTCAGTGGTGCTACTGAGCTTTTTATTGTGTTTGAATTTGTGATAGGCGAGTTATATACCCCATCAACGATTCGCTGATTGTTCACTAATACTTCTGCTGTATTAGTGAGATTTGATTGCTGTGCTTTGGGATATTGCAGAGCTTCTTGATTTAGCGGCAAAGCTGCTAGGGGAGCTATGTATAAGCTTGTATCAGTTTGGTTTTGCCATTGACTTTGTGTTTCTTCTCCATCAATGATCGTAGTGAACTGTTCATCTGTTTGGTGATTGCCTTGATCGAGAACGGCATTGTTCATTGAGCCAAAGGGTAGATCAGGCGATACATTCTCTTGTTGTTGAGTTGTAGGGAGCGTTTGTAAAGTATGCGAGAAATTCCCTTGTGCTTCTGTTTTATCAGAGCTTTTAACTGGCATCCCAGCTTGCTTGATATCAGATGATGAAGGCATATTATCGACTTTGCTTAGCGCATTATTAATTAACATCGATCACTCCATACTGTTGGCTGACTGGTAAGCTTCAAGGCGTTCTTTTTCCTTATCAGCAGTCGCTATTTTTTGTTGCAGTAGTTGTTGTGCTTGCTGCAATGCGAGATAGGCTTGGTGATGCACTGCTTTTAACGCATTTATCTGTGCTTGTTGTGGTGGTGTTATTGGTTTTGATTTAACAGCTAATAACAGGTGACGTAGTGCATCATCAAGCTGCTGCAAGCGGGACCAATTTTGATCCTCAGCAGCTTGTTGAATTTGTATGGTGAGCTGATTGAACGACACTGGCTTATTTGGCTGCATGTTGTCCGAATCCTTGCCAGCCTTCACGAATGTTATTCATGACTAAAGCAACATTATTAAGGTGTGCGATATCGTTTTTAACACTGCCTTGATAAAGCTCTAGCTGACAAAATTCATAAAGATCATGCAAATTAGCGGCAACTTCACCGCCAAGTTCTAAATCTAACGCACTGTCTAACCCCATTAAGATATTCATACATTTATTAATGCTGATCCCTTTGGCATCGAGTCGTTTGGCTTCGATATGTCCTTGGGCGCGGATCAGTTCATCTTGAAAGCCATCAATGAGCATCAAAACTAATTGATGCGGAGAGGCCGAGGCAGCCTGTGCATCTAAGTCAACTTGTTGGTATGAATTGAAACCTGCATCTTGCATTAACATAGTGGTGCTCCTTTTAACCAAATAAACCTTGGGTTTGCTGCATTTGGGTCATGATTTGATTCATTTGGGTGAATTGTTTGAGATAACGGGTGTAAGCCATGTCGTACTTACGCTCGAGATTGGCTTGCTTGTCATCGATGCGATCGATGTTGATACGTAGGGCATCTTTTCGAGAAGAGAACATGCCAGAAGAAAATTGCAGAAAAGGTTTTAATGAGTCTTCTAATGAATCAAGTAAGTTACCATCACCGTTAAACATGGATTCAATGGTTGACCCCATGGTTTGTTGAGCGTTTTTAAAGGTATCTGAATCGACTTCTAATTTGCCGTCACGGTTAATACTGATCCCGATTTCAGACAGTCTTTTGCCGTCAAATTGATCCCGTAATAGGTTGTTTAACTGCGACTCTATTGAACGAAGGGTAGGATCATTGGCAAGGGCACCACGTTTACTGTCTGCTGAGCCTGTTTGGGTATAGCTATCAAGCGTGCTCATAACCTTGTTATAGCTATCAATGAAAGCGTTCACTTGCTCTAACGTGGCATCTTTATCTGCATCGATAGCCATTGAAATGGCAGGATCACCAGAGGTTTGTGCTTTGGTTGCTGTAATATCAATACCGTCAATCACATTAGAAAAGGTGTTACTGCTATTGGTGAGTTGTAAGCCTGTGGTTTCAGCACCAAGCCAAATCACTGCATCTTGTGGTGCACTGATTTCGGTTAAATTAGTAAAAGCATCATCAAACCATGTTGTGCCTGTGCTTGCATTAACACTTAAAGTATTCGCAACACCTGTTTCAGTACTTGATAGCATAAAGTGAGTTTGCCCACTGGTACGCACTAGCGTGGCATTCACACCGGGATTATCGGGATGGTTATTAATCGCCGTGGCGAGCTCTGCCATGGTGGATTGCCCGTCACCATCGCTATCAATTGCTGAAAGATCGAGATCAAGGGTTTGACCATCAACAGTGAGTGAAAGTGTGCTTGGTGTTAGGAACTGACGTTGTTGAATCTAAATTCGCTGGCATATCGGTTTTAACTTGATGCGCACTGGCTACTTGTTCAACAAAGATTTGATAGCTGCCATTTAACGCCTGAGCATTGGCATTAACACTAAAGTGGCTATCGTTACTTAATGTTGCTTTATTCTGAATAATGCTGGTGGTTGAACTGTTAATCTCTTGAATGGTTGAGCGAAAATCACGTAGGGCAGATTCCATCTTACCAAGCGCTGTTAATTGGCTTTGGTATTTATCAGCTTGTAATTGATAGCGCTGCTGAAATGGCTGTACATCAAAAGTGGCGAGTTGGGTTGCCATTTGAATGGGATCTAATGAATTCATGATTGCTCCTTAAGTGACTATTTATATTGGCAAGAGCTATGCCAGAATGAGGTTAATTAAAATCAAATAAAAACAATTGGTTACAGGTATTATCGGCAATGGCGGAAAGGGGACTTCCGTTTGCGTTTTCCTGCTCTGATTCCCATGTTCCGTTTACTTACTTTTTTCGTGATTACTGCGTTTGTTAAATGCTCTTTCGCTCAATATGCCAGTTATAAAAAAGCCTCCACGAAGGAGGCTGCGTAAATAAAAGGGAGTATGTTTTTCGTTAACGCAAGAGTGACATTGCCATGCCAGGTAATTGGTTAGTTTGGGAAAGTACCGTTGTACCCGCTTGCATTAGCATTTGGTTTTTGGTCATGCTTGAAGATTCCACTGCAAAGTCAGCATCAACAATACGACCTTTGGCTGCAGATACATTCTCAACCATGTTGCCTAGGTTAGTGATGGTGTGGTCAAGTCGGTTAATGTTGGCACCAAGGGCTGATCGTGCATCACCAATTTCTTTCAGTAAACCCGCTTCACCGTTAGCACCTGTTAGGGTAGTTAGCGCTGTTTGTGCGTTACCAGCAGAAGTTAAATCCCCCAGCTTTAATGCACCAGTTAAGCCGATTGTTGCATTCACTGCTTGTACTTCAGCTGATACATCAACTGCAAGTTGATCACTTGCTTGAGTACCAATTTGGAAATTAACTGCACCTGCACCAAATGAGCCTGCATCGGTCAAAATGTCTTGTCCACCAAAGCTGGTTGATGCCATTACGTTGGCAAGCTCTTCACCAAGCTGTTGGAATTCTGCATCCAAAGCCACACGGTCGTTTGCTGACACAGTGCCATTCGATGCCTGTGTCGCAAGGTCATTCATGCGGTAAACGATGTTAGTCATTTCATCCATCGCACCTTCAGCAGTTTGCATCATTGAAATACCGTCTTGTGAGTTACGCATAGCTACTGACATGCCACGAGTTTGCGCATCAAGACGAGTTGCGATTTGAAGACCTGCAGCATCATCTGCGGCTGAATTTACACGGAAACCAGTACTTAAACGCTCCATTGCCGTATTTAACAAATTGCTAGTATTGTTCAGTGTGTTCTGTGTAACCAGTGATGCGTAATTAGTGTGCATAGATAGAGCCATGATAGTTCTCCTTGTAATCAATCTATCGAGGTATTTCCTGCTCACTGTATCTATGCGGACAGTTAGAAAAGATCATTAATTATTATTTTTAATATTTTTAAAATAAGGAAAGAATTGGGATGAAATTTGATATTGAGCCAAATTTAACGAGGTTTTCTTACTTAATAAGCTATTAGGTAGGAAAACCTTATTAAATCTTTAATGTTTTTGAATGCATTATGCATATGTGGATATGCTAGCTAGTCATGAAAACTAGCTCGAGTTGGACAATAATCCGTTTCAGAGAATAAGTTTACGCCTATTAATACCTTTATGAGATAGCAGAAGTCTTTAATATAAAGTTATAAAATCGTGTAGATAGCCCCGAATTCAACTTCGAAGTGCGACACTCTCTAATATCAAGCGGCCATTGCCATTTCTTTGAAAATAACGGCTGGTTGCTTGAATCCTAAACACTTTTTAGGGCGATTGTTAATCCTTGATTGAACAAACTGAATATCGTCATCTGTCACCGTTCTCAAGTCCGTCCCTTTCTTCACATATTGCCTTAGTAGACCATTAGCGTTTGCATTCGCTTCTCGCTCCCACGAGCTATACGGGTGAGCAAAATACAAATCTGCATCCAGTGCCTCTGCGATCTCCTGATGGCCTGCGAATTTTCTGCCATTGTCGGCAGTAATCGTATGTACGCAACCCTTGTATGGCATGAGCATGTCTATCGTCGCTTTCGTTACCTCGGCGGCCGATTTGGACGCTACCTTCTTAGCTAAATAGAATCGATTCTTTCGCTCTAAGATGGTGACGATTGCGCTGTTGCCGTGTTTGCCTAATACTGTGTCAATTTACCAGTCTCCAAACCGTTCTCGGTTATCGACAATCGATGGCCGCTCATCAATCGATACTGCATTTTTAATCGTTGGAGCCTTCTCTTTCAGCCCTTTACGGTATCGTTTATGTCCTTGCCTCAAGTGGTGATAGAGCTTGCCACCTTGACGTTTGTCTTGAGCAATATAGCGATAAATCCATTCATGGCTGATTGATGCTCCTGCCTTAGCTAGAACACTCGAAATCTGCTCAGGACTCCAATCTATGCTGATTAATAGACGGACAAATTCAATACGCTCAACGGGTATCCGGTACTTATGAGCAGTCTTACGCCTGCTAACAGAAGACGCGTGAGCGTGCTTGGGGCAATATTGGTTATGTATTCGGTTTCTTTTTAACTCACGATAAACCGTTGCACGATGGCACTTCACTTTTTGGGCAATTTCAGAGATTGAAATTCCCAGTTCCAAAAGGGTAGAAATCTGGTACCTTTTCCCCTCGGTCAACTGCTGATAACTCATGGTAGTACTGCTTGTTTCTTTGGCGAGAAGAGCGCACCACTTTCAGCAGTTGGCTTCCTCTTCTACGCCTTTCCATAAGTGTCGCACTTATTATCTGAAATCGGGATTCAATAAGTTAAAAGGAATAGATGAATGAGTAAGCGTATCATGACTCTTATCCCCGTTGCCGCATTATTGGCTATCTCTAGCGCTCATGCCGATTCGCTTATCCAAAGTTTAAACCGTGTTGATAATTCATTAAACAAAGTGCAAAACACGATTCACAGTACACAAAACACCATCCGTGATGGTCAGAATAAAATTGATAATACCCAGCGTGCGATTGGTGAAATTCAAGATGGTACTTATGTAGAAAAGCGTGTGGAAAATAAGGTTCTTCAGCAGAAGCGTCGTGCAGTGAATGGCCTAATTAATAAGTCATCTAATGCGATCCGTAAGGTGACTAATACTTACTAAGCCCGATGTTTAAATTGTCTTAAGACGAAAATATTAACAAGAAGGCATAAAAAAGCGGCGATATCAGCTCTAACTAAGAGGGATATCGCCGCTTTTTATTGTTTTAAAATTACTGCAATAGTTGCGAGATTTTGCCTTAAGCTATTACGAGTTTTGTAGCTTCGCTCTCGCTTGTTTTCTTTCTGCTGCTTTACATGCTGCCGCTGTAAATACGACGTCAGTTGAGCTGTTTAGCGCTGTTTCTGCTGAGTCTTGAATAACACCGATGATGAAACCAACCGCGACAACTTGCATTGCGACTTCACTTGGAATACCAAATAGGCTTGAAGCTAGTGGGATCAACAGTAATGAACCACCTGCTACACCTGATGCACCACAGGCAGATACTGCTGCCACAATACTCAGTAGTACCGCAGTAGCTAAGTCTACTTCAATACCTAATGTATGCACTGCTGCTAGTGTTAGTACGGTAATGGTGATCGCTGCACCACCCATGTTAATTGTCGCACCCAGTGGAATAGAAACAGAGTAAGTATCTTCATGCAGGTTCAGATCTTTACATAGCTTCATGTTCACAGGGATATTTGCAGCAGAGCTTCGAGTGAAGAAAGCGGTGATACCACTTTCACGAACACAACGTAGTACTAATGGGTATGGGTTTTCAGCTGTTTTGACGTACACGATGATTGGGTTAATCACAAACGCAAGAATTGCCATTGAACCTAGTAGAACTGCTAATAAATGAGCGTAACCAGCCAGTGCAGCAAAACCTGTTTTAGCAAAGGTATTTGCCACTAGACCGAAAATACCAATAGGTGCTAAACGAATGATAAAACGCACAATAAGTGTTACACCGTTAGACATATCATGGAACACCTGCTTGGTTGCATCACTGGCTTGGTGAAGGGCAAAACCAAGTGCAACAGCCCACGCTAGAATACCGATAAAGTTACCATTCATTAATGCGTGCACAGGGTTATCTACGATCTTAAATAATAGAGAACTGATCACCTCTGAAATACCTTCAGGTGGTGCAATGGAGTTTGTGCTAGCAACGAGTGTCAAAGTGGTAGGGAAAAGGAAACTCATTACTACTGCGGTGAAAGCTGCCATTAAGGTACCAAATAGGTACAACACAATGATTGGCTTCATGTTGGTGTGAGTGCCTTTCTTCTGGTTCGCAATCGATGATGCTACCAAGATAAACACAAGAATAGGCGCAACTGCTTTTAACGCTGCAACGAATAATCCACCAAGAAAGCCGACACTTTCTGCTGATGATGGCGATAAGGTTGCTAGGACAATACCTGCGACGATACCCACCATGATCTGTATTACTAAACTACCATTTGCCACTCTGGCTAAAAAAGGTTGTGATTGACTCATATGAAACCCTGCATTTTATATTATGTGAATAGCTTTTTATTTTGCGTCTGAAACATTTTTTAACAGGATCTGTTTGAAATAGCCAGTGATCTTTTTACAAGCTTTTATGCTACAACTTTTTAACGTTATATTTAACATTTTATTATCATGTTATGGTTAAGCAGCATACAAACCGTCTATTAGATAATAACGAATGATAAAAATTGTATATTCACTGTTAATACAATTTATAAATTAATCAATATAAGGGAAGGTGGTGTGTAGATGTTGCACAGGAAATACAGAATAAAATGTAAGAAAATAAAAACACCTCTGCCACTAAATGAATAGCCACAGAGGTGTAAGTTAGGACTAGTTAGATAACCCGTATTGGATTATTTCGGATCTAATCCTGATAGGGCTGAATGCTGTGATGATGTCATTTTCAATTGCGCTACTTGTTTAAGTAATTGCTGAAAACGTTTGTCATCCCATTGTTGGCGATCTTGGCTATAGGTTGAAGCCATGATTTCAGCTACTGCATTATCTAGCTCACTAGCAAGTTCTGGGTTCGTTGCTAGTTTGGCTTGTTGCTGCTGTTTCCACTGTTTGAAATAAGTCTGAACTTTAATCGCATCACGCTCAGCTAATGCTTGTTGTAATGCCTTATCAATATCAGTGTTTACCGTTGTTTGAATACTCTTTGTGTTGGTATTGGATTGTGCTTTTCGAGCTTTGATTAACAGTGTAAGAGTAATTAACCAAAGTAATGCGAAAACAGCTGTAGCCCAAGGCCAGTAACCACTATGCATCACACCGTTTTGAATGGCAGGAAGATGACTATCTGCCTTTGGTGATGTTTGCGCAGCCTCTGGTGTCGTTAGTGCTGGCGGCACAATAGTCGCACTAGCGTTTGGATCTGCGGTGACATCAAGAGTCAGTCCAGTGACTTTGGTGACTTGCTCTTTCTCTGTCTGGGTATTCCACCAATTAATAGCTATCTCTGGTAGCACTACCTTACCTGTTTCACGAGGAATAATGACCTGCTTAAGCGTCATAATCGTGTAGCCATTACTTTCTGAGTATTCAGGCTTTTCATTATAGCTACGTACTGTATTCGGGTAAGTTAAGCTAATGTTTGGCATGCTGCTTTGAGCAATATTCTTAATGCGTAATGTTAAGGTACGTGTGATTGGCTCACCGACTTTCGCATTCACTTCAGTATTATCATTAAATGTTGGCTGCCAAGTTTGCTGTAACTGCAAATCTGGCGTTGGTAGCCATAAGCCTTGGTAATTAGCAGGTTTAGCTTTAACCGTTAGCTCAATGTTTTTCGCTGTTTTGTCCACAGGCATAGTTAATGTTGAACCAAAACCACGACTACCTTTGATCACGCTACCGCTGAATTTCGCACCATGTAAGGTGATGCTTCCTGGTTTATCTGCGGTGATTTGGTAGTTACGGGTGATCACTATGTAGCGACGACCATTTTGTACTACCTCATTTTGCGCATCTTGACCCACTTGTGTTGCAGTTAAGCCATCACCATAGGGAGGAGCAAGACTTGCTTGATCCATTTGCTCACCAATTAAAATGCGCACACGGTAATTAATCGATTCACCAACATAAATGGTCGATTTATCGTTGATCCCCTCAATCGAAATCGAGGATTGGTTCGCTTGTGCTGATTGTGACTGTTTTGCACTTTTCAACACAGTGATCGTAATAGGATCTGTTTTTGAGCTACCAATTTGGAAAGCTGGGATCGTAAATGTTCCAACTTTGGTTGCAGCCAGCGCAACAGTCCAGCTAGTGTTACGTGAAATAACACCATTGATCATTGATGTACCACTGCTAATGCTTGGACGACCATAAGTAAAATCAGGGCTTAATGGTGTTAAATCTAGCGAGTTAGTATTTACGCTGTCATCAACCGATACTGTTAATTGGAATACTTCGTTTACTCCAACTACATTTTTAGAAACCGTCGCTTCTGCTTGTGCCGCCATGGCTTGTGTTGACACTAATGCACTTAAGATAAGGGCGATATAGAGCCATGAAGAGGCAATTCTCTTGCCGAAAGATAATCTATTCATAAACCTTTTCATTGTCTTTATTACCATGAATTTTCGGTTTTTTGCTGCGCTTCTTTTTGTTGCGCCTGCAAAATCAACTGAGCACGGATCAAACCACTGGTGTCATCTGGTACTTGTTCCAATTTCTTCAAAATAGGGTTACTGGCTGATAGCACATCACCGTCCTTTGCTGGTTGGTCACTCATTTGTACCTGACTAATATTATTGGTTTCCTTATTTTTATCTTGTTCAGACTTAGCGGCTGATTTTTCCTCTGCTTGCTGTTGCTGTTGCTGTTGCTGTTGCTGTTGCTGTTGCTGTTGCTTTGCAGCTTGTTTAGCATTTTCATCAGCACGTTGTTGTTCAGCGGCTTTTTGTTCGGCAGTTTTCTCTTTATCTTGCTGTGATTTGTCACTGTTTGATTGTTGAGATTGCTGCTGTTCTTTCCCTTGTTGTTTATCAGACTGGTTTTGTTGTTGCTGACTTTGGGATTGCTGCTGTTGATTTTCGTTCTTCTGATCCTGCTGTTGGCTATTTTGCTTCGATTGTGAAGGCTGCTTATCGTCAGATTGTTTGTTCTCTGATGATTGCTGTTTATCTTGGTTCTGTTTTTTATCGTTAGAGCCTTGTGATTGCTGCTGTTGCTTGTCACTCTTCTGCTGATTCTGCTGATTCTGCTGATTCTGCTGATTCTGCTGATTCTGCTGATTCTGCTGATTCTGCTGATTCTGCTGATTCTGCTGATTCTGCTGATTCTGCTGATTCTGCTGATTCTGCTGATTCTGCTGATTCTGCTGATTCTGCTGATTCTGCTGATTCTGCTGATTCTGCTGATTCTGCTGATTCTGTTGTTTCTCTTGCTGCTCTAGCGCTTTTTTCACAATATCGAGGTTTTTCTTCGCATCGGGGTAGTTAGGATCTGCTTTTAGTAGTTTTTCATAGGTCTCTACTGCTTGCTTTAACTGACCGCTTTGCGCATAAGCATTACCCAAGTTGTATTGAGACATTGGATCCGTTAACGGCTTTAATGTATTAATCGCTTGAGCGTAGTTTTTCGCCTTGTATTGCGCAATACCTTTCCATTGTGGCGATTCAAAATCTTGCGCTGCTTGTTTGAATTTACCGTCTTGATAAGTTTGATAAGCTTGTTGCTCTGTATTCACCCAAGGGCTTGCTTGTGCATGATCGATAGGTAAAAAGAAGAACATAGTGGCAATAACCACACCGCGACGAAAACCTAATAACGCCAGTAATAGCAGTGGTAGTACTAGCCAGAAACCACCATTTAGGCGTTCTTGCAGCTCTTTTTGTTGATCTTTCTTACCGTTATCAAGTGGCTTTGCTGTAAAGTGAACAATCGCATTGACATCTTGATCCGTTGGCTGTGCCATCTGCAAGATACCGCCAGTTTGTTTTACGATTGGCTCAAGGGTGCTAAGGTTTATTTTTGAAATAACAGGCGAGCCGTTATCCATTAATAATCGACCATCTGGCAGTGGAATAGGGGCGCCATCGACTGTACCCATTGCTAAAATGGACACACGGTACTGTGTGGCTTTCAGCTCAGCTAAGCTTTGGGCTGATTCCTGTTTCGTCATACCATCGGTGATCAAAATGATATCACCTGTGCTGTTGCCTGCTTGCTTTAATAGCTTGATCGCCTCAGCAATACCAGCGGCAGCATTACTACCCGGGATCGGCATGATTTTCGGCGATAGGCTAGGGATCAAGTTAGCTAAGGTATGGCTATCTTCTGTTAATGGGCTTACTTCATAACCGTCACCTGCATAGGTAACTAAGCCTGTAGTGCCTTCTTTCCAGCCCGGTAGCATATCAAGCGCTTTAAAGCGTGCTTGGGTTAAGCGGTTTGGTTTAATGTCAGTCGCATACATTGAGCGGGACATATCCATCACCAGAACTCGTGCGCCACTTAAGTTATAAGCTGGCAACTTCACTTTCTGCCAACTAGGACCTGCCATGGCAACAATGGCAATGAGCCAACCTATAGCAAGAATAGCGATTGTCCATGATGCTGATTTTGGCTGAGCAATACCTAGCTTTTGCGCAAGGTGAGAAGCAATTAAGCCAGTGGTTTGCTTTTTACTTTTTAACCACGGCAAGATGAGCAGCAATGGCACAAGCGCAAGAAACCACATTGGGTGCATAAAAGTAAAGTTAGCCATGACGTCTCCTCATAACAGCAATGACGACAGATAGTAGCAATGCGATGGCTAAAGGATATCGGAACAACTCATCACGTGGACGCCATGTTTGTTGAGCGTTATTGATAGGTTGTAGTTTATTAATGATGTCGTAGATCTTCTCTAGTTGCTGCGGGTTACGCGCACGGAAGTATTCACCGCCAGTCATTTTGGCAATCTCAGTGAGTGTTTTTTCATCCAGATCTTGTGATGGATTGACTAGACGATCACCAAAGAAGCCTTTTTGTACCATTTGATCAGCACCAACACCCACGGTATAGATTTTTACACCGCTTTCTTTAGCAAGTTTTGCTGCTTCTAATGGATCGATAACCCCAGAGGTATTAGCACCATCACTGAGTAAAATGATCACACGCTGTGGTGCTTTACTATTAATGAAGGTTTTAGTCGCAATGCCTAAGCCTTCACCAATCGCAGTGCTTTGACCAATTAAGCCCAGTACGGTGCGATCAAGCTGTTGCTCAACCGTGTTACGGTCGAACGTTAATGGCGTTTGTAAGTAAGCATGATCGGCAAATAGCACTAAACCTAAACGGTCGCCTTTACGTTTTTCAATGAAGTCTGATAGCACATGCTTTACTGCCGTTAGACGATCAATGCTTTGGCCATTTTTTGTCACCATATCAGGGATCGACATTGAGCCAGATAAGTCTACCGCCAATAACATATCGCGGTGTTCTGGTTTGATCTCAATCGGATTACCGTACCAAACCGGTCTTGCAGCAGCACATACTAAACAGATCCATACCAGTGCCATTAACACTTTACGTACAATCGAGCGAGGCTGCTTTTGTCCAACACCGCTAGGTAATTTAGGTAATTGAATTGCTGCAGGCTGCACAACGGGTTTACTAAAGCGGTAAACCAGCCATGCTAAAGGCAGTAATGCCCAAGCCCATAGCCATACAAATTCAAACATTTAAAGACTCCTTTTGAGCCATTGTTGTCGCATGTTTCGGTGGTAATGCGTGTTTAAGCCATTTTCTTGTCATTTGCTTACATTGTTCAAATTCCTCATCTGTTAAAGGTGTATTTGAAAATGTACCGCTTAACCATTGTGTTTTTAGCTCTACAAATCCGCTATGTTTCACGGGAAGTTGTCGATCTAAAAACGTTAGCCATGCTTCTCCTGTTAATGGTGCAACCACTGAACGTGAGTAGTAACTCAATGCTGCTTGTTTTAAAAGCGTATTTAAAGCAGAAAGCCCTTGCTCTGGTGTGATCAATGCCAGTTGGTTTAACGCCTCTTTTTGTGCTGCATTGGATTGCTTTTTACGTTTGAACATAACGACTAACGCGATTATTACGATGATCACAATGACTAACGCTAACCACCATCCCCACGCTAGCGGCCAATAACTGGGTGCTGCTGGTAGATGTATATCTGCAAGAGGTAATTGTTGAGGGCTTGGTGTGGTCATTACTTTATTCCTCTTGCTCTTAATTGTTGTAATAAGGGCTCTGCGGCAGACAAATAATGCAAAGGGATCGCCAATGATTTTGCAATTTCAGCCACAAAGCTTTGGTGTTGTTGATATTGCTGGCTTAATGAATCTCGAGTCTTTTTTGATGAAAAGTTAAGCCATGCCGATTGTTCTTTATCTGCCACGTGCTCGTAACCACGAAATTGCGTTTGTCCTTGCTCTAATGGATCGTGAACTTGAACAAACTGGATACGGTTATGTTGGCGTAACTGCGTCAAACGTCGCTTATCATTCAGTGAAAGTTGGTTAAAGTCGCTAATAATCACGATCTCGCTGCCTTTTGAACATAAGTAGTGCAGACGTTTTAGAGCATCAGCAAAGTTTACTGGCTGTGGCTCACCTAAATGCGATAACGCATTATTCTGTGCTTCAATCAGTTTATTGATGATATGTAACGGCCCTTGCTGACGCGCAGTTGGTTTACATTCGGTCACGCTAATGCCGTTATAAATCACCGCACCAATGCGATCTTGCTCACTCACCGCAAGCCAGCTTAATAAACTAGCGAAGTGTGCCGCCTGTACTGACTTAAGCATGAGCTGCGAACCAAACTGCATACTGCCACTGATATCAATCAGTAACATCACAGGTTGTTCGCGCTCTTCAGTAAACAATTTGGTATGTGTTTTACCGGTACGTGCGGTTACACGCCAATCAATAGCACGAATATCATCACCAGCTTGGTAGGGGCGAACTTCCGAAAAGTTCATCCCACGCCCTTTATGACGACTTTGGTGTAGACCGTTTAACTGCGACCAAATACTGTGCGCTGGTGGAAGCCAACGCACTGCTTGATTTTTGTATTGCAGTAGCTCTGCCAAGCACACATTAACCCCATCGCTATGGGGTGGCAGCGCTACGGTCATGTGTGATTTGCTCATACGCTAGCAACCTGTGAAATGAGTTCAGCCACAACGCGATCCGCAGCAATGCCTTCCGCTTGTGCTTCGTAACTCAGTAATAGGCGATGACGTAGTACAGGATAAGCCATGGTTTGAACATCTTCTGGTGTAACAAAGTCACGACCATTTAGCCAAGCATGAGCACGAGCACAGCGATCAAGTGCTAGAGTTGCACGAGGACTTACGCCCATTTGTAGCCAGTTTGCTAATTGTGAGCCAAATTTTTCAGGCTGACGTGTTGCCATAACAAGGCGAATGATGTAGTGCTCGACATCTTCAGCCATATGAATATTGAGGATCTCTTTACGTGCTGCAAAAATATCACTTTGGCTGATATGAACAGGTTCTGTTTTCTCAATACCCAGTGCTTCGCCACGGTTAAGGCGTAAAATCTCTAGCTCACTTTCTGCACTCGGGTAATCAACATTTAGTTGTAGTAAGAAACGGTCTAACTGCGCTTCAGGCAGTGGATAAGTACCTTCTTGCTCAATTGGGTTTTGTGTCGCCATTACAAGGAATAATTCTGGTAATGGGTAAGTTTTACGACCCGCAGTGATCTGCTTTTCTGCCATCGCTTCTAGCATTGCTGCTTGCACTTTTGCAGGTGCACGGTTGATCTCATCGGCAAGGATCAATGAGTTAAAAATAGGACCCGGTTGGAAGGTAAACTCAGCCGTTTCTGGGCGAAAAATATCAGTACCTGTTAGATCAGCAGGTAAAAGATCGGGTGTAAATTGAATACGGTGGAAATCACCTTCAATACAGTCTGAAAGTACTTTAACTGCACGTGTTTTTGCCAATCCTGGAGGACCTTCGACTAAGATATGTCCATCGGCTAGTAAAGCGATAAGTAACTGTTTTACTAAATCTGGTTGGCCTACAACTTGGCTTTGCAAGTAGTGATTTAATCGTTGAAAAGTACTCGCTAACATAAATTTCTTTCCTCTAAATGCTCGCCTAGATACGTGGAACAAATAAGCTGAGACTATCAAAAGTCACGTAAGTTCACGTTTGTCTACTTAGGAACACCAAGATGCAGTACTAACTGAAACTGGTGCAAACCTACCTTTTATATATCAGGGCGCAAAAAAGAGTTTCAAGCGAGACCCTCAGTTTTGTCTTACAAAGTCACGAAAACATAGTTTGTCCGAATAAAGCTCAAAAAACAAACAAACGAAGATTGGTTGCATAAAAAATATTATTCCTATGAATAGCTATTGATATGAAACGTAGTTATTACCATTTGTTAACATTTGGTGTTGGAGGGCTTGAAATATAATTGGGTAAATATCTGTTTTTTATGTATATAAAAAATAACTGAGTAGACGCAATTCTATGTGTAACGTTTCCTATTGTTAAAATTATCCTAATTCAATAGATCATATTGATTGTATTGTTAATGCCGATATGAAATATCGCCTTTTTTGTTAATTCCTTTCTTGCTATCAATATGCATCTGTGTTGTTATATTAAATATGCAACGGGTTTGTAATACATCTGTATTGTATCGAGTTCAGTATGTATACCAATTTGAATTGAACAATACTGATGGCTCATAAAACTGGGTTGTTAATTAAAAGATACAAGCTTTGAGTAAATCAAACGTATTACTGAATGAAATAAGAGTAAGGAAGGAGCCTTAAATGAGTAAAGTCGCATTAGTTACAGGTGCTAAAGGTGGTATTGGTTCATCGATCACTCAAGCATTAGTTGATGCTGGTTTTCGTGTGGTGGCAACGTACTACCCAACAGGTGAAAAAGCAGCGCAGGAGTGGTTTGCTGCAAATAATTATTCATCTGAGTCTGTTCGCCTGTTTCCACTAGACGTAACTGATACAAACTACTGTCAAGAAGCGCTTGCGACATTGCTTCAAGAAGAAGGTCACATTGATGTGTTAGTGAACAACGCAGGTATCACGAAAGATACAACGTTCAAGCGTATGACTGCTGAGCAATGGAATGCAGTAATTAACACTAACTTAAACAGTCTGTTTAACGTAACTCAGCCACTATTTGACTCAATGTGTAAAAAAGGTAATGCGCGCATTATCAACATTACGTCAGTGAATGGTCTGAAAGGTCAATTTGGTCAAGCAAATTACTCTGCAGCGAAAGCAGGGATGATTGGCTTCACTAAGGCACTTGCTGCTGAAGGTGCACGTTCTGGCGTGACTGTGAACGCAGTTGCTCCTGGTTACACAGGTACACCTATGGTTGAAGCGATCAAACCAGAAGTTCTAGATTCAATCAAAGCTGAAATCCCAATGCGTCGTCTAGCGCTACCACAAGAAGTAGCTGCAGCGGTGACATTTTTAGCAAGTGATGCAGCGGCATACATTACTGGCGAGACATTGTCAGTTAATGGCGGCTTGTACATGCACTAATCAAGATTGAATGATTATTTATATTGAACTCATAAAGTAAGGACGCGAAATAACATGGCTAGGGTATTTATCGTTGCTGCAAAACGCACACCAATCGGTAGTTTTGGTGGTGCCTTAAAATCAGTAACTGCTGCAGAGCTTGGTGCTGCTGCAATTAAAGGTGCATTGGCAGAAACATCAATTCCTGTAGAAGCAATTGATGAAGTCATTTTTGGTAACGTTGTTGGCGCAGGTCAAGGTATGGGTCCTGGCCGTCAAGCGGCACTAAAAGCAGGTATTCCTAATGAAGTACCTGCATACACGCTAAACATGGTGTGTGGTAGTGGTATGAAAGCTGTGATGGATGCAGCTGCGCACATTAAAGCTGGCGATGCGGATATTGTTGTTGCTGCTGGTGCAGAAAACATGTCTCAAATTCCTTTTTGTGCATCATCAAAAATTCGTGATGGACAAAAAATGGGTAATCTAGAGTTAAGCGATCTGTTGATTACTGATGGCTTAACAGATGCCTTCAATAATTATCACATGGGTGTGACCGCTGAAAACGTTGTTGAGAAGGTTGGTCTTACTCGTGAACAACAAGATAACTTTGCCTTAGCAAGTCAGCAAAAGGCCGTGGCTGCTATCGAGCAAGGTAAATTTGTTGATGAAATTACACCAGTAGAAGTCGTTGGTCGTCGTGAGACTGTAGTTGTTGATACGGATGAGTATCCGAAACAAAACGCGTCAATCGAAGGTTTAGCGAAACTACGTCCAGCATTTAAGCGTGATGGTTCGGTAACAGCAGGTAATGCATCAGGTATTAACGATGGTGGTAGTGCAATCATTGTTGTTTCTGAAGCTGCTGTTAATAAGTACAACTTAACACCACTTGCTGAAATTGAAAGCTACGCACAGGCTGGTATTGCTCCTGAAATTATGGGTCTAGGACCTGTTCCTGCAGTACTAAAAGCACTGGACAAAGCACAATTATCAATTGATAAAGTTGAGCGTCTTGAGTTCAACGAAGCCTTCGCTGGTCAAGCGCTTGGTGTGCTTTATGAAGTAGCGAAAGAAACAAATGCGAAAGTAGAAGATTTAGTTGAACGTGCAAACGTCAACGGTGGTGCGATTGCATTAGGTCACCCATTAGGTGCCTCTGGTAACCGTATCTTAGTGAGCCTGTTGCATGAAATGCGTCGTCGTGAAGACCAGTATGGTATTGCAACATTATGTGTAGGTGGCGGCATGGGTACTGCTGTCATTCTAAAGCGCGTTTAATTTACTAAAAAATCGGCGCTACATATGAAGGTGTGGCGCTTTATTACTATCAATGAGGAAAGATCTATGTATACGGAAATGTTTAAGTCGTTCTCTGAGCAAACTGAGAAATCACTAGCACCATACGTTAAATTCAACAAGCTATTCACTAAAAACGTTGAAGAGCTAACTGAGCTTCAACTTGCTGCAGTTCGTGCATACAGCGATTTAGGCCTATCTCAACTTAAAGCAGTTAGTGAAGTTAAAGATATTCAATCTTTGACTGCATTTAACAGCCAGCAGCTTGAAACGCTAACAAAGCTTTCTAAGCAACTTATTGATGATAGCAACAAATTCAACGCTGTTGCTCAATCTTTCAAAACTGAAGTAGAAGAGCTTGTTGCTGACAACGTAAAAAAAGCAACACCAGTAGCTTAAGGTTTATATTTAGTCGTCCTCATTAGGGGACGACTATCTTTGTTATAGCTTATCTCAATTATGCAGGGCCAAATGGTCGCTAAGTGTGATTGAATTAGTCCAAGTACAGGGTTTTTGTTATGAACAATCACTTCTTTTCGGACTACTTTGCCAAGCTCCAAGATATGAACCAGCTATGGTGGAAGGAGTTAGACTCCGGCAAGGCAGCCATGAACACCCCATTGAACAAAGCGCTTAATGAGATCAATCTGGAAGATACTGCTGAATTTTTTGAAAAAGCATCAGCACAGCCAGCAGCATTAGCGAAAGTCCAAATGGATTGGTGGGAAAAACAAGTAAAAATCTGGCAAAACATTGCAATGCCGTCAGCAGATGGTGGGCAATCACTAATCAAGCCAGCGAAAGATGATAAGCGTTTTAGCGATCCTGCATGGGAAAATGAAGCGTTTTACAATTATATTAAGCAATCATATTTGCTCTTCAGCGACACAATGCGTGATGCTATTGATTCGATTGAAGGTGTTGATGAAAAAGCAAAAGAGCGTCTAAGCTTCTTTTCTCGTCAAGCCATTAACGCATTGTCACCAACGAATTTTGTCACCACTAACCCTGAACTTGCTAAACTAACCGTTGAAACAAACGGTGAAAACTTAGTAAAGGGCATGGAGTTATTGCAAGAAGACATGCAGAGCAGTGCGGACGTACTTAAGATCCGCATGACCAATAGTGACGCATTCCAACTGGGTGTCAACATTGCAAATACAGATGGTGAAGTAGTTTTTAAAAATGAGCTGTTTGAACTTATTCAATATAAGCCATTAACTGAAACTGTAAACAGCACCCCATTGCTTATTGTTCCGCCTTTCATCAATAAATATTACATCCTTGATTTACGTGAAAATAATTCAATGGTGCGTTGGCTTGTAGAACAAGGTCACACTGTATTTATGATGTCTTGGCGTAATCCAGGTGCAGCGCAGCGTGATGTTGATTTTGCAAATTACGTACTTGATGGCGTTATTCCAGCTGTGGATGTTATTGAAGACATCACAGGTGAAAAACAAATCAATGCTGCAGGCTATTGTATTGGTGGTACGTTGTTAGCAACAACGCTTGCTTACTATGCAGCCAAGCGAATGCGTAACCGTATTAAATCAGCGACGTTCTTTACAACGTTGTTAGATTTCTCACAGCCAGGTGAGATTGGTGCTTATATTAATGATCCGCTAGTATCTGCAATTGAAGCGCAAAATGACGTTAATGGTTATATGGACGGACGTTCGTTAAGTGTGACCTTTAGTTTATTGCGTGAAAACAGCCTTTACTGGAATTATTATGTAAATAATTACTTGAAAGGTAATAGCCCAATTGACTTCGATTTACTTTATTGGAATGGCGATAGTACAAATGTGGCAGCGGCATGTCATAGTACTATTTTGCGAGAGTTCTATTTAAATAATAAGTTGATCGATAATAAAGGTATTAAGATTGGTGGTGTTTATATTGATCTATCTAAGATCAAGGTGCCAACATATTTTATATCTACTCAAGAAGATCATATTGCTTTATGGCAAGGCACATACCGTGGCGCTAAGCAATTAGGCGGTAAATCGACCTTTGTGTTGGGTGAGTCTGGTCATATTGCTGGGATTGTTAACCATCCTAAGAAAAATAAATATGGCTTCTGGCTAAGTGATAAACAAGATGAAAACCCTGAGGTTTGGCTAGATAATGCTCAACGTCAGGACGGTTCTTGGTGGACACATTGGGATACTTGGTTAGGTGATTTTAATAAGAAAGAAAAAGTACCAGCAAGGGAAGTGGGAAGTGATAACTACAAACCATTATGTCTTGCGCCAGGTGAATATGTAAAAGATACATTGCCGTTAAAATAAGTAATACTTATCGAAAAAGCTCAGCATTCTATGCTGGGCTTTTTTTTTGACATGAAATTGAACATAGAATTCAGCTATTTGAAATATAATGTATATACTAGTGATAATTATCTTCGTCATATAAGCATTAAAATTATTGACACATTGTTAATTATGATATTTGTTTACACATAATTTCAATATTATGTGTATGCTTTATGGGAATTATTTGCAGGCGTATTAATGAAAAGAAAAGCTCTTGAAATAGCTGATGATGGCTATTCATTTATAATTAAATTTTTTGACTTTTTAGTTATAAATTTCTCACTTACTCTAGTGTTTGCCTTGTTTGAGCTTGAACCTTCACCATTTGATTTACTTTACGGTATTTTTGTAAGCGTTACCTTTATTGCATGTGGGCACTATGTTGGCTTTTACGATAAGGTTAACCGGGCAAATTTCAAGCGTATGTCATTACGTTTGTTAGCAAACTATTTGTTAGTTGAAATAGCAGTGCTAAGTATTAGTACATTCTTTGCTTTTATCGATCATGTTCAACTGCATGGTTTTACGAATAGCTTCGGCCTATCTTGGTTTGTTCTGTCATTCTTAATTATTTGGGTCTCTCGTATTATTGTTTTCTATATGACGAAATATATAGGTCGTCGTAGAAAAATACGCAAGATTGCTATTCTCGGTATGACTACAGCTGGTTTAGCGATTGAAAAAGCCTTATTGGAACAATATAAAAATACGAACTTTGAGATTAATTACTACGATGATCGCGGAGAAGAGCGTTTTAGCTATTTAACGAAGTCAAAATTTAGTGGCAAAGTTAGCGATTTAATCGACGTCGCTAAACAAGGTGAAGTAGATGACGTGTATGTAGCACTACCAATGGTTGCTAAAGAGCGTATTCGCCTATTTCTTCATCAATTATCAGATACAACCGTTGATACCTATATTGTTCCAGATCTGTACACTTATAACCTCAATGTTTCTCAGATCTACCGTGTCGGTAATGTGGATACCTTTAGTGTATTTGCGAGCCCGTTTGAAGGTATTGGTGATTTTATTAAGCGAGTAGAAGATGTAGTTATTGGTAGTATTATCACATTACTGATATCTCCTGTGCTGATTGCAGTCGCTATTGGTGTGAAGATGAGCTCTCCAGGTCCTATCTTGTTCAAGCAAGATCGTTATGGTCTTGGTGGAAGAAAGATCAAAGTATGGAAGTTCCGCTCGATGAAGGTGATGGAAAATAGTGATGTTGTGAAACAAGCGACAAAAAATGATCCTCGCGTGACAAAGTTTGGTGCTTTTATTCGCCGTACGTCTTTAGATGAATTGCCACAGTTCATTAATGTGCTTCAGGGAGCCATGTCGATTGTGGGTCCTCGTCCACACGCGGTTGCCCATAATGAAGAGTATCGAATTCTTGTTGATAACTATATGATTCGAAACAAAATTAAACCTGGCATTACGGGTTTAGCTCAGATAAGTGGTTATCGTGGTGAAACAGATACGCTTGATAAAATGGAAAAACGTATTCAATACGATATTCGATACATGCAGAACTGGAGTTTATTTTTAGATCTTAAGATCATTTTCTTAACGATCTTCAAAGGCTTTGTGAGCGAAACCGCATATTAATATTATTGTTCAGTGAGAGTGAAATTATTTTTTCCATTTTTTCGCGTTTTTAAATTTTTTGTTGTCTATTATCGTGTAGAACAGAAATTATCGAATATTAGGAGCAGATGATGACTAAATTAGCGACCATTGAAGGTATTGGTGAAGTATACGCAGAAAAATTAGAAGCCGCTGACGTGCACACTATGGAGCAATTATTAGAAAAAGGTCAGAAACCTGCTGGTCGTAAGGCAATTGCTGAAACGACAGGTATCAGCGGTAAGTTAGTATTAAAGTGGATTAACCGTGCAGATTTATCGCGTGTTAAAGGCATTAGCACTCAATACGCTGACTTACTTGAATTCTCTGGCGTTGATACTGTTCCTGAGCTTGCACAGCGTAATGCAGAAAACCTGCACGCTAAAATGGCTGAGGTGAACGAAGAAAAATCATTAGTACGCCAATTACCTGTGCTGAAAAGTGTTGAGGATTGGATTGCACAAGCGAAAGAACTTCCACGTGCGATTGAATACTAATATTTGATCTAATGAGAAAGCAGCCACTTTGGTTGCTTAATTATATGGTCCGCCTCATCCTAAGCCGTTAGGCTTAGGGTAGGCTTTCAAAGAGGTGAACCATATGTCTACTATCCACATCTTAGGTATCGATTTAGGTAAACACTGCTTTCATGCTGTCGCACACAATTACGCAGGTAAAGAGGTGCTACGTAAGAAATATAATCGAAGCCAACTTCTAAAGTTTCTCTCAAATTTAGAAACCACCACTATCGCATTTGAAGCATGTGGTGGTGCACATTGGTTAGCCCGTAAATGTGCTGATTTTGGGCATCAAGTTCAACTCATTCCTCCTCAGTATGTAAAACCTTATGTGAAAGGCAATAAAAATGACTTCATTGATGCTGCAGCTATCGCTGAAGCAGCAAGTCGACCTTCCATGCGCTTTGTTGCTGTTAAATCAGAAGAAGCACAAGTCATTGCTGTCATTCATCGTATCCGTGATGGTTTTATTAAGGAGCGAACAGCCTGTATGTCTCGTATCGGAGCGATATTGTTAGAGTTTGGACTGAGCTTGCCTACAGGACATGCGAAAATGAAGATGCTTTTTCAGTGGATAGCAGACCAAAAATATCAAACTCTTCCACAAAGTCTTATGTACGAATTAAGCTTAATTCACGCACATTATTTGTATCTTAATGAGCAGATAAAAATACAAGATACGAAGTTGAAACAGCTAGCTGAGCAACATGAATTGGCTAAGTTATTAAAAACTGTGCCTGGCATCGGTGATTTAACAGCAACCCTGTGTGTGGCAGATGTTAGTGCCGCCAGTAACTTTTCAAATGGAAGGAATATGGCTGCTTGGTTAGGGTTAGTGCCTCGACAATACTCTACGGGAGGTAAAACAAAGTTACTTGGGGTGAGTAAACGAGGAAATAAACATCTCCGGACATTATTCATTCATGGCGCAAGAGCTGTATTATCAAGGTTAGAGACAACGGGTAAAGTCTTCGGACAATGGCTGGTAGATTTAAGAGCCAGTAAGCCATTCAATGTGGTTGTTGTCGCATTGGCTAACAAATTAGCAAGAATAGCTTGGGCGGTGTTATACCACCGCCAAGCGTTTAAGACTGCATCGCAGTCATAACCGAGTTTGCAACGACAATGCAAGTGATGACATTAACGGTAAATCGGCCAGATTAATAACCTGATAATAAAAACAGCAATAAATGCTTTTCGCTTTTTAAGGATAATCTGGCGCGGATATCATCGTGGAGCTAGGACATTAATATGCCTAATTTTGACTCCGAATACATTAGCGCAACAACTCCGTTATTACTAATATTGTAGTTGCAATAACGGGGCGGACCATACATATTATTTGCAATATATAGTCGCCTATAGAAATAAAGGATTTAAATGGAGTTTGGGATGATGAGCGGGCGTTCTATTAAGAGTTTCGTAATAAGTGGCTTAGTGATGATGTTCATAAGCCTACCGACACAGGCGAAAACTTACAGCATTGCAAATACACCAGAAATAGAGCCAAGCATTGAGTTTAATCTTGATGGGCAAGCAACCAATCAGCGTTTGTGTTTTTATGAAGATAAAGCTTATTCGCTTGGTGCAATCATTGCCATTGATGGGGTTAAATTAGAATGTGTGGTCGAGAATAGTATTGAAACAAATGGGCGATTGATGTGGAAAAAATTAGCTTCTTCGATGTCAAAAAAAGGATAAAAGAAAGCCAGCATCGCTCCTCTATTTGAGTATCTTACACTGGCTTAAGTCGTAGCTAATTGCGATGAATTATTTTGCTAGAGAGCGGCTACGAAGTTCGAAAATTAGCTTTTCAGCACTGCATTCGAATTGAATACGCGCTGTTAATTCAGTGCTATTTTCATCTACTGGGGTTGTTTCAACTTTGTAGTTAGCATTTACTTCTTTTGCTAGTGCAAGGTAGTTTGCTAATTCTACTTCTAGTGCATCTTTACCTTGAGCAAAGATCTGAACGTCTGCAGTATCATCGTTTTCCTTGATGATAAAACCTAGTTCACCTGATACACCACATGCTTCACAAACTTGGTATTCTTCTTTTTCAATAGTCATAACTTTAATCCCCATAGGTTAAGGGTCTATTTTAAATCGTTGTGATTTAGATCGCTATTCATTAATAATGAAAAGTGAGTTTCATATTGCTTAATAAACAGAAAATTTACAAAACTTAACCATATAGACGTTGAATATGTGCATAGGTTTGTTCAAATGGGTATGCTTCAAGTTGACCAAATCCATCAAATTGCTTGGCTTTTATCTTTGTGGTTAATGGTGTTGTCATACCATTTAAAAAGCGCGTAATAGCAGCAACGGAAGGGGCAATATCACAAGCATTAATGAATTGATCGCACCATTGGGTTAAAACCTGATCGGAAACGTCCGGTAGTGTCGGTAATGGTGGCAATGTGATGCTTTTTCCTCGACAAACAGAGCAATGACCACATTGCTCAGGTGCATGATGATCGGCAAAGTAATACGCTAATTGATGACTTAAACAGGTTTTACTTTCAAAGAAATCAACCATGCTTTCAATACGTTTTATTTCACTGTTTTCTTTTTGTTGGAACAGTTGATATAACGCTTCGCTTTCCAGTTCAATATCAAACTGATGGTTGGTTATTTTATAAACATCTGTCATTTGTTTACTTTCTAACGTTATCCAACCTTGTTCGTTAAAGTAATCAATTGCAGCAACAACACGCTTGCGATCAGCTTGATAACCTTGCCATAAAGCATCCATATCTAAAGTGTGCCAGATCTTAGCTTTTGATGAACAAGCAAAAATCGCTTCAACAAAGTGACGGCGTTCACCATTAAATCGATTGATTATTTCCTGTTGATTAACATTTAACTTGAATCGATAATCGGCGAAATAGGTGTATAACGGTTCGATAATATGGCGAATTTCTAAATACACTAATAGTGTTTTTAATGGCAATAAACGGATATTCGCATCTTTCGATAAGCGGTTGTTCATCACTTCCCATTGTTGCGATTGTGCTTTGATTTCGGATAAAACAGCAGCAATCGCGCTTCGATCTGGGGTATCACCATAAATAAAGTTTTGTAAAACATTCAACCCTGATTTGTTTGCTATCACTGTACAGGTGGACTCTTTACCATCACGTCCAGCTCGACCAATCTCTTGACTGTAATTTTCGATAGATTTAGGCAGATCAAAGTGAATTACTTGGCGAATATCAGATTTGTCGATCCCCATACCAAAAGCAATCGTAGCAACGATGCAGTTGATGCTACCTGCCATAAATTGCTGCTGGATATTTTGTCGACGCTCTGCGTCCATTCCTGCGTGGTAAGCTTGAGCAGGAATATGATTGCGAGTGAGGGTGTCAGCGATCTCTTCTGCAGTATGTTGCAAAGTGACATAAACGATTGAAGGAACATTAGGTTGCGCTGTTAGCTGATGTTGTAATACATCGAGTTTTTCGTCATCTTGGGCAGCTAAAATCGTTAGATCCAAATTATGGCGATAAAAACCTGTCACAATAATATCGTCTTTCGAAATATTGAATTTTTCTTGCATATCATTGATAACCGCAGGCGTTGCTGTCGCGGTTAATAGCAATACCTGCGGGATATTCAAAGACTGTTGGTAATGGGGCAGCTTAAGGTAATCTGGTCGAAAATTATGACCCCATTCAGAGATACAGTGTGCCTCATCGACAACAAGTAGTGAGATCGGTACTTGACTAATAAATTGTCTAAAACGCTCGTTTTTTAAACGCTCAACAGAGATCATCAAAACTTTGATTTCACCACTTCTTACCTGTTGCATCACTTGCTGAGTCTGTTGCCATGTTTGGCTTGAGTCAATGGAAGCCGCTGGAATACCTTTGGATGCCAGAAAGTCGAGCTGATCTTTCATTAGTGCAAGTAGTGGAGAAATAACCAGTGTTAAGTGAGGCAGCTCAATGGTATGTAATTGATAGCAGAGTGATTTTCCCGAACCTGTTGGAAAAATTGCAGCTGCTGAATGTCCATCAAGAACACGAGTGATCACTTCTTCTTGGCCTGTTCGGAGTGAATCAAAGCCAAAATATTTTTTAAGTGTTTGATGATACATGCTGAAATACTCACTTATTGGAATTGTGAGTATCATACCGTATATCGAAGTTTAAAGGTAAGAGAGTCGCTGTGTTTAATAGCTTAAAGACTTCAGTGGAACAGAAAGTTGGATGCCATAAGTCTTTTGGTTTATATAAGGCTTAACATAAAAATGTTTACCTTCAGTAAATTGAATTTTGATATTTGAATGTTGATCTTGGTTGTTATCAAATTTATTAATATATTTTTCAGGAGATATTATATTTGAATAAGCCTTTTCATTGTCACATATGCCCGCGTAGATGTTATTAAGGTTTAAGAGTGTATAACAGCTTAATGTTCGATAAATAGTAATGTCTTTATTCATGACTGCATTATTATTGATGAGATCAATAGCATGATTAGAGCAAGAGAATAACGTTAGTAAAAGGTATAGAATTATTTTCATGACAATTTCTCATTTATGCTAAATAAATAAGAAAAAGCAAATATTGAACCAGTTTGTGAATGTTTTAGGTGATGATAATAGCTTGTGGTTTGATTTATTTACGAACAAAAATACTCATTTTGCAATGCAAGAAAAGAATAACGCGTCCATGCGTATTCTCATGAAATTAATGTTTCGTAATTTTGTCTAGGTAGCCCATCGCAAAAGCAGAAAGAACAAAAGTGATATGCACCAGTAAATACCAAAGCAACTTACCATTATCGATATGTTCGATGTTCATGAAGATTTTCAATAGATGAATAGAAGAAATTGCGACAATTGATGCCGCTACTTTATTCTTTAATGAACCTGCATCTAACTTACCTAGCCAGCCAAGTTTATCGTCATGATCATCGAGGTCGAGGCGAGAGACAAAGTTTTCATAGCCCGAAAACATCACCATCACGACTAATCCACCAACCAGTGCAATATCTACCAGTGATAGGATAATAAGCACTAAATCCATGCTTTTCATCGTGATAATGACGGGAATTAGATCAAAAATTTCTTGAAAAAATTTAATTGAAAGGGCAAGAAGAACAAAGCTTAAGCCAAAGTAAATAGGGGCCATCAACCAGCGCGAAGCGTACATCATTCGCTCAAATAGTCTTTCCATTAGAAAAGGGATCTCTTATATAAAGGTAGTTATTCGAAAGGCCGGATTTTAGAACGAAATAACAATGCTGAATAGATGGCTTGTTAGTTATTGTTTAGATAATTGTAAGTTTGTCTGTTGGTTGCTCAAGGCTTACTCTTTTTTGTTATTAGTAGATAGATGGAGGCAGTATGTCCTCATCATTATTTATCATCATCGATACTGGTGCTCGAAGCACTTGTTCCGGCATCAATGATAACCAGCCATTACAACGTGCATATTCAATTAAACTTGCCCGGTTAGTCACACCATGGATAGAAAATTTACCTATTAAATTAGAGACTTGCTTTTCTACCGCTTTCGGTGTGCGGTAAATTAATTCGGCAATCTGCTTTACTTGGCGGCCTCGTAGTAACCAAAACAACACAACTTCTTGTGAAGGTGTTAATTGTGGTGAAGTAGGTATGGCTGTTGAGAAATACAGTTTACTTTTATCCACGGCAAGTACTTCTGTAAGCGAAGACATGCTAAGCCAGTCTTTGATTTTACTTGCTGTAAATTGAATACCCCAAGGCTGATCATTAATGATGATAGGTTGTTTCACAAAACTATATGCATCAATACCATGGGCATAATTATGGACATCAAAAGTGACGACAGTTTTATTATGTGAGAGGGCATACTGATCTTGTTGTAAGAAAACATCACTAAATGCAGCGGTATCACACGGTATCTCTCTATCTGTTAATCCAGCAATATTATTCGGTACATTGACTAATTTGCAATACGCTTCATTAGCATAAAGAAACACGCCTTCTTTAGATTTAAGTCCTGAAGGGTAAGGAGAGGAATCCAACATATGAGCTAATACTGACAAGTATGTATCTTCATTCATATTAAAGGTTCAATAAAAAATCGGATTTTATATTATAAGATGTTGTATTCCTTAATTCTATTTATTGGTATTAATTTTATAAAATAGGGTCTAAGGTATTTCTTTTGGGAATTATGTGTTAATGGAATGTAGGCTAATAAATAAAAATAAGTGCTACTATAAAAATATTATGAGTAGCACTTTGTAATTATTAATAATTTAGAAAGAGAAACCAATACCGCCAGCATTGTCATAATGATTGTAATCAGAAATCGAAATGCCATAGCCACTTTCTAACATCATGTAACCACGTAGGCGTTTGTATATTGGGAAGCTCCATGTAATACGTTCATAACCACGTGAGAAACCACTTTCGACTACATTACGAGCAGTAAATGACACTAGGTTTTTATCATTAACGGCCCAGTTCATACTGATGCGACCATAGCCCATGTAGTTCGTAATATCTTTATTGTAATCCTTCGCACCAAAATCTAAGCGTACCCAAGGTTTAATACTTAGGGTGTAGTTGTCATGTTGGAAGGTAAAATCGGCAAAGGCGCGGTTCCAGCTTCTTTCTTGTTCGCCACCTCGACCATTAGACTCGTGGACTAAACCTAATGTTGTGCCAGCATAGCCCCACGCATTTGTGTTTGCATCTTCTGCTAATGTCCAGAAGATGGATGGTTCGTATTCTGTATCACGGAAGAAAGCTGATGACGTATAAGCTTGCCAGTTAGAACGCTGAGTATAAGCAACATACACTTTATCTTTGTGATTAAACACGCCAGAAGCCAAACGGTATTTCAAACTGATTTGGAAATTAACGTTATATTTGCTGAGCTTTCCGTCTTCAGGGATCACGGACTGGTATTCAGCATAGTTTGGTTTATGAGTGTAGTAGAAAGGTAGAACGTAATTATCTTTGTATTGCTGTAGTAGTAACGTGTTGGAACTGGAGTAATCGAGAGGGTTATTTACTATTTCGTCTGCAGTTGCTGTCGCAGGTATGAAGTTAAAGCCAATTAGTAAAGAAGAAAGAAATAAAGGATGTCTAATTGGTCGCCATTTGCATTGCGTCATAGGTATTTGTCATCAACAGAAGAGATAAGAATTATTTATTATGATCATAGACAAGATTTTTCTATTCTGTCTACCAATACAAATGAAAACAATGTTTGATTGCAAGAATGAATGGTTTCTAATAAGCATAAAAAAAGAGCGTATATTGCTATACGCTCTTTGTGTTTCAATGAGTTGTCGCTTATTACTTTTGTGGCTCAACGTTTACTTTAAACAGAACTGCATAAAGTAATGGGATGATCACTAGCGTTAAAATTGTTGCAAACAACAAACCAAACATGATGGTTACTGCCATACTCTTGAAGAATGGATCGACCAACAGCGGAGCAACACCAAGAATGGTGGTGAACGCACCAAGTAACACTGGGCGTGCACGGCTTAATGCTGAATCGATGATGGCTTGGTAAGGCGTCTTACCTTCTTTGATCTCCACGTCAGTTTGATCCACCAATACAATCGCGTTTTTCACCATCATACCAATCAAGCTTAGGAAACCGAGGATTGCCATAAACTCAAATGGAGTTTGGAAAATTACCAAGCCAATAGTGACACCAATAATTGCCAGTGGGGCTGTTAGCCAAATGATCAGTGGTTGCTTTATGGCGTTGAACATAAAGATCACCGACAAAATCATTGCTGCAAACCCGTATGGTGCTGAAATAGCTAGACCTTCGTTAGCATCTTTAGACGCTTTATATTCACCGTACCATGTTAGCTCGTAACCTGGTGGTAGTTCGATAGCCTCAATTTTGCTTCGTAGCTCATTAAACGCATCAGCAGTTAGTACACCTGGAGCAGGATCGGCTTGAACCAAAATGGTTGGAATACGATCAATACGACGTAGGATCGCATCTTCCCAAACCACATTCACAGACTCAACAAGTTGATTAACTGGAATTGGTCCATTAACCATGCGGCTATGTACTTCGGTGTTTTCAATCGCACGTTCATGCGTACGCTCATCTTTTGGTGCACGTACCACGATAGGGATCAAATCATTACCTTCACGGTAAACACCGACATTACGGCCAGATAACGTTTGTGCGATAGCTTGGCTTATCTCTTGGTTTGTTAAACCAAAGCGCTGTGCTTTTTCTGTTGAGTAAACTGGCTTAATAACAGGTACTTGTTGACGCCAATCGTCTTGTACTGCAATTAAGTTAGGATCAGACAACATGATCGCTTTCGCTTGCTCCGCAAGTTCACGTAATACTTTACTGTCAGGACCTTGGAAGCCAGCTTCTATTTTCTTACCGCCCCCACGACCTAGCATGAATTTCCATACTTTGATTGACGCTTCAGGGTACTTTTGATCCAGCTCTGTTTGTAGCTCAACAAGCAGTGGCGCAATGTTTCGGTAATCATCAATATCAATCAGTAACTGACCGTAGCTTGGATTACGCGCTTCAGGTGCATAGGTCAACATGAAACGTAAACCACCACCGCCAATGAAGCTTGAGATATTGCTGATCCCTTCTTTTTGCTTAATATCACCTTCAATTTTCGCCACTGTTTTTTCTGTTGTCATGATATCTGTACCTTGCGGTAAGTAGACATCAACAACAAACTGTGCGCGTTGTGATTCAGGCATAAAGCCTGGTGGTACAAATCTCACACCCCAAATTGCGCCCGCAAGGGTTGCCAGTAGTAGCAAGCCAGTCGTTTTACGATGGCTTAATACCCAAGTGAGTAAGCCTTTGTAACCAGTCACTAACTTGCTTGGTTGGCTATCTTGTTGCTTCACTTTTACTTTTAAGAACTGGTGGCACAGCAGCGGTGTTACCGTTACTGCAAATACCCAGCTTAATAGCATGGAGTAAAGAATTACCCAAAACAGTGAGCCTGCATATTCACCCATATCGGATGGTGATAGGCCGATAGCACTAAATGCACAGATACCTACAACCGTACCGCCAAGTAATGGTCATTTGGTTGCATTAACCACTTCAGGGATCACGATGTTGCGATCTTCATTGTTCTGTAGACGAACAAGAATACCGTCGGTCACTACAATGGCGTTATCAACTAGCATACCTAGTGCAATGATCAGTGCACCTAATGAGATACGCTGCATGGCAATATCGTCAATTAACATGATGCATAGGGTACCTGCCACAGTCAGTAGCAGTACGAAGCCGATGATCACACCAGAGCGAATGCCCATGAATAGCAGCAGCACGATAAATACGATCACAACAGCTGCGATCAGGTTATCAATGAAGTTTGCTACCGAATCACGAACAGAGTCTGACTGCATTGAGATAACGTGCAGTTCCATACCCAGTGGACGTTGGCTTTCTAGCTCAGCAATACGTGCTTTAACCGCATCACCCATATCAACCACGTTACCGCCAGTCACGTTAGAGATACCAAAACCGATTGCACGTTCACCGTTGTAACGCATTAGCATGCTAGTTGGCTCTTGGTAGCCACGCTTAACATCTGCAATGTCTCTTAAACGCAGTACGGTGTGGTTATCACCAATACCTATTTGCAGGTTACGGAGATCTTCAAATGAATCAACATTCGGTGTCGGGATCACAGGTAAGCGCATACCGTTTGCCGTTACACTACCAGCAACGTTTACGATGTTTTGCTTTTGTAATACTGACAATACGTTATCAAGTGACAGGCCGTAGTTAGCTAAACGTTCACTGGTGATCTCAACAAAAATCGCTTCTTGTTGTTCTGCCAAGGTTGCCGTTTTCGCCACGCCCGGTACAAGCACCAATTCACGACGCAGTGAGTCAACGTAATCTTGAAGTTGTTTATCGGTAAAGCCTTCACCTGTTACCGCAAAGAATAGGGCGTAAACATCCGAGAAGTCATCATTAACAATCGATGGATCAGCTCCCGGTGGTAACATACGCTGAACATCGGTCACTTTACGACGCAGTTTGTCCCATACCTGTTGTAGTTCATCTTGAGATTTAGAGAACTCAAGTTTGATCTCAACAGTAACTTCAGACATCCCTTGTTTAGAGACTGACTTAACTTCTTTCAGCTCTTGCAGTGACTGAACAGCCCCTTCAATGATATCTGTAACTTCATCTGAGACTTCTTGTGAAGTCGCACCTGAATAAGGCGTCACAATAACAGCCTGACGGATAACGAATTCAGGATCTTCAAAGCGACCGAGTTTTAAATAGCTGATATAGCCGCCAAGCAATATCAGCGCAATGATCACCCAAACACTGGTGCGCTTGGCTATGGTATAGCGAGCGATATCCATTTACTTACGCTCCATTTTGGGTGTTATCAGTGTATGGACGCACTTCCATACCCGGCTTTAATTTAGAGACGCCAGCGATCACAATGCGCTCGCCAACGCTCAGTCCGTTAACTACAGTAATACAGTTTTTATTCACTTTACCGACGTTGATGTAGCGTTTAGCAACCGTGTTGTCTTTGTTAACTACCCAAACAAACTGCTTGCTCTTGTTATCAGGCACAACCGCAGTTAACGGTACGATGATCGGATTACGATTCTCTTGAGGACACGCTTTAAGATCTGGCGATACTTTCACTGCCATGCCCGGTAAGATATTGATACCTCTAGTATCTGTAATACCTAATACAACAGAGTAAGTTTGCGTAATAGGATCGGCTTGGGTTGAGAACGTACGTAAGCTGAGTGGTAGCAGTAAATCAGGGTTATTGTTGATTTCCGCGACACCTTTATTACATGTCATGCCTGACATCATTACGCTATCAGTGATGTTAATTACCACTTCTAAGTTATCGATATTGTGCAGTGTTAATACTGGATTATTCGCTTGAACTTGAACGTGGTTATCAATTAATTTACGGCCAATGATGCCGTCAAAAGGTGCGACTAATTGGGTATAAGCTAATTTATTCTTCGCTTCATTTACGCGGTTGCGTGCAAGGTCAAAGCGGACAATTAGCTTATCTAAATCACTTTTAGAGATAGCTTGGCTGCTTTCATAGATTGCTTTACCACGTTGGTAAGCTTTACTTGCATCACTTAATTCAAGTTGCGCTGCAGCAAAAACGGTTTGGGCATCTTTCGGCTCGAGTTTAGCGAGTAGTTGACCTTTGGTGACGCGATCACCTTCATTCACGAAGATGTGATCGACACGACCAGAGACCTGGAAAGACAGATCGGCTCGTTGTGCTGAGCGAACAACACCGTTAAAGCTTAAGTCGGTATTCGCTTGCTGTTTTACAATTTCAGTAAGAGCTGGGCTAACAATCGTTTTTTTAACTTGCTCTTCTGCTTCTTTATTGCCGCAACCTGACAGTACGACAAGCGCGACAGATAAACTCACTGCGAGTTTAGTTAATGAGAATGATGCCACTTTGGACATTGCTGATTGAGTTTTCACCGGATTCTCCACTGCCATTATTGGACGGTATTGATATTTGATATCACATCTAGTTGTTTGGGATTAAACAAGTAAACTTTGGGGTGTATTTTATGTTTGGGATACTATTTGTAAACTGCTAAGTATACTTTTTTGTGACAAAATGTTAGATTGGGATCACAAGAGGTGAAAATGGGTTGTAAGGTAATGAAGCAAACAGAACGTAAACATTTAGCGATTATTGAAGCAGCGAAAGCTGAATTTATTGAACACGGCTTTGTTGCTGCCAATATGGATAGAATTTCACTGGTTGCAGAAGTATCTAAACGTACGCTATATCGTCACTTTGACAGTAAAGAAACGCTGTTTATCTCGGTGCTTAGAATTATTCAAGAATCGGTGAATGAGAATGTGCAATATCAGTTTGATCAAGAAAAACCATTAAAGGCACAATTAGTTGAAATTACACGCCATGAAGTGGATGTACTTTATAACACCTATGGCATGTCATTATCTCGTATCATCGTGATGGAGTTTATTCGCCAGCCAGAACTCGCAAAGAATTTGGTGAAAGATCTGTACAGTACTAATGCAATTGCAGAGTGGTTTAAGTTAGCGATAGAAGCAAAAGCGATTGTTGATAAAGATGTTAGTTTGCTTACTAATATTTATACGAGTTTATTCCAAGGTTTGTTTTTTAGTACACAAATGATGGAATTAGCACCATTATGTGAAGGTGAAAAAGTAGAAGAGAACATTAATACCGTCGTTGATGTATTTTTAACCTCATTTGCATTGAAGAAGTAAATCTAATCCTGCAACGAAATATATTGTCACGATTTTAGAATGTGATTTCACATTTAATTGAGATCTCACATGATATTATTCCTATAAATGATAATTAGGTGTAGATTATATCTAATTAGTAAGTAGTAGATAATCTGCGTATTTTAAGCATGGTAGCTGAACTCAATTGTGTCGATACCACGGTTAGATACCCATAAATCGGTAAAAGATGATGAAAAAATTCTTAGTTGTTTCTGCTTTTGTTCTTGCTTCAACGTCAGCTATGGCTGCTACAACCGCTGCGCCTGCTCAACCAGCACAAGGCGGCTTTACTGGGCCAGCGACAACAGTTCAGCCTGTTCAAGGTGGTTTTACTGGGCCTTCAGCAGTTCCTGCAATTACAACAGTAAACCAAGCGAAAGAAGCAAACGATGATGCGGTTGTTGAGCTAACTGGTTACATCACAACATCACTAGGTGATGAAGACTACATGTTCAAAGACAGCACTGGTGAGATCAAGGTAGAAATTGATCACAAAGATTGGAATGGTGTGAATGCAACACCAACAACTAAACTAGTGATCAGCGGTGAAGTTGATAAAGATTGGTCAGAGCGTACGATTGACGTAAATAAAGTTGCGTTAGCTGGCTAATTATTTCTTTTAAAGAAAAACGCTATTTCTATCACTAGAAATAGCGTTTTTTTATATCTAATTTTAGCTGTGATTAGTGAGCGTTCTTTTCATCTAAGATGAATTTTTGGATTACCTTGAGCACACCTGCATTGTTGTTGGTATCGGTAATGTAATTAGCAAGCGCTTTGGTAGCGTCAGTAGCATTACCCATTGCCACACCTAAACCCGCATACTCAATCATATGGTGATCATTACCTGCATCGCCCATACAAATTACTTCGCTTTGTTTGATGTCTAAGTATTTTGCAAGCGCTTCAACGCCAGTACCTTTATTGCTTTTCGGGTTCATGAATTCCAAGAAGAAAGGGGCACTTTGTACAATGGTATAGCGTTCATATAATTCTGCAGGTAATTGTGCAATGGCTGCTGAAAGACGTTCTGGCTCTTCAATCATCATCACTTTCATGACTTCTTCATCGTTATCTAGTGTTGCAAAATCTTCAACTGTAATTTCAAGGCCGTTAATTTTTGCTTCGTGATCTGTGTAGTAATTATTTTCAGGCGTGATTAAGCCTTGGCGACGAGTAAAGGCATGTATGTGAATATCTAAGTCATGAGCAAGAGAGGCGATATGTTTTGCATCAGCACCAGTTAGAGTTTCACTGCGAATGATTTCTTTATTTTCAACACGTTGAATGAGAGAGGCATTGTAGCTGAGCACATAATCATTAGCGCTAGTCATATTCAGCTCATTGAGTGCCCATGTCATCCCTTCTAATGGGCGACCAGAAGCTAAAACAATTGAGACACCTTGCTCACGAGCTGCGCTAATCGCGGCTTTATTTTCTGCAGAAATAGTACCGTCAGAATTAAGCAAAGTGCCATCCATATCAAGTGCAACTAATTTGTACATCATCATTTCCATTACAGATTTAAAACTGATCCCATCATAAGTAAATTGGGCGATGAAAACGATAAAGAATTATCTTTATTAAGCATGAGGAACAGCAGGGCATCGTTACAGTGATTATAAATGTAACAAGAAAATGTCTTATGTTTATAAGTTTGTCAGTTTGCTTGTTTATTGTTAATAAATTTGCTCTTTATGGTTTATATTGTTTAGACTACTAAAGAAATTAGCATAATAAATTGCTTCTTTAGGTGATTTTAAGCGCAGATTGAATTCATGAAGATTTTGATATTGTGCGCTTGTCGATTCGATATAAATGATAAGGATAATATTTATGCGAAAGCTCCTAGCTGCAACAGTATTGTTAACAGCGATTTCAGCGACTAAAGCATATGCAAGTGAATGTGGGAAAGTCACGATCGCTGATATGAATTGGAACTCAGCAACACTTCTTGCCAATGTCGATAGATTTATTTTGCAACATGGTTACGGTTGTGAAACTGATTTAGTACCAGGTGATACGATGCCAACGGGTACATCCATGGTTGAAAAAGGTGAACCGGATATTGCTCCTGAATTTTGGAGTAACTCGATGAAGGCTGCACTGGATCGTGGTGTGGAAGAAGGGCGCATTTTATACGCTGGTAAAAGTTTCTCTGATGGCGGTGAAGAAGGTTTTTGGGTTCCAGAGTACATGGTGAAAAAAGATCCAAGCTTGGCAACCATTGAAGGCATCAAGAAAAATGCCAAGCTTTTCAAACATCCAGAAGATGATGATAAATCGGCATTTTATAACTGTCCAGCAGGCTGGAACTGCCAGATATCAGCAGGTAACTTGTTTGAAGCGTTAAAACTAGAAGACGCTGGATTTGAACTGATTGATCCAGGTTCAGGTGCTGGTTTATCGGGCTCTATTGCAAAAGCGTATGAGCGTGGTGAAGCATGGTTTGGTTATTACTGGGCACCAACAGCAGTACTGGGCAAGTACAAAATGGTGAAAGTAGATTTTGGCTCAGGCATTGATGCTAAGTACTTTAAAGAGTGTTTGACCAATACCGAGTGTGTTGATCCAAAAGTCTCTATGTATCCGCCATCAAATGTCGACACTGTGATCACAACGTCGTTTGCTAAACGTTCGCCAGCAGCGGTGGAATACTTAGGTAAGCGTTCTTTCACAAACACGCAAATGAATAGCCTATTAGCATGGATGGAAGATAACCAAGCTGATGGTGAAGCGGTAATGGAAGAAGTATTAACAAATCACGAAGATATTTGGGTTAAATGGGTCTCTCCTGAAGTTGCAGATAGAGTGCGTGGCGCTTTAGCAGATCTGTAATTAATACGTCTACAGTGGCGGCAAAACTGCCACTGTAGTCACTTTGCTAAGGATATAGCACAAGTGGTAAATAGCTGTAGTATGTATGGATAACATTTATGTCAGATAAATCATGGTTAACCGAGCTTTCCGCAACTTGAGCGTGCTCAGTTAGTTGAAATTCGTAAAACATTGGATGGTGCTTACCGTTCATTTTCTCGAGAATATGGCGATACAATCGAATCTTTTTTCGATCCTCTTCTTTCTTTTCTCATCTGGTTTGAAAAATTATTACTTGCAACACCTTGGTGGTTAGTGATCGCCATCCTTGCAGCTATTGCTTACGTTGCAAGTCGATCATGGAAGTTATCATTAGGGGTTGTGCTTTCTTTCTTATTCATCGGCTTTTTTGGCATGTGGGATAACACCATGCGGACGATGAGTATAATTTTAGTTTCCACGCTGGTGGCAATCGGTATTGGTATACCAATAGGTATTGCAATGGCACGTTCTGACAGAGTTCAGCGAATTGTTACGCCACTATTGGATGTAATGCAGACCATGCCTGCATTCGTTTATTTGATCCCCGTCGTTATGTTATTAGGAATTGGTAAAATCCCAGGTTTAATTGCAGTGGTGATTTATGCGGTACCGCCAGTGATCCGCTTAACCAACCTTGGTATCCGCTTGGTTGATGAAGAAGTGTTGGAGGCAGCAACCGCTTATGGTGCTAGCCCAATGCAACGCTTGTTTGGGGTACAAATGCCGCTGGCGATGCCAAATATTATGGCGGGTATTAACCAAACGATCATGATGGCATTAGCCATGGTGGTGATTGCATCGATGATCGGGGTGAAAGGGTTAGGACAACCGGTATTGAAATCCATTACCAATCAGTACTTCACCTTAGGTTTATTAAATGGTTTAGCTATTGTTGCGCTTGCAATTATTTTCGATCGTATTTCTCAAAGTTATGCCAAGCGTAGTCAACAACATCTAGGAGGTCGTTCATGATTTCAGCATCAAAGCAGTCGCCTCTTATCCGAGTTAAAAACCTTTATAAAGTGTTTGGGCCAAACGATAAGAAAGTGGTTCAACAGGTTAAAGATGGTGCATCAAAAGACGAAATCTTAGCAAAAACAGGTCACACAGTTGGCTTAAGTGATATCAATTTAGATATTTTTCCCGGTGAAATTTTTGTGATTATGGGCTTATCAGGTTCAGGTAAATCTACCTTGATCCGACACTTTAATCGCTTAATTGATCCGACTGAAGGTGTTATTGAAATTGAGGGAACTGATGTTATGTCCCTCAATGAAAAAGAGCTTCAAGACTTCCGCCGTCATAAAATGTCGATGGTATTCCAACGTTTTGGCTTAATGCCACACCGAACGGTGCTGCAAAATGTTGGTTATGGTTTACAAGTGCAAGGTGTTAGTAAATCAGAGTGGCAAAATAAAGCTAAAGAGTGGCTAGAAACGGTGGGGCTAAGCGGTTACGAAAGCAGTTACCCTGCCAATCTTTCTGGTGGTCAGCAGCAGCGTGTTGGTTTAGCACGTGCTTTATGTACTGATGCAGAAATCTTGTTAATGGATGAAGCCTTCTCTGCGCTTGATCCACTGATCCGTAGTGAGATGCAAGATCAGTTAATAGAGCTACAAGAAAAGCTCCACAAAACCATTGTCTTTATTACCCACGATTTAGATGAAGCACTTCGATTAGGTGATCGTATCGCCATTCTGCGTGATGGAGTATTGGTGCAACAGGGTAAACCTGTCGATATCTTGCTTAATCCGGCAGATGATTATGTGGAAGCATTCGTTAAAGACGTTAATCGCGCTCGTGCGTTAACAGTTGAAACGGTGATGAAGCCACAAGTGGTGCGTATTTCAGCAGAAACGATCGGTGAAGCTGTTACTCAAATGCGAAAAGCAAAAGATGATTTTGCTTATTACATTGATCAGCAAGGTTACCAAGGCGTGATCACCCAAGAAACATTGGATGGTGTGAAAGAGTCTGAGTACGACAATGCGATTGATGCATCGATGCTGGAAGATGTGCCTGCGGTGTCAACTGACGCACTACTTGAAACGGTGATCCCAGAAACCTTAGACAGCGATCACCCATTACCTGTTGTTGATGCTGATGGACAAGTAACCGGGCGTTTATCACGTTCAACATTGGCTGAAGTATTAAGTGAACACAGCAATAATGAAGCGTCAGAAAATGGTGTTGAAGTTATTAAAAAAGCACCTTCAAAAGTTACTTAGGTAACTTTGTTGCTGCCTAATTAAAGAGGTCAAAATGATCATTGCCCGTATGTCACGCCATGTGCTGTTGATGTACGGGCTTTTTTACATATAGCCAAATAACGTCAAGATGCAGTGTTCAGCGAGACGACCTTAGTTTTCAGGTGCGGCAACGATTCGAAGATATAGTGGTTCTACATTGAGAATCGTTAACAAAGTCTGAGAGCTAAGGGCGCTCGCCCTTTGGGAGCGTATCACTGAGCCGACTTCTTGCGTCAGACAACTTGGAAAGAGCTCGCTATTCCGCTTCGTTGTCTTCCTTGAATTCAACTCAGTGACTTCGCTCTGAATCAGGCATCTTGAAGTCACTTGGGTATATGTGTATACAGATACAATCGATACTATACTGAAAGGTTTCGATACAAATTAATAGTGATTATTAATATGTTCCACCTTGCAATATTTAGTTATGGATTTTTTGTTGCCAATAAAGCATCGACTGGATCTCGCTTCTAGAGCAAGTTGCTGACTTTTTTACAAATAAGTGGTCAAATAAAGAGAAAATATCTCTAATAATAAAGTCAACTGTGGTATTTCACTGCTTTTTTATGAGCCGTGATCAATGTGCCTATTGTTGTGTGGTGGTCAAATAAATGAGCATTTCTAAACAAGTTCTTGTCGTGGATGATGACAAAGAAATCCGTGAACTACTGGAGGAGTACCTAACCAAAAATGGTTTTGAGGTACAAACTGCGGCGGAAGGTGAGGAAATGAAACGTTGCCTTACTGCGGGTTATCCAGATTTGATCTTACTGGATATTATGATGCCTGGGGATGACGGCTTTACGTTATGTCAGCATATTCGTAAAAGTTCGGATGTGCCAATCATTATGCTAACCGCAGTGTCTGATGAAATGGATCAGATCATTGGTCTTGAAATTGGTGCCGATGACTATATTGCTAAGCCGTTTAGTCCTCGACAATTGCTGGCGCGAATTAAAGCACTGCTGCGTCGTATAAAACCGTCTGATGTGCAGTTATCACCTTCAGTTGCTAAGTTTATTTATTTTGCGAACTGGCGTTTAGACACCACTGCACACCGTTTACTTGATGTGCAAACAAACGAAGAATTTGAGCTAACAAGCGGTGATTATTCTCTACTAATGTTGTTTGTAACAAGACCTAATGAGATCCTTGATCGTGATACGATCTCGTGCGCGACAAGAGGGCGAGATGCTCAGCCTTCAGAGCGAGGCATTGATGTTGCGTTAAGTCGATTACGTCAGCGTTTGGGTGATAAAGGACGTACACAGCGTTTAATTAAAACCAGTCGTGGTAACGGTTATATTTTTACTGCAGAAGTGCGTTATGAAGATCAAATATGATCTACTGTGGCAAATGAATATTTAAGAAAGTGTGGTGTATAGCGCCACACTTTTTTTATCTAGCGTTAGGTAAATAGCAAATTATGAATTGGAAGTCATTGTGGTCAAAATCCTTGGTATCTCGCACCTTGTGGTTAACCTTATTGGCTGTTTTTCTTGCTCAAATCATTGCGACGAGCATTTGGTATACCCAATCTAAAAAACGTGATCTAGAGGGGTTACGATCCACTTCTGCCAGTATGGCAACCATGTTTGCCTCGACGGTGAATTTCTTCCAATCGTTACCGTTAGAGTATCGTCATATTGTTCTTGAACAGTTACGTAATATGGGCGGAACGCGTTTTTTCGTCTCGTTTAACGAAGAAGAAATTAATATTGCGCCAATAAAAAATACCGAGCAAAAGGAAACGGCGGTTTCGGTATTTAAAACCGTGCTACATGATAAGCTGCCTAAACTTCCTAATATTCAGGTGGAGTTCTCACGCCCAGAAACCTTACACGTTTTAAAAAATGATGTGTTACTGTCAGATTTACCACGTTCTTGGGTGCATAACACCTTAAGTTTAGAGCCGTTAAATCCTCCGATCTTAGTAGTGCAAATTGAGCTAGATAAAAATCAGTGGCTATATATTGCAGCCTTACTACCTGCGCCATACATGATGTTGAAAGATGAGATCGTTACTCGTCAGCAATTTATCTTTTTAACCTTTAGTACCTTATTGCTGCTGTTGTTTACCTACATTATGGTGCGTAAACAAACTCGACCATTAAAGCAGTTAGCTGATGCCGCAAATTCATTAAGTCTTGATATTTATCAGCCGCCACTGAAAGAGCAAGGGGCGAGCGAGTTAGTCACAGCAACACAAGCGTTTAACCGCATGCAGCTGCGTTTGAGGAAATATATTGAAGACAGAGAACAGTTGTTTTCCTCCATTTCCCATGATTTGAAAACCCCGATCACCCGCTTACGTTTGCGCGCTGAACTGATTGATGATGATGAGAAAATCGATAAGTTTAATCATGATCTTGATGAGTTAGAGATGATGGTAAAAGGGGCACTGCAATGTGTGAAAGAGACCGATTTGCATGAAAACCTGACAGATGTAGATATTGAACACTTACTCACAAGTATTGCTGAATCGCACAATCATCATGGTATTAAAGTGACTTTGCCTACAGATCCGATTTTACCTATCACAGCGAAGCCATTGGCATTAAAACGCTGTTTAAGTAATTTAATTGATAATGGTGTGAAATACGGCGAAAGCGTGGTGGTCGCTACTATCGATAGTAGTGAGCAGTTAATTATCACCATTCACGATCAAGGTAATGGTATTTCTGAAGATAAACTCAAAGCGGTGTTTGAACCTTATGTCCGTTTAGCGACAGACAGTAATGGGCATGGTTTAGGAATGGGGATTTCACGCAATATTATCCGTGCTCATGGCGGTAAATTAACCATTAAAAACTCCATTAAAGGTGGCTTGTTGGTAACCGTGGTACTGCCTCGCTTATTAAAAAATGCCTGATCTTATCGGGTGAGGATGAAAATGAAGATTAAACACTGGGGCGCAAGTTTATTCTTACTGTTGTTAAGTCAGCAGAGTATGGCTGAAGGTACGATTGAGGTACTGCATTGGTGGACATCTAAAGGTGAATCCAATGCAGTCGGCGTGCTTAAAAAACGCATGGAAACCAATGGACATTATTGGAAAAACTTTGCGATTGCTGGTGGTGGTGGTCAAAGTGCCATGACGGTATTAAAAATGCGTGCTATTTCAGGTAATCCACCGACGGCGGCGCAGTTAAAAGGGCAAGACATTCAAGAGTGGGGACGATTAGGCTTTCTTACCTCATTAGATGCGATTGCAGAGCAAGAACAATGGGATAGTGTGTTGTTACCTGAAGTTGAAGCGATCGTGAATGATTTACAACTGGTGAAATATGACGGTCACTATGTTGCAGCGCCAGTGACGTTGCACCGTGTAAACTGGCTTTGGATCAATCCACATATCTTTAAATTAGCTAGTGCCAAAGTGCCAACCACGCTCGCGGAATTTTTCGTTGCTGCGGATAAAATAAAAGCAGCAGGGTTTGTACCATTAGCTCATGGTGGTGAAGCATGGCAAGACGCAACCTTATTTGAAGCGGTAGCGTTAAGTGTATTGGGTGCGCAAGGTTACATGAAAGCCTTTGTCGAATTGGATTTAACAGCACTTAGTGATGCTAAAATGGTAGAGGTTTTTCGCCAATTCAAACGCATGAAACAATACGTTGATCCTGATTCAACGGGGCGTCGCTGGAACCAAGCAACAGAAATGTTGATCCACGATCAAGCGGCGATGCAAATCATGGGAGATTGGGCAAAAGGCGAATTTGCTAGCGAGAATAAAGTCGCTGGGAAAGACTATTTATGTGTTCCTGTGCCGGGAACGCAGGGTATGTTTTCTTATAATCTCGACACTATCACTTTCTTTAAACTAAAAGGAAATGAGCAAGATAAAATCGCCCAGCAAGATTTAGCAAGAACCTTACTAACACCGTCGTTCCAACGTGATTTTAGTTTATACAAAGGTTCTATCCCGGTACGGCAGGATGTGCCGTTAACCGATTACGATGCTTGTTCGTTAGCATCAATGCAAGCATTTAAGATTGCAGCAAAAAATAGTGCGCTTGTCCCTAGCTTTTCTCATAATTTAGCGACATCTAGTGACGTACAAAGTGCCATTATTGATGTAGTCAGCCACTTCTTTGATGATCCTACTGCCGATCCGAAAGCCGCAGCAATGCGTTTATCTCGTGCGGTTAAATCAGCAATGTGAATGTGATATGTGAGCACTTAGTGTATAGAAAAGAGAGAAAGGAGACCAAAGTGGAATATTTATCTTGTGTTGAAGTCGAGCCAAATGTAACAGCGACAGCCACTGTTATTTGGCTGCATGGGTTAGGTTCTAATGGGCATGATTTTGAAGCGATTTTACCAGAATTAAAATTAGCACAAGATTCTCCGATCCGATTTATCTTTCCACATTCACCATCAATACCCGTCACTATTAATGGTGGTATGGAGATGCCAGCATGGTACGACATTATCTCTTTGGATGTTTCTCGTAAGCTAAATGATGAACAATTAATGCAATCAGCACAGCGTGTGATTGATTTAGTTGAGCGTGAAATTAGCCGAGGTATTCCATCGGAACGCATTGTGCTGGCTGGTTTTTCTCAAGGTGGCGCTGTGGTTTACCATGCAGCGTTATGTTTTTCTAAACCATTAGCAGGCTTATTGGCATTATCAACGTATTTCCCAACAGCGCATATTATTCAGTACAGTGAAGCCAATCGTCAGATCCCGATTGAGATCATGCATGGTAGTTATGATCCTGTTGTCCTGCCGCTATTAGGTGAAATGGCGAGAGATGATTTAATTAAAGCAGGTTACCAACCTAACTGGCGTGTTTATCCTATGGAGCACCAAGTATGCATGCCTCAAATTAATGATATTGCGGTTTGGTTAAAGCAAATATTGGCTTAACAGTGAAATAAAAGAAACGCATCAGTACCGTCTTACTTTATATAAAGAAGGTGCTGATGCGTTGTTGTATCTAGCGTTTACTCTTCGATTAACTGTGCTGGTACTAAGTCTGAATCATCATGATTGCTACAGCGTTGATTAATGTCTTTCCATACTATCGCTCCTACCACCACACTTAATACCATGGTGGAGATTGGCATTGTTAACCAGACCCCAGCAACACCAAGAAATTTTGGTAGGAAATACAAGAACGGTAACTGGATAAGCATGTTGCTGATTGAAATAACCAAGGCTTTTGATGCTTGATTCACCGACATAAAATACATGGTCGCTAATACAATAAAACCATCTAAGAACATAGCAAACAGGTGTAAACGAATACCTTGAGTGGCTTCAAGTGTCAGTGAGCTATTGCTGTTATTGAACAAACTAATCAGTGTTGATGGGAAACTTGTTAATAACAAGAACCATGCAATACCTGCAATTACAGTGGTTTTCATTGCTAAAATTAAGGTTTGGCGAATATATTGGGGCTTTTTAGCGCCATAGTAATAACTCACTGGTGGTTGTAAGCCTTCACCAATCCCTTCTGCAACCAAGTAGTACATTGTCATCATATAACCAACAATGGCAAAAGCACCGACAGTTAACTCTGTACCATAAACCATGAATTGGTAGTTATGCAGTGCCACTACAAAGCTACCATAGAGGTACATGATCAATGCTGATGAGCCTAATGACATGATCTTCTGACTTTCAGACCATGAAAATTGAGGCAATGAGATCTTAAGCTTCAATGTTGAATATTGAGAGCAGAAGTAAATTAAACCGCCTACACAAGTTATTCCTTGGGCAATTAAGGTCGCAATCGCAGCGCCTTTTAACTCCCAATCCATAAGGCCTAGAAATACGTAATCTAGCACAATGTTAGTGAGCGCACCGATCACCAACAAAGCGGTAGCAATTTTCGGGCTATCGTCATTGCGGATCAACATTGGCATCGCACTAGCTAATACTGTAATAAATGCGGCATTACCAAAGGTTGATACATAGTCTAAAGCAAGGTGTTTAATGTCTTGCTGCGCGCCTTGCAGTTGTAAAAAGTAGCCGCCGAAAAACGCAAATGCGGCGAATGAGAGGCAACTAATAATAAAAGTTAAGATCAAACCCGTATTAAAGGCACGTTGGGCGTTAGTCATGCTTTGCTCACCACGAGCAATGGAAATTAACGTGCCACTGCCTATACCGATCATCAAGCCTAATCCTGATAGTACAAATGTGATAGGCCATGCCATATTGATGGCAGCCAGTCCTTGATAGCCTACATAGTGACCAACAAAGATCCCATCTACTATCTGATATAGCCCGTTTACCAACATTGCGGCCACGGAAGGGATGGTGTAACGCCAAAAATTTTTCGAAATATTATTCGATGAAAGAATAAACGAGGAGCTTTGCATAAATATTCTCGTGAAAATGGTCTACCCACATACTATTCAGTTGCTGGGAATAGATGTATTATCCCCGAATATTAGATTGCTCAAAGATATTAAATATCTGATTATCGGATGGATTGATTTTATGGATTGGACATTAGATCAACTCAATGCCTTTGTTATTTCAGTACAACAAGGGTCTTTTTCGGCGGCAGCTCGTCGGTTAGGTAAAGCACAGTCACGGATCAGCACTGCAATTAGTAACCTAGAGGCAGATTTAGGGTTTGAATTATTCGATCGTAGTGCAAGATTACCGGTTCTGACTCCTGAAGGTCAGCAAATGTATGAAGAGGCAAAAGTCGTATTAGCCCAATGCGATCGCTTGCAATCACGCGCATTAACCTTAACCAAAGGTGAAGAAGTGACCCTGACAATAGCGATGGATGAAGCGTCACCGCTCACAGCATTTGAAGAGTTCTTTCAGCATGTATCCGAGACATTTCCCCTATTAAAGTTAACCATTATTAATGGCTCGAAAGATGATATTGCAACTCGTGTAGATGAACAGTTGGCTGATATTGGTATTTTGTTTTTCAGTAAAATGTTACCTAGCAGTTTAGAATTTACGCCTATTTGTGAATTTAACTCATCGTTAATTGTGGGAAAAAACCATCCTTTGGCGCAAACAGCAGCACCTACTGTGCAGCAATTAAGTCAACATCGACAATTTTTGATCTGTGATCGTAGCGGTCATCATCACAGTGAAGCGTTATCAGCGAATTATTGGCATATTGACAGTTACTATTCCATTACCTCCTTTGTGATGCGCAATATGGGGTGGGCATTTGTTCCCGATCATGTATTTACTAATGAATTCTTTTCAGAAGATGTGGTAAAGCTGTCAATGGAGAATATCCCGGCTTCACAATGGATTGAAATGGGGGTTGTGAAGCGTCGTGATCGCGGCACAGGCCCTGTTTTACAATGGATCCAAAATGAACTGAAATCCATGTTTGCTCAGTAGCCCTATTGTTTCTTATTGATTGAGTTTTTATGTTGATGTGGTGAACACATCGCTATGTAGTTGAGAAGTGAAATGATGAAAGAAACGTCAGCATCCGCCTTGCCGCTAATTATTGCAGGGCCAATTTTGCGTAAAGCAACTGCCTCACAGTTGGTATTGTGGTTTGTTACCACCGAGCGTTTAGATGCAACGTTTTATTTATATCAACAAGATGAGAGTGAACCTTGCTATCAAGCCGTGATTGCAGATGAGCATCAAATTCAAATTGGTGAGAAAGCATGGGTGGTATTGGCGCAGTTTGTAGGACAATTTCCTGTTAATACGCCTTTGTCTTATCAGTTGGTGACACAGCATGGCTCGCTGACAAAACTGATCCCATCATTAACTTATCAAAATGAATCTGCTATTAGTTTTGTTATTAATACTAAAGCGGATTATGTGTTACATGGCTCATGTCGAAATCCGCATTACCCGAGTAAAGACAGCCTTGTTACTGCTGATAGCAAGGTTGAAGGGCTTGAGATTTTAGATCGTCCGAGCTTATTAATGATGAGTGGCGATCAAATCTATGCTGATCATGTGGCAGGGCCAACACTGGATGCTATTGAGCAAGTTGTTCAGTTACTAGGATTGCCTAAAGAGACATTTGAGCAAGCTTGTATTGCTGATACTGATGCGCTTTATAGCCATCCTCATCATTTTTATGGTCGAGAGAAAATACTACCGACTTATATTGATCAAACATGGTTAGGTAAATTAATACCCAATCGTGTTGTGCCTATATTTAGTTCACGAGAGTGTGAAAATCACCTGATCAGTTTTAGCGAATATTTTGCTATGTACTTATTGGTGTGGTCGCCAACACTATGGCAATACGTTGATCGTGAACGTTTTGCTAAACAGCATTTTATCTGTGGTGGTGAACAAGTAGCCTTGAAATGGCGTCAACAGTGGGAAAAAGAAAGCATGATCATGGATGATTTCATCCAAGGTTTGCCACAAGTTCAACGCTTATTTGCTCATATTCCTACTTATATGATTTTTGATGATCACGATATTACGGATGATTATCAATTAAACCGACGTTGGGAGAAGGCCGCATTTGATAACTTGTTCTCTCGCCGTATTATCGGTAACGCTTTAATGAGTTATTGGTTATGTCAGGCGTGGGGAAATGCTCCTGAAAAGTTTGAACCAACTTTCATAGATGATGCGAGACGGTATTTTGCTATGCCGTGCAATGAAACCCAAGACAGCTTTATTGCTCGTCTTAATCAGTTTGAACAGTGGCATTATACTATTCCGACAACACCTAAAATGGTGGTATTAGATACCCGTACACGTCGTTGGCGTTCTGAATCGAATGATAACCGTCCATCAGGTTTAATGGATTGGGAAGCCATGACAGAGTTCCAGCAAGAGCTATTAAATGAACCTGCGGTGATCATTGTCTCTGCTGCGCCTATGTTCGGTGTCAAGTTCATTGAAACCTTGCAACGCATGATGACATGGATAGGACAACCTTTATTGGTTGATGCTGAAAACTGGATGGCACATCCGGGCTCTGCTAATACTTTGCTCAGCATTTTTACCCATACCAAAACACCGACGAACTTTATTATTTTATCGGGTGATGTGCATTACTCGTTTGCGTACGACATTACTTTGCGTAATCACAAAGGTAAGTTCCATATTTACCAGATCACTTGTAGTGGCTTTAAGAATGAATTTCCGAATCGCTTACTGCGTTTTTGTGATGCGATGGATAGAGCGTTATACAGTCCACATTCCCCGTTGAACTGGTTCACTAAGCGTAAAAAGTTACTTATCGAAAAGCGCGATCCAAATGTTGCTGGTAGTCACCGTTTGGTTAACCGTAGCGCTATTGGAGAGCTGTATTTAACGGACGATGGCGCACCTAAAAAGATAGATATTTTAACTGCTGATGGTGAGTTGATTAATTTTCCACCACGAAAGTGAGAATAAAGTAAAAGTATGTCAGCATGGTGTGAGTTGATTTATTTCACATTTAAAATCAATTAGTTGCTTTGTTTTCTACGTAATACGATTAATAAAAAATATCATGATATTTCATAATTTATAAGATCCTATTCACAAAACTGTTTAAATTGGCAGCATGGTAGTGCTAGAGTAAGCGTATCGCTAGCTCTAGCACTACATAGGATCAGGTATTTTGCTAAAACGAATTGTCCACAAATTATGTAAAGTAAAAATGTTTACATTGTTTCTCTGCCTATCTTTTATTGGATTGGCGAGTGCGCTTGTTTTTGTTGGTGAAGATACCTATGACATTGATTCAATCGTTGGCAAAGTAACGGAAACAACATCGAAATATGAAACAGGCGAGCGCAAGCTGTTTCTAAAAGTTGTGTCTGAGGATGATGATTCAGAGATCAATCTTTCGGTAGAGCCAAGTATGTTTTGCCCGATTGGCTCTGATATTTTGATTTTTAAGAAAGAATGTAAGTTGTTTGGCCCAACAGAATACGAATTTATTTCGTGCGGTTGTTAACCTCATCAATTCAATCTATACGATTTATCTCAAACAGGTAAAAGTCTTTTACTTATTCAATTCGTGAATAAAATTGCACCCATATTTATCTTTCCGTATTATCCCTCTCTATTAAATGGATAGAGAAAAATAATCACGGAAGACATAAATAAATTATAGTTATATGTGGTGTAGAATGTCTTCAGATCTTAAATACATAGGTCAAAAATTAACACATGTCGTAGCTTTAATGGTATTAATATCATTGCCTATTTGGGTTATTCGATATGATGTATTAGTGCTAAAAAATAATATCCCCGAGCAATCTGCTACTGAATATATGGAGCAGTGTTTACTTTTCGCGACGATGCTATGTTACGGCTACATCGGTTACCAAAGTAAGCAATACCGTAAAACTTTTTATCTTATCGCTGCCTTTTTTACATGTATGTTGATACGTGAATTAGACTCATTTTTTGATCAAATGGTTCATCATGGTTTTTGGGTGATACCTGCCCTTGTTGTTGCCTTCTCTGCAATAAGTTACGCATTAGGTGATCGAAAAAACACCGTAATTAATCTCAAGCAATTTATGGAAAATAAACATTTTCCTGTTCTTGCTTTAGGACTCGCTATTTTATTTGTCTTCTCTCGCTTATTAGGAATGGGAAGTTTTTGGCATCAAATAATGGGTGATGCTTTTATGCGAGTTGTTAAAAATATTGCAGAGGAAAGTATAGAACTTCTTGGTTATACCATTATCTTTTATGCTTCAGTAAACTATCTGTTTTTATATCTTAACATCTTGAACAATAAGCAAAGCTGTTATAGGAATAATATAATTATTAAAAGCTGAAATATTATTCAAAAGTAAAGCTTATCTAATTTTTAATAAAAAATGGAAAATAACGCGATGTTATTTTCCATTTTTTTTGTTTCATTCTTCAAACTAAAAATATTAAATACTTAAGAGCAATAATTTGACCTATTATTGACTTGTATATGACCTAAATAAGACAAAGTTAATGCGCTGGTTAGATAAAATTCTGAAAGTGTATTGAAACAATATTCATTACAGAGGTGGGTATGAAAAAAACAATTATCGCTATGACTATCGCAGGTTTATTCCTTGTTGGTTGTGATCAAGCAAAACAAGATACAACAGATCCAGCATCGGTTACGCAGCACTCAACTACTGAAATGAAAGAGCAAGTTGCTGACCAAACAAATACAGCGGTTGATGCAACAAAAGACACGGTGGCTAACGCAGCGGATGTTGTCAAAGAGCAAACCGATAAAATGGTTGATAAGGCTGCTGATATGAGTAATTCAGCCGTGCAAAAAGCCTCTGATATGACAGATACAATGAAGACAAAAGCAGCTGATGCTGTCGATGCATCTAAACAAGCTGTGATTGATTCTGTGGATGCGGTGAAAGATAAAGCTAATGAGCTAAAAACATCGTTAACAGAATCATCTGCTTCAGATAAAACGTCAGCTGCTGTTGATAATATGGAAAAGTCAGCATCAGATATGAAAGATGCTGCAGCTGATGAATCACAAGCTGTGATGGATTCAGCAAAAGAGAAAGCAGCAGAAGCTTCTGATGCTGTTAGCGATGCTGCAAATAGTGCAGAAAAGTCGATGAATGATTCGATGGATGAAATGAAGCACTCAGCAACAGAAATGAAAGATACCGCTGCAGAAAAAACATCAAATGTTGTTGAGTCTGTAGATAATAAAGCAGCGTCTGCTGAAGATAGTATGAAGAGCACTGCTGAAGATGTTGCAAAATCAGTTGATGATTCAGCGAATGCAGCAGCAGACAAAGCCGCGAATATGACAGATTCTGCAATGGATAAAACCAAGGATGCGGCGGATGACTTAGAGAAAAAAGCGTCGGATTTACTTAATTAAGCATCCTGCAAATTTACGATTTTCATAAGCAAGATACCCCGAAACTTCCATTGTTAAGTTTCATGGTATCTTGTTTTCGCTAAAAGAGATATAAGATGAAAAAAACACTATTGGCAACAGCAGTACTAGGATTGGTTCTTGTAGGTTGTGATCAAGGTGCTGACAAAGCAGCGACTGATGCACCAAAAGCAGATGCACCTGCAACTGTCGTTGTTGTTGATGCATCTAAAGTAACAAGTGATGCGACACAAGCGGCTGCTGATGCGACTAAACAAGTTGCTGATGATGCAGCAAAAGTGGCGAATGATGTTGCAGATAAAACGGTTGAAACAACCAAAGATATGGCAGATGATGCAAATAAAGCTGCGGATGATGTAAAAGACGCAGTCAAGGATGCAACAGCAGAATAAAATAAGTAATGCAGCTAAATAGGGCTGAGAGTATATAAAAGCCCGTGTTTTCCTGTGTTATGCAAGGAGTTACAAATGAAAAAAACGCTTTTAGTTACAGCTCTTCTTGGTTTAGTACTTGTCGGTTGTGATCAAACTGCTGATAAAACGTCGACGACAACAACTGCTGCGGATGGACAGCCAACCGAGATAGCTCAAGTTCATGATAATGCGAAAAACTCGCTAGATTGGATGGGTGAGTACACAGGTATTGAACCGTGTGCTGATTGTTCTGGTATTGAAACAAGCTTAACGCTAAAAGACGACGGAACTTTCATTTTGGATCAAACTTACCAAGGTAAAGAAACTAAGCCGTTAACAACAGAAGGTAAGTTTAATTGGAATGACCAAGGCGATACGATCACGCTTAATCTTGGTGGTGGTCAAACAGCACAGTATTTTGTAGGCGAACAACGCGTCTTCCATCTAGATAAAGATGGACAACGAATTCAAGGTGATTTAGCAGATGCTTACACCCTGAAGAAGCAAGAGCATAAATAACATTTTGTTATTGATGACAATCAGTTTTATGCGAAAAGCCCTGTTAATTCAGGGCTTTTTATCATTTGAATGATCGATTACATTTGTTAACCACAATTTATTGCGATCGCTGGATCTCTTCATCTACCCAACGTAATAGCTGTTTAATTGCTCGTGATAGCACTTGGTTTTGCCGCACAATGTAACCCAAACTGGTGGTCGGAAAATCAGGTAGAGGAGTGATTTGTGTTTTCAAATGTGGTTTAGAATGTAAAGAAAAGCTCGGTACAATCGCAACACCAAATCCAGCTTCTGCCCAATCAATTTGTGCATCCACACTGCCTACTTCCATCACATGATATTTCTTTAATTTCAGTAGCGGTAACGCCATATCAATAAGCTCACGTGTACGGGTATCGTGACCTAATAAAATCAGGGTAGGCTCTTCAGCGGCTAATGGCTCTGTGGGTAATTTTTGTGAAGGATCTGCTGACAGTGACTGCCAACGAGAAAGCCCATTACCTAGCGCACACCACTTTACTTGGCGTAACTCCGTAAAGTGCAATGGCTGGCTTTCTTTCTGCGCGATCACAAAACCTAAATCTGCTTTGGCACTTTTTACTAACTCTGTTGCTTGTGATGAGGTGGTATTAAACAGTGACAAATCAATGCCCGGATATTCTTTCTTAAACGATTGAAAAGGGCTGATTAGTAACAAACGCGAAATAATATCACTGGCTGCAATGGTTAATGTGCCACGGTTGAGTTCATTGATGGCATTGAGATCTGCTTGGCAGATCTGGAGCTCCATCAAGGTATTTTCGGCACTTTGCAATAAACGCTCGCCAGCTTGGGTTAAGCGAAAAGGGTTACGCTCAATTAATTTTACTCGCGTTGTTTGTTCTAACTGTTTAAGGTGAAGACTCACATTAGGCTGAGTCATATGCAGTGCAGCAGCCGTTTTGCCAAAGTGTTGGTATTTAGCCAAGGCGACAAACGTATTGAGCCAGTGGATATCAATCATAGCAACCGTGATTACCTTAGTTGTTGATGAGATTAATCATCATACATAGCATATTGAGTTGGGAAGATTAACCATACTCTAGATATGATATTCTTATCAAGTTAATAACGATTATTAATTATTCTTATTGCATTGATGGGCATAGGATAGATCGCATTGCTTTTGAGGAGATCTAAATTATGTCGTCTATTGTTGTTGTTGGTGCTAACTGGGGTGATGAAGGTAAAGGCCGTATTGTTGATTATTTAGCAGGTCAAGCTTCAGCAAGCATTCGTTTCCAAGGTGGTAACAATGCGGGTCACACCGTAGTAAACGAGTTTGGTACATTCAAACTTCACCAATTACCAAGCGGCGTATTCAACCCAGATTGTATCGCAGTGTTAGGCCCTGGCATGGTGATCAGCCCTGAAAAACTGTCGTTAGAAATCGAAGAAGTAGCAACATCTGGCGTTGAAGTAAAACTTTGTATCTCAGATCGCGCAACATTATGTCTACCACTTCACGCACTTGAAGACACGTTAGAAGAGCAACGTCTAGGTGACGGTGCATACGGTTCAACTCGCCAAGGTATTGCCCCTGCATACGGCGATCGTGTAATGAAGAAAGGCATTCTTGTTGGTTGGTTAAAGCAACCTGAAGTGTTACGTGAGCGTATCCAATTCATGATGGATTGGAAACTGCCTCAAATGAAAGCGTTATATCCATCATTTGAGTTCACTCAAACAGCAGAAGAAATGACTGAGTGGCTACTAGAAGTATCTGCACCTTGGCGTGACAGCATTACTAACGTCACTGAACCACTAAAAGCGCTACAAAAAGAAGACAAAACATTATTGTTTGAAGCACAGCTTGGTGCTGGTCGTGATTTAGTATACGGCGAATACCCTTGGACAACGTCTTCAAACGTAACAGCAGCTTACGCAGGTATTGGTAGTGGTTTACCAGCACTTCACCCTGAGCGTGTTATTGCTGTTGCTAAATCTTTCAGCTCATCTGTAGGTACAGGTACATTGATCACAGCAATGGAAGATCAAGACCAATTCCGTGAAGATGCTAAAGAGTTCGGTGCAACAACAGGTCGTCCACGTGATATGGGCTACTTTGATGCAGTAGCAACACGTAACGGTGTTGAACTACAAGCGGCAACTGAAATTGCCCTAACTAAAATTGACTGCCTAACAGGGATGAAAGATCTTAAGATCTGTGTTGCTTACAATGGTGAGCACACTGAAAATCCAATCTGGCCTCAGACTGCATCATTAGCACCTGTTTATGAGCAAATGAAAGGTTGGGAAGAAGATATTACTGGCTGCCGTCAATTTGAAGAGTTACCAGCAGGTGCACAAGAATATATTCTTCGCATTGAAGAGTTGATGGGCGTGCCTGTGAAAATGGTCTCTGTAGGTCCAGAACGTGATCAAATGATCTTACGCTAATTGCGAAAGTATAATTAGTATCAAAAGCGATAAATAATGAAACGGGCGTGTTGATTAACACGCCCGTTTTTTCATAAAAATTCAAAGGACTTAAACAAGAGAGAAGAGTAGCTTTAGTAAATATAATGTAGATATAAGCTATTTATTTTACTTTAATTAAAACGTAATACCCGCCTTAATCACAATTCCTACCATCATGGCAAAATAGGCTAAGAAGCCTAAAAAGTTACCTACCCAAATTGTTGGGTTTTTATGATAGAGCCCATAAATAAACCACAATAGTGAAATCAGTGCATACATAGACCAAGTGGTTAACGATAAACCATGAGCATGATTGGGATGGGAGATAAAAAGTTTATACAATTGAGGCATAGTAGCTATTGGGCTAACTAACCCCATAAACAGCATGATAGGCTCTAGTTTTTTCCCTAAACTTTCCAACAACGACATATTACTTTACCTCTTCAACAAATATTACGCTAAGGCATTGATGGTTAATGTATTTCAAGCTTAGTTCGGTTGCTGATGAAATGCTAAAAAATGTCTAGAGACTAGGTTTGAGCAATAGAAACTTCGCGATTTTCATTCTTGTTTTTCGTTTTTGAGTTCGGCGCATTGAAGTATTTCAATCAGCGTATTGCTGTTTGAGATAACGTGATCGGGTTGGTGGGGTATTAATGCTTGTTCTGCGTTATACCCCCAAGTTACTGCAATACTGCTGATCTTCGCTTTTTTCGCTGCTTTGATATCTCGGATTTCATCACCAATATAGAACACGTCTTTGTTTAGCCAACAGTTGTCTTTGATGAGTTTGCGAATGGCTTTAACTTTGCCAAATAGACCAACATCCGAGACGATTTTGCTAAAGCACATTAGCTCATGCTGGTCTAAAAACGTTTGGATATTCTGGTTTGAATTAGAGCTCAAAATAACCAGTTCGTAGTCAAGTGCAAGTGTTTGGAGTGTCTCTTGCCAGTTAGACGCTAATGGTAAGGCTTTGACCTTTGCTGCCATATAGCGACGAATATACCGAGTTACCGTAGGCACTTGATACATCGGTAAGCCAAGAAACTTGAGAATTTGCCATACGCTATAGTGGCGAAAGGTTTCAATTTCATCATCTTCAACGTTACGAAAACTATATTTGATGTGAGCAGCACGCATGGCTTCGATAAAAAGATCAAAACTGGCAGCTAATGTTCCATCAAAATCTATGATGATTTTCTTGTTATCGTTCGTGTTCGCATTGCGATCTTCTATTTATTATTGTTTCAAAGCTCATCATACAACGAGTGATATATTTAGCTGTAATGGTCAATGCGGCAAAACCTTATCGAAAACTTTACAACAATTTACAATAGATGAAGTTGGTTTACGTTACAGCCGTTATCTTACCCTTGGGTTAATGATAAGGAATCAAACGTGAGCTATTATCCAACACCATCCATCATTACAGAGCAACGATTTGGCTTTGGACCAAGGTTGAATACACACAAAGTGGCTGTGTTGTCGCTTGCTGAGCAACTCCACGCCAAGCCATATTTAGATCCTACCATTCAGGCTCTGCCATCTACCGATCAAGTGTTGGCTCAAATAGGTCAATACAATCAGCAGCGTAAAAAATTAAAGAAATCTCCAGAGCAAAAGCGTGCTGTACAAAAGCAAGTTAACCAATTTTTCCAGCAAAGTTACCAGCAACAAGTCTCTGCGCGTAACTTACAAACCTTGCATTCTCCCTATGGTTTTCAAGAACAGTTAATTCAGTTTTGGAGTAACCATTTTGCGGTATCTGCTGATACTCGTAAGGTTAAACCGATCATTGCAGGGATTGAAAACGAAGTGATTCGTCGTCACTGGAATGGCAATTTTAACGCCATGTTGCAAGCAACCATTAAGCACCCAACCATGTTGATGTTTCTTGATAACAACTTGTCTATTGGCCCAGATTCAAAGCTAGGGAAAAAGCGTCAGAAAGGATTAAATGAAAACCTCGCTCGTGAGATCATGGAGCTGCACACGTTAGGTGTTAATGGTGGCTATGATCAGCAAGATGTGATTCAACTTGCTCATGCAATAACAGGGTGGCAGGTAAGTTTTGATGATAAAAATCCCGGCTTTAAATTTGCCTCATGGGCGCATCAGCCGGGTACAGTGACCTTATTAGACCAGCGTTTTTCCCAAACAGGCATTGAACAAGGACGAGCATGTTTAAAGATGTTAGCACTACACCCACAGACAGCGAAACATCTAGCGACCAAACTGGCTCAACACTTTATAGGTACAACGAAAACCAGTGTGATTAACGATCTTGCTGCGGTTTACTTGAAAAATAACGGCAACTTACTGCCCGTTTATCAAAGGTTGTTGCAAGAGCCTGAGGTGAACGTATCGCAACCAGTACGTTTTCGTACTCCGCAAGAGTGGTTGTTTGCGCTATTGCGCAGTGCAGATATTACGCCGCCAGCAAATAAGATCACTTCGCAATTACGTTTACTTGGACAGCAACCGTTTATGGCGGGATCACCAGCTGGTTGGTCAGATCAAGACAGTGATTACAACAGTGCATCAGCGTTGATGCAGCGCTGGCAAATCGCCAATATGTATGCGGCACAAGCCGTAAAACACGCGAGAAAGCAAAAGATAAAACCTAATCATTTCGTTAGAACGGTAGCTGCTAATCTTTATGGCTCTGCACTTGATCAACATACCGAGCTTGCAATGAATAAAGCAGACGGTGCGATTTCTAAATTAGTGATGTTGTGGCTCAGTCCGCAGTTTATGTATCGATAGGAGATGATGATGAATACATTGGATCGTCGTAACTTTTTAAAGTCATTAGCTGCTGTCAGCGTGTGTAGTGCATTGCCATCAATGGCGTTTGCAAAAACGCAGTCAAATAACATTCTGGTATGGATCACTTTGCGTGGTGCAATGGATGGTTTAAATGTGGTAGTGCCTTATGGCGACAAAGACTATTTACCACAGTGACCAACGATTGGTCTGCAACAAGAACAATTACATATTTTGGATAATTTCTTCGGTTTACACCCTGCACTTAAAAATAGTTACCAATGGTATCAACAAGGGGAGATGGCATTTATCCATGCTTGTGCAACGCCATATCGTCAGCGTTCTCACTTTGATGCACAGAAAATCTTAGAGAATGGCACTAATGCTCCCTTACACCGTGATGGTTGGTTAAATCGCTTGCTTGAGGTGGATAATAAGCAACACTCAATTGCGATCGACTCTGGTTTACCTTTGATTTTACAAGGAACTGCTCAGGCTAATAGTTGGTATCCGCACAAGTTAAAGATCAAGCAACAACAAGCCGATTTGTTGCAAGAAATGTATCAAAGTGATCAAACCTTGGCTGAAAATTTCGCTAACGCAATGGAAGTGGAAAAAATGGCAGGACATGTAAAAGGTGGTCAGCAATTTGATGTATTAGCAAAGCAAGCGGGGAAATTTTTAACATCATCGGATGGGCCTAATATTGCAGTGTTAGAGTTAGGTGGCTGGGATACTCATGCTTGTGAAGGTGCAGTAAAAGGACGTTTGGCAACACAGCTTAAAAAGCTTGATGACGGGCTTGCGGCATTAAAACAACAATTAGGAAGTGCATGGTCACGTACTGTTGTTATTGCCGCGAGTGAATTTGGTCGGACTGTTGCGGAAAATGGCACTAAAGGCACTGATCACGGCACAGCCAATGCGATGTTGCTTGCGGGTGGGGCAATTAAAGGGAAACAAGTGATCGCTAAATGGTCAGGATTAGCCATATCACAACAATATAAAGGGCGAGATCTCGCACCAACTACGGATATTCGTGCGGTGTGTAAAACCGTTTTGCAATCTCATTTAGGGATAAATAAAACTCAGCTTGACGTTGTTTTCCCACATTCCAGCGACTTATCACCAATCAATAATTTGGTGCGAACCAGTTAAAATATTCCAAATCATAAGCAGAGTACGCAGATCAATCTTTCTCGTGAAACAGCGTACTCTGTTAGTGAGTAGCTAAATAAGCCTTTATCTGTTCAATAACTGTATTTACACGGTTAGGCACAAATTTGTTGGCGTGAGTACCAAGGTAAATTTTCTCACTGACTTGATGGGTTAGTGAAAATGTCTTGATTTCCTCTTGTTGGTGAAAAGCTTCGACAGCATAACGAGGTAATACAGTAAACCCTAATCCTAGCTTTACTGGCTCGACAATAAGACTGATTTGGTTGGAAAAACCTGATTGTTTGAATTGTTCAATGTGTTGAAACTCAGGAAAATTTACGCTGAGTAGTTGGCTGGCATGATAGATCCCATCAGGGTGATTAATAAACCCAAGTTTGAGTAAGTTTTCCCAACTAGCAGTCGTGATATGGGCTGGTGTCACCAGCAATAAATCTTCACTACCAATGTGATTGAGCTTTACTTCCCCTTTGCCAGCAAGGCTTGTCATTAGACCAACATCAATTTGTTGTTCGGCGATCATTTTTTCTATTTCATGGTTAGGAGCAAAGCGATAATCAATGATGAGATCAGGATGTTGTTGCTGAAAAGCCAGTAATTGAGGGTAAAGCTTTAATCCCACGCTACCCGGCGAGGCTAATCTCACCACACCTTCATAGCTAGGATCTTCACTAATCCGTTTATCTAAATCCGCCAGAGATTGCACAATAGTATTTGCTTCACTGTATAAGCGTTCACCTGCATTCGTGAGGGTGAATTTTTTACCGTGACGCGTAATAAGAGGCTGATCTAAATACTGCTCTAATTTACGAATATGCTGGCTGACACCAGACTGAGTCATAAAGAGTTTCTCTGCGGTATGGGTGAAATGCCCAGTTTCAACCAAAGTGCAAAAGCTACGTAACCAAACAGGATTTATCATTACAAAACGTACTCATAATCATGATATATGATAATTTTACATAATAACGTTCAGTTTGTAACCTAGTCATCATCAACAACGAGCAATAAGAAGAGATCAACGATGACGACACAAACTTACCCACGCAGCTTTTCTCATATTGGTATTTCAGTGCCAGATTTAGAAGCGGCAGTAAAATTTTATACTGAAGTATTAGGTTGGTATTTGATCATGGAGCCTACTGAGATCGTGGAGGATGATTCAGCGATTGGCGAAATGTGTACTGATGTGTTCGGAAGTGGTTGGGAGCGTTTTCGTATTGCTCACCTATCAACGGGTGATCGTATTGGCGTTGAGTTGTTTGAATTTAAAAATCAAACTAACCCTGAAGATAATTTTGAGTACTGGAAAACAGGCATTTTCCACTTCTGTATTCAGGATCCAAATGTAGAAGAATTGGTAGAAAAGATTGTAGCTGCTGGTGGTAAGAAACGCATGAAAGCGCCACGTTTTTACTACCCTGGTGAAAAGCCTTACCGCATGATCTACATGGAAGACCCATTCGGTAATATTTTAGAAATTTACTCTCACAGTTATGAGCTTCACTACAGCGCTGGTGCTTATAAATAAAATTAGTAAGCAGAATATGTGAAATATAAAAGCACTGTTCATCAGTGCTTTTTGCATTGATTATAGCTAAAAATTAGGGCCATTTTTTCTTTCAGAAAAAGTAATCAATAGAATGGCATAAACACCTTGCGAGTAGTTAATAAACCATTCATCACAGCCTGAATCCAAGCCGCAGCAAACAGTATTTCTTCGATTAGTAGAATTATATCTAAGCGACTTCATTTCCCAAAGGGCGGGTTTACTTACTTGTATATGTTATCGTCAATTTGTGATTTATAAATACTAGATTTTTAAATCGTCTTCTCGTTTACAAAACAAGGTATTCTCGCTGAACTTAGTGCTGTTAAGAATACAGCACACATTGCAGGTGCTAGTCAGGGCGCATTATTACAGATATTGTCGTGTGTTCATCTATGCCAACTTAAAATTAAAGATTTTGTATTTATTTAGTTAAAAATTACTTTCATCACATAAAAAAATTATGTTTGATGCATTCGAAATTTCTAAAATTATCTTATTTATTTTCTGAAATAAAAAATTTTTCAAGAACCATAATTTAGTAATAATAAAATAAACATGCCACTTATCATCTTTATTTATAATACAAATTGATAAGAATCAATTATTAATCATAATAAGTCTATTACTATGTCGGGAAATATTCGTAATGATATTAATGTACCTTCAGTGTTTAATATTTAAACGTATTCAGCTAAAAGTTTAAATATTAAGTGCTTATTCACTTAGATATATCATTGCTATTAAAAGTGATTATTTACTTCAATAAAGGCAGTTCAATGGCGTTGCAGCCTCAACATTTAGAAAAATATCAAGCAGTTATTGGTTTAGCAGGACATGTTGATCACGGAAAAACTGCATTGATTGAAGCATTAACGGGCATAGTCACGGCTCGTCCTCATGAACAAGCGCTAGGCATGACGCAAGATCTTGGTTTTGCCCATTTTAAAGATGATGACGGTAATACTATAGGCGTGGTTGATGTGCCGGGCCATGAACGTTATCTAAGAAACATGGTCGCTGGGGTATGGCATCTTAATGTGTTGTTGCTGGTTATTGCTGCTGATGAAGGTTGGATGCCGATGACGACTTCCCACTTGCATGTTGCTCATGCGATGGGCATTGAAGACATAGTAGTGTGTATTAATAAACGGGATAAAGCCACGCCAGAGCAGTTAGCTGAGATTGAAGAACAAGCGTTAGATAACGTGTTGGAAATGACAGGGCTATTACCTGAAATCGTCAGTGTGTCAGCACTTAAGAACGATAATATCCAAGCGTTACGTTCACTGCTTATTGAAACCGTGAAAACCAATATTTGCCGTAAACAAGCATTAGTGAACAATCAGGGTAACACTGAAGTAAAACCTGCTGAGCCATTAATGTATATCGATCGTGCATTTGTAGTTAATGGTATTGGTACGGTATTAACAGGCACTCTAGCGCAAGGCGCATTAAGCATAGGTGATAAGGTTCGTTGTTATCCTGCTAATATTTTAGGTACCGTTCGTTCACTTCAAGCTTATCACCAACAGCATCAAAGTGTTTCTGCAACATGTCGTGTGGCAGTGAATGTAAAAGGGATCAGCCGTAAAGATGTGGGTCGTGGGCATGTTCTAACTTCTACACACATGACAGCGTCGATGCGAGATATGTGTATTGTTCGCTTAAATAAAACCGCTGATAACTTAAAACAGCGTAAACAACGTCATGTGGAAGTCGCAATGGGGACTTGGCATGGTACAGCACGCTTGAACTACATTCCAAATACAAAATTAGCCCGACTAGTGTTTGATAAACCATTACCGCTGATTTTTGGTCAACGTTTGGCGATGATCCAAAAAGGAGGTTGCGGCCTGCAACATGGCGCTGAGATCGTCTGGTTTGAGCCTGTGATGGGCTATCAAAAGCGTCGTTTGTACCAAGCGCTAGATAACCTGCCTGAATATTTAAAACCAGAATCACAGCGTGAAATGTTACTGGCGTTACAAGGCTATTTTGAAACGACAGAAGCAGATTTCACACCTGCGGTAGAGCAAACCTATATCGCACCTTATTGTTTTGATAACCAATGGTTAGTTGAAACTTATCAGCAAATTGATGCGTTGTTAGCTGCTGGTATTTCCATGGCATCAGCTGAGATTGCCACCCGTTTACGTGTTAATGAAGCGGTTATCGACACACTAATGCAGCAGCTTAAACAGCAAGAAAAGGTGCATATTAGCTATGGTAAATGGTGTTTAGGTCAGGGAGATAATGAAGACGATCTACCGACAGTAGCACAAGAAATTTTGAAGCAGATCCGCAGTTTCGGTAAAGCAGGGCTTGAGCTGAATAAAGTCACGGTAGCTGGTGGTAAGAAGTGGTTACGCCAGTTAAGCCATCAAAAATATATTACTGCTCTAGATGATACGATTTACTTTGATATGGGATTGTATCTTGATTTAGTAAAAGCAGTGATAGCCGATCATCAACCACATGATCGAATCTCAATGGGTGACATTAAAGATCGCACCGAGCTAAGCCGTAAATACTCAATTCCATTGGCGAACAGGATGGAGAAGGACGGCTGGGTGCGTCGTGATGGTGATGAGCGTATTATTTTAAAAGCATGGTCAGCATAAACCGATCTTTGTAATGTTAACCGTATATAAGCCTATTGTTTTCAAATTAACCGAAACAATAGGCTTTTTGTTTTTCAAGATAAGTAAACGGCTGCTATTAACGGTATTTATTTGATCCGGCGCAAATTTTTGTAATGGAAATTTCTCTCATTTTAAATTTGTTACTAGGCTTTTTTCTGCATCATTCGCTGTTGGAATAATGTGCCAAGAACAAGTATCCAATAAATAGGGAGTAAATTCAGCAATGCATCCACTAAAGAAATTCACACTTACAGCATTGGCGTTAATGGTATCAGGTCAGGTAGCTGCGGCTGATTATAACAAGGTAAGTGAGATCCCTTTTAAAGATGAAAACTTTAAACAATGTGTGCTGGCACAACAAATCGAAGATCCTGCTGCAATAACAAAGCTGTCTTGTAGCCAGTTCGCCATTAATAATATTGATGAATTAGAATACTTCCCTGCGTTAAAAGAGTTACAGATCTCTGGTCCCGAACTAAAACAGGTAGATTTAAGCCATAATCCAGAGCTAGAAAGCGTATTTATTACTAAATCGAAGATTGAGAAGATTGATGTAAGCCATAACCCTCAATTAAAAGAATTAGGCGTTAGTTTTAATCAATTAACTGACATTGATTTAAGCCATAATCCCCAGCTGACAGATTTAGCGGTTGTAGCAAATAAACTGACTACTTTAGATTTATCAAAAAATCCGCAATTGAAATATCTATTGGCGGAGCGTAACCAATTTACAACGCTTGATTTTAGTCAGAACCCTAACTTAGTGCAGGTAGGATTAAGTGAAAACCAACTTGCTACTGTTAACGTGAGTAAAAATAGCAAACTTAAAAGCTTATCACTGATGTATAACCAAATGGTTGAGTTAGATGTTACTCATAATGTAGCGTTAGAAAAATTAAGGTTAACCGATAATAAACTGACGTCGATTGATGTGAGTAAAAATCCTAAATTACGCGCATTGTGGGCAACAGATAATACACTAAAAAAATTAGATATTAGTGCTAACCCATATCTTGATGATTATGAAGCAGATGACGGTGTTGAAGTGATTAAATAGAGCTATTAACATAGCGCACAACATTATTACATTTACCAAAGAAGCAGTATTTATGTCTTTACCACCATGCCCAAATTGCCAATCTGAATATGTTTACCAAGATCAAGCGAACCTTGTGTGCCCTGAATGTGCTCATGAATGGAATCCTGCTGAAGTTGCAGCAGAAGAAACCATTGTAATGAAAGATGTGAATGGCACCTTATTGCAAGAAGGCGATAAGGTAACGTTTATTAAAGATCTTAAAGTAAAAGGCAGTTCATTAGTGCTAAAAATTGGCACCAAAGCTGTTATCAAACGTATTGTTGAAGGTAAAGATCACCAGCTAGATTGCAAAGTGGATGGGGCGGGTGACATGATGATCACAGCGCAGTTTGTAAAGAAAGCATAATTACCACGCTTTTTTGCTTATCAATTAAATAAGAAAAATACGCTAGCCTCTTTCTAGTTAAAAAGAGCTTAGCGTATTTTTTATTAGGTGCTTGCTAGTGCTTTTAATGCCAGATATCGGCTGACACCTAATTCCGCAGCTTCAATAGCTCCCGCTAAATAACCAGGAAACTCAACAGCCCATTCGCTGGCAATCCCTGTTAGTTTATGTTGCCAAGGGCCATGTTCGACATAACATAGTGGCGCTAGGCTATGAATGGCATCATTTGCATCTTGTTGCGTGGCGGTATAACCATCTTGTGCCCAATCTTTAATCACATCAGCTTTAAGATTGTTGGCTTGTTCACCAAATAAACGCACTAATTGCTGTTGGCAATACGCTTTCATTTGTAATTCGCCAATTTCTTTTCGCTGAGTCGCAGGTATACCGATAAAACCAAATAAGGCAGCGTAATTAGATTCACTACCCTGTGATGCATCATGTATTTCCACCATTGGACCAGCCAAACTTCTCGCACTGCCCGATAGTCCTTGTTCACGCCAAAATGGATGTTCGTATACTGCGATATATTTAGCATGGGGAGCCATCCATGTTGCGGTATTTTTCCAGTGCTTTGTTAATTCGCTCGGTAGTTCAGGGGTAAAGCGAATTGAATCAATAACTAATCGAGGTGGAATAGCCAAAAGTACATGATCCACCGTAACAGATTGCGGCTGTTTATCATGGCTATCATGATAGTGGATCTCCACATGCTCTTGTTGTCGCTCAAGCATAGTGACTTGTTTAGATATATAGATATGTGGGTTTTTCAGCCTTTTACGTAGTACCTTAATTAAGCTCTCCATACCTTGCTTTAAACGCATTGATACGGGCGAACTCACAAAGCCTGCAACTTCATTAGGTGGTTCAGATCGTGAACGCTCAATGAGCATATTGCCCGTATCATATTGATTAAATGATTCTAATTCGAGATCCATGATTAATTGGGCGAACTGAGGCTGAATATCAGGCCAAAACCAAGCAGGACCGAGATCAAAACTGGCATCAGAGTTTTCTGGGGCGAAAGATTGAATTCTACCGCCAAACGTCTCCCGAGCCTCTAGTAATAGGTAATCGGTGATCCCTTGTTGTTCCAGTAAATAGGCAGCATAAAGACCACTTAATCCACCGCCAATAATGGCTACTTTTTTATGTGTCATGATGTTACCTCGCTTGCCAGATTTACAAATTCACCTTGCTTGATATAAACCGTTGCACCTTGCTCATTGGCGTGAACATTTGATGTGTTTCCTTTTGGTAAACGTAGCCAACTGCCTTGTGGATAGTCGTTTCCGTCATACTTAATCGAGCCTGAAACAACAAAAATTTCGGTTGCATTAGGTGCTAAATCACACACCTCACTAAACATCGGGACTTTCTGTAAACTGACGGCTTCATACTGATCAGCAAATAATAAACAGATCTCTCGACCGTGTTGTATTTGCCAGTTTTTTGGATCTTTGGTGTTCACACGCAGTGTTTGGCTATCGTCAGGTCGCATTTGCCATAATTTGACGAAAATCGTTGCTCCTTGATGACTAAATGGAGTGTGTGAGGACGCTGGTGGATTGCGTAAATACCATCCTTCAGGGTAATCACCGCTACTATCTGAAAAGGTACCGGATAATACGAGAATTTCTTCACCACCTGGGTGCGCATGGCAAGGAAATGATGAGTTAGCGGCATAACGTACCACTGTGGTTGCTCGGGCTTTTTCTCCACCGATACGATCGAGCATCATGCGTTCCACACCTGGTTGTGTTGATGGCACCCAGTGATAGCGTTCAGCACTAATGGTTACAGGGCGCGTAAAATCCGCATTAATTTGCATGGTTGCCTCCTAAATATGGGTGATTAATAGAGGGCGATAACGCAGTTGCATCGCCCTGAAAATGATATGCAAAGAATGTGATTAATTTCGCCCCGCCATCACACCGCCATCGACATCCCAAATAGCGCCTGTTACCCAATCGGCTTTATCAGACAGTAAGAAAGTAATGGTATTGGCAATATCATCAGGTGTACCTACGCGACCGATAGGGTGGAAATCGTTAAATCCTTGCAGGGCTGTGTGTACCTCATCTTTAGGAATAAAACCTTCATAAATAGGGGTTTGAACAACCGCTGGTGACACTGCATTTACACGAATATTGCTTGCCGCTAACTCCATCGCTAAATGTTGAGTGAGTGCATGTAATCCTGCTTTTGCCATTGAATAAGCTGATGATGGTGTTGCAGCAATGGCTTGTTTGCCCCACATAGAGCCAATGTTCACAATTGCCCCTTTTCGTTCATTGGCGATCATGTTGGCAGCCACTTTTTGAGTAATAAAGAAAAATGCACGGTTAAGCTGCATATATTTATCGTAGTCGTTACCATCATGCTCAAGAAACGGTTTTGGGAAAAACACGCCCGCAGCATTTACTAGCAGATCAACGTCTTGGTGCTTTTCAGTAATGGTGTCGATAAGCGCATTAACTCCAGCTTCACTGGTGAGATCTGCCGTCAGTGCTTCAACAGCGCCTAACGTGGCTAATGCTTGTTGTGCGTTTTCGGCTTTATCTGCACGATGGCCCACAATCACAGCGCTGCCGCCTTGCTCTAACACCTGACGAGCAGTTTCATAGCCCATGCCACTTGTACCGCCGATCACTAATAGTTTTTTCCCTGCAAATAGATCACTCATGGCTTTACTCTCTCTGTTTATCGTTGTTTTAGTGATTCGCTACCAACAAAAGAAAAACTTTCATGCTAGGCTTGGGTTGATAGTGAATTTTGATATTTATAAGAAGCACTACTTCGCTTCTCATTTGCGTTATAGGTATTTTTGATGTTTTTACTGGTATCGACAAATGAGATAATCTGTTAGCCCGCTAAAGAAAAACTTTATCGATATGAAATTGCCAATATATTTGAATGCGTTAAAAGCTTTTGAAGCCAGTGCTCGCCACCAAAGTTTTTCTGCTGCGGCTGAAGAGCTAAATGTCACCCCCGCAGCGGTAGGGCAATTGGTGAGAACCTTAGAAGAGTGGCTTGATACGCCATTATTTCACCGTACTAACAGCGGAAAAATTCGACTGATGCCAACTGAAACAGCAGAGCGTGCATTGCCAGATATTCGAGCAGGATTTGATAAATTATCTCAAGGTTTAGAGCTGCTTCAGCAAAGCCCAACGTGCGGCATATTAACGGTAACCGTCAGTCCTGCGTTTGCTGCTAAATGGTTGTTACCTCGGTTAGATAGGTTTCAAACCTTATGTCCTGATACTGATGTGCGATTAGATACCAACTTAAAACCGATAGATTTTGCTATTCAGCGTGTCGATATTGGTGTGCGTTATGGCACAGGAAATTGGCAAGGTCTGGTGGCAGAGAAATTAATGGATGAAGAGGTATTTCCTGTCTGTTCACCACGTTTATTAGAGCAGCCTGAAAGATTAAGCTTGCCGGAACAATTGTTACAAGAAACCTTAATTCATGATTTATCAATGGATGAACATACCGGATTTCCAACATGGTCAGCATGGTTAGAAAAAGCTGGCGTAGAGAAACATCAATCAGCCCATAATATTCAAATTAATAACTCGGCAGCGGTATTACAAACGGCTATTGATGGTGCTGGTATTGCATTAGCGCGGAGTGTAATGGTGAAAGATGATTTAGCAGCAGGGCGGTTAGTTCGTTTATTTCCAGAGATCCAATTTGATTCTCCACTGGCTTATTTTGTGGTGTATAAGCCAGAATCAACAGAGTTTGCCAAGAACCAAATGTTTCGTGATTGGTTATTTACCGAAGCTATCCGTTGATAAGCATACTGATTTTTAATCGAAAACTCGGTTTAACACGTAATGATAAACGGGCAAGTTAAACGAGAATAATCGTGCATAAGAAATGCAATCTACCATCAAAAATCTGTGTGGTTTGCCAACGTCCGTTCACTTGGCGTAAGAAATGGCAACAATGCTGGGATGACGTGAAGTATTGCTCTGAGCGTTGTCGGCGATCACGCCAGTATGTGGATTCATCAAGAAAGAAATTAAGCTGACACATAATGAAAAAATGTGTCAGCTACTGTAGTTTTTGCGGTGTTATTTAAGCCTTAAAAATCTTCTGCGACTTCAAATACTACACGTTCGTTGGTCGTTGGGTGATTAAACGCTAGGTATTGGGCGTGTAGGCATAAACGATCACCTTTTTGTCCATATAAATCATCACCGACAATAGGCATATTCATCCCTTTAATATGGGCTGAATGGACGCGAAGTTGATGAGTTCGACCTGTTTTCGGGTAGTAATATACTTTGGTTCTTCCATTTTTACGCTCAAGCACTTGCCATTTTGTTTGTGCTGGTTTGCCGTATTGGTAACACACGATTTGACGAGGGCGATCGTCTAAATCCACTCGCATTGGGAAATCAATAATACCTTCATCGGCTTCACTTATTCCTTCTAATAAGGCTACGTAGCGTTTTTCTACCGTACGTTCAATAAACTGTTTTTGTAGTGCTTTGTGGGCATCTTTGGTTAACGCAATCACGATCAAGCCTGATGTTGACATATCTAAACGATGGACAATCAACGGGCTATCGCTATCAGGAAACACGGCTTGCATTCGGCTATATACCGAATCGGTGATGGTTTTACCGGGTACAGATAAGAACTCTGCTGGTTTATTAATGATCACCATGTCATCGTCTTGATAGACAATCGTTAGTTCTTTTCCTTCAGCTGGGTTTTGCTCTAATGGATTTTCGTCCACCTCAATACCTGCCAACATGTGCGTTAAAATAGGCTCACATTTGTTTTTAGACGCTTCATAAAAGTATTTATGTTTCAGCATTTGTGGCGCAGGAGATTTACCCCACCAGAAGTGCGCCATGGCTAATGGTGTTAAGCCATGAGTAAACGCATACTGAAGCAGTTTGATGATAGCGCAATCGCCCGCACCTTGTAATGGTTCATCAAACAACTGATTGAGATCTTTATATTCCCCAAACTGGTTCACAAAGCGGTATTGGCTATGAATACTTTGTTCTAACTGTGCTGCTAATTTAGCTTGTTTGGCTTTTAATTCAGCAAGCACAGTGGTATCAGTTTCAAGCTGTTCACTCAGTGATAGCAGCGTTTGTTGCCACTGTTGGCGCAATGCTTTTTGCTGATGTTTGTCGTAAGCGCTTTCACGGGCTAAGCGATGAAACTCTTCGGTTTTAAAGCTTTCATCATCATTTTGCTCTGCCGCTTTACGTTGCAATTTACGCTGCTTGCGCTGTTCAATCATTTGTAATCGAAACGCTTCAGACTCTAGCTTTGCTTGTGTTTTGGCTTGGCTATATTGTTGCTGTAATTCAACAAAACGAGGCGAAGATTCTACAGAAGTTATTTCAGACGCTATTGCTGCAAGCTCAGTTTGTCGTGCATGGATCCCAGGAGCAGTTTGCTGCGTATCAAACACAGGTGGTACAAAATGGGGTAATTGTGTTTGCCCAGCAATAGCACCTGAAAATGCTGATAGATAACCGATTTCATCATGTTCGTTTTGTACTACTAACACACCGAACATGGTGCCAATAGCGTGATTATCACTGTCTTTATTTAAACCATCTAAACCAAAATCGTGTTGCCATTCGGTTTGCGTTTCTAGGTGCTGTTGCAGCTCTTGTGCAGCTAATACACTGAGTGGGTGTGGTTTATAACAAAAAGGATAAGTAAAACGTTCAGGTAAGGCGATAGCCTCAATCGATGAGCGAAATGGAGTAAAGATTGAATCGTACATGGTGTTATCTATCGCAAAATGGGGCGAGGATTCTACCATTCTATGAGCGAGAGTACGAGTGACAGGGGATTTGCCTGTTCTCATTCATCATAAATCAAAATTGTTAACTGACGATTTATTGATGAAGCAAAGCGACGACTAGTGATAGGGTATATACCGAATTGGGAATTTAAGAGTTAAGGAGTCAACGATGGCACAACAAAAAGCGATACTGGCTTACGGTTGTTTTTGGGGCATGCAGGATCTCATTCGTCGCCAAACTGGGGTGATCACAACGCGAGTGGGTTATACCGGTGGTGATGTGGCAAATGCAACTTACCCTAATCATGGCACTCATGCTGAAGCCATTGAAATTTTATTTGATGATAGCCAGACCAGCTTTGCAAAGATCTTGGCGTACTTTTTTCAAATTCACGATCCAACAACAACTAATCGTCAAGGTAACGATATCGGTACATCTTATCGTTCAGCCATTTTTTATACTTCAGATGAGCAAAAAGATGTAGCTGAAAAGATGATTACGCGTATTAATGCATCTGGTATTTGGCCTGGAACAGTGGTTACAGAAGTCGTCCCAGCGAGTGATTTTTGGCAAGCAGAGCCAGAACACCAAGATTATTTACTTCATCGACCTAATGGTTATACCTGTCATTTCCCACGTCCTGACTGGGTACTACCAGAAGAGTAATTTAGCCAGTATTAGGCTGCTATGATTTACATTAAAGGCTCACTATTGCTGTCTCTTGATCACAAGTCATTGTGTTCAAGAGACTTAGCTAGTTCATATCCTTCAAGGATGGTTTGTAACCTAAACCATCCTTGCCATAATGTCTTTACAGAAGCGCGACCCGTCCGCTTGGTATCTTTCCAACCACCTAACCGTGCAATACTTTTGTAAGCCCACGATATATTTGGTGCTTCTTTGGGCATTTTTTTCTTCTCTAATTTTAACCACATAAGCTTCCACGCTTTACCTTTTAACACCCGTTCACAACAGCTACTAGATAACTCTTTAGATTCGTTCATAAATCTTAACTGGAGTAAACGAGTAGCAATAAATGCCAAAATAACACTGAGCCTTTCTAAGTTATCTTTACTTTGCATTCTCAGTTGTTCAACTTGCGTGCCTTCACTTTTCCAAACCTTGTGAAAATCTTCTATCAGCCAACGACGCTCATAATAACTGACGATGTTAAGTGCTTCCTCTTTGTTCGTTACAGGCTCTGATGTCAGTAAATGCCATGCGAGCTTGTCGTCACTCTCACCTTGCTCTATACATCCAACATAGTAGAGAGAGATATTATCGAACTCTTTTTTATTGGCGGGAGACTTAAGTGTCACGGGAGCATATTTGATGTCTAGATGAGCCGTGCGGGACTTACGACCGCCTTTTTGCGGTATTTTTAGCTCTTTGCTTCCTGCTGATAACAACTTGGAAGCGTAGTCATAAAGACGATTATCATGCTCCTCGATACAGCGACTTTGCATTGAGCGAACGATAAATCGTTGTTGTTGCTCGTGCTTGTAAGTGAGGTACTCGAATAAATCGGCTTCTCTATCACATACAGAAATAACCTCTGACATTTTCTCGCCTAGTCGCTCTGCAACATGGCGAGATGCTTGTTCCCATTTATAACTTTCTTTTTCTTTGTATGGTCGAGTTGCGTGCTGGTGTCTTTGACCACGTTTTTCAATATCTCGGGTCCAGCGTTGTTGTTCGATTAAACCAACCACAGTGTGAGTTTCGGGAGCAAAAAGCAATGTTGAATGAACGAACATTGCTCGGTGTCGATTACCTTGATTGGAATGCCCGAGTGTATCTTGTATGCTGTGATGTGAGTAACTTAGAGAAGTGGTATCTTCCAATGCAAGCAGTGTTTGTTGCTCTAAAGCTTCTTGTGCTGTGACATAGAATCCAGCTTCTGCAATATCTTCTGCTTTGATTTGGTCATTACGAATAAAGCGATAAGCCCCTTCCATATCGGCTGGGGAGATGATGAGTTTTGAGATAGGGACACCAGGTTGTTCAGCCAGAGAGGTAGCTAGAGCAACGAGTCTTTGAGTGCGTCTTGGGTCATTAAGATCGGCTTGACCGAATTGTTTTTGAGCCCAAAGCGTTGGTTCTATATAGGTCATCATAATCATCCTTATCATTGCTTAGATGATCAGATCATGAAACATAAAATTAGTTCAAAAAATCCCCAAGCATTGGCTTAGGGATTTGTGTATAAGAGACAGCACTATTGAGCCTTTTGTTTATTTGTTCCTCTCAAAATAGAGAAAGATCTTATACTGAATGGGCAATTGATTTTATTCCTGCTTTGTTTGTGTATTCAGTTTCCAGTCACTGTGTAACGCATAAGATAGGATTTCTAAAAAAAGAGAATGGCTATTAGGAGTCATAGTTATGAAACCATTACTATTAGTTGCTTTAACTGTTTTAGCTTTCCAAGCGCATGCGCAAGATAAATACGTGTGTAAGCGTGGCGATTCTGAGCGCGTGGTTGAAGTGGTATACACGAACCCTGGCAGCCAAGTTCCTTGTGAAGTCCATTACACTAAATCAACAGGTACAGAAGTGCTATGGGATGCAAAAAATGAAAAAGGCTATTGTGAAGCCAAAGCAAAAGCATTTGCAGAGAAGCTAACAACACTCGGTATGACCTGTTCAGGTTTAGATGCGACAGCAACAGAACAACCAACAGCAGCGCAAGTACAGCAAGATACAGCTGCTCCTTTGGTTGAAACACAAACCTATTCAAACTCTGCGCTTGAAACTCAAGCAGCACCTGAGTCACAGCCAAAGGAAGTATCAACCGCTGAGCCTGCATCTGCTCTAGAGGTACCAGTACAAACTCAAACGTCAGTCGCTGAAGAAAGTGCAACGCAGCCTGCTCAAACACCTGCTGAAAAACCGCAAGGTCAGCCAGAATAATTCAGTCTTGAATCGTTATGATGTTTTAATGAGCGAGTATGAATATCTCGCTCTTTTTATTTCAAATTGATGGCTGATCAATGTTACCTTCACGCAGTTAACTAACATAAGTGATAAGCAATAGCGTTTGAGATCTGATGAATTTTGAAGAAAAGCCCTATTTACGAGAAATTGAATTAAAGCGAGAGAAAATTGATAACTACGATCAATTTCCTTTTTCTATTCCTGCTATTAAAGAGTTGGATTTTATTGAGTTTCACCCCGATGTCACCTTTTTTGTCGGTGAAAACGGCGCAGGAAAATCAACGTTAATTGAAGCGATTGCGGTCGCAATGGGGTTAAACGCAGAAGGGGGGTAATAAGAATACGGGCTTTGCTACCGAGCAAACACACTCAGAGTTAGATCGTTACATCAAAACAGTAAAAAGCTTTAAACGCCCTAAAGATTATTACTTTTTAAGGGCAGAGAGTTTTTATAATGTAGCCACTTATTTAGATCAGCTAATGCCGCCGCCACTACAAGGCTATGGTGGTCAGTCGTTACATCATCAATCTCATGGTGAATCTTTTATGGCGACGATTTCTAATAAATTGCGTGGAAATGGCTTATACATTATGGATGAACCAGAAGCCGCATTGTCACCAGCACGACAAATGGCTGCACTGTCTGAAATTCACCGTTTGGTTGAAGACGGTTCACAGTTCATTATTGCTACTCACTCACCGATTCTACTTGCCTACCCAAGAGCGAAGATCTATCAGTTCAGTGACAGTGGTATTTACGAAACCGCTTATGAAGATACTGAACATTATGAAATCACTCGTAACTTTCTTAATCGTCATCAGCAAATGATGAAAATACTCATGGATGAAGAGTAAACGTCGATACTTATCGACGCTGTTCTAATTGTTGTTGAATGAAATTAATAAAACAGCGAGTTTTCGCGGGCAATAAGCGGGTTTCTGTAATGGCATAAATGGGAACAGGTGCACCTTGCCACTCTGGTAAAATGCGCTTTAATGTTCCTTGCGCTAACTCATCTATGATCATTTCTTGCGGAAGTAATCCCAATCCCATATTGAGCAAGGTTAATTGCTTGATCATGCCAATACTATTTACAAACAGCTTACTATTGACCTTAATATCTGCCGATTTATCTTTGCTATGTAACGCCCAATGGGGTGATTTTACGATACTAAAACACTGATGTTGGGTAAGTTCGTCTGGTGATTGTGGTTCGCCATACTGCGCCAAATAAGCGGGGGAACCATAAATATAGTGATGAAAGTTAGCGAGCTTACGAGCAATTAAGTTTGAGCTTTCACTTTCACCTGCACGAATTGCAACATCGAAATATTCCGATGTCATATCTACACGCCGTGACGATAAATCAAACTCCAATTCAATTTCTGGGTATTGCTTTGCAAACTCAGGCAGTAATGGCGCAATGAAGTGAGTTGCAAAATCAATAGGGGCAGACACGCGAACTTTACCACTAGGATTTTCTGCTATATCACTCAATTGTTGATGGGCGAGTTTGGCTTCTTCAACAATACGGCGGCAGCGCTCGTAATACAGTTGACCTGCCTCTGTGAGTTCAATTTTTCGTGTTGTACGGTGAAGCAAACGCAGCCCAATGGCTTTTTCTAATGCACTGATGCGCCTCGAAAGGGTGGAATTAGGCACTCCAGTGATCTCAGCGGCTTGGCGAAAGCTCATTACGTTGGCGACTTCTACAAATAGCACCATATCATCAAGTGATGTCATTATTATCCCATTTATGAATCAATTATTTCCATTTTATCTCATTTAATCCAAATATAGAATTATATAACATGGCTTCAAGGTCAGAGATTAACGAGAAAATGATTATGCAAACTCAAAAGAAGAAAGTACTTGTTGTTGGTGCCACAGGTTTCCTAGGTCGTAAAATTTTACGCAGTTTAATGCAGCATTCAAACGTTGATATTAAAGCGATGTCACGCCGTGGTGCACCAAAAGATGAATTTTCAGAGCTAGAGTGGGTACAGGCTGACATGATGGATCCTGCTTCTTTAGATGCTGCATTACAAGGTGTGGATGTTGTGATTAGCTCTGCCAATGGTTATATGAAAGAGAGCCTTGATGCCGATTTCCAAGGCAATAAAAATCTCGCAGAAGCGGCAGCACGAGCAAACATTGAACGCTTTGTTTTCTTGAGTATTGTTAATAGCGATGAAGCGCAGAGCGTGCCACATTTTCATGCTAAAAAAGTCGCAGAAGATGTGATTAAGCAAGTGGGTATTCCTTATGTGTTTGTCCGTGCGCCAGCGTTTTTAGATCAAACGTCTGACTACATTGCGAATGGCTTTAAAGCTGGTCGTTTTTACGCAATTGGCGATACAACCACCAAGTGGTCGTACATTTTGACTGATGATTTAGCGGATTATCTTGCTAAAGCTGCTGCATTTGAAGGCGATCAAATTAACAATAAATCGATTGATGTAGGTTGGAGTGATGGTGCTAAAAGCCAAGCGGAATTGGTGCAATTAATTAGTGAAGTGACAGGTAAAAAGTTATCGACATGGACTGTGCCATGGTTTGTTTTCCAATTACTGGTTCGCCCAATCAAACTATTTAGTGAACTTGGCTATGACATGTTTGAAATGTTTCTGTTCTTCAAAAAAGGACGTTTTGTTGCTGACATTAGCGATCAAGAACGTTTCTTTGGCCCCGCACCATTAGCGAAAGATGTGATCACTCGCTGGGCGAAAAGTAATAAGTTTATTGATTAGTAAACAAAGTTTTAAAAGAAGCTGATTTAATGTCAGCTTCTTTTTTTATTATGCATGTTATTTACGTTCATAAATCAATAAATCCAGTCAATATTGAAATTCAATTTAGCAAATAAAGATTAAAGAAAAATAGGAATAATTACTTTCTACTATACGGTAATTTTTCTGAGGGAATATACTAACCACTTTCCGTTTGATAGCTTTAAATCCTTTATTATTCGTATTTTTCGGGAAAATTAAGCTCTTGATAGTATTTATATTATCCATTTTCAATGATACTTGTTTTTTTCATAATTACTCACACTAAGTGAATTTTACTTTTTATTTGTTAACTTGTTTTAATCTAAGTGTTAACAATAAACCAATTTGTTTAAATGTTAATGGCTTTATGTGCTTTGTGCATAGATTAAATGCAGATGTATCATTTTACTAAAAATAACCGCTATAGTAATTTCATTCAAAGTTACTTAATTATTTAAGTTCTTATTTCAAAAATCATTTAAGCCAAATTTCTATTTAGTGATTTTTCATATAAGTATTAATTTATATTGGAATATGAATCAGTGAATAATTTAACAGATGAAATTCAATTAGGCTTATCACAAGCAAAACTTAAAAACCGCATTGTTATGGCACCTATGACCATTCAATCTGCTTTTTTTGATGGCGGTGTTACGCAAGAAATGATCGACTATTATGCCGCTCGCTCTGGCGATGCTGGCGCAGTCATTGTTGAAAGTGCATTTGTTGAAAATTACGGCAGAGCATTTCCCGGTGCATTAGGTATCAATACCGATAGTAAGATTGCAGGGCTTAAGAAATTAGCTTCGGCAATTAAAGAGAAAGGCTCAAAAGCTATTCTTCAGATCTACCACGCTGGTCGTATGGCAAACGGCGAATACAATGGTGGTCATCAACCTATTTCTGCAAGCCCTGTTGCTGCACTTCGTGATAATGCAGAAACACCACTTGAGATGACGAAAGAGCAAATTGGTTTCATGATTGAAGCTTTTGCTAATGCGGTTAATCGTGCCATTGTTGCAGGTTTTGACGGTGTTGAGATCCATGGTGCTAATACATACATTATCCAACAGTTCTTCTCTCCACACTCGAACCGCCGAAATGACAAATGGGGCGGTGATATTGAAAAGCGTACTGCCTTTCCTCTTGCTGTTTTAAATGAAGCGAAAAGAGTTGTCGCTGAGCACCAACGCGATGATTTCATTATTGGTTACCGTTTCTCTCCTGAAGAAATTGAAGAGCCAGGTATTCGTTTCGAAGATACCATGTACTTGCTTGATAAGTTGGCTGCGAGTGGTCTTGATTATTTCCACTTTTCGATGGGGAGTTACACGCGAAATTCGATTGTAAACCCTGAAGATAAAGAACTACTTATTCGTAAATACCATGCGCTTAAGTCTGACAATGTTGCCAAGATCCCTGTAATCGGTGTTGGTGGCATCGCTCAGCGTTCTGATGCTGATCAAGCGTTAGCGCAAGGCTATGACATGGTGAGTGTGGGTAAAGGTTTCCTTGTTGAACCAACGTGGGCGACCAAAGCGATCAATGGTGAAGAATGTGCCGAGTTCGTTGATATTGAGCAACAACATCAACTGAAGATCCCAACACCACTTTGGGAAATCATGGACTACATGATTGTTGATAGTAAGGCTGAGGCATTAAAGCACCAGCGTATTAAAGAATTACAAAACGTTGAGATCACCTTTGAGCCTGGTGAATACACCGCTTATGGCTATGGTCACAATGGCAAATTACCTGTAACGGTGACGTTCTCTGAAGACAAGATCCTCGATATTATCGTTGATTCATCAAAAGAGTCAGACGGTATTGCTAACCCTGCGTTTGAACGTATTCCACAACAAATAATGGAAGGACAAACGCTAAATATTGATGTGATTTCTGGTGCGACAGTGAGTAGCCAAGCGGTTATTGATGGTGTATCTGATGCGGTTGATTTAGCGGGTGGTAACTCTGAAGCGCTTCGTTGTAAAGCACGTGAAGCGGTTGAATGGTCAACAGAAGTTATCGAAAAAACTGTCGATGTTGTTGTTGTCGGTGGCGGTGGTGCAGGTTTAAGTGCAGCGCTTACTGCTTTAGATAATGGCAAGTCTGTTATTTTGCTAGAAAAATTCCCTGTTGTTGGTGGTAACACTGTACGTACAGGCGGTTGGGTAAATGCAGCAGAGCCTAAGTGGGTCAAAGATTTCCCTGCGATTGCTGGTGAAGTGGATTACCTTAAAGCGATTGCCAATACACCTGAGTCAGACATTGCAGAGGAATATCTTGCAGATTTCCGCACACTGAAGGATCAACTAGCTAACTATTTCCTTGATACTGAAAGTGGCAAAAATTACCTGTTTGATTCCGTTGAACTGCACCTTATTCAGACATACTTAGGTGGTAAACGTACCAATCTTGATGGTGAACCAATTCACGGTCAATACGATTTGGTACAGACGTTAACAAGTCGTGCAATGGAATCGATTGATTGGTTAACTGAAAAAGGCATCGACTTTAACCGTAGTATGGTGGATATCGCTGTTGGTGCGTTATGGCGTCGAGCGCACAAACCTAATCGTCCTAAAGGTGTTGAGTTTGTCGAAAAACTACAAAAGCAAGTAATTGCCCAAGGTGGACATATCATTACGGATGCGCGAGCTGAAGAATTGATTGTTGACGATGGAAAAGTTATTGGTATTAAAGCAACGCATTCAGACGGTACAAAATATGTGTTAACCACTAATTGTGGTGTTGTACTGGCGTCTGGTGGTTTTGGTGCAAATACCAAAATGCTGCAAAAATACAACAACTACTGGAGGGAGATTGCCGACGATATTAAAACAACCAACTCACCTGCACTTATTGGTGATGGTATTGAAATCGGTGAAAAAGTCGGTGCTGATTTAGTGGGCATGGAATATGTGCAGTTAATGCCGATTGGTGATCCTAAATCTGGTGCGTTATTAACGGGTCTTATTGTTCCACCTGAAAACTTTGTCTTTGTTAACAACCAAGGCAAGCGTTTTGTCGATGAATGTGAAAGTCGAGACGTGCTTTCTCGCTCGTTCTTCGACAATGGTGGTGTGATTTATATGATTGCTGATGAAGCTATCCGTAAAACAGCAGCGAACACCACAGATGAAACCATTGAGCGTGAGATCGAAGAAGGTATTATTATTAAAGCGGATTCAATTGAAGAATTAGCTCAAAAAATCAATGTACCGACTGAAGCGTTAACAGAAACGATTCGCCGTTATAACAGCTACGTTGATGAAGGGCGTGATCCTGAATTCCACAAAGGCGCACTTGGCTTAAAAGTGGAAAAAGCACCTTTCTATGCAACGCCACGTAAGCCTTCGGTTCACCATACAATGGGGGGCTTGAAGATCAATACTCAAGCGTGTGTGTTGGATAAAACGGGGACACCAATCTCTGGACTATATGCAGCAGGTGAGGTGACTGGTGGCATTCATGCTGGTAACCGTTTAGGTGGTAATGCGTTGATTGATATTTTCACTTATGGCCGTATAGCGGGTGATAGCGTATCTAACCGCGTTTAATGATACAAAAGGGAAGCCATGTGCTTCCCTTTTTACTATTTTACGAGAGCAGAGTTAATGGCAAGTTATAAAACGCGTTTTCCTATGATGGGAACCTTTATTGATCTTGTGGTTCATCATGAACGTGGTGAAGCCTTGATCAAAGAATGTTATCTGCAACTTCAAGAATTTACTCAACGCTTTACGGTAAATCAGGCGCAATCTGAACTGATGCGCGTCAATAACTACGCAGGCATTCGACCTGTCCGTGTAAAGCCAGATCTCTATGCACTGATTAAGAAATCAAAAGCGATCAGTGTCGATCCTCAAAATCCGTTTAATGTGGCGATCGGGCCACTGGTTAAAACATGGCATATCGGTTTTAAAGATGCCAAGTTACCCACAGATGATGAGCTTGCGGAAAAATTACAGCTTGTCGATCCGTCAAATATTATCCTAGATGATGATTATCAGTCGGTATACCTTTCTCAAACGGGTATGCAGATAGATTTAGGTGCTATCGCCAAGGGATATTTTGCTGATCGGATCAAAGATTTTCTTACGGCTAACGGGGTCGAGCATGGCTTTATTAACCTTGGTGGTAATGTACTGACCATTGGTTACTCGCCTGAGAATGCTTCACAAACATGGAATGTCGGTATTCAAAACCCGCTGGCAGCTTCGCGTGGCGATATCTGTCGAGTTGTGCCTTTAAGAGATTATTCTATGGTAACGTCTGGCATTAATGAACGTTATTTTGAATACAATGGGCAGCGATACCATCATCTTCTTGATGGGCAAACGGGCAAGCCTATTTCAACCAATATCGCGAGTGTGACGATTATTTCAAAGCTCTCTGTTGATGGTGAAATATGGAGCACTGCTGGCTTTTTATCATCCATTGATGAATCACTTTCTTATCTTAATCGTCAGGCAGGCATCGAGGCGGTATTGATCTCAAATCAAGGTGACATTTTTGTCACTAATGGCCTTACTGATAACGGTACAGTTGTTCAACTGCGCTAAATAGCAAGATTTGACTAGTAAAGAGAAATACAGCTTTATTTTTTTCTGTATCCAACATTTAAAACGACAAAAAATGTGTAAGTTGCATTTCCTACATTGCCCCATGATGATAAGTTTCTCACATAGATGACTGGCTGGTATTTGAGTTTGTCAGTGTTTGTAAAAATGAAACGATATTATTCAATTGCCAATTATTCGGTATGGAGAAATGAACATGGCGTGCTCAGCGATCAAAACAGCGGTTATTGGTTATGGCTTTTCTGCTCAAACCTTTCATATTCCATTTATTACAAGCCTAAAAGAGTTTGAGCTAACGGCGATAAGCACAACTAAGCAACAACAACTTCAAGAAGATTGGCCATTAATTCAACATTTTGATAGTGCAGAAGCGCTGATAACTTCTTCCAATGCTGAATTAGTGATCATTACCGCGCCAAATGATGTCCACTTTCAGTTAGCTAAAGTAGCCTTAGAGAATGGTAAACATGTCATTATTGAAAAGCCATTTGTCACCAAGGTTGAAGATGGGGAAGTACTGATCGCATTAGCAAAAGAAAAGGGGCTAATGCTGAGTATTTACCACAATCGACGTTGGGATGGTGATTTCCTTACTGTGAAAAAAATGATCGATGAAAAACGTTTTGGAGAGTTAAAACATTTTGAATCTCACTTCGATCGCTTTCGCCCTGTGGTTCGCGAACGTTGGAAAGAGCAAGCCGCAGATGGTGGCGGTATATTGTTTGATTTAGGATCGCATCTGCTGGATCAATCGATCACCTTGTTTGGATTACCAGACGCGATCACTGCAGATTGTAGAGTCACGCGTAAAGGCTCTAATAATGTTGATTACTTCCACTTACTTTTACATTACTCAACTCACCTTGTTGTGCTTCATGGCGACATGATAAGTGCTAGCGAAAATAAGCGTTTTACCATTAAAGGTACTGGTGGCAGTTATGAAAAGCTGGGTATTGATCCGCAAGAGCAATACTTAGTTTCTGGTGTTATGCCTGTAAATGAAGATTGGTCAGCAGAATCACCTTCTCAATATGGTAACTTTTATGACGAGCAAAGTTGTACGCCTGTGCCAACAGTGAAAGGGTGTTATCAGGAATATTATCACCAAGTAGCTAAAGCAATTCGCCAAGGTGCGACATGTCCTGTTAAAGCAGAAGACGCATTATTAAACATTAAATTAATAGAGTTGGCGATAGAAAGCAGCCGTTTAGGTAAGAAAATACAACTTAAAGATACTGTCTAATACAGCCGCAATAGACTTTAGATATTTAACATCGTAAAGAGCTTTAATAAACTCGAAAAGTAAGGTTATCAGTAGTACTTTTGTACAAAATATATTTTGAGTATGTATAAATAGCCGACATTACGTCGGCTTTTAAATGTATTATTCGAAAAACGCTGGGTGATAGCTCACTTCACCTGCTGGAATTGAATCTTTAATAGGCAGTGCTAAGAAGTATTCCGCTGGCACGCCTGTTAGAGTCAATCTGGGCTGGGCTTTAAAACCAAATCGACCATAATATTCAGGTTCACCTAATAAGACGACCCCTTCAGCACCACGCTCTTTTAACTGGGCTAACCCTTTGTTAATTAATGCCTTACCAATCCCTTTTCCTTGCTGCTCTGGCAATACTGATACAGGTGCTAAACCGTACCAGTTTGTGGTTTACCATTTATCAGTACGGGGTGAATAGTGATATGAACAATAACTTTATTGATTAATTATTCGCTAAAAAAGATTAATTATGTTTAATGAAATATTTTACCTGTGGCGATAGTCTTTTTAAAATTTATTTGTATTACAAAGTAACCATGCTATAAATGTGGTTAATGTCTATGTTATTTATTTTAAAGAGAGTGAATAATTGTTTAAATAGAAAATTAAAATATGGTGGGTTTTATATGAAGATATTTAGGAGTATTAACTTTGCTATAAAGTTGATATATTTTTTTTTGTAGTTCGGTATTTGCATATAGTGAACAACCGCAAGGTTTAGCTGTTAATATGTTAAGTCAACTACAAGATAGTAGCCAGGTTGATTATATTAATGCCGAGAGTTGGTTAGTAGATGAGACGCTTTATAATAATGAAGAACTTTCATTTAATTTAGAACAGATAACAACAAAGATATTGGAAAATAATAAGCGAGCCTTAATCGATTTTTCTAGTATCGTAGATGAGTCGAAAAAGGATAAAGCCAAACAGTTACTTAGAAGTCAAATAGGTATTTCTTTTCCTGAAGACTATTTAGTTATCACGAAACATAAAAATAAATTAATGTTCGCTCCCGTTGAGGGGATCGATGATTCTTCTATTGAATTATTAGACGCTCATGATCAAGAAGAAAATAGTTTCAATGGGGATGTGAATAAGGACTCAAGTAAGTCTGAGCATGCTTCTTTGCCACACCTTTCGTTTTACTTAATGGTCAAACGGAGAATAAGTCCATGGGAATGTACTTTTAGAGCGTCAACACTTTGGCACGAATACGGTAAAAGGCGTTATTGCGTTAACGCTCATATTTCTTTGATTTATAGAGTTAATCTACAACGTTCGCTTGCGTTTGGTAGTGTGGCTGGTGAAACGCCAGATGCAAAAATAGTTCGTATTACTATAGATGATAGTGCGTCAGGTGCGGGTATTCATCTTAATGATTCTTTGCGATCCGGATTTTTTCAGGCTCCATACTTTCTTATGGCAGGATACCAACATGAGTGGAGTTCAAGCGCTATTGCACAAGACTATGCTTTTTCGTTTAATGTATCCAACAACAAAGCAGCAGTATTAAAAACGGTTCCACGTAACAATCTTAATGCTGATTATGAAAAAAAAGAGGTATCAGGGTTTACTTTAGGCGTGACTGTTGGAACAGAAATGGGCGTAACAGGCCCTAAAGTTAAGTCAGATGTAACTGCTAGTTATACTCAATCAAGATGGTTAACATTTAAAACTCAAGATTATCGTGTTGAAAGAAGCACTAATGGTCATAAAAACGTAAGTTTTAAATGGAATCGTCATCATTATGCTACAGCTAAATCATTGTTAAATCGCTCTACAGATGCGGTATGGGTTAAAACTTTCCCAGCAGATTTAAATCGAATAAATCCTATTGGTTATAAAGGCTTTATTCCTACAATGGACGTAATATTTAAAGCGGCCCCTGAAGCTTTAGGCACAACAACTTTTTCTGTTGGGTCTTCAGTTAATATACGTCCTATTCATCATTTAACGTATAAATATTTTTATTTATTTGGTATGCACCTGAAATACTATGGTACTGAAAAATCACCTCGTAGAAGAATTAGCAAAAATGTTCGCTTCACAGTTGATTGGAAGCACCCTGTGTTTACTGGTGGTCGATTAGTTTATTTACAGTTGAAGGGCTTTAATGATCGCTGTATTGAATCTTCATCGAGTGGAACAATACTCACAAGGGCATGTAATCAAAAGCGGGTTTCGCAATCATTTATCTATGATAAACATGGGCGTTATGTAAGTGCGAAAGACACTAGCTTATGCTTAGACGGTGATTATTTAAATCAACTTAAACAATGTGACATGAGATTAAGTCAACGTTGGCAATGGGTTAAAGGCAGTGACAAATTAATGAATGTCTACAGTGGTAATTACCTCGGGTACAATAAGTCGACTGTCCAATTAGGTTTATATACTCAAGAGACTCAACAAATAAGTCTACGAATATTGACAGATCATACAGACTATTTCGAGAAAGTATCTCAGGGCTAGAAGTATTATTAATAGCTTTCTCTTTATTGACTGAGACGCCACAGTTTAAAGCTGACACAATGATGTCAGCTTTCTTTTTATGTTTATTCAAAAAACGCTGGGTGATAGCTTACTTCACCTGCTGGAATTGAATCTTTAATAGGCAGGGCTAAGAAATATTCTGCAGGCACGCCTGTTAGGGTTAATTCTGGCTGGGCTTTAAAATCAAATCGACCATAATATTCAGGTTCACCTAATAGAACGACTCCTTCAGCACCACGCTCTTTTAACTGGGCTAATCCTTCTTTAATTAACGCCTTACCAATCCCTTTTCCTTGCTGCTCTGGCAAGACTGATACAGGACCTAAACCGTACCAGTTTGTAGCGTCACCATTGATCAGTACTGGGGAGAAAGCGATATGACCAACAACTTGATTGTTTACTTCAGCCACTAACGATAGTGTTAAGGCGTTAGCGTCACGTAGGCGATTGACGATCAAGTGCTCGGTTGGCTCTGCGCCCGGTTCATGATGAGGGTGATCTGTAAATGCGCTGTAAGTTAGCGTTTCAATTGCAGTAATGTCTGAATCTTTCTCAGCTCGAATGATCATGTTTAACCTTTGTTCTTTAATACAAATAATTGATAGCCGTATTGGCCTAAATAGCGCTCATGGATATGGATTTCGTTCTTAATATCTGCGATAGCATTTGACGTGAAATGTTGATCATCCAATTGAGCGATCTTGTTTTGTAATGGTGTCAGGTAGTTTGTCCATGATTGATCACTTTGGGTAAAGTGGTTAATCACTTCAAAACCTGCTTGCCGCATTTGTTTAATTCGTTGCTTGCTGGTGGTCATATCTGGATAGTTTTGTTGCCAGAAATCCACTGCCTCTTGGCTTGGACTATCGGTTAACCACACCAAGTCGCTGATCACCAAATAACCATTAGCTTGAATTAATGGTTTCCATTTTTTAAGTGCTTGCTCAACACCCATGATGTAAGCGCTGCCTTCAGCCCATAGCACATCAAAACGTTGCTTTTCAAAAGGCATGGCGGTCATGCTGGCGGAAACAGTGGTGATGCGATGTTCAAGCCCGTTTTCAATAGCTGTTTCGTTTACACAGCTTAAGTTGTATTCATCGTTATCTAACGCAGTTATATGAAAATCGCCATGTTTAGCCAATAGGGTAGTGACAACGCCTTTACCACAGCCGATATCTAACACTTCACCGGATGTAATGGGTAATATTTCAAGTGCCTTTAGTGAGTCATCATCACAACTAGGGCCAAGTCGCTCTAAATCATCAAAGATCGCTTCAAAATCTGCCATGTATTGCTCATGTTCGTTCATATCTTTCGACAGCCATTTTAATCGCAAGGCTTGTTTTTCACTGAAACCCTGCTTCATTAGCCATTCTAAATGAGCAGAAGGTGCTGCTGACTCCATTGATTGGTGCCATTCTTTCATCGAATTCATACCCAGCATCGAAGAAAGTAAATTGCGGGCTTTCTGCTTTTTCGCGATCTCTTCATCGAGGATATTCAGCCTTTGTAGCAATAATTCTCTGTCAATTTGGGCATCTAAACAGGCTTGGCACTCTTTTAGAGAAAGTCCACCTGCTTGCAGTTGCTGTAACAGTTTTACCCGTTGTACATCTTTGTCGGTATAGCCACGATAGCCGTTGCTTAAGCGTGTGCCAGTGAGCAGTTTAAGCTTTTCGTAATAGAGTAATGTGGATCGACTTAATCCCACTTTTTGCGCTAATTCAGAAATACGGTACATGGCAGCTTTCCCTTTGATTGATAAGCGCACTATAAACTATGAAGCTTTAGACAGGTCAAGGGTTTTGAGAGTGATATAGTTTAGTGGTTATTGCTTATAAATAAATCTTGGTAATCTTTGTTGTAACAATGTGTTAGTGTAGTTGCATATGTTCTTTTCAATGTCTTATAAAGTAATTACTCTTCTCTCAAATTAATTCCCATACTTTTTTGATGGAAAAAATGAGTACAAATACTACGAATAGATTGATCACCACTCCTGTAGCCGCAATTATTATTACAAGCATTATTTGTATCACTTTTTTATTTGCTGTTGGACGTTTCGATAAACCTATACATGATTATGCAACAGTTAATTTTGATGGTGGTTATCAAAAAATTGGTGTAATCAGCGAACAAAGATATTTCTCCAATATTGAAATAGTGTTTAATGATTCTGTTTTGTGGTCTGGCGAGATTGGTAGTGTCGTATCATCTATACGACAAAGTTTGAAAGCTGAAAAAACACCTTTAGAGGTGACTTGGAAAGATGGTGTAATAGTTAAAGGTAATGCTGGTATTAAATGGGTTGGCAGTGAAAATACTTTCCGTTTAACAACTGAAGATATCGACATGTTATCAACGAAAGAAAATCCGTTATCGCCTGTACAAGTTATAGCTCAATTAGAAAAAATAGAGCGGGATTTAAAGGATTCTCATGAAACTCATGCTCAACAGGCTTTAAGCTTTTCAGCAGCACCTAATGCATCATTTACACTTAATAAGATAATGACAGCATTAAGTAAAATTTAAATTAAAAAGCCGACATCATGTCGGCTTTTTTCGTTTTACTCTTCGCCCTAATTAATCATCTTCGACTTCATGCGTCCAGAATAAGATCCCTGATGCGATAAGAGTTAATACGATAGGAACAACTAAGGCATAGCGGAAAGAGTAATCCATCACATGTGTACCAACAATTGCGCCTATAAAGATAGCTAACCATGAATTGAAATGACGGAAAAAGGTACTGCTCGTTCCTTTGCCCATTAAGAGCATGGCAATGGAGCGTCCTGTGTTAACTAAAAATCCAGTGACGTAAGTAAGGGCAGTGGCTTTTTCAATGGTTAAACGAAGCGCAATGTTTTGTACGCCCATGGCAAAACTAAGCAGGAAGTTAGTCACGATAGGGGAGTAAATAGGTTCGACACAAAGCGTAATGATCAGCACCGCTGACACTAATGCCATTATTGTACTGCGATAAAAAGGTCTGTTAGAGAGTGCTATTGCTTCACCGACCGCAGCACCGAATACAAACAGTAAAATCACTCCGATGTAGTGCCATGCTTGCGGCACATTGCCTGAGGTTAACAAGATACCTACGTGGGTGGTGTTACCACTCATAAAAGAGATAAATAAACCATTTTTTAAATGGATAAAGCCAATGGCATCAACGATACCTGCAATAAATAACAGGTAGAACGGCATGGTTGAATGAAGACGTATTTTTTTAATCATTAGTATGTTGTTTAAAGCGTAGGTGGTTATTGTTATCCATTGGGTAAAACAATCCCTTATGTTCGTCGTTTTGTGTCGACATTGATGTCGAAATAAAGTGTCGATACCCGTGTCGAGGGGCGCAGATCCTACGCCTATTTTTATTCTTTGGTAATACTAACCTTAGACTAGGAAATGAAATCTTAGATAAGTAAATGATCTTTAGAAAATAAAATCAATAAATACCTTATTGGTATGATAATTGCTTTTGGTGATGCTTTTTGCAATTAACTGGAAAGATCATGAAAAGCTTTGTTGTTGCAGATCCCGACAAGTGCATAGGCTGTGGCACCTGCATGGCAGCGTGTTCAGAGGCACATAAGAAAGTCGGACTGCAAAGTCATCCTCGTCTTACCGTGGTTAAGCATGACAATGCTACGGCACCTGTGATGTGTCGCCACTGTGAAGATGCGCCTTGTGCGGCTGTGTGTCCGGTACAAGCTATTTCTAAACAAGCAGATCGTGTCGTTCTTAACGAGTCGCTTTGTGTTGGCTGTACTTTATGCGCAGTTGCATGTCCGTTTGGTGCGATTGCCTTTGATGGTAGCCGACCAATCGCGATGGCGAACAGCTACGATACTTATATCCCATCTACACCTCGCTCAAGCAATCCTTCTACTTCCATTTCTAGTACCTTTGGTCAAGATATTTTGGCATGGGAACCGGGTGTGAAAAGCATCGCTGTGAAATGTGATTTATGTGGTTTCCGTGAAGAAGGCCCCGCTTGTGCGCAGGTATGTCCGACACAAGCCATTGTGCTAATCGATGAAAATAAAGTGATGAAAGCTCGCCACAGTAAACGTGAAAACGCTGCTGACCGTGCGGTTTCTGTGAAATGTGGAGCTGTGAACAAATGAATCCGTTAGTTTTAGTTTTGTTTGCTGTGATCAGCTATGGCGTTGCGGCATTAATTTCTGGCCTAGGTCGTCATGATGAGCGTGATAGCTTACGTTTAGCAGGCGTGATCAGTGCCTTTGGTGGGGTGTTTGGCGTACTTGCTGGTGTTTCAACTATTGTTGGTCACTACGACTCGGCAGATGTGGCAGCGGCAGCCAACTGTGTGGTGAATATGGATATGCTTTCAGCCTTAATGGTGGTGGTAATATCCATAGTGACCATGGCAGCGTCTATTTATTCCATTAATTACTTAAAAGAATATTTAGGTAAATCTGGCTGGAAGATCAATATTCTATTTAACATCTTTGCTGCGGCAATGACGGTATTAGTGATTTCAGCCAATGTGATTACTTTTATGGTGTTCATGGAAGTGGTATCTATCGCTTCATGGTTAATTGTGATCAGCGATGGCAGCCTTAATAGCCGTAAAGCAGGTCTGAATTATTTCATTGTTGATCATATTGCGAGCCTGTTGATCATGGCGGCATTTTTGATCTTATCTGTGAATGCACAGAGCTATGATTTCAGTACTTTCACTGCTGTGCCATTAAGCGCAGGTCTTGCTTCATTTACTTTCCTACTGGCATTAGTTGGCTTTGGTATTAAAGCGGCTGGCATTGGTTTACATGGTTGGTTAATTAAGGCTTACCCAATTTCTCCATCTTACTGCTCGACGCTTATTTCCTGTGTGATGGTGAAAATTGGTATCTATGGCATCCTAAAATTCAGCATTCTATTTCTTGGTGCGACCCAACTATGGTGGGGCTTCTTGGTGCTGATCTTCGGTGCGGTATCGTCTGTACTAGGTGTAATGTACGCATTAGCAGAGCATGATATTAAGCGTCTATTGGCTTACCACACCATCGAAAACATTGGCATCATCTTAATTGGTGTCGGTGTGAGCATGATTGGTATTGCTAGCCATCATCCAGTGCTTGCGTTATTGGGTTTACTTGGCGGTTTATACCACTTATTAAACCATGCGATTTTCAAAGGCTTATTGTGCTTAGGCTCTGGCTCTATTGTGTATCGTATGCATACCAAAGACATGGACAAAATGGGCGGCCTCGGTAAAACCATGCCAAAAACCGCACTGGCGTTTTTAATTGGTACTTTAGCAATTTGTGCATTGCCGCCATTTAACGGTTTTGTGTCTGAGTGGTTTATTTACCAATCACTATTTAGCATGGGCAAAGTAGGTACAGCGAGCAATATGCTGTTTGGTCCATTTGGAATGGTGATGCTGGCACTAACAGGTGCATTAGCGTGTATGTGTTTTGTGAAGGTTTACGGTATTTGTTTTACTGGTGCACCGAAAACAGAACATGCTGCTAATACTCGTGAAGTGGGCGCAGCTATGACGACAGCAACCACCATGCTAGCAATTCTATGTATCGTATTAGGTGTGGGCTCACCTTGGATTGCACCTTACTTCTCAGCGATTGCATCTTCCATGCTTCATCTAGCACCAGCTCCTGTGGCAACAGGCAATGCGATTTATCCTGTTGTTGCTAATCAAGCGATCCTATCAACACCTGTGATTGCCATCATGCTGATGATCTTTGCCCTTGTTCCAGCGGCATTACTGTATGTGTTCCGCCAACGTCGTTTAGATCGTCGTCAACAAGGCGATCCTTGGGCATGTGGTTACCAATATGAGCAACGCATGACAGTGTCAGCAGAAGGTATTACTCGCCCGATGCGTCATATGTTCAGCTTCATTTACGATAACCGTCCAAAGCAGTCTTTGGTTGATCGTCATGTCTTACCACACCTATTTGCGGTAGCTGATGGTAGCCAGCTTGATGGTCGTAAAGTGTGCATTCTGTGCTGTGTGGCTGCGCTGTTTGTAGTGTTGTTCTTTCCTCTAATTTCAGGAGTGGCTTGCTAATGTCTCCACTTGAAATGCCGTCAGCTGGTTGGATCACACTGGCTGTTGTTCAGGCTTTATTAATGCTATTGCTTGCCCCTTTAGCAACCGGTTTTACCCGTGTTATTCGTGCGAAAATTCACTCTCGCCAAGGACCGGGTATTTTCCAAGATTACCGTGATATTTATAAGTTGCTGCAACGTCAGTCTGTAGCGCCATCGAATGCGGGATTCATTTTTTGGATCACGCCTTGGGTATTAGTGATCACCATGTTGTTGATCGCTATGGCATTGCCAACGGTGACACAGGTATCACCGTTCCCGATTTCTGGCGACATCATCACTGATATTTACTTATTAGCGATTTTCCGTTTCTTCTTTGCGTTATCAGGCATTGATTCAAACAGCATGTTTGGTGGTTTAGGCAGTAGCCGTGAATTAACCCTTGGTATCTTGGTTGAGCCAATGTTGATTCTGGCGATTGTTGTCGTAGCACTTGCGATGAAAACTACTGATCTTGGTTATATCAGTCACGCAATGGAGAACGATAGCTGGCATTCACCGTTAGCAATTATCTTGGCAGGTCTTGTGTGTGCATTTGCGCTGTTTATTGAAATGGGCAAGTTACCGTTCGATAGCGCAGAAGCCGAGCAAGAGCTACAAGAAGGCCCTGTTACTGAATATTCAGGTGCAGGTTTAGCGATGGTGAAATTAGGCTTAGGCCTAAAACAGCTCGTTGTCGCTCAGCTCTTCCTTGCGATTTTTATTCCTTGGGGTAAAGCCCAAACATTAGGTTTTGGTAGCTTATTGGGTGCCACCGTTATCCTATTCATCAAGCTATTGGTGGTTTTCTTCATTGCAGGTATTGCGGAAAACACCATAGCACGCTTTCGCTTTATGAGCATTCACCGTGCGTTATTCCCGGTATTTCTCGTTGCCGTATTGGCACTTATCTTTTTAATTTTTGGTTGGTAAGAAACAGTAATGACAAACAATACATTTGAACAATATGCCACTAAGCCGCAGTCAAATCGGATTGGCAAACAGTATGTCGATGGTGTGAATCATTTCTTTCCATCAGCCATTATTGATGAAGAGTGGCAGACTGATAACCAAGTGACGATCACGGTAAAAATGACCTCATTAGTCGAAGTGATGAAGTGGCTTTACTACGATCAAGGCGGCTGGTTAACCGTTACGTTCGGTAATGATGAGCGTAGCTTAAATGGTCACTTTGCGGTATATCACGCCCTTTCTATGGAAGGAGAAGTGAAAAGCTGGGTAACGGTAAAAGTATTAGTTGATGCCAATAGCCAAGAGTTTATTTCTATTACCCCAACCATTCCTGCTGCTGTGTGGGGCGAGCGTGAAGTACGTGATATGTACGGCTTACGTCCAGTAGGTCTACCTGATGAGCGCCGTTTAGTACTACCAGATGACTGGCCTGAAGATCTTCACCCATTGCGTAAAGATGCGATGGATTACCGTCAGCGTCCACAGCCAACCACAGAAACTGAAACCTATCAGTTCGATAACCAATTAGGTGACGACAGCAACTGCATCGTGCCTGTAGGTCCACTGCATATTACCTCTGATGAGCCGGGTCACTTCCGTTTATTTGTTGATGGTGAAGACATTGTTGATGCGGATTACCGTATGTTCTACGTTCACCGTGGTATGGAAAAACTGGCAGAAACGCGTATGGGTTACCACGAGGTAGCGCAGTTAACTGACCGTGTGTGTGGTATTTGTGGCTTTACTCATAGTGTGGGTTACAGCAATACCATCGAAAATGCATTATCAGTTGATGTGCCATTCCGTGCCAAGATGATCCGTACTGTTCTGCTTGAAGTTGAACGTCTACACAGTCACTTATTAAACATTGGTTTATCAAGCCACTTTGTTGGTTTTGACTCAGGTTTCATGCAGTTCTTCCGTGTCCGTGAAAAGACCATGGAATTGGCTGAATTACTAACAGGTGCGCGTAAAACTTACGGTATGAACTTGATCGGTGGTGTACGTCGTGATTTTCTTAAAGAGCAACGCCTGAAAGGTATTGCGATGGTTAAAGAAGTACGTAAAACCTTCTCTGAGCTGGTGGAAGTGTTGCTGGCTACACCTAATATCGAAAGCCGTATTGCCTGCGTCGGTATTTTATCAAAAGACATTGCCCGTGATTACAGCCCAGTAGGTCCACTTATTCGTGCTAGCGGTTTTAAGCGTGATGTACGTATTGTTCATGGTCAATCATTAGAATCTTACGGCAGTGTGCCGATTGAACTGCAAAGCATGGAAAACGGTGATGTGCAGTCTCGTGTGATGGTGCGTATCCGTGAAGTGTTTGATTCATTAAACATTGTTGAATACGGTCTTGATCACCTACCACCGGGCGCAATTTTAACGGAAGGCTTTAACTACGTACCGAACAAGTTCGCATTAGGCTTTACCGAAGCGCCTCGTGGTGAAAACGTGCACTGGAGCATGACAGGAGATAACCAAAAACTCTTCCGCTGGCGTTGTCGTGCCGCAACTTATGCAAACTGGCCAACCCTTCGTTATATGTTACGTGGTAACACCGTGGCAGATGCACCGCTAATCATCGGTAGTTTGGATCCATGTTACTCATGTACTGACCGTGTCACCATTGTTGATACCAAGAAGAAACGCAGTAAAACCATTCCATATAAAGCGATTGAGCAATACAGCATCGACCGTAAAAACTCACCGTTCAAACTGTAGGAGGCGTTGTGTTTAAGTTATTAAAGACCGTCTTAAAAGCCGGTGAAGTGACAACCAAATACCCATTCGCACCATTGGAAGTCAGTGAAGATTTCCGTGGTAAGCCTGAGCTAGATGCAGATCAGTGTCTGTCTTGTGGTGCATGTATGCGTGCTTGTCCTGCCAATGCCTTGGTGATGGAAACCGATGAAAAAGCAGGGACTCGCCGTTGGGAATTGTCGATGGCTCGTTGTATTTACTGTGGTCGCTGTGAAGAAGTGTGTCCAACTAAAGCGATTAAGCTGTCGCAGAATTTTGAATTAGCGGTAACACGTAAAGAAGATCTATATGAACATGCGGTATTCCAACTGGCGAATTGTCGTCAGTGTGAGCGTCCGTTTGTGGCGAAAAAACTATTGGAATATGTGCTCGATACCTTAGCGCAAAGCGGTGTGTCACAAGATCAATTGCACTTGCGTCGTCAACAACTCGAAACCTGCCCTGAATGTCGTCGTTGTAACAACATGCTTGATAGCGAAAACGTCAGTCATCTACGTTACCTTGAGGAGGAAATGTGAAAGGTATTAAACAGCTAAATGGTACAGCTCATACCCAAACTGTTCCTGTTCCATTACCGCCTAATAGTCAGAAATTAAAAGATGCGCTGATTAAGCAAATTCGTCGTTCGGCTTATGTTTACCGTGTTGACTGTGGTGGTTGTAACGCCTGTGAAATCGAAATTTTTGCAGCAACAACACCTGTCTTTGATGCTGAGCGTTTTGGTATCAAGGTCGTCGCATCACCTCGCCATGCTGATATTTTGTTATTTACCGGTGCTGTGACCCGTGCCATGCGTGCTCCTGCACTTCGTGCTTATGAAGCAGCCCCTGATCCAAAGATCGTGATTTCATACGGCGCTTGTGGTTGTGATGGCGGTATCTTCCACGACTTATATTGTGTGTGGGGTGGTACTGACAAGATTGTACCTGTCGATGTCTACATTCCGGGCTGTCCACCAACCCCAGCGGCAACAATTTACGGTTTTGCTGTCGCATTAGGTCTGCTTGATCAGAAACTTAAAGCGAAAACGCATAACCCTGATGAGCAAAAAGCGAGCCTTAAGCACACCGAAATTCCACTAGACATTAAAGTGATGATTGAGCGTCAAGCTCGCTTATTAGCAGGTTACGTTCAAGGTCAACGTATTGCTGATGAAGTGATGGATGTGCTAGCAACTTGTAGTGCCGATAACGTTGATAGCAAAATTGCGGATTACCTAGCAGAAAAAGACGATCCTCGTTTAACCGAAATCGTCAACATTCTGCTAAGTAAAACCATGGCTGCATTAACGGGACAAGCTGCGTGTCATTCTGAAAACAAACCTTGCCGTGGAGGCGATCATGCCTGAAGCATTAACGCAATCTCGTCACCTTGAGCAGAATGTGTATTTCTACAGCTTAGGTCGCAAGTTTGTTGATGAAAGCTACGATGTGCCAGAAGAAGCCAAGCAAATCATGTACTACAGCTTGGCGATTGGTCACCATCTTGGTGTAGTCGATTGCTTAGATGCAGTATTGAAATGCTCAGGCCATGAGTACTTTGAATGGATCAGTGGATTAGACCAAAGCGGTGAAGCATTTCGTAAAATGAAAGGCTTTCTGGTGTTTGGTGAAATCACGATTTACCCAGAGCATTTAAACATGTTGGCACTGGCGTTTGATCGTATCGACAGTCGTACTCAAAACGAAAAGTCACAGCAACTAACAAGTGGTTTTATTGATGCGCTGGGGGCGATTCATCGTGAGCCAACCATGTACATGATGATCCGTGGAGGACGCTAAACATGATAGAAGAAATTAGCCTTTCTTCTGTGATGGGCGAGAGTGTGTCGAATGACGATGTCGATCTGTCGGTCAGCAATATTGTGCTGACAGTTGGCAATAGCATGATGGCAGATGACGGCGCAGGTCCTTTGCTTGCTAAGATGATGAAGGATAATCCTATTGCCGATTGGAGCGTGCTGGAAGGCGGCTCAATGCCTGAAGATTGCCTACATCTGATCCGCAAAGCAATGCCGAAACGGGTGATTTTGGTGGATGCGGCTGATATTGGTGAAGAAGCAGGAGAAGTGCGTGTCATTGATCCTGAAACCATCGTTGATATGTATGTGGTATCGACGCACAGCTTGCCGCTCAACTTCTTAATCGACGAGCTCAAGACGTTTGTGCCAGAAGTGATCTTTATCGGTATTCAACCTGCGATTGTTGCTTTTTCATTCCCACTGACGGAGATGGTGCAACAAGGTGTCGAACAAATTTATCGACAATTACCGACATGGCAAGGCTCTGGCGGTTTTGAACATTGTTAGCATTATATGGCATGGATGACGATGCCCAATCGTTTACCTGTCGATAAAGTGTCGATGAGATGTGACGAAGCGTGTCGATAAGGGTTATCGATACGTATCAAGCATGTTCATCCCTGTAAATAAAGCCTGATCACGATCAGGCTTTATTTTTTTGTCTTAAATATTAATGAGTTGAGTTTTTGTTGTTCTGGGTGTAAAAACTGGCACAGCTAATGCTTATAAAGTATCGCAATGCGAAAGTGTATTGCGATGTATCGACATCAACAAGGGATACACCATGAACCGATTTGTATTTGCAGATCCCAACTTGTGTATTGGATGCCGAACTTGTGAAATCGCTTGTGCGTTATCGCATCAAGCTGAAAATACGGCTGCTGGAATGGAACCATCGGATTTTTCACCACGTTTAACTGTCGTGAAAAATGCCCATGTAACTACGCCTGTAATGTGTCGTCAATGTGATGATGCGCCGTGTGCTCAGGTTTGTCCCAATAATGCCATCGTTTTAGAAGATGGTTTTGTCAAAGTGATTCAGTCACGTTGTATTGGTTGTAAAACCTGCGTTATTGCATGTCCTTACGGTGCAATGAATGTAGTAACAACGATGGTTGAAGAGACAAAAGGCGCTGCGTTATTTGCACGTAAAGTGCCGCAAACTCAAGCATTAAAATGTGATTTATGTCATCACCAAGAGTCTGGTCCTTCTTGTGTTCAAGTTTGTCCTACTGGTGCGATTCGAATCATTGAGCCTGAGACGTTGACTGAAACCAGCCAACAGAAACGTGAAGCAGCGGCAATGAGCGCTGTGGTAGCAACAGGTTGCTAGGTGATTGTTTAATCACAACGATATTGACGTTTATTATTACAACCCAAGGTTAGTATGAAGAAATCAATTGTTGTTTGTCCCTACTGTGGTACTGGGTGCAAACTAAAATTGGTTGTCGAAAATAACAAGGTAATAGCAGCAGAGCCTGCAGATGGCCGTACCAACGAAGGTCAACTGTGTTTAAAAGGTTACTATGGCTGGGATTTTCTTAACGACACCAATTTATTAACACCACGCTTGAAGCAGCCGATGATCCGCCGCTCACGTGATGCAGCATTAGAAGCTGTGTCATGGGATGAAGCGCTAGATTTCGCTAGTGAAAAGCTAATGGCTATCAAGCAGAAGTATGGTCCTGATGCGATCATGACAACAGGCTCTGCTCGTGGTCCAGGTAACGAAGCTAACTATGTGATGCAGAAGCTCGCACGTGCGGTGATAGGGACGAATAACGTCGATCACTGCGCCAGGGTGTGACACGCTCCATCAGTCTCCGGTCTGGAGACAACAGTAGGTAATGGCGCAATGAGTAACGCTATTCCCGAAATTCAAAAAACAAAATGTTTACTCATATTCGGTTACAACGCAGCGGATTCTCATCCAGTTGTAGCAAGGCACATTCTTAAGGCTCGCGCTAATGGTGCGAAGATCATTGTTTGCGACCCACGTAAGATCGAATCTGCACGTGTCGCTGATCAATGGTTAGCGTTGAAGAACGGTTCAAACATGGCGCTTGTTAACGCATTAGCAAATGTCATTATTGAAGAAAACTTATACGACAAAGACTATGTAACCAACAATACTGAAGGGTTTGAGGCATTCCGCGAGCTTGTTTCTCGCTACACACCTGAAAGTGTTGAACAAACCACAGGCCTAAAAGCAGAAGATATTCGCTTAGCTGCACGTACCTACGCCGCAGCACCAGAAGCAATGATCCTTTGGGGCATGGGTGTTACACAGTATGGTCAAGCGGTAGATGTAGTACGTGGTTTGGCAGCACTTGCATTGCTAACCGGTAACTTTGGTCGTGAAGGTGTAGGTTGTGGCCCTGTTCGTGGTCAAAACAACGTGCAAGGTACCTGTGATATGGGTATGTTGCCACACCAATACCCAGGTTATCAGTCAGTAGAAGATGCTGATGTACGTGCTAAATTTGAAGCTGCTTGGGGTGTTCCATTATCAGATAAACCGGGTTACCGCTTAACTGAAATTGGTCACAAAGTAGACGAAGGGATCTGTAAAGCATTCTATGTTTTCGGTGAAGATCCTGCACAAACTGAAGCCGATCTTGCTGCAATGCGTGAAACCATGCGCAAGATGGAGTTGGTGATTGTTCAAGATATCTTCATGACACAAACAGCAGAATTTGCTGATGTGATCTTCCCTGCAACAAGCTGGGGCGAGCATGAAGGTGTGTACAGTAGTGCCGACCGTGGTTTCCAACGTTTCTACAAGGCGATAACGCCACCGGGAGACGTGAAACCTGACTGGGAAATCTTCAGCCTGTTAGCAACCCGTATGGGTTACCCAATGTCTTATCAAAATACCCAAGAAATTTGGGATGAGATGCGTCATCTTGCACCACTATATACAGGTGTAACGTATGAAAAGATGGAAGGATTGAAATCTGTACAGTGGCCTTGCCCAACAGAAGATCATCCGGGTACACCGTTCTTGTTTGAAGGCAATACATTCAGTACACCATCAGGCAAAGGTCAGTTTATCGGTGCAGAATGGCGTGCGCCATTAGAGCAACCGGATGCTGAATACCCATTGGTATTATCTACCGTGCGTGAAGTAGGTCACTACTCTTGTCGTTCAATGACAGGTAACTGCTCTGCATTACAAACACTGGCAGATGAACCGGGTTATGTGCAAATACACCCTGACGATGCGCGTCAATTAGGTATTGACGATCAACAGTTGGTTTGGGTGTCATCACGCCGCGGTAAAATTATTTCACGTGCGAACTACAATGAACGTGTAAATAAAGGCGTTGTGTACATGACTTACCAATGGTGGATTGGTGCATGTAATGAATTAACCATTGAATATGTGGATCCAATTTCAAGTACACCTGAATTTAAATATTGTGCCGTTAAGGTAGAAAATATTGATGATCAGGCATGGGCTGAAAATCATGTACAAACGGAGTACACGAAATTAAAAGCACGCTTGAAGAACCATGTTGTTAATGCTTAATGACAAAAATAGGTTTATTTGTTTATTTCAATAAGCGAATAAACCATTAATGAAAATAAGGTTTCCAAGATGAAATATTGCATATTTAAAACCTGGAAACCTTATTATTTATTAAATAACACTATATTGCTGCTACTTGATTAAATTGTTCAAATAATTAGCGTTCGTGCTTTTTGCATTATTAGTTCGCACTTATATTTATTATTTATTGATTAATATCAATACTTGGTTATTAAAATGGTTGAGAATTGTATTACAAATGCTTGAATTATTACTCTCCATTCGAGCGACATTATCAGCAAGAGTTAATGCCAACATGGAACGCTTTGAAAGTGATTTGATGACTTTTTCTAAAGCCTTACTATCAATCAATGATATTTCAGGCGTGATGGATTTTCTTAATAACGAAGATCTATTATTTATCAATGTTGAACGTGTGAATCTAATTTTAAAGCAGGATTTGGATAGCCAACCAAGTCTTTACTATTTAGATCAAGACAAGCAATGTCAGCAATTTGATTACACTGAATCAAGCCTTGCCTTACATGGTGCGGCAATGTGTGATTACTGCCATCATTTAGATGGTGAAACGCTTTATCAAACATTTCCCCAATTAGCGAATCATCCCGCCTATGAGGGTGTTGCTAGTTACTGCAAAATTCCACTTTCTATTTGTAATCAGCCGTTAGGTGCGATCGAATATATTAATTTATCGATGCCGAGTGATAGTGAAAGCGAAAAACAGTTCAAATTATTCAATAATATGATTTCAGCGATGATTGAACATATTATTGAGCATCAAACTGCTTCAACGGTAACCGAAAAACTAACTACTGAAAAAAATAACTTCCAAGTGTTAGTTGATGTTACTAATACCGTGATCAGTCAAAGTACCAAGAAAGAACTCATCGGCTCATTATTACGATTTTTATATCAACATTTTGGTATGAGCGATTTATCGATAATTCAATTAAGTGATGGGCATTATAACCAACACTCTGCCAGCTTTATTGATGGTGAAATGCATTATCAGTGTCATTTCTTTACCAATGATCGCATGATTAAAAATGCAATTAGAAATAATAAACATGTATTTTTAACAGCCAATGATATTGCCAAGATGCAAGCGGACAATAATAGCCCGTACTTCCCTGAACGTGTAAAAAGCGCATGTGTGATGCCACTTATTTTCCGTGGTGTCACCGTTGGCTATATCAGTTTCATGACCTTGCTTGAAAAGAACTATCAAGCGGCAGACGTTGAGCTATTTCAACAGATCGCAGCTCGTGTTGCCTTGGCAATGCACAGTATTAAAACCCATCAAGCAAGTATTCCTAGTCGCCCAACGACCAAGTTCGTCAATATTGCTGATGATATGGGCGATCACGTTATTTTTGACGACATCATTAGCCAAAGTGAAGTGATGAATAAGGTGTTAGAGCAAGTGGCTTTAGTGGCAAGTTGCGATAGTACGGTATTGATCTTAGGTGAATCAGGCACAGGTAAAGAGCTTATCGCCCGCGCTATTCATAAGCTAAGTATGCGCAGTAAAACCCGCATGGTGAAAATGAACTGTGCTGCGATCCCAGCAGGCTTATTTGAAAGTGAATTGTTCGGTCATGAACGTGGCGCATTTACTGGTGCAATAAGTCAACGTGTTGGTCGTTTCGAACAAGCTCATAAAGGCACACTGTTTTTAGATGAAATTGGCGATATGCCATTAGAGCTACAACCTAAATTGTTACGTGCACTGCAAGAAAATGAAATCGAGCGTGTGGGTAAAAACGAGCTGATCAGCGTTGATGTACGCATTGTGGTGGCTACTAACGTCAACTTGCTCGAAATGGTAGAGAAAAAGAAGTTTCGTAACGATCTTTACTACCGTTTGAATGTATTCCCAATCGAGATCCCGCCATTACGTGAACGTTCGGAAGATATTCCACTATTAGTGAAGCATTTCACCCGTGAACTCGCTAAAAAAATGGGTAAAACCATCACTGCGGTAGCAGCAGAAGATCTCGATATTATGCGCGCTTTTCCGTGGCCGGGTAATGTCCGTGAATTACGCAATTTTGTTGAACGTTCGGTGATCTTAACGCGAGGAAACGTGCTTAACGTGCCTGTTCAAGAGTTGAAAACAAGCCACACGTTTTGTTCAGAGCCTACTGTTGTTAACGATGAAACCTTATCACTAACTAAGGCCACGTCAGTAGCGGATGCAACACCATTATCAGATAGCAACGAGAAAACGGAATCAGCGGTTAGCAAGCCAGCAAAACCCATCATAGATAAAGCAGCGGTGATCGCGGCATTAAAAGCCTGCCATGGTGTAGTGGCTGGGCCTAATGGTGCGGCGAATCAGTTGGGTTTAAAGCGTACTACCTTGTTATCTCGTATGCAGAAAATGGGCATTAATTGCCAAGATTTTCGTGAAAGCCCGAGCGTTTAATTTCAGATTTTATTGATTATAGGATCACTATTTTGACCACCTTTGATGTGACATCAACCGATGACATTAGTGATGCTTGTCAGCGTCCAATTGTTCGCTATCGCAAAGGAGAAAGCGATTTTAGCGAGATGGATTTCATTATTGAAGAAACGCCTGTTGCTTTGGCATTTAATGGTGTGGCTTACACCGTAATGATGTGTACGCCCCATGATTTAGAGCAATTTGCGATTGGTTTTTCGCTATCGGAAGGGATCATTGATCATCACCGTGATATTCACGATATGACCATTAGTCACCATGATAACGGGATTAATTTAGACATTGAGATCGCTAACCGTTGTGCTGAAAGGCTTAAGCAAAAACGTCGCTCATTAGCAGGATTAACAGGCTGTGGGATCTGTGGTGAAGAAAAGTTAGAAACCGTGTGTCGGATGCTAATGCCACTGCCAACCAGTACTGAATTTGATTTGAGCCATTTAGAGCAAGCCTTGCGTCAGTTACTCGATCATCAAGCACTTAATCAGTTAACAGGGGCGGCACATGCTGCGGCTTATCTGGATAAAGATGGGCAACTATTAGCGGTGTTTGAAGATGTGGGTCGTCATATTGCGTTAGATAAGCTGGTTGGTTATATCCACCAAAAACGCTTATCGGGCGGGGCAGTATTAGTGACTAGCCGAGCCAGTTTTGAAATGGTGCAAAAGGCGGCATCAGCAGGGGTTGAAGTGTTATTAGCCGTATCGTCAGCAACCAAGATGGCAGTGGATCTTGCGGATCGCTTGAATATCACCTTGCTTGGGCATTGTCGTCGTGGTCGAGCTGATGCTTATGCTCACCCAGAACGTGTTTTTGGCATGATTTAGTGTCGTGCTTTTATCGTACTTAACGCTGAGTCATGGCGTGAAGTGTTTAACAACATTACCGGATATGCTGGTTAATTTTTAAGAAGATACTGATATGAAAATGAAACATCTAATGGTGGGTTTGCTAGCTACCTCTTTTTCTCCTCTTGCTTTAGCACACCCTGGTCACATTGGTCCTCACGCATCAGCTTTCATGAGTGGTTTTGTTCACCCATTCACAGGTATGGATCATTTAAGCGTAATGCTAGGTGTGGGTCTATTAGCGGCAATCATGGGTGGTAAAGCCATTTCTCGTCTACCTCTTGCATTCATCTCTATCATGATTGTTGGTGCTGCGTTGGGTGTTTCTGGTGTGGTGATCCCAGGTGTTGAACTAGGTATCGCTGTTTCTGTTATTGCTATGGGCGCAATGTTACTTGCTGGTGGTCGTCTTTCTGCGAAAGTGGCAACAGGTGCTGTAATGGCATTCGCACTATTCCACGGTATGGCTCACGGTATGGAAATGCCACTTGGCGCTCGTACGGCTGAATACTTCATTGGTTTCGTACTAGCAACAGCGACGCTACACGCTTGTGGTGTGGTACTAGGTAAGTTCATTGCAAATTCTGCAGCAAACCGTCGCGTAACAGGCGTACTAGGTGTCGTAATGGCGGCATTTGGTGGCATGTTAATGCTGTCTTAATTGCAGGGCAGTGATAGTGACAGACAACATTGCACGACAATATATTCATATTACCGGCATTGTACAGGGGGTCGGTTTCCGCCCCTTTGTCTACCAACTAGCGATACAACATGCGCTAGTTGGTTCGGTGATCAATGATTCGGAAGGGGTAAAGATTGACGTTCAAGGTTCGCTTTCAACGTTAGCGTCTTTCTCTGCTCAATTAGTTGAACAAGCACCGACATTAAGTCGCATTGATGATGTGACGATCACCGAACGACCATTATGGTCTGAATTGGAAAAGCCGATTAGTTTTGGTATTGAACAAAGCCAGCTACGTGATAGCACAACAGTGTGTATATCACCGGATCAAGGGCTTTGCGATGCCTGTAAGCGGGATATTTCCAATGCAGATTCTCGATATTTCCAGTACCCCTTTACCAACTGCACCCACTGTGGCCCTCGTTATAGCATTATTAAAGCGCTGCCTTATGATCGCACAGCCACTAGTATGCAAGACTTTGCGCTGTGTCCTGATTGTGCTAAGGCGTATAAAAATCCCTTAGATCGTCGCTATCATGCCCAGCCGATCAGCTGTGATTGCTGTGGTCCTTGGGTCACGCTTTATGATGCCAAGCTGAGAGTGAAATCTTGTGCTGAATTACCACTTATTGCTACTAAACACACGGCGATTGAGCAGCTTGCGCAAAAGATTAAAAACGGTGACATCGTTGCAATTAAAGGTATCGGTGGTTTTCACTTAGCTTGCGATGCGACGAATCCTCAAGCCGTCGCCAATTTACGTTTATTGAAACATCGCCCATCGAAGCCGTTAGCGATCATGGTATCTGACTTTGATATTGCTAAAGAAGTGGTTGAAGGTTGTGATGTTGAATGGCAAGCATTGGAATTACAAGCAAGACCGATTGTGCTCATGCGCAAGCGAGATGCCCAATGTGGTCAAGATGTAAAACTTACTGACGATCTTGCTCCTAACGTGCCATATCTAGGCGTCATGCTGCCTTATACGCCATTGCATTATTTGTTGTTTGCAGAGCTTGAGAAACTAGGGGCAACCAGCGCATTGGTAATGACCAGTGCTAACTTATCAGGCATGCCAATTGCGACAGAATTAGCGCAAGTGAGTGCTCAGTTCTCTGGCTGCATTAGCGCTATTTTGGATCATAATCGCCCGATTGTAAGTGCGTGCGATGATAGCCTTGTTCATTATGCTGGCGGAAAAATTCGTGTGCTGCGCATGGCAAGAGGTTATGCGCCAGTGAGCCATTTTGGAATAGGTAGCGAACAAAACACAGGTAATATCACCGTAGCCCTAGGTGCAGAGCAAAAATCGACGATTGGGTTAGCATTGCCGAAACAATGGCTATTATCACCTTATATTGGTGACTTGGATGATCTTGATACCGAGCAGCGTTACCAGGATACCTTTCATCATTTGGTCGCACTGTATCATGTTAAACCGCAGCAATTGGTATGCGATAAACATCCCGGTTATCACTCATCACAATTTGCGCAAACTTACCACGCAAAAGCGAATTTAACTGCACCACTGTTGAAGGTACAGCACCATCATGCCCATGTATTAGCGGTCATGGCAGAGCATCATTTAACCGAGCAAGTATTAGGTTTTACTTTTGATGGTACAGGTTGGGGCGACGATCAAACCGTGTGGGGTGGGGAAGTTTTACTTTCAACACCACACAGTTACCAACGTGTCGGACATTTACGTCAATTTCGCTTAATTGGCGGCGAAAAAGCGATAAAAGAGCCAGCTCGATTATTGTTTGCCATATTATTGGAATGCTACTCATTGGCTGACATTAAAGCGATGCAACTGCCAGCATTCAGTGCTTGGAGTGAGTTTTACTTTAATAATCTTTATCTGTTATGGCAGTCAGGCAGTCAATCGCCATATACCTCATCCATGGGGCGTTTAATTGATGCATGGGCAAGTTTATTAGGCTTGGTGGATAGAGTTGGCTATGAAGGCGAATGCGGCTTACAACTTGAACACGCTGCCATGTACGCATGCTCTGAGTCAGCGTTATCGTTTGATATCAGTAAAACCAATCTTATCGACTGGCAGCCGTTATTTTCAGCGCAATTACTGCAACGTATCGCTACTGACAATAGTGATACGTTACGTCACGAATTAGCTTTAGGTTTTATTACCGCAATTGCCAACGTGATCATAGATATTGCCCGAGATTACAGCCATTTACCGATAGCGTTAGGCGGCGGTGTTTTTCAAAACCGTGTATTAGTCGATAAGGTATTTGCGCTGGCGAAACAACAGGATTTATCCCTTTTTTGTGGCGAAATGCTTCCTGCTAATGATGCATCTATTGCGGCAGGGCAACTGTGGTATGCCATTTTCCAACATAATAATTAGAGAGACATGCTATGCATGAGTTATCACTGAGTATGAATACGGTGGACACCGTGGTTGAACAAGCGAAAAAGCAAGGCTTTCATCGTGTAACTCGGGTGACATTAGCTATTGGCACATTATCGTGCATTGAGCCCCATGCATTGGCAACAGGATTTGAATTTGCAACACGAGGGACGATTGCAGAAGGCGCTAAGTTAGCCATTGAGCCAGTACAAGCTCAGGTATGGTGTATGGATTGTCAACGCTATATCGATATGGACGAGCGCGGTGTCTGTTGCCCTCATTGCCATGGTTATCAGCTCAAAGTTGAAACCGGTGACGAATTAATGATTAAGAATATTGAGGTTGAGTAATGTGTAATGTATGTGGTTGCGGAGATAGCCGAGTAGAAGGTGTCACACACGGGGATCATTATCACGATCACCACGGGCATAGTCACCATGAACATGACCACCACGAGCATCATCATAATGGACATCGTCATGATCACAGCCAAGCTCAACAAGTGAGCAATGAACAGCCTGTTGTGATCCATCATCACTATCACCATCAAGGTGACGTGCATCATCACGTTCATTACACTTTACCTGCAACATCGCATCACGATCATGGTCATTCGCATTCACATCACGATCACCATGAGCACTCTCATCATGACCATCATAGCCATGAACATCACCAACCAGAAACCATGGCGAAAGGCGACTTACATTACGGTAAAGGTGAAGCAGAAGTCCATGTAGCTGGGGTTTCTCAGCGTCAACTACTGACGTTAGAGATGGATATTTTAGGCAATAACAACAAACTGGCTGAACATAATCGTGAGCATTTTGAAGCCAATAAGCAGTTAGTACTTAACCTCGTTTCAAGCCCTGGTTCTGGTAAAACGACCTTGCTTACTGAAACCTTAATGCTGCTAAAGCAGAAGTTCCCATGTGCGGTAATTGAAGGGGATCAGCAAACATCAAATGATGCGGATCGTATTCGTGCAACTGAAGTGCCTGCAATTCAAGTCAATACTGGTAAAGGTTGCCATTTAGATGCCCAAATGGTGCATGATGCTTATCATCAACTGGCCATGAATGAACCGGGTTTCTTGTTTATTGAAAACGTGGGTAACTTGGTCTGCCCTGCGAGTTTTGATTTAGGTGAAGCATGTAAAGTAGCAATCCTCTCTGTCACTGAAGGGGATGATAAGCCACTTAAATACCCGAATATGTTTGCAGCCGCTGACTTAATGTTGATCAACAAAGTTGATTTATTGCCTTATGTAGACATTAAAATTGAAGACTGCATTGCGAGTGCTCGTAAAGTTAATCCAACTATTCAAGTGATCAAACTGTCAGCCAAAACTGGTGAGGGAGTGGATGCATGGTTAAATTGGCTGACTGAACAACTACAGCAACGTCAGTAATTTCGACAGTTATTTATCAAATTTTAAAACCACAGGTTCACGTCATGTGCCTGTGGTTTTTTATTTCTCTTGGCTTATCGATATTTTTAACTAGAAAGAGCCTTGAGAACTGTGTTTTCTTTGCTGATTAGGATCGATTAGAGGGGATATTGCCAAGCTCATTTCTGCCCCAAAGTTACTTAGCGCAACAATATTGACTTGTTTATTGCATCACTAGTGACCTACTTTTACTAATGATTAATTATACAATCAGTTTTGCCAATTCCTTCCAACTACAATCGTGATGATAAAAAAGAAGGAGGTCATTATGGTGGTTTTAACAAAACAAAACGAAGTGGTGTCAAAAAGCCTTTTCGGCTTGAGGAAATTTGGCGGATCAGAACCAGACTAGAGATTGAAAATAGTTTGATGCAGCTTGCGCTACTTAACTTAGCTATTAATAGCAAACTTAGAGCAAGTGACTTGCTCTCGCTCAGGGTTTGCGATGTATCTTCTCAAGGTAGGATATTCAGTCGTGCTAAGCATACTCAACGAAAAACAGACATTGAAGTTCAATTTGAAATAACGACAAGAACTCAACAAAGTCTAATGAAATAGATTTTGATTTCTGCTTTAGACGCCAGCGATTTTCTTTTTCCAAGCCAAAGACGAGAGCAACAACCAATTAGTTATTCGTACTATAGGTCCCTAGTCAGAAAGTGGGCATCAGATCTTGGGTTGGATTCTCATCTTTATGGTACTCACTCAATGAGGCGAACCAAAGCTACATTAGTCTATACAAAAACGAAAAAATTCGAGTGGTGCAGCTTTTACTGGGACATACAAAGGTAGATAACACGATTCGCTATCTTGGTGTTGAACTAGAAGATGCATTATTACTTTCAGAAGACACTGATTGTTAGTTGAAAAGAGCCCTATTTCTTAGGGTTCCAATTAGCTAGTCTCTGACAGTCTGTGACCCTATATGAGTCATTCCACATACTCTTAAGAGTAGGTTACTAAAAGTATACTAATTGTAATCCAATATCAGGTAACTAATATATACCGCAAGATACAAGATACAAGATACAAGATACAAGATACAAGAGACGAGGGTTTCATTTGTGTATCCAATCTATTTTTTTGCGGAGTAATTAGCTATGAGTAACGTTCTTATCATCAATGCCCACGAACCATCACCATTCTCAGAAGGTAAACTTAACGCTTCTTTGGTAGATAAAGCGGCGACATTATTAGAGCAGAAAGGTCATTCAGTTCGCATCGTAACCATGCAAGAGGAATGGGTCGTTGATGAACAGTTAGCGCATTTTGAGTGGGCTGATCGTGTTATTCTACAATCCCCAGTAAACTGGATGACTATTCCTTGGTCTTTCAAAAAATATATGGATGAAGTATTCACTGCTGGTATGGGCGGCGCATTGTGTGCTTTTGATGGTCGTAGCGCAGAAGAGCCAACTAAGAACTATGGTACAGGTGGCACGCGTACTAACACCAAATATATGCTTTCACTGACATTCAACGCACCAAAAGAATCATTTGATGATCAAGATGAATTCTTATTCCAAGGTAAAGGTGTGGATGATTTAATGTTCCACATGCACGCTAACTTTCGTTTCTTTGGTATGTCAGCATTGCCGACTTTCGCTTGTTATGACGTGATGAAGAATGGCGATATTGAAAATGACTTTGCACGCTTTGAATCGCACCTTAATGAGCTATTTTAATTAACAAGACCAGTAGGGTTCGTTAATTACCTCTACTGAGAACTTAATTCAATTGGCGCGTAGTGCTACTATGGCGTAAGACTTAAACCAGATATTTGTGGCTTCTTTCAATGAATGAACCCCAGCTATCTGGTTTCTTGATTGGTGAGGTTGTATGAAAGCAAGAGTAGAAATAGACCCCAAAGGACGTAAGAATGTTATCAATGCCTGCTCTGAGCCTTGTGCGATAGAAAAAGGTATGCGGATCTTGGGTTCTAAGTGGAAGGGTTCCATCATCTACCACCTGAAAGACGGCCCAGTGAGGTTTAATGATCTTACAAGAATGTTGGGCGGAGCCAGTAAGAAGATGGTTGACCAACGCCTAAAAGAGCTAGAAAGTGAAAATATGGTGGTACGTCGCGTGATCAATGACAAGCCACTAGCGGTGAGTTATGAGCTGACTGAGTTTGGCACAAGCGCTCTGACAATTCTTGATGAATTGAGGAAGTGGTCTGAAAGTAACAATATTCAGATTAAATGATGTTCGGCTATGTAGTGTTGGTTCAAACAATCACTGAACAACCGATACAAAAAGGCAACCTGTTACGAGATTGCCTTTTTCATTCTTGCCTTGTGAGGTTTGAGACTTAGTAGTCTAGCGTTCCTCGGATTGGGTAATGGTTGTTTGGATCGCGAATCCAGGCTAGACCGCGAGTTAATGCGCCAAGCTCTGGCCTTACAAATGGGTTGTTTGATAGGTCAACGACATGGACATTGCCGTGCTCATTGACGACAAATAGCCCTGGCTCTGCAAAGTTATGGTCCGTTTCTGCTTCAGAACGCGGTAGAGAAATATAAAGTCCTAACGTCTTCATTTGTTGCTCACTTAGGCCATACGCAATTGGGAAGCTGATATCGAGCTTTTCTAGATGTTGCTCTAATTGTTGCTTTGAATCGCCAGAGACAGCCAAAATATCAACGCCTGCATCGCTGAAGGCCTGTTTGTAGGTCTCAATTTCATTAAGGTATTTGGTGCAAAGTGGACAATGCTTACCACGATAGATAAACACTGCTTGCCATGTTGCATCACCTTGAGGCTGACCTAGCGTAACTTTGGTCCCATCCAAGGTTGTTGCTTCTAATGTAGGGAAAGTGTCACCTGCTTTGAGCTTCTGTGAGTATGTCATCTCGACTCCTTGAATTGGGTTTACAACTAAGTAGATAAAAAGATAAGCCACTAGGAAACCAGTTGCAACTGGTATACTTTTAGTAACCTAGTTATGGGCGTGAGAATGTCTACCTCGTCTGGATGAAAACGGTAAAGTATTATTCTGCATCCGCCTTAGCCATCAGTTCAGATAGGATTTGTTTATAACCTTCAACTGGGTGCGCCCCAGAAACGCCAGACTCACGGTTGAAGACGACCGTTGGCACACTTGAAACACCCATTTGCTGCCATTGTTTCTCTGCGTTACGTATCGCACTACGTTGCTCCGCATCATTTAGCCAGCGCATTCCTTCTTCAGGGTCAAGGCCTACAAAGATTAGCTCTTGCTTGAGAATCTCGCGGTCAGAGACGTCTTTCTGCTCACTGAAAAATGCGGTAAATAAACGCATTTTTAGTTCAGTCTGCTTGCCGAAACTCTTGGCGTAATCAAGCAGAAGGTGTGCGTCAAATGTGTTCACCATCTTCATGTCATCAAAGTAGTTAAACTTGAAGCCATGCTCCGCGCCAATGCTGGCGATACGAATACGTGCGTTTTTACTTTCCTCTACGCTACTGCCATATTTACGTGCAACGTGCTGACGAAGGTTTTCTCCCTCAGCTGGCATATCCGGATTGAGCTCAAAAGGTTGCCATTCAATCTCGATGCGGTCTTCAATGCCAAGCTCTTTAATAGCGGCTTGTAAGTGGTTGTAACCAATAATGCACCAAGGGCAAACGACATCACTAATTATGTCGAGTTTAATCATATTACTCATGATGATTCCTTATTAGAAAGTACTGTAGGCGTTACGCAAACAGTACTTGAGTGGTGTTATTGCTGTTGGTTTAGATTAACGCTCGTTAGGATGCGTCCACGCATATTTTTGGAATGGCGCATCAGGTTCAGTATGTGCCAGTGCGTTAGTGAAGTTCGAGATAAGCTTTGCAGACAAACCCGTCAGTACTTCAAGTGCTTGACGCGTGGTGAGACCTGCATCTAGGAAGGCTTGCAGTCTTTCATCACCAATATGACCACGGTTATCAAGCAGCTCTTTGGTAAAATCATGCAACGCTTGTAACTTCACATCAGGAACTGTAGTACCTTCGCGCAGCGCTTCAATCACTTCATCTGGCATTTTGCCTGCTTTCATCATCCATGTATGACCCGGAACGCAGTAGTGACAGTTGTTCTCAAAGTTCGCTGTCATGAAGACCACCTGCTGCTCTAGCGGGCTAAATGTTGTGTTCTTGATAAACAGTTGTATGCTTCGTACGTCGCTGGAGCTTCAGCAAGAACAGCGTGCAGATTTGGTAGCATGCCAAAGCCTTTAAGAGACTGTTCCACCAGAGCTTTAGACTCTTCAGGCGCAGTTTCAGCGTTGTAATAAGTAAATTCAGTGCTCATGGTTATCTCCTTAGAAGTTAGCGTCTAGGTGCGCTTCAAAACGAGCGAAATCACTTTCGATATCACCGTTTTTCATTACGTCATAACACGCAAACGTTGGTAGTGCAGACATACCAAAGAAACGGAAGTTTGCGTGCATGTGGAACATCAAATCATCAACGCTACGACCTTGGAATAGGTATTCGTTTTCATCATTAAATGACTCTTCAGGTGCATTGAATGTGAAAGACAGCATGTATTTTGTGTTAGTGCGAGTGCCGCCCGTACCGTAGTTCTTCTTCGGTTCTTCTGCGCTGCGACCATCAAATGCACATAGCGCCCCCCCCCCCATACCAGCGGTGAATACCTCATCCATGTATTTTTTAAATGACCATGGGATCGTCATCCAGTTTACAGGAGACTGAAGGATTACGCGGTCTGCCCATTCAAAGTGCGCCAGTTGCTCATCAACGACAATTTCATCTTGCATGGTAACCACACGAACCTCATGACCTTTTGACTCTAGATTGGTGCGAGCTTTCTCGACTAGAGCAGCATTTAGCTTACCTTCAGAAAATGGAGATGGCTCGTGTGCGTTAATGATTAGAACGTTACTCATGATAATTAACCCTTCAATAAATTGACTGCTTTACAAAGCGAAGATGATTTCGCTGCCTTGCGGTTTATTATGGTTACCTGGAGTTAGACTACAACTGGTTAACTTTTGGTAACCACCATAAATCTCAGTCAAATTGACAGTAAGTTAATGTTTAATAATTGTTTTATTTTTTGAGGGGTAAGCGCGGGTGTAGGAGATATAACAAACTTACTCGCTCTTTTCATCGCAAAACTTTAACCTATTGACACTACAGATTCCGACTATATCAAATTAGCCCGTTACTTTATTTGGTGCTCTTTTCCATTGTTTTACGTGAGATTTTTAACACGAGCTTGCGCGATAAAAACGGGATAATCCAGTTAATCATAAACTTCAACGAAGGCTCATTAAATGCCACTAGCTCACCTTTTACCATAGCGTTATAGCCACACTTAGCAACGGAGCTTGCTGTTTTTGCATTTTTCCACGCATCAACGCCTTCTAAATTTCCCGCTTCTACAAACCCAGTTGCCACAGTACCCGGGCATAGTGCTGTCACGGTTACACCATTACCCTTAACTTCTTCTGCGACCGCCTGACTGAAAGAGGTGACGTATGATTTTGTTGCGTAATACACCGCCTGCAAAGGACCAGGCATAAATGAAGCGGTTGATGACACATTAAGGATCTTTCCTTGCTTACGTTCAACCATGCCCTTTAGATAAAGGTGCGTCAGATTAGTCAATGTAACCATGTTCACTTGCATCATCGCTTGTTCATCGACCAGAGAACGTTCATGGAATTTGCCGTGCGCACCAAAACCTGCGTTATTAATTAGCGTATCGACTTGTAGAGAACGAGCTTCGGTTTGTTCAAATAGCGCTTGAGCTGAGCTAGGTTGAGATAGATCTAAAGCAATGACTGTGACTTGAATACCATACTGATTTTCTAGTTCTGTTTTAAGGTTATTGAGTTTGGACTCAGAGCGAGCCACAAGTATCAAGTTACCACCTTTGCTTGCGTGAATTTTTGCTAGTTCAAGGCCGATACCGCTTGATGCGCCTGTGATTAGTGCCGTGTTTGTCATGCAGAATGCCTCTATTAGTGTGCTTATTATTTGCTAAGCGTCGTACTGATAGAGGTATTATAGACTCTCAAATTGCGCCACTAGACATCCAATGACGACAGCATTCAATCAGATCGTGCCAATTATTCGTTCAGTATTGAAGCGAAGCCTTCATCTTTTGTTTGTCTATCTCATTTTCTATTGGGAATGTATGTAGAGGGTATGTGAATTTGGCTACATTCATGTCTGCTGAGTATATGGTGGCAATACCTGAGGTAATCCGAAGAGTCAGAGTATGTTTTTGTTCGTGACTCACTTTTGTCCAGAAACGAGCTAGCTTTCATGGCTAGCTCAATTTTGCTTCATTTCATTAGAATGTGAGCCGTGTTTGAATTTTGCGCTGGCTCGTTACTTAATTGAGAAACTAAATTTCATGCCGACCATTTACATAGATTTTAATCGAGGTCCAAAGTGCTGATACACATAGTCATTATCGAAACCGTCGACATTCTGGCTAGAGAAGATAAGTGGAGTAACTCCTTGCTTTAACGCTTCTTTTTGAGACTCTACAACCAGCATATTCATGATCATCATGCCTGCTATACTGGAGAATGCTCCTGTCACTTTACCATTCACATTACACAATCCATCACCAGGAGGAACCTGATTGTCGATAACGATATCGGCAATATCCATCAATTTCAGTCCTGAATTATGGCGGCTTGGGTATTTTGATGACTGTTCAACAGACGTAATCGCGATAACCGAATGACCTTTCGATTTGGCAATTTGGGCAAATTCAATTGGCAGTGCATTGCGCCCAGAGTTGGAAATTACCATAACCACATCATTTGGGGAAATATTCTGATCATTCCAAATCACTTCAGCCAGACCAGACAACTTTTCCATTGCTGAGCCTCTTAAAGCGCCATCATTAGTAAGCAGCACTGAGTCCAAAATAGCGTTGATATTACCAAGGCCTCCCGCACGAATAAATCCTTCTAAACCAATCATATGCGAGTGACCAGTTCCTAGAACTTGTATCATGTCGTCTTTAACTATGGCTTGAGTAAACAACTTGGTTGCCTCCGCTAAAGCCTTTTGGTTTGCTTCTACAAGGGAGGTAAGTTTTGGCAGTAAGCAATTTAAATACTCGGACATTTCTGGGTCTCCTATACTGTGCCGACCTTATAAACATACCAGCTCTAAAACTCACATCTGATACTATTCCAACGACTTGTGATACTTTTATTGATTAAAGCCAATTGTGTATAATCATGCATCTAACTGATAAATCGGCAATGATGCTATTAGAATGAAAGCAACAGTACAGAAAATACCACAAAGGCATGGCTGGTCATGGCGCTATAAGATGTTCAAAGAAGTCGTCAAACCAGAAGACTGGCATGTTCATCAAGAATTTGAACTGGTTTTACATAGAAACTTTCAAGGAAAATCAAGGATCGCCCATTTCAAAGGGCTGATTGAGCACAACGAACTGCTTTTACTGGGTCCTGAAGTTGCTCATAGCTTTGAATCAATAAATTCTCATGAACAGAACCCATGTGAGGCTCATGTAATTTGGTTTAGCAAAGAATGGATTGCCAAACTGATGTATAGCTGTGTCGAACTAAGGCCATTAGCGAGTATTATTAGAGATGCAAATAAAGGCGTGAAGTTCTCAACGCAAACCGCAGAAAAAGTTTTTCAACACCTCAATAATTTTGATGACCTTACCCCAATCGGCCAGCTTGCGGTTTTGATCCAAGTTCTAGGGGAACTATGTGCCGATCAATCACACACCATTCTGCTCTCCTACGCATTATCAGCAGAAAAGGAAAAGTCCAACAACGATTTCAGCAAGATAGCTCAAGTCTGCAAGTACATTGATAATCATTATTCATCCGATATCACGTTAAAGAAACTCGCTGATTATATGTATGTAAGTGAAAACACGGTTCACCGTTGGTTTATTCAACACTTCAACGAAAGCTATATCTCTTACTTAACTAAGCTGAGGTTGAATCACGCATCTCAGTTACTCACAACGACATTACAACCCATCAGCTTAATTGCCGAGAATGTCGGTTATACCAATCGTTCCAACTTCAACCGCTCGTTCAAGAAGTACAAAGGCATGTCGCCTTCGTTATATCGAAAACAATTCAAATAAGTAGGAGTAGTGTAAACCTTGACTGATTCGCACCATTCACAGCAGAAAAATTCTAAGCAATCTTTCCAATACTTAAAGTTATTCATAAATTACTAATATTGTGTTTTCCGAAACTGATTTCTGTCCACATTTGAGCTAACTTCAATAGCTAGCTCAAAATTTCCCCTTTATGTGTTATAGAAAACACTTATTCTTATTGTGTTGACGCGATTTATAATTAGATTTATTTGCATATGAACATTTAAATGATAATTTTATCTCTTGAAATGCTCTCACAAAGCGTAAGGTGTGAAAATCGCTACTAAGCTCATAATATATAATAATTAATATGGAATATTATTGTGAAAATTAAAGAAAGAAGACTGTTCGAAGAAATAGCTGCCATATTATGGAATGACTGGGATCCAATCGGTGTTAACGATGGTGAAAATGAGTGGAATGACGAATACGACAGTTATGTTCCGCACATATTTCGATTAGCGCTAGAAGGCAAGAATGCATCGAGAATAGCTCTATTTCTTTCTTCTACAATTGAACAAAATATAGGTTTGTCGGCATCCCCGCAGCATGATTTGGCAGTTGCAAATAAAATAGTGGAAGCTAAGATTCGTATCTGCGACTAAGGTATAATAAGCCTTTAAGGTAGATTCGCAATGCTCAGCATTTTAACTTCTATTGAATTTTGTGTTTACGGTGCAATGGGTTAAGTTAGGTGAAGTCATAGCTCGTTACTTAACGGCAGTGTTCCCTTACTTTTTGTTTCGAATATCTACCAGCCGAAATAGGCTAAATAACCTAACTCATTTTTGCCCCTTTATGCGTTAGACCTTTTACTCATTCATATCGTATTAACGCGATTTTGGATTAGTTATATTGACTGTGTATATAAACAGTTTAATGATCCGTGGTGATTTTATTGCGTGAGTTCTGTTTTTAATAAGAAATATTTTTTGTTAAAAACAGAGGTAAACTTATAACTAATTGATAGTTAAATGATTTAATGTTTCAGTTTGTATTTAATAAGACTGATTAAATACATTTCTTACTTTTCACACCCTCTAACAAAGCGTTCAGTGTGATAAAGTGCTATCAACTTCATGATATATATAGATTATATCGATTATGATAAAGGTACTTTATGAGTATATTTTTGCACGAAAGTAAGAATGCTTATTAATATACTGTTATGTATCTCTATTACATGGAGTAATTAATTTGAGTTGGAATCTTATTATCTGGCGGTGGAGGTCAGATCTAGACACGATGGCTAAGCGGCGGAAGTTCAAAATGGGAACAATCGCAGCGGAGTTGCTAAATACTGGCTGTCACAATGCTGTAGGTGAATGTGACTTTAGTGAGTTTCTAGAAGAAATACATGACCTTTTCGGGCTAGATGAGTTGGAGCGTCCATTTGTTCTTGAACATTATAGAGACTACATCGTGTTTAATTATAGCTCAGATGTAAGGTTTACTCTTGTGCCTCAATTAGGGGCTATTGCGCAAAAACACGGTTTGAATGCTGTCGAAGGATAATACATAACAAATAAGGATATGTGTCGCGAAGCCGACACCTATCCGAAGTGTTGGACAAGCCCAAGCCGCCTTATATAAGTAAATATTGGAAATAGCATGAAGGGGGATGACAAAATGCAGTCGAGCGTTATCCTTGGTGTGAACCAATAACTTTAACACTCTGATTTATAATAAAATCCTCGTTAGCTCTGCAGCGTGAAAGCCATTATCCTTATTATTGAACGTCGGTTATTTTGGTCGAAATATTCCCGTTAGTTGCATGACATGTTGGCAGCAGGGGCAAAAGGGTTGGGCTTTTATACGTACCGTTTTATTCGGTGAGGGCAACGTTAGTTGCCCGGCTAACATGAACATAAATTGGATAGCTTGAAGCCGCTTCTTTTCATGCCCTCGCAACAAACCATAATCACGTACCCGACGAAATCCTTTCGGTAACACATGCTGCAATATCAACCAAAGAAATTGCAATACGGGTAATGTGCGTGTCTTCATCGTTTGAGTTTGACTCTCTTTATAACGAAATGTCACCTGATCATGATGGATAAACAGAATATCTTTATCCGCCATCACCCCTCGATAAAGGTATGTTGATAAATACAATAATGCAGGCTTTCCTTGCCCTACATGCCGACAATCAACCACCCATTTTTTCGTGATGTGATCGGGTAACGTCCATTTTAGTTCAGTGGTGAGATAGGCTAACAATCTCGCTCGCCATACTTTCGCAAGCGCAAACGCATTAAAGAGATACTTGTTTTTACAGTTATTCCATTGTCGTTTCTTGTCATCAAAGCCACCGCCAGTGATCACCATATGAATATGAGGATGTAAATCTCGACGCCGATTATGAGTGTGTAAAACAGAAGTAAAACCGATGCGATTACCAAGGTGTTTATCATTGTTAGCGAAGCTTTTTATCACACTGGCTGTCACAGTAAACATGGCTTGGTAGAGTGCTTTAGGATGCTTTTTTGCCTGATATCGAAGCTCAGCTGGCAGCGTGAATGTCACCATAAAGTAATCAACAGGCAACAATTTCTGTTGCTGCTTTGCTAACCAATCGGATGTAGCTTGGTGCTGACACTGAGAACAATTACGGTGTCCACAAGACATCGCATATTCAGATTGATGTTCGCAATGCGAACATTGCCAGCGACTATGTCCTTGTTTTTCGGTGTGACACGTGAGTATCGCTTTCATGGCATAACGTATATCGTGATTGATCTGGGTGGAATACGTAGCACAAAAGTCATCGTAATAGTCACGCAATAATGATTGAAATGTCATAGGTTCAGTTCCCATGATAGCGTTAAATCATTAGTGAGTTGATTAACGGTTGTTGTCGTATTTTTGCGGGAGATGTCGCTTAAATGGGTATATTTAGCGGTAGTATTTAAACTGTTATGACCTAATAAATGCTGTACTGAACGTAAATCCAAGCCTCGTTCTAACAGGTGAGTAGCATAGCTATGACGCAAATTATGAGGACTGATAGATTTCGTGATCCCACAGCTTTTAATGACGGCTTTCATTGCTTTTTGAACACCACCGCGATCCATTACGGTATGGTTAACATTGAACTGTGAAGGAAAAAGATAACGACTATTTTTGTGTGTTTGCCAATAATATCGCAGGGCATACAGGGTTCGCTTTGGTAGTGGGATGAACCTGTCTTTACCGCCTTTGCCTTGTCGAATATGGACAAGCATACGATGATCACCCACTGTGAGATTTAACCCTTCACCGAGCCGTAACCCGAGGCTATATAAGGTCAGAAAAAACACTTGGTAACGCAGTTGCGAAGTGGCATTAATCAATAGGCTCACTTCGGTTGGCGTCAAAATGTCAGGTAAGGTTTTCACATGTGGTGGCTTTACAATGTTCAGCCACTCCCAATCACGTTGAAGGACATGTTTAAAGAAAAACTGTAAGCCATTGCGATCAATTTTCACGGTACTCCATGAATGTGTTTTGAGCAGTTGTGTAAAATACCGTTTCAGATCGTCGTTAGTTAACATGTCTGGCGATTTATCCAGTTGATGGGTAATGCGACGTAGCGCACGACTATAAGCATCAATCGTAGCGGGACGTTTACCTTGCAAGGTGAGATGGGTAAGGTGTTGTTCATAAAGATAATCTGAACGATGTTGCTGTGCTTTATGCATGATAAATACTCCTTTTGGAAAGGTGTATTTACCGTAGTTGAGGTTGTGGGTTTTCACTCTGCCGCGCAGCGGCTTCGTTCAACAAAGCGTTTAAGACAGATTCGTAACGCTTGGCATTTTAGGTTTGAATCAGCTTAAGTGTTTACAGCACAATGGTTTAGGTGGGTGGTAGCGTTACTCACTACTTAATTTGGCGTTATGTTTTTTGAGGAAATATGGATATACGGAAGATCACCACCGCCGAGGTTTTACCTATTAGGCATCTCGTTTTATGGCCTGATAAATCGCCTTCTTTTTGCGAAGTTGAAGGTGATAGCTCGGCAATTCATTACGGTGCGTTTGTTGATGGAAAATTGGTTTGCGTAGCTTCTGTTTATATCAATGGACATGAAGCAAGGCTCAGAAAGTTCGCTACTTTGCACGAATATCAAGGGCAAGGAATTGGCTCTAAGGTTATAGAGCAAGTCGTTCGTGAGTTAAAGCTGGCAAGCGCAAGCTACTTCTGGTGTGACGCGCGGACTTCAGCGTTATCTTTCTATCAGAAATTTGGACTATGCGCTGAAGGTGAAGAGTTTCAAAAATCAGGTGTATCTTACTTCAAAATGTCTGTTTCGTGGGCTTAAGAACTACAAACATAACAAATAAGGATATGTGTCGCGAAGCCGACACCTATCCAAAGTGTTGGACAAGCCCAAGCCATCTTATTTAAGTTAATATCATGGAGGGTGATATTAAAAGTCGAACATATCCTTATTTTCCTCATGCCAGCTAGCCGAAATAGGGCAAAAAACTAACAAAGTTTTGTCCAGAAACGTGTTAGATCAAATACTCCTTCATATGTGAATGGTCAATGACATTTCCACCTACGTATAATACATGTTTAGGTAATTCTCTTTTCTCTCATTTATTAACATCACCTTTAGGGATAGAGCTAATATGTTGAATATAAATAGAATTGATCATCTAGTGTTAACAGTGAAAGATATTGATGAAACGGTGCGGTTTTATACCTCAGTGATGGGGATGGAGAAAATCGAGTTTGGGGAAGGGCGTATTGCTTTAGCTTTTAGCAAACAAAAGATAAACCTTCACCAGTTAGGCAATGAGTTTGAGCCTAAAGCCCAACATGTAGCAGCTGGCTCTGCTGATTTATGTTTCATCATCGACATGCCTATCCAACAAGCGATTGATGATTTAGCGGCAAATGGGATTAACATACTTGAGGGGCCAGTTTATAGAACGGGGGCTCTAGGTAACATCATATCTGCCTATTTTAGGGATCCTGATGGTAACCTGATTGAGGTTTCTAATTACGTCAATAATAGCAAGGATGATTAATGAGCTAGATATATGATTGAAAATCTCTTTTTTATGGCGCTATAACAATCAAAAATAACGAGGTTGTAGGTATGATTGATACTAATAGGGATTCTGTGATCTAGTTATTATTCCTATTAAATATTTCTTATGTGATGAGAGAAGTGATCTTTCTCAAAAGATTGACATGAGAGTTGAATAAAAACTGTTAATTTATATTTTTATCTATAAAATCCCCGCGCAACTTCGCTAATGGCACATCATTGACATTCATATGCCGCCAAAAATTAGTGATAAAATTTAATGCGATGAATAGTCTACGATGAAAACCAAGATCCTACTGCTTACACTACTTTTAACTGGTTGTGATATGGCTGAAACACCATTCACTCCACCTTCTTCTAATGACGTTGAGCAATGCCAAATTCTGGTATCGAGCAAAACACAATATACTGCAGACACGCTTACTGTGAATAATACTGAAAACCAAGATGAAGCAAATCGTGGTTGGGTGTTTATTGACCATATAAAACCTGCTCAGCGAGGCAATATCAATTTCCGCTGTAATTTAGAGAAAAACAAAGTGGAAGTATGGGCACCAGGTGCTGCAATGTGGAATGAGTTGTAAGATTCATTTTCATCAAAATTGAGAAGTATTTCTTAAAGCTCACTCTAAAAGTGGGCTTTTTTATTGTCTTATTCTTCTATGTTATTTTATATAACTTATTAAAAATAATAACAAAAGTATTATTAGTAATATAATTAGGTACTTTAAGTGACAGAAGTAAAAACTTGCTTTAATGTGTGTGCATTATTCGTTCTTATGAGTATGGATGCATGTATTACGTCACTGCTAAAAATACGTTTTTAAGTGGCTGGGGCAGCTCTGGCAAGTTTGATTATTACTTGTGTGTGTTGTGTAAAACACGGCACGAAGCGAGTGTCGTGGCAACAAATGCACGGTTACGATCAGATCTTCGACGAGTGAAAATACATGATCAAATACCGTTATCGTTAAAGGAAGAAACACTACGGGTTGGAAGGCATATTCTTGAGAATTATATCGTCAAAGTCAGCGATAAAGTTTCTGAACCCAAACTCTTTATGCCGAATTACTTTCAATATAGACAAAAGCCGAAAGTGCTGAAAAGCTAATCTCTAGTGCAAAATTAGGATCTAACCAAGATTAACGCTAGATCCTTGATACCTATCAGTGACGTTTTACACCGTTACGTACGATATCTTTACCGTTATCGTAAGCCTCTTGGCTTAACCAACGTCCGTAAAGTAGCTGTTGATTACGATCGAATACCGCAATAAATGGACGACCATCAGCGTTGTTCTTTGCAAGACCAATACCTTCTACGTCTTTCAGACCTAAGCCGCCATTTTCAATAGAAATAATAAAGTTTTCTAACTCTTCTAGCGTCTCAATAACGTTTTGTTCAATTTTCATTTTTCTTACCATAGCGAAATAAACGTAAGCTATATCAACAATAGCTTGGTAGATAGTAATACTCTACCTGTGATGGGGATATTTGGGAATGCTAGAAAGATTATGGAGGGAAATAAGGGATATTAAATGAAAGGATTCTGAACGTCCTGATGAGAATTTAGCCATGCCACAGATGTCGCATGGCTGTTGACGTGTGCCTCACAGTCCTTCTTGAGCAATACGCTGATGAGCAATTTGTTTTAATTCAGCAAACGGGTAGCGTTTATAGATCTCGCTACAGCTATAAATAAGTTTAATTGTATGATCGTTATGACTTAATGAGCCTCGTGACAGTGTTTCTAGCCAGCTTAAATGCGGTGCAGATGTTTGTGATGATTTGTGGTTGAAAACATGACAAGCAGTAGCAAAAGCTGCAGTGTAGCTTTGCCAAAACCAGTGTAAGGCGGTCGTTTGATCTGAAAAATACGGTGACAGCTCAATAAAGGCATGTAGCGCTGTGATGCCATGGAGCAAAGTAAAGTCGTTCGTTGTTCTGTATTGTTTAATGATTAACTGTAATGCACTTTTAAGGGTGATGTCACAAGGTACTGCTGCCAGTTTTAGATAGTTAGGATGTTTAGCCACTTCATTGATACGTTCACTGATATTATCAGCATGAAATGAGGCATTAGAAAGTACTTGGGTTAACTGTTTCAGTTGTTCTGCTGCGTTGTAACTATCTGTTGTTGCTAACGGCGCAAGGGGGCGATAGTTTTGTTCCCAATAGGCTAATGAATAGGCAATCTCTCGTGGTTGCTGGCTTTTAACTGCATAAGCTAATCGAATAAGACAGTGGAATGCTTGAGAAGCGAAACTGGCAATCAGCTTAGGTAAATATTGTTGTAGTGTTGTATCAATGCCACTGCGTTCAATAAGTTGTTCTATTTTATTGGCTTGAGATAAAAAGGCATCATTTCGCGCCACATTTTCAAGTTGGGTAATATATTGGTGATAAAAACCCAATAGCCGTTCATCTTCTGCACCCATCTGATCAAGCGCAACTAATGTCATCGGTAGATGGTTAGTCAACCCTTTTTGGTAGGTAGGTTGGAATTTTAGACCTGTTGAGATCAGTTCATAAGTTAATAGCGATAATTTCATATACAGCTTCCATGCTACTTTTTTATAACATTACTTATATTAGACCTAAAAGGTTGATTTGGCTATATAAGTTACTGTTTTTAAGTTGTAAAGCGTAGGGTGGATTTAAATTCCACTATTTAATTCTGTATAGGTATGTAAATAAAAGACAAATATAAGGTAAGCGGTAAGGTATATGTTGCTCATATATGCAAAATAAAACCAACAGTGAAAGTGCTGTTGGTTTTACTGGTTATTTAGCGACTGATATTGCGGCTAACTTCAACGTTGCCATGAGCTTGAATCGATGTGCCTTCAGACATGGAATGAGCACAGCCGATAATGAATATGCTAAGAAAGGCTAGCACGATCCAATTATTCATTGTTTATCTCGAAATTAGTGGCAAGGAAAACAAACTCTACGCAGTTCACTAAATAGATTCAAGTGGGCAAAAATGAGCTGTTATGCATGAGTTTTAGTTGGTATTAATTTGTGATTAAAGGCGGGAATTAGTAAGTAACGCGTATGTTTGGTTTTAAATGTATATTAAAATCATATGCTTTAATTTATTAAATTCAAAATAGCCGCATGACGATACAAGCACAAACTGCTGCGTTTACGATTACATACGATCCTAAAAATATTCATTCATTAAGCAATGGCCTGAAAGATTACCGTCAGTTCATTCAACAAGAACAAGCCTTTAGTGATTTTCACTGTCATGTTCGTTTTAAATTAGCAGACAATACCGACGATAGCTTAGCTGAATTACTGCATGATCCCATCTTAAAAACTCTTTTATCATTTAGTGATGTCAGCCTTACAGAATTAGCTCAAAATCATAAATTAGCAGACTGTTATATTGAGCCTGAAACCGCTTTTTTCTTACGAGCATTAACGCATCCTGAATTAGAAGACGAGCTTAAACAAACAGCGGTAGTGCTAAGTCAGGTGTCTCGTCGAATAAATGATTCTGCAGAAATGTGGATATCTGATACGGAGGTACTAGGGTTATCAGCATTGCTTGCTTTAGCACTTAAATATCCAAAATATACCTATCTATTAGCCGCTTATATCGTTCCATATTGGGACACAGAACATGCGCCTTTTGGTGAAGAGGTATTAGCGCTGGTTGCAAGCCACCATGGTTACAGTCACGATATGCTAAAAGCATTTTGCTATTGCGATAACGACAGTGCCCGCGCCAAAATGTTTGCTTTGCAACATACGACTTATGATGAGCATCAAGCAGCAGTCGGTGATGCTAAGCCTCAATCATTGCTAGATACCTTCCGCCATCAACCACAAGAGTTTGAAGTATTTAAAAAACTACTTAAGCAACGTTTTTCTGAGCAAGATTATCTTCAGTATGTTGATGATGAACGTTATTACAATGAAGATCCTATCCGTAGTTTTGTCATGTCTTTAGTCGCCACAGATGACGGTTCGGGTTGGTACGATACTGATGAACAATCTCTTACGATGAGTGAGGCATGGTTTATTGATTCATCTGCCGATGATGCTGCTGCGGATCTTAAATTAGAAGTGGAAACTTATTTAGGTCGATCAATTGTTGCACCTAAAACGATCGAAGAAGATGACGATCTGACTGAGCATTATTATCGTGGAACTGGAATTTCCCAGTGGAAAGCTTTTATTACTGGAGCATTAAATCACGGTACAGAAATATGGGATTTTATTGTTAGCGGTGACAATGAGCAGATACTGGAACAGATTGAACCTTGCGATATTGAAGGGTTGATCCGAGCAGGTAACTATCAACTTATTGGTAAAGTAAATTATTTTGTCGGCAGCTTTGATTCATTTGATAGTGAATTAGAGAAGATTATTTATGACGTACTTGCTGATTGGACGTTTGATGATGATGGTGAAGCGAATGAGTCTGAGGGGCGTTTTAAGCTATTTCGTCTATTAGATGTGCTTTATCGATGCAATGGTAATAAAGGGTTTGATCCTAATTTTATCGAGCATATGGTCACTGAATATGAATTCTTTAGTCATAGTGAGTTTATGGCTCGTTATCCTGGCGATTGGCGAACTATGTTCAGTCACGCGCTGGATTCATTTTCAGGTTATCGCAGTAACATTGAACGTAATGAAGCGGAAAGCTTGTATGCATTGACGCAACAACATAGATCAGAAGTTGCTGAGTTTATAGCTAATATGGTAAGCGATGAAGACTGTGAACAGATAACCTTACTGGGTCTTTGTGCCATTATTGCTTATTTTGATCAGCAACATGCCATGAGTGATGATCTCACTCAAAAAGTATTACAGATCTTAAATGATCAGCTTGTTGCTGCTATTTATCAGCAAACGGCAGAAACAAGTCTGTTCTCGTGCGCAAAAAAACGTCGTTATCGCAATGATTGCAGTAAGCTAGATGAAGCTCAAATCAGCCAAATAAATCAGGATTGGCAAGTCGTAGAGCAATACCTAAAAGGGGATGCACAAGATTTTGAGCTTGCTTTAACTGCGTTTGAAAAGCATCAAGTACGTTGCGATGAAGAAGATGTACCTTTCCGTACGTTACCGCATTACGAATTTTTGCGTGATTTTGATGATAAAGCCCAAAAATTATTAGTTTGTGCCCAAATTATTGCTCAGTTTTCTCAATCATCGATTCAGCTTTTCGCTCAGCGTTATGTGGCGCTGTGGTTGCACATTGCACCAACGAAAACTTTGAAGATGTTGGCTTATTTTCATGTTAAACCTCGTTACGGTCATGAGTCCTACAGCGACTTTGATAAACGTCATAACCAAAAAATTGCATTTATCGAACAACTAGAAGGTGTAACGCCTGTTGGTGAAAGCGCTTATTTGTTAGAAAACTTGATTGGTGAGATGCCAAGCGATACTGATATGCAAGTGGTGTTTGAACTTTGGTTTAAGCAATTTCAAGAGGAATTAACGTTACCAGAAGAGCAACGTAGTTTACATCATGCTCTGACCATTATTTTGCCGCGTTATCAGCAAATATTCATGACGGAGCTGAAGCAATTTAATTCGGCTCTTATCCCTGACTATTTTGAACAAACGTTGTTGGATTTAGTGATAAATCGTGTCACGCAACGTATTCAAAATACGATTCATGATAAACGCGAATTCAATCAGCAAGAACGACATGATATTGAAGTTGTGCGTCAATATCTGTTGTTAGATACACCTGCCTCGTCAGCTCAAATTGATGCTGTTGTGTCAATGTTGGAAAAACGCTATATCGATGACTTTAATAGTCCTTATGGTGGTGTTGAGCTTGATAAGCTGTTTTGGCATTTGTCTTCAGTGCAGCAAGACAATCTCATGCAGATCTATATTCATCACCGTGATATGTCCTTTGATGTTTTGTGCCAGTGGCGTAATGAAGAGCAACAATATTGGCTTTGTGAACGGGCACTGGGATTAGGAATGAATACACTGCAATTGCTGCGGTTGATCCTTAAAGAGCAGTGGCATAACTGCTTAGTTTTATTACCTAATCAAGACATACTTGCTGAGCAGGCACAAACGCTGGATATCGAAACCTTATATAAGCTATTAATCAATGTCGCTAAGTTAGGCAATTTTGAACACTTTATTACCTCGTTTAAAGATCATGCTTCACGTCGGATCCGTGATGTAGTCGCTGACATTCAGAATGGCAAATATGCACCATTGCATTCTTCTCTGCTTGAAGTAATCAATTACGGTATTTATACAGAAGTAGGGACAGTTGAAGATGGAGAGTTAGCTGAACTAGACGATACTGATGATGAGTTTGTGACTGTTACCCAACTCGAACACCAAAAGGAAACATTACTAGTAGAAGCGGAAGTCGGTGTGATGATTGGTATGAGGGTCGGCTACTTCAGTGATGATGAAGAACAAGCATTGCCTGAAGTATTAGCGTTTAAAGTGCGTGTTCATCATCCTTATATTCGAAGTCATGACGGGTATGTTTCGCAGTGGGACTCGGAAGTGACACTAGATTATAGCTGTTATGTGGGATGGACGTTTTCGCATAAGAGCTTGTGTGTTGCTGGTATATACAAGATCGAATTACTTGATTTAAACGATAATGTGATTGAATCAAAAACGTTTCATGTTGTATCTAAACGCCCGTTGCTCGTTGATGCCTTGGTTGAGCAATATCAAAACAGTGATTTATTACAGCAGCAAGTGGGGTGTTTAAATTTAAGTGATAAAGCGTTAGCGATTGTTGATGCTAAAAAACACTGTGATACGTTGAATATTGCTCATCAACTTGAGAACAGTTTAATCAACGTTTATAGCTATTTTGATGATAAACAATTGGCATTTAGTGAACTGCGTTTAAATGATTCCTCGGTACAACATTGGTACATTGCTTCTAATCAATTACGTATGTTTATTGAAAAACGAGTGAAAGGTAAAAAGCTGCTATTGGGCACGGCAGCGGCAACAAAATTTGCGTTAGACAACAAACAGCAATGGCACAAAGTAGTGAATCGTAAATCACCAGTGTCTTTATTTCAGCCTCAAGAGTCCAAAGCCGATAATGTACTTGCTTTACATTTGGATAAAGGGGGTTTTAGAACATTAGTTGGTTACAGTGCTGATGGAAAGCCATGTTGTATCGTACTGGCTCATATGAAAATAGGGTTATTTAGACGCTTATTATTACGTATGGTAGCAAAAGTTGCGCAGAATGCGATTAGTGATAAAGGCTTGCCATCGACACTCTGAATCCAATCTTGATGTAATCTATACCTAAAGAATGAAGAAAAAGCCGTAGTGTTTCACTGCGGTTTTTTATATTTGATGGGTGGAGAAAGTCAGAAATGGAGCGGATAACGGGAATCGAACCCGTGTCATGAGCTTGGGAAGCTCAGGTAATACCATTATACGATACCCGCTCTGTTATTTTTAAATTAGATCTTTGATACAAATTCGTCAAACGGTATTGATTATAAAAGTATATTTATTAATAAAATGCGCTAAATAAAGAATAAACTATTGCTATTTTTAAGTATAAATTAAGGCTTATTAATCAATATATATAGCACTTTGTTGTTATTATTTTTATAAACGTGAAGAAGGGCAATGCATTCATGCTTAGTTCATTTTGTGTATGTATGTTTTCGAATTCATATATATATTTCGTGCAAAGGTATTCGTTATAGTTCGGCTACACCAAACTATTATCGCTATCAAAGATGAAATATATTTATAAAAACCAAATTGTACTGCGTGTCCGATTATCTTCAGCTCGTTTTATGATTAAGAATTTAGAACGCGCAATTCGTTATTGTCTCACGCATCGATATAATGAGATCGCGAATATGTTATTACGTCGATTAGATACAGCCTTTATTCATTTTGAAAACTTGTACAACCAGCAAATTAGACATTGAATTGTTAATTTTTCCACTTATTGTTCATCAGTGTTCTATTTCGAAGGTTTATAGTTTTTAATCAATTAAGCTCATATAAAGGTATGTGACATCGATTACATTTAAGTGTATTGTCTTGCTCTTACTTTGACTTATGTCATTCCCCTAACAAAGCCGAGTAAGTTTCGCTGACAATACCTAACATCAGTAGTTGCATGATCCGATGTAGAGTGGGTTGTATAAAGTTATAGAGAAAGAAGATGACACAAATAGCTAAAAGCCGAAAAAAAATTCAGATGATCCGTGAAGACATTAAAACATCGGTTAAAAAAGGTGATGTAAGAAATGTTTCAATTTTGTTGGAAGCGTTAGAGTCTGAATTAACGATTTTTGAAACACTTTACTCTGCGCCATAAAATAAAAAGTTTTCAGCAATAGAATGATAGTTATATTTCCGAAAGATATTTAGTGATAAATAACGTATTATAAATTCTTCGCTCGTTTATTATTTGTATCTATGGAAAAGCAAAACATTGCCTCACCTGTGAATGATGATGCACTTTCTCGTTTAAAAAGTGCATTTAAATCTGGGATCCTTGCAACATTAGCAAGTATCTCTGTTGGCTTCTTATTTAAAATATGGCTTGCGCAATGGGTAAATAAAGATGATTTAGCCCTGTTTAATAGCGTAGTGGATATTGTATCACTGTCATTAATTCTGATGACAGGTTTTCGCTCATCAATGGTTGTCACCTACAGCCAAACCAATAATGACCGCGATATTATTAATATATTTCGCTTTTGTTTGATCACTATGGTGTTACTCACTTGGGGCATTGTTTTACCCTATATTAAGCATGAGCTGCATATTAACGTTGGCTATTTTGAGATGGTGGGCGTGATTTTTAGCATGGGGATGAAGGTTTATTTTACCAACTTGATTGCCATGTATCGCCTCTATGATGTGTCTAATAAGGTCACATGGATAGAGCCAACAACCAATGTCCTCAGCTTTGTTTTCTGTTATTACGTGCTGCATCTCACACCATTGGCTTCCTTGTTCTATAGCATGACAGTGTCATCGCTGGTGGCTGCGCATTTCATGTATTGGAAACGTCGCAAGCAGATCGCAACTAAGCCGCTAAAATCTGTCCAATTTGATCCTAATATGCGTAACTATGTTCGCAAGAGTTTTACCGCTTCATTGGAAGCAGGGGCGAGTATCTTAATGATCTATATTACGGTATTACTCACTATCACCCACTTTAGTTTGGATGAATTGGGCGACTTTCAGGTTGTTGTACGTCCCGTCTTTACTTACATGACCATGCTGTTTGTATTCCCTATTTATCGATTTGTATTACCTGAATTAACCTTGTGTATTCGCCAAGGGGATCATGAGCAAGTAAAAGCCATTAGACGCTGGATCTTTCGTTTAGCAGGCATAGTTAGTGTGTGCTTTTTCCTCATCATGCTGCTGGCTGGACCTGAAATCATTGGCTTTGTCTTCCCACCTCAATATCACGGTGCAGTGATAGTGTTATTTCACTTCTCCATTTTCTTTATTTTTATGATGCTTAATGCCTACCAATTGGCATATATCAAAGCACATGGAAAGTTTACGCTGAGTTTGATTATTCGCTTAAGCGGCATAGTCACACTGGTTGCAAGTTATTATTTATTATCGATTTTTACGGCAAATGTTGTCGCTATCATTGTTGCCTTATGTTTAGGCTATGTCATGATGTTCATTTTATCGACAATAGAAGAGCGGAAAATTTTAAAGGGATACCAATTAGCAACGTCACAAGCGTCATGAAGGGTGTCCATATCTATCCAAATTACTTGGGTATATTGCACGCAATAGAGTAATGAATGAAAAAATAGGGAAGAGAATGTCTGGGATCACTGATTTATCTGAGCTTTTAGCTAACTTACAGCCAGTTTTAAGTCCAACAAGTTATATTTTTTGTTTCACAGAAAATACGAATTTAGATGCGATTGCATCCATGTCACCTTTAGCGACATTTCATGAAGAAGAAGGGATGACATTCATTCTTAACCATGAAAGTGCGGTACAACATAATATTGAGATCAACAATGTGTATCGTTGTATTACGCTCAAGGTACATTCAAGCTTAGAAGCGGTTGGTTTAACGGCGGCAGTTTCTAGTGTGTTAGCCAAACGTGGGATCAGTGCGAATGTGATGGCTGCTTTCCATCATGATCATATCTTTGTTCATGAAGATCATGCAGAGCAAGCCATGCTGGCGTTAACAGAGTTATCGGAGTCTGTTAAACGCCAGCAGGGTGAGTCTATTTAAAGTACAGGGGACATGCCATAGCTTTGACTATTAAGTAAAATTGTTCCTAAAACAATCAGTAAAATACCACCGAGTAGTTTAAAAGCTAATGGGGTAAAAGAGGGCTGGTGATCATCACTTGCAGATAAGTATTTGGTCACCAGTTTTTTGCCTGATAGCGTCATTATCGCAATGGTCGATGTTGTTATCGCCGTGCCTATTGCCATTAGAATTGCGCTCACCACACCTATCCAATACATATCTACCATATTGGCAAATAGTAATACCAACACTGCGCCTGTACATGGGCGAATACCAATACTGGCAATGATGGCAAGGTACTCTCGTATACTTGTTGCTTGGTTTATTTCATCAGCATTTGCAAAGTGCTTATGTCCGCAACCACAATCATGGCTATGGCTATGGCTATGGCTATGGCTATGGCTATGAGCATGATGGTGTTTTTGTTGTTTAATCAATTGCCATGCTTGTTTTAGTGCGCGATAAGCAACGATAACACCGAGCAATAGCATGGCGACAAAACTAAGCGTGATAAACCTATCTGCAGCACTATTTATTTCACGCATTGAAGAGTTAAAAAAGGCAAGCAGTATCGATACCAAAGCAATAGCGACAAAGGCTTGCAGAAATGCTGAAACGACCGTCATGATCAAGCTGGCTTTGACTTTCGCAGGGTTAGTCGCAAGGTAAGTGGTAACGATCATTTTGCCATGGCCAGGGCCTAGTGAGTGAAAGACACCATATAAAAAGCTAAGTCCTGCTAATGAATAAATAGCACCATTATGATCTTTGGCATCATAGATTAAATCACTTAATTGCCCATTAATTTCACGTTGCCATTTTATCGTGTTGATCATTAAGGTTGTCCAGTATTGCCATAAAAAGTAACCACCGATAGCTAAAAAGGCCAAAACTAAGCTAGCACCAAGCCAATAGTTCTTAGGTGCCTTATCGTGGTGGTGGTGATGTTCTGTGTGTTGATGATCCATTGTTTCAATTCCTTAATGCCACAGGTTACTTACAGTTCAGTTTGACTGTCTGGGTAAATAGTTGACCTAATGCATTATCGGGATCAGCATCAGCAGGCAACGACTGTGCATATAACATTTGCTCTGGCGTTGGATTTGGCTCTACTAATTGTAATGTGCAGCTTTTTGCAAGCTCTGGTGATAATTCAATGTCACTTTTATCTTTCCATGACATATCAACATAGTAGCTTGGCTCGAAAATCAGTAAACGAAGTGAATCTCTAGTTAGTGGTTGCGGTTTTGACAGTGGCAGGTCAAACGTTAATGTCGCTTTAGCGCGATCTTTAGTTAAAACACCATCTTTCGCAATTTTGTATTTGATGGGCTCTTCGCCATTATAAAAATAGGTGAAGTAGTGTTCGTTCATCATATTGTGCATTACAGATTGCCCAACACGTTCCAATGTTTCTTGTTTGTGTTCAGCAGACATATCTTCGCCATCCAGCATATACGCAGATGTCATGGCATCAAATGTCCATACCATTTTAAATCCTGTGATCTGCTGACTGTCACCTTGAATGTATGTTTTCATGTCAATCCATGAGTGTGGATGTGCTTGGCTAGATGTGGAAAAGAAAGCGAAAGATGAAAGCAGAATTGCAGGGAAAGATATCCAGCGCATAAAAGATGTTATCTCCGTATTTACAGGCGTGGCACGTTGCTTTGAGGTATTCAAAGAATAATAGGTGTTATGTTATAACATTTAGGATAGACGACTAAAAGTGAAATCCATGTAAATGGTAGTGTACTTCACTTACTAACGGAAATGAGTCTTAGTTTTAAGCGAGCAGAAATGCAGACGTGGCAACAATAATACCACCAAAGATGGCTAAAGGAAGATTACTGTCAACACCAGCTATTAGTGTAAGCAGTAATCCAAAAGAGATGTACAGTTTGTGTTTGCTAACCATGGTTCTCTCCCGTATTTATCATATCTATATTTATTTAATAACATGCAACGGGGTCGTTATGTTAACAAGGTGTCAAAATTGAATGGTCAAACCTTATACGCTTTAAGGATCTGATTAATAAATATTTTCTATATTTTTATAGTTATAGTTGTATAATTTCGCCATTTTTAATGGCAGCAGTTAAATCACCTAAAAAATGGTATTTAACCATCAGATAACATTAATTTTGACTATTGTGATATAAGAAAAGCTAAACTTTGTATTAGCACGTGTTTTTTACTGTAATAAAAAACACTATTTAAAATTATTCTCACCTTTGCCCGCAATTTGCTGATTTTCTGGGTATAATGATCTGAGATGAAAGCAATAATGAAGTAGAAGACTAAGTATGAAATTGAAGCTATTTACAGCTGGATTAATGTTACTACTGAGTTCATCAGTATTGGCTGAACAAACGCAAAACCAATTACCTATTCATTTATCAGCAATTACACAAGATGTTGATGTAATCAATAATGTAACTACATTGACAGGTAAAGTAGACATCACTCAAGGTGGTGTTCAGATCAAGGCAGACAAGGCCGTCATTAAGCTTGATAGCAAAACGAAAGACTTAAAAAGTGTTGAAGTCTATGGTAAGCCAGCTTATTTCCATCGTGTAATGGAAGATGGCAAAGTAGTCGACGGCGAATCGTTGTACGGCATTTATACGCCATCAAATAATATGATGGTATTAAAAGATAAAGCAAAAATTACTCAGGACGGTAGCACCATTAAAGCTGCTCAGATCAGCTATAATCTAGCGACACAAGTGATGAAAGCAAAAGGTTCGAAAAAGAACCAAGTGAATACTGTGTTGTTACCTGAAAAGCTCAAGTAATCGATTCTGAATGAAGAAAGGGGCGCTTTGGCGCTCCTTTTTTATTGTTTTTCAGATTTAACACTTTTTTTGCACATTGTGCAGTGAATTGAGCCAATATAGAACAAAGCAAAATAAATATATAAAAGAAGGTATCTGCAGTGGAATTAGTACAAGTTAATGCCTCAAATCTATCAATTTACTTAAATCTAACTCAAGCTTATGAAGCCGAGTTCTCTCCGCTTACTAAGAAAGTGCCAGATAATGATGGAAAATTTGCATTAGATACGCCAGTAGAAGGCAATGTAATGGGCTTTCTTTTGTATTTTGATGGTGTACCTGCAGGACTTGCAGCGATTGCGGATCATGGTAACTCTCGTTACGAGGTATGTGATTTCTACGTTGTGCCAGTATTTCGTAAGAATAAAGCAGGACAGCGTTTTGCCCACAGCCTATTTTCAATGATGCCGGGAGAGTGGGAAAGTAAGCAAATTGAAGGTGCAGAGCATGCTATCGCTTTTTGGCGTCGTGCGATTGGTGCCTATACCAATGATCAATATGTTGAAGACATTTACCACGATGCGTACTGGGGTGATGTAACGCGTCAACGTTTTACGATTACAGTTTAAATGTGATAGTTAAGCGATTTGGGAATATACAAAAGGGAGCATCTAAGCTCCCTTTTTTATTAATGCGACAATTAATTATAGCGCGGTGTTTAGGATTTCACGGCTAATTGGCAAGGTAATGTCTTGATGCTCACCTAATGCCACCATGCCATGTCTCTCAAGGCTTGCTAGGATCACATCAATATCTTTCTCATTGAGTTCAACGTCTGCAAGGCTGGTCGGTACACCCATTTGCTTAAAGAATGCAATAGTGTGTTCAATCGCAGCATTAATACGCTCATCAGTTGTGCCAGATGTTATACCGAAAATACGCTCACCAAATTGCAGTAATTTAGCTTCTTTCTCTTTACGACGTACTTTCATTACCGCTGGTAATACAATGCTTAGTGTACGCGCATGATCAATACCGTAGTTACCAGTTAGCTCATGGTAAATCATATGGGTTGTCCAATCTTGTGGAACACCCACACCAATTAAGCCGTTTAGCGCTTGGGTTGCCGACCACATGATGTTGGCACGCACTGCTAAGTCGTCTGGTGTTGCTAGTGCTTTAGGGCCTTCTTCAACCAGTGTATGCAGTAGACCTTCCGCAAAGCGATCCTGTACTTTGGCATTCACAGGGTAGGTTAGGTATTGCTCCATGGTGTGAACAAATGCATCAACAACGCCATTAGCAACTTGGCGCGGTGACAAGCTTAATGTGGTTTGTGGATCAAGCACAGCAAAAGCAGGTCTAACTAGTGGTGAGCCAAAGAACAGCTTATCTTTACCACGAGAAACAACCGAACCACCGTTACTTTCAGAGCCCGTTGCTGGCAATGTGAGCACACAACCAAGTGGTATTACGTGTGTTACAGGTTCTTGTTTTAACAGAATATGCCAAGGATCTTCACCTTGGTAACAAGCCGCTGCGGCAACAAATTTAGTGCCATCAACCACTGAACCACCACCGACAGCAAGTAAGTAATCATAACCTTCTGTTTTTACTAGTTCGACAGCTTGCATTAGTGTGTCGTATTGAGGGTTTGGTTCTACGCCTGAAAACTCGCCCCAATTGAAACCTTCTAATGCGTTAGCGACTTGCTCGTAAACACCGTTTTGTTTAATTGAGCCGCCACCATAAATAACTAACACTTTTTTATCTTTTGGAATAGCAGTAGTGATTGCGGCAATTTGACCTTGACCAAAGTGAATACTTGTAGGGTTTTGGTAAGTAAACTTGTCCATTGTTTGCTCCGATATCTATAACTGACACATAAAATATTGTTGTTCTTTTCGGTTGTCAGTTTAGGGGAATCACAATGTAATTACATACATAATCCTATTTAATTCTTGCCTATTTCTATTTTATTGGGCGAGAGAGAGTGATGAATATGCTATGGTGAAATCTAGCCAATTACAGCCATTTTGAGGATGAGCCCATTATGTGTAATGCGTTAGTACCGAGAATTGATAGATGAATGAGAAGTTAAAACAGCAGCTTGCAAAAACAGCAAAAACCTTATGTGAATACTATGGTATAGCCGATCAAACCAATCGCGTTCATACATTACTACCAGGGGTGCGAATATTTCGGATTGATCGTTACCATAGACTGACTCCTCAAATGTACGAGCAAGGTATTGTTATTATATTTCAAGGAAATAAGATCGGTCATTTGAATCAACATCAGTTTGGCTATGATGTAGAACGTTGCTTGATTGTGACTACACCTTATCCTATTAGTTTTGAGACTTTTGCGTCACCAGAGACACCATTAATGGGGATAAATATTGATTTAGATATTAATGTTATCAGAGAGTTAGTCTCAATCATGCAATCTGAGCATCCGTATTGGAAAACTGAAGATACGCGCTGTGGTGTGGCGACATCGCAAATGACAGAAGCAATGTACCTTTGTATGTTGGAATTATTATCAATTTTGCATAATCCTCTTGATACTAAAGTACTCGGTACGGCTTTGCTTCGACGTTTCTTTTATTATTTATTGCAAAGTGATCAGGGCTATTTATTAGCGCATTATTGTGAGCAAGATAGCTCATTGGCAAAAATTGCATCAGTGCTTAGCTTTATACAGGGCAACTATGCTCAAAAGCTGAATGTGAATGATCTGGCTGAGATGGCAGGTATGAGTGTTTCTGTTTTTCATAAAGTGTTTAAGCAAGTGGTGACTGATCCTCCGTTGCAGTACATCAAAAAGATCCGTTTAAATCATGCAAAAAACCATATGCTGCAGGAAGGATTAGCGGCTAATTTAGCAGCGCAGCGGGTTGGCTATGAAAGTGCAGCACAGTTTAGCCGTGAATTTAAACGCTATTTTGGAGTGCCGCCCAGCCGTATTGATGAAAATGCAGGGTTTATTTCAAAGTCTAATAACGGCTATATGAAATAGTTATTGCTTTTTAGCAGTAATAAAAAGCTGTTTTGATATACAATATTATCCCTTGAAAGAATGTAAATTGTTGTTTGTATGTGTTATGTGGAACTTTAGGCGCTATTGAGTGTCACATTGCAGTCGTAGATAAATAATGATTAAAACAGGAAAACTATGCCTGAGTCTCAACCGAAAATACTGATTTTATTTGCTCATCCGTCACAAAATCGTTCAGAAATTAATGTGCCGTTGTTTAATGCATCAAAAACGATCGCCAATGTGACTTGCGTCGATTTATACGCAGAATATCCAACTTATCGTATTGATATTGATAGAGAGCAGCAGCGACTCATTGAACATGACATTATTGTGTTTATGTTCCCTTTATACTGGTATTCCACACCATCGCTATTAAAAGAATGGCAAGATTTAGTGCTGGAATATGGCTTTGCTTATGGTAGTGAAGGGAACGCTCTCGTTGGTAAAAAATTCTTCTGTGCCTTAACCGCAGGAGGGTCTGAATCAAGCTATCGTAAAGATGGTTTTAACCATTTTACTATTCGTGAGCTATTACAGCCGTTAGAGCAAATGGCTGAATTAACTGGCATGGATTTTCTTGCTCCGTTTGCTTTGTTTGGGGCAGGTACAGCTAATGAAGAACGTCGTATCGAACAACATATTCAGAACTGGAAAAAAGTGCTAATTGCGATTCAAGATAATAAGTTTAACTACGATGTGGCAAGTAAGTTATCAAAGATGAATCATAGCTTAGAGTTGATCATTAAATAGAGAGCGCATAATGACAGGTTATTTTCTACAGGCTTTCATCTATTTGGTGGCAGCTGTTATTGCCGTACCGTTAGCTAAGCGATTAGGTTTAGGCTCGGTATTGGGTTATTTAATTGCAGGGGTCGTGATTGGCCCTGTGATCGGTTTAGTTGGTAGCGAAACGACAACGATTCAGCACTTTGCCGAATTTGGCGTGGTGATGATGCTGTTTGTGGTGGGTTTAGAGCTTGAACCCAAAATTCTATGGGGTATGCGACATCGCTTATTAGGCTTAGGTGGCTTGCAGGTGATTGTGACCGCACTTGCGGTTATGGGGATTGCGCACCTGTTTGATATTGCATGGTCTTATGCACTTGCTATCGGCCTTATCTTTTCGCTCTCTTCTACAGCGATTGTACTGCAAACTTTCAGCGAGAAAGGGCTTAGCAAAACAGAAGGTGGTAAAAGTGCGTTTTCTGTTTTGTTATTCCAAGATATTGCTGTGATCCCAATGCTGGCGTTGATCCCACTATTAGCTGTTCCTGAGCTGGTGGAAAAATCACAAGCGGTAGTGGCAAAAGCGGCAGAGCATCATGAAGAGCTTAGTTTAGTGGCAGGGCTTCCTGGCTGGGCTTATGCGATTGTGGTTATTCTTGCGATTGCTGGTGTGGTTGTTGGTGGGCATTATTTAAGTCGTCCATTGTTCCGTTTTGTTGCTTCATCAGGCTTACGTGAAATCTTCACCGCAACGGCATTGATGCTAGTGATTGGTATTGCGGCATTAATGAGTTTGATCGGTTTATCACCAGCATTAGGTACTTTCCTTGCGGGTGTGGTGCTGGCAAACAGTGAATTTAGACATGAATTAGAATCAAATATCGAGCCATTTAAAGGTTTGTTATTAGGATTATTCTTTATCACTGTCGGTGCGGGTATCGACTTTAGCGTGCTGTTTGATCAATTCGGTACTGTTATTGGCATTACTGTTGGTGTGATGCTAGTGAAGTTTTTGGTGCTGTTATTGCTATCGTTTATCTTCAAAGTGAAGGGAAGTGATCGCTGGTTATTTGCACTAAGTCTGGCACAAGCTGGTGAATTTGGCTTTGTATTATTAAGCTATACCGTACAAAACAATGTACTGCCTGAGTCAATAAGCCAGACGTTATCGCTAGTTGTGGCGTTGTCGATGTTCCTAACTCCGGGCTTATTTATCTTGTTTGATCGCGTTATTTTGCCGCGCTTTAGTGAAGCGAAGAATGAACGAGAAGCCGATGAAATTGATGAACAAGGTAAAGTGATCATTGCTGGTATTGGTCGTTTTGGTCAAATCGTTAACCGCTTATTGGCATCGAACGGTGTAAAAACCGTGGTGCTCGACCACTCGGTAACGCAAATTGATAACATGCGTCAAATTAACATTAAGAGTTTCTTTGGTGATGCAACGCGCCATGACTTGTTACATACCGCGGGAATTGAAGAAGCAAAATTATTCATTGTTGCTATTGACGATAAAGATCGCGCGACAGAGCTGGTGCATTATGTGAAGCAGACATACCCGAATGTACGTGTTTTAGCCCGAGCTTATGATCGTGGTCATCACTATTCACTTCGCTGTGCTGGTGCTGATTATGTGATCAGTGAAACTTACCGTTCTGCATTGGCATTAGGTACTGAAGCACTGAAAAACCTTGGTGTACACCCATTTAGAGCTGAGCAGCAAAAAGCAACCTTTGTGGAAACAGAAGCGAAGAGTAAAGAGAAGCTGTATCAAACATGGGCAGAAAGTACTGATGAAGATCGCTTTAATACCTCTTATGTTGAGCTATTCATGCAGCTAGAGTCCACTTTAGGTGAGGCAATGAAACAAGAACGTACGGACAAACATACTAAGTCTGAGCGTGGTTGGACACCGCCGCCAAAGCGATTCAATGAAGAAGTTGAGCAAGATTTAGTGGATAAACACGAAAGTTAATTGCTTGATACGTAAAAGAAAAGGAGCCAATTGGCTCCTTTTTTATTAATGGTTATAGCTGTTAGTAAGCATGACTCAGTAGCGTTTCTACTGGGTAGACAATAGCCACGATTAATTCATCTTGGATCGGTTTTGCTTTAGCAATCATTTGTTTAATTGTGATGATTTGCTTTTGGTCGAGCTTTTTACCTGATTGAATAATATCGACTAACTCAATCCCCGTGCGTGATAACAAATCAACTTGCTGAACAATAGGTTCAACTTGGGTAAGTAAGTGGTTGCTAGCAATAATTGGCATCACCGCTTGGGTATTATCAGCCCAACGTTGGAACATTGCTTTAATATCTGTGCTTAGCGTTGCGTTATTTGGATCTTTCACAAAGGCATTTACCTTTTGTGTTAACGCTCTAACTTCTAAACTTTCGGGTGGTAAGGTATCTGCTAAGCGATTGAGAGGATCGAATTGATCATAGTTTTCGTTCACCCATTTCTCATGGTGGCGATGATAGTATTGTGCTTGTTCAATCGCTTCTGATAGCACTTGCAGTGGCGCAATATCATGTCCGTTAGCAAGACGCTTTAGCCCTACCATACTATTCCATTGATGTTGTAATCCTACCGATAGTGTTGACCAATCATCCATGGTTTCCATACGCTGATACATGCTATCTTCATCTGTAATAGAAGCATCAGACCATAGACGCTCGGCAATCACGTAAGAGCGAGGCCACATGCGTAATTCAAGCGTATCGTATTTAACGTTTTCAGCCCATAAAGTGATTTCACCACCAAGAATGCGATCTTGTTGTTTTTGCTTCAATTCAACTGGCTTGGGTGCGGTTGGATATTGACTACCTTCGATGTTTGAAGCTGCAATTAGCTTTCCTGTCATTGGATAGTTGGCATTACCGACCTGCATATCACCAGTTAGTACGCCATCTTTTAGCACTACTTTAGGTATGGTTTTACCCATCCAAGAATCCATCCAAAATTGGGTGACACCCTTAATGCTTTGAATATCAAAAATCGCACGACGGGATTTACCTTTGTAATCGATAAAGCCACGTTGAGTGCCATCTTTCGCAGTGATCAAAGTAAATGTTCCTGTAACGGGACTGCCTTTTTTACGAGGAGCAGAAAACGCCCAAGTTTGCCATTGCTCACCTTCGGCAATGACATCATTGACTTGAAGTGGCTTTGGCATCGGATCATTACGATAGTGCATTGCAGCAGGTTGCGCCTGATCAATGTAGTAGCCCGTGGAAAGAATACCTTGATAACCATCATTAGCAGATTCACCTAAAGAGTCGTGACCACGCCATGATTGGATCACAATGCTCTTAGGTAGATCTGGGTGATAGGTTTCATCCCAGCCGATCATTTTTCGTTTATGACGTTTTAAAATCTGCTCGACGCGTTGGTTAAAATAAGCGTGAAGGGCGAGCGCATCTTTCAAATTATTTTCTTTCATGAAACGCTGAACATGAGCACTGTTATTCCATTGCTCAGGATCAACTTCATCACCACCAATATGAATATATTCGTCAGGAAATAGCTCGGTAACTTCCCTAATTAAGGTGTTAATGAATTTATAGACTTCAGGTTTAGTCGGATCCAGTAAGGGTTTATGAACCCCCCATTTACGCTCTATTTGATAATCTTGTACTTCGGTCATTAGCTTAGGGTAAGCCGCGGCAATTGCGCTAGCATGACCGGGTAAATCCACTTCTGGAATGACTCGAATACCAAGGCTATTGGCATAAGCCACCACATCTTTAATTTGTTCTCGGGTATAAAAGAGTCCGTCTGAGCCTTTCTCTTGTAGGTTAGGGTAGGCAACAGATTCTAAACGCCAGCCTTGATCATCGGTTAAGTGCCAATGGAATGTATTGAGTTTGGCTGATGCAAGACCATCAAGTTGACGTTTAATCACATCAACAGGAATAAAGTGGCGAGCTGTATCAATTAATGCTCCGCGCCAAGGGAAGCGAGGTGAATCTTCAATGGTGACGGTAGGAATGTTGAATCCATTGGTATCGGATTGAATCAACTGCAAGAAGGTTTCAATACCGCGCATTGCACCATAAGGCGTATTAGCCGTTAATTTGGCTTGTTTACTGGTTACGTCTAACTGGTAGCTTTCATCTTCTTTTGCTCGTTGCACTTTTGTTGGTGCTGGCGCTTTAACATCAATCGTCAGTGTAGGTGTTTGGTTTTTAGTTTGAATAGGTGTTGTGCGAAACAGCCCTGTTTGCCTTTCAATGCGGTGATTTAGGCGTTCAACCAATGAGATCAATCGTGGTGAAGTGAAGCCCGTTAATTGCGCATTGAAATGACGATCAATTACTAAAGGGGTGCTATTGGTTAATGACACTTGCTGAGGGTAAGGCATTAACTGAAGATCTGTATTAGGTTTTGCTGCCATAGTAGGAACCGAACATAGTAAGGCAATGCTGAATGCTAAAGGTTTTAAGTTCATATTTTTCTCTAAGCGATGGGGAGCCGTAATAAGGTCTAATTTAGTCGCTTGGAGATAAATATCCTGACAATCTAATAAAAATAAGAACCTTATCTGAGTAGTAAGGCTTTATCACTTAATGCTAGATCACGAAATACCATATTACTTGTTATATTTATGTTACTTGAAGATAAATAAAAATAAGAAGACTAATAGCACTAAATTGCTAATTGACGAAATAAGCGTGATCCGCTTAAAAGAATAAATAAAATTAGGAAAAAAATGACAAAGTGTAGCGTGGTTACACTGCGGTTGTGATGTTCGTTCATGTGTTATCCCTCATTTATCATATTGATATATGAGGGATATTTCGTCGTAATAAGCGATTAAGAGCCGTGGTTGTTCGTTGTTTTGGAACGTAATGCAAAGAAATGATCAACAGGACCATGACCATGCCCGATATCGAGCTGATCGGCATACTCAATTGCCGAGGTAATATAGTGCTTTGCCAGTTGTACGGCAGACATAAGTGTATAGCCTTGAGCAAGATAAGAGGCGATAGCTGATGATAATGTACAACCTGTTCCGTGGGTATTACGGCTTTGGATTCTTGGCGCAGAGAAGATTTCTATCTCTTGCGGCAGAATCAGTACATCATTACTTTCGTTAGTGCATTCAAGATGCCCACCTTTAAGCAATACTGATTTTGCACCAAGTAAACGTAGTTCATCTATCATTGCCAACATGCCATCTTGGGTATTTGGCATAGCTAACTGGGTTAATGCCGCGGCTTCTGGCAGGTTTGGGGTAATGTTATCAGCAAGCGGTAGTAGTGCTGTTTTAAGGGTTTTTATTGCTGTTTGTTTTAATAAAGGATCACCGCTGGTGGCAATCATCACAGGATCGACCACTAAAAAACGTGGCTTATATTGACGTATTTTCGCCGCGACCAGCTCAATGATATCGCTATCAGCAAGCATACCGACTTTAACTGCGACAATGTTTAAATCACTAAATACAGCATCTAACTGTTTTTCAATAATCGGCAAAGGGATAGGGTGAACGGCAGAAACCCCAAGGGTATTTTGTGCGGTGATAGCGGTAATCACAGAGCACGCATACCCGCCAGTGGCTGATATTGCTTTGATATCTGCTTGGATACCTGCACCGCCACCGCTGTCTGAGCCTGCAATGGTAAGAACGATGGGGGTTGTTGCTTTATTGAAAGTGACTGACATAGCATATCTCTATAATAAAGCGTAAGAAGTGCTCGCTTAAAAGCGTGTATCAAAACTTACCTTTAAGCGTCAATTAAATAGCAATTGATTTTAGTTCCTTACGCCAGTACTAACTGGTTCAAGTGAATACGGGTTCCACATTGGATGTGATCTCAGCACAAGGCTCCCCGACTAAGTGTTATATAGTACCAAAAAGATGAGCATGAGGCTGCTATTAACGGAGATTCATGAGATTTAGTTAGTTAATGAATTTGATTATTTTGTTATCTAAGTAATAGGTAAGCTATCTAGTTGTTAACTGCGTCTAATTATTTACATTTGGTTAAGAAAAAAATTATTCTCTAAAAGAATTTAAAGCGTAACTAAATATTAATAACTATGGCCTTTGATGAGTATTATTATTTTTTTTTAGTATTAAGCTTATATTGTTGGATGGTTAATATAAAAATTGTTTATTTTTTAAATGAAAATAACCTGTTTGTTATGCCTTTTTGGTATTTTTGAGTGGTATGGATATATATAACCTTATTATTAATAACCATAACTACTTTGATAGAATTTAGGAGGGAACGTTTACCTAACATAATAACCATGAAGAAAAATTTACATTCGTTATCGTATTTCTTGTCGGCATTCATATTGTCATTCTATAGCGCAGCTTCGGCGTCATCTGACATTGATAATCTGATGTCGATGGACTTAGATGAGTTAACAAGTCAGAACGTAACGGTAACGACGGCAGCAAAAAAAGAGCAGCCGCTTAATGATGTACCTGCTGCTATCTATGTGATCACGAATGAACAAATTCGTCGAAGTGGTGTTCGCTCTATTGCTGAAGCATTAGCGTTGGCACCGGGTGTGCAGGTAACAAAGCTCAGTGAATTTAACTGGCAAGTTTCTCTTCGTGGTTTGAATGAAACGCTATTTAATAAATTGCTCGTCATGGTAGATGGGCGCAGTGTTTTTAGCCCTCTAATGTCAGGTACTTTCTGGCACACCATTGATACCATTTTAGATGATATTGATCGTATTGAAATCTTACGTGGTTCTGCTGGCACGATGTGGGGCGGTAATGCGACCAATGGTGTCATTAATATTATTACTAAAAATAGTAATGAGACTCTCGGTCAGTTTTTTGAAATAGCCCATAGTAAATATAATTATAAAGAAGCTGACTATCGTTATGGCTTTCAGCTAAATGATTTTACAACAGCAAGATTATCAGTAAAAGGTGTTCAATCTGATTATTACTCGTTTAATGATGATGAGTGGAATAACTATAACGTTGCTTTTAGAACGGATTATATTGAAGACGATCAGTTTTTAACTTTCCAGCTAGGTGGTTATCACACCAAGTCTGAGCATTCTAGTTGGTACACCTATGATTTTTTAGAACAACCCCTTCATCCTTTGTATCCTGATACTGCTATTGTCGCTAATCCTTCGTTATTAAAGGATTATTCACGTGGGGTTTATTCGAGCCTTAATTTTGGTAAGACACTTGATGACACCCAATATAAAGGCTCATTTTGGATTGATAATAATTCACGTACAGAGCCAACAGCGAATGGTCAATATAGTACTGTGAATGGTGATCTATTAATGATCAAACAGCTTAATGAACAAAATGAGTTAACAATGGGTATTGGTGCCCGTTATACACGCCTAAAGATCCCAACCGCCAAAGCTAATTATTATACTGGTATGCAACCTTATCAGCGCTTGGCTTATGAGCGTGTGCAGCGAGAGCAGATTTATAATGTGTTCTCACAGTTAGAAACACAACTAACGGATAAGCTGACATCGAGCCTTGGTGTTAAAGTTGAGCACTTTACACGTAACGATACAACAGAGTTACAGCCGCAATTAAGGTTACATTATAAAGCGACAGATGATCATCAATTGTGGACTGGTATTGGTCGCGCTGTAGTAACGCCATCTGCGGTTGATTCAACAACGGACATGTTTGTTTTAGGTAATGCGATCGCTTCTATTCCAAATTGTGATTTATCTCAGCATCCGTCTTGTGTCGGTATGTATCCTGCGATGAACTATACCGCGGGTAATAAGGATATGGATAATGAATCAGTTGTTACTTGGGATGCGGGCTATCGTGGAAAAATAACTGACACATTTTCCCTTGATGCCACTGTTTTTTACAGTGAGTACGATAACCTACGTATGATTGATGATGGTCGTTGGATCTGTACTTATGGTTATTGTGAAGATGGCACTACATTACCAGGTGGAACGGCGATCTTTAGAAACAGTTATAGTGATAATTTAACAGCACAGAGTTATGGCGCTGAGTTAGCTTTGTTTTGGCAACCCTCAGAAGCGATCAATTTCAATACCTCATACAGCTTTATTGATACACAAGCAGAGTGCGATTCACGCTATCGAACGTGTGATACATATCTCAATGGCGGTTATAAAGCATTATATGATCATCAGCCGAACCATTATGGTTCGATCCAAATGATGTGGACACTTAATCCTCAATGGCAAATTGATTGGTGGTTAAAACATAAAGGTTCAGTGTCATCATCACTGGAATATTATGAAGCACCTGCGATTACTACATTGGATTTACGCGTTGCATGGCAGCAAAAACACTCGTGGTCATTGGTAGAGTTTGTTGTTGATGGTTTAGGCAGTTCGACCTATGAAGATATGCCCAATAAAGCACCGTTAGAAGAAACGGTATTTATGCGTCTATCGTGGACAACACTTTAGTGGGGCTAAATGCAAAGTAACGATTGCGCACCGAACAATAAAATGAAACAGAAAGTAGTAGGGCTTATCGGTAAGCCTTACCATTTTTGCCGTCTGTACATTTTATATTTTGTGGTTGCCTTGGCGCTTTGTATTAATACCTTAGCTCATAAAGTGCATGCTCATAATGCTGCCGATTATGAAATTTCCGCAGTGTATATTTACCGTTTCTCGCAATTTATCACGTAGCTAAAAACAAGCGAAAAATTAACGTACTGCACACTCGGTACTGATAAGGTAGCGTTAACATTAAGTCGTTTACTTAAAGCCAATAACATTGGAAATAACATCGTCACGTTAACGAATATTAATCAAATTGACCAATGCCAAATTGCCTATATATCTCCTCAACGAGAGCAAAAATTGAATCAAATACCTATTGAGCAAGGGGTGTTAACTATTGGCTCAGGTCAATCATTTTTAAATAAAGGCGGCATGATTGAATTGCGTTCAATGGACAATAAAGTTCGTCCTGCAATTGCACTGGTTAACGCTAAAAGAGCAAAGCTTTCTATTAGCTCTAAATTATTAAAAATTGCCATTTTGCCAAAGCTAGAAACACAACCTGTGAAAGGAGTGCAGCCATGAGCAAAAATTGGATGAACTCTTTATCATTAAGCCAACGTTTATATTTGCCTCTGGTCTTTTTTGTTGTGGTGTTGTTTTTGGTATTCCAAACATTAGGTTCGTATAAATATATCGAAAGTGAAAAGCAGAATTTAGTTAATCGAATCAATATTCTCGCAACAGGTATTGGTACAAACTTAACTGCTGCGATTCAATTTGATGATCCATTAACGGCAAATGAAATATTATCCGCATTTTGTGCCGACCCTATGATCACTTCTGTATCTGTGATGAGAGATGCAAAAATGGTATTTGCTAAATATCAGAATCAGAAGCAACCGTCAGTTATGCCAACAGAGTCGGAGAAGGAGATTGCTGAGCGTAAAGGGTATATTTTTAGCCATAACCACTTGTTTATGGTTGTTCCTGTAGTCTTTGAAGAGGAAGAGTTAGCAAGGCTAAAGGTTGTTGTGTCATTAGCGGCATTAGAGGAAATAAAAACCTCTCAGTTAGAAGTCAGTATGTACTTATTGGCAGCCTTGGTACTGCTTAGCTTTTTTGTAATACATCGCCTACGTCATTGGATGATCAGTCCGATTCGCCAGTTAAATGATGCGATGATCAATGTCATTCACTTTAATCAAACCGATACAATTAAACAGGCATCAGATGCCAAAGATGAAATTAATGCATTAATTGATTGTTTTAACACGATGATTGTAAAGCTTAATCAGCGTGAGTCCAAAATTAAACATACGATTTCGCAGTTAGAAAATGAGAAAGCATTTGCAGATGATGTGATCAGCACGGTTCAACATGCCTTAGTAGTTGTGGATCGTAATGGGCGTATTATTTTAGCCAATGAAAGTTGTGCGTCACTGTTTCCTTACTCTGTTCCTGCGATGAAATCTCGTAATTTCTGCAAAGTTATTAACCCGATTGAGTTTGAAGCTTTCGAGCAGAAGTTACAGTTAGTGCTAGAAGGGCGAGCACAGTTTAATCATGAATTGATCAAAGCTGAAGGCGTGAAAGGTACTTCCATTTATCAAGTGGTTAGTCAGCCACTGCCACACAAACAACAGATTTTATTTGCCCTTGAAGATGTGACAGAGAAAAGCCAAGCAGAGCGTCAACAACAACTGGCTGCAAAGATCTTTGAAAACAGCAATGAAGCCATTTTATTGCTTGATAATTGTGTACATATTGAAATGGTTAACCGTGCGTTTTGTCGTCTTATTGGTTTGAAGCGTGCCAATGTTATCGGTAAATATTACCGTTCAGTATTAACTGAAACGGATAGTTTACCAATGAAGAAAGAGATTTTGATGGCGTTGTCATTACACCAACAGTGGCAAGGGGAATGCGCTATTTATAACCAGCAACGTAAGGTCTCTATTCCATTACAATTGAAGGTTAGTCAGATCATTGATAGTGAAACACGTGATAGCCAAATTGTGGTATTAGCTTCTGACATTAGCTCCGTTAAAGAAGCACAACGATTAGCACATATTGCGCAGCATGATACGTTAACTCATTTACCGAATCGTGAGTTTTTACATCGCTATTTAATTGAAAAGCTATCGATGCCGCGCCTTGAAACCATGGCAGTATTATTTATTGATTTAGATGGCTTTAAATTTGTGAATGATTCTTATGGTCATGAAATTGGTGATCAGGTGCTGCAAATTGTAGCGAAGAAATTAATGATGAGTGTTCGTCAAAATGACATTGTAACGCGCTTAGCTGGGGATGAGTTTGTTGCTGTATTAAACCCAGTAAAAACACGTGAATCGATTTTGAATATTGGTAATCGAATCATTAATAACATTTCTCAACCGATTAATATTAAAGGACATATGATCCACGTTGGGGCGAGTATTGGTTGTTATTATATTGAATCTAATGATGTGACAGGTATTGATAGCGTATTACATTGCGCGGATATGGCGATGTACCAATCTAAGATGCAAGGTAAAGGACGAATTACCGAATTTAATCGAATAGATAACTTTGAGTTTTAGGGGTGTTTCGTGAAAGCCAGCAACGATTGTGCTGGCTTTGCTGTTAACCTTATGTGGGTTTAGTTAAGCGTTGAAGCAAGTAAGAACATCTTCTGTAAAGTAGGGCTCTTGGTATCCCCAGAACATGTATTTTACTTTCAGGAAGTGCTGACTAAATGAGTGCAGCATGGGTACGATGTTGTTTCGTTTTTCAACTACTTCAGTCGTGTTGGTTTGCCCTATGTAATTACCGTCTTGAATGGCAATGCCTAAAGGGACGGAATACTTATTTTCATGCATCATAGCTAAAGCGTGGTTCAGTTGTCCTCGACGCTTAACCATGAGATCGGGTGCACCTAATCCCACTCCAATTTTTTCGCCGTATTGGTAAATACTTTTAAGGTAACCTTTGTCTTCCCAAGGAAGCCATTCACCGTTAACAAAGTTGGCATATTGCATGGTTGTTGAAGAAGGAAAAGCCTGTTTCAAGGCCAGCATGTTTGCTTTGATACCTGTTACATAGTCTTTTTCATTAAAGCTTGGATCGGTTTTTATTGATACACCAATAGCGGTTTCTTGTAGGTTTATCCCTTCAATTTTTCCATCAAACTGGCGTCCTAATGCTTGCATTAATAGTGCGAAGCGAGTTCGAACTTGTTTATTCCAGCGTTTAGCTACCCATCCTTCGCTATTTCCATCATCAGTGTATTGCTGAACTGCGCCACCATCATAGACTTTATCGAGAAGGTAATTAGGTACGGCTTTATTTTCAGAATAGAAGGTCGCATCTTGAAGTTGAATAAAGAGCTTTTTACCGTGCTTTTTTAGGTACTCATAATCTTCAAGAATGATAGAGAAATCATAAACGTCTTTTTGAGGTTCTAAGTCAGACCATGAATACATGATTTGTGCGCCTACAAAACGAGGATTGTTGAGTAAAGGATGAGATTTAATGGCTTTTCTGTCTTTAGTAAAATAGACGAAATGTTTCATGCTATCACTGGCAATAGGACAGCTTGCGCTTAAGTGTTTTTTATATTCATCTTTATAGCGATCGGTTGGGTTATCCCATGCCGCATTGGCGCTAATACTGAAACTTATTGTTAAGAGAAATAGAAATATTGGCATAATAGTTAGCTATATATAGAACAAAAGCTAGCACGTTATATGCTAGCTTTTGTCGTTAGTTTTTCGTTGTTATAACGGTATGTTTAGAGTTTAAAACGACTGATTTCTTGTTGCAGTTCGTGGGATAAGTTAAACAACTCCGCTGCTTGTTTTGCCGCTTCTCCTGCTTCAACGGCAAGCTCGTTAGACACATCACGGATCCCTTCTGTGTTACGGGTAATTTCCGATGTGACTAAGGTTTGCTCTTCTGCTGCAGAGGCAATTTGGGTCGCCATATCATTAATGGTGGTTACTGATGTGGTGATTTGCGACAAGCTAACCGCCGCTGCATTAGCATCATCAACACTGGTTTCAGACAAGTGACGACTATCATCCATAATACCGACTGCTTGGCGTGTGGTTTGCTGTAGCGCTTCAATCATCTGTTGGATTTCTTGGGTTGAAGCATGAGTTCGTTGGCTAAGAACACGTACTTCATCAGCAACAACGGCAAAACCTCGACCTTGTGTACCAGCACGTGCCGCTTCGATAGCAGCGTTAAGAGCAAGGAGGTTAGTTTGCTCTGCAATGCCTTGGATAGTCGATAAAATCGTAGTGATACTTTGTGCATGTTGGTTTAAATCACTGATCACTGTTGTTGCTTTTTCGACTTCTTGTGCCAAGGTACTGATTGATTGCTGGCTTTGGTTTACTTGTGTTGCACCATGATTAGATGCCGTTACCGTTTCTTCAGATGTTCTTGCGGTGTTTTCTGCATTTGATGCGATCTCTTGCGTTGCGGCCGCCATTTCATTGATAGCTGTTGCTACCATGTTGATTTCATCTTGTTGAAGCTGAATACGTGCGCTGCGCTCTTCAGCTTGTGATGCAGTAACATGTGATTGTTGATTGAGTGATTCTGATACGTGGCGCAGGCGAGTCACCATTTGATGCATGTTGCCAACAAATTGATTGAAGTTAAGTGCCAGTTTACCTACTTCATCATCACTGCGTGGTTCTAAACGCTGAGTTAAATCGCCTTCACCGTTAGCTATTTCAGCCAGTGCTTTTGATACACGATCTAAATCACGTAGCAAGAAGTTAACTAACCATGCCACCGCGACAACCACGATCAAGGTGATCACAATAGCTGTGATAATAAGCTCGGTTAATAGTGAATAGTAGCTGGCTTCTTCTGTGGATTTATCCATTTCAAGACCAAATACCCAATCACTATTTGGGATATTCGCAAAGTAAAATAGCTTATCTTTCCCCTTAATAGAGATCTGCTCTAGGCTATTTGTATTGGCACTTTGCTCGATATTGCCCATGTTTAACTGATTGCTGTAGTTCGCAATCGGTTTTAATAACAGTGACTTATCAGGGTGAGCAAGGAAAGTCCCATTCTTTTTATCGATCAACATGGCATAAGCATTATCACCAATGTTCAAACTGATCACATCGTTAATAAGTTGATCAATTAATACGTCGGCACCGATAACACCTGCCAGTGTGCCTTTATTACGAATAGGCTCGGCAATTGTCACCAATAGGGCATTAGTGATGGCATCTTGATAAGCGGTGGTGATCACTTGTTTGTTGCTGTTTACGGCGTCACCGTACCAAGGGCGAGTACGAGGATCGTAATCAGCACGGTTACGTTCTGGGTGTGAACGGGTCATTTCACCATTAACTGAACCGTAGTAGATATCGTCAAAACCGCCAGCATCACGTGCTTGTTCTAGGAAAGGCACAAGATCCGCTTGTTGATAGGGTTCTTTAACTGAGGAGGTAATACTACGACGGATATTAACCCAATCTTCAATACCGCTGGTGGCTGTGGTTGCCACACTTTGCACGCGCGCTAAGATATTTTCGTTGGTTTGTTCTTGTAAATTACTGGCTGCAAGCCAAGTTAATACTGCTGCCATAAGGACAACAGCAGACAAGCTCGCGCTGATCAGCTTTTGTTTTAGTGATAGTTGCATTGTTGTCTCAGAAAAATGTGGTGTTAGAAAGTGCGGCGAGTGTAAATAGTGTTTTTTATTTATGCACGTAGAAAAGTGTAAAAGTTAGATATATGACTACAAAGAATTTTTTATTGACGTTTTAATTCTTAATCTGTGTCTATTTTATGGCGTTTTGTTCTATTTATTTAATAAATACACGAATGAGTTACTTACACTTTAAGAAAGCGTAAAAAGCATTGAGACAAGCTTGCGTGTAAGGAATATTGCTGTGAGCACTGATTAGATTTCTTATTCTATTGAGCACTGCTTGCAACGAGCCTTACCTGTTAATAGTGCTGAAATACGATAACGATTTCTAGCAAAGAACAAATAAGCTTTATCGGCAAAAAAACGAATCACAGGTAAACGTAATAGCTTTAACCAAGGTTTTTTGCCTACCATTTTCCACGCTTGATAGGTGACATCTAAGCCGAGTAATAAGGTTGTCTCTGCTTGGTACTTATTTATGATGCCAGTGTCCTGATACAGTAGACCATGTAAAACGTTGCTGGCTTTCTGGACCGAAATATTCGGGAAGCGTTGTTGGAAATCAACGGCTAAGATATCTTCGAACGTAAGACGTTTGCGCACATTGAGTTGTTGCAATTGCTTCATTTCAGCAACACACAGTGGGCAACTGCCATCATAAAAGATAATCATCTTTTCCATTATTCTTTCCTTGTATACGCTTCTGTTGATTAGTGTTAGCAAACATTGGTAAAAACACCAAATAATACGAATGGAAATAGGAATATGATCAACAGGGGTTACATATTATTAAAAAGCGGGGATAATACGGCGCTCGCTGTAGGTATATGATTGATATGTACCATTGTGTAGCGAAGCAAGTGTCACTTTCAATTTCTAGGATATTAACTATGCGCGCTTTCGTATTAAGAGCCCGTTCAGCCCCAACAGACAGCAAAATGTTATTAGCATCTGTTGGTCAAGATGCTCACACTGAAATTTTGGCTCACGTTTTAATGAATGCTATTTTTGTGGCGCAGTCTCATCGTGAAGATATCATGGTGCATTTAGTGCTTGAAAGTACGCAAGATTTCTCTCGTACCATTAGTTTTAGCTCAAATGATATTACTAATCTGACTGGTTTTCATGAGCAAGCATGGTTAGACAAAATTGCCCATGCGCTTGATAAGTCATTAGGTATGGGTAAAGAGCAATCACGTGTGGTTGAGCCAGGTATTACTGTACGTACTATTAGCTTTGAAAAGTTAGTGGGCGAGTTAGCTGAAGATTACCAACTGTATATGTTGGATAAAAAAGGTGATTTCGTACGTGATATTGAATTGGCTGATAACCCTTGCTTCTTATTAACCGATCATATGCCAATGCCGAAAAAGAGCTTTAATAGTTTAAAACGTTTAGGTGCTCAGAAAATCAGCTTAGGACCTAAAATGCTATTTGCTTCGCAGTGTATTGTTCTTATTCATAACGAATTGGATTTAACACTGTAATTTTAGGTTATAAAATGTTTTTCAAAAAGCCGTTGCTGGAGACAGTTAACGGCTTTTTTGTTGCATTAATGTTGTGGTTAATGTCACAAGATAACGATTGCTGTAATACTTTTATACTTATCTATTATTAGTAACCTTATGAATTTATTAATGGTTACAAATATGCTGAGATCTAAATCTCAGAAATGGAATGATGTTTGTTTATTGCATGTAAATAGAATAGGAATTTTTCATTGAAGCAACGAATAAATCTCTAAAACTGTGAAAATTAAGATGCTAAATATGAGTCAAGAATATGCTTGAGCTTAGGGGAGTTCAGTGTATTTTCATTCTTAAATACCCTTGGTATTACCGTATACCCAAGTGACTTCAAGTTATAGTATTCAGAACACTGCCACAGCTTCGAGTTCGAGGAAAGCAACGCAGTGTAATGGTTGTCTATTTCCAAGTTGCGTGACACAGAAATCGTTGCTGTGACATGTTCCCAAAGGGCGAGTTTTCTTGGCTTGTATACGTTGTCGACAATTTTTGATTTAGAGCCACTAGATCTTCAAATCGTCTCCTAGTCTACAAACCAAGATATGCTCGCTGAACCTAGTAACTTGAAGTGGCTTGGGTATATAAATAAGAATGACAACCGTTAGCTAAACGGGCCTTTTATAGGAATCAATATGCAATTATCCTCTCAGCCTAAAGGGCTTTTTCACCTCATAGCGATACAAATGTGGGAATTTTTTAGCTACTACGGTATGCGATCGTTGTTAATTCTCTTTTTAACCCAAAAACTTTTAATGTCAGATGAACATGCGTATGCATTGTACGGTGCATATACGTCATTAGTTTATGTGACTCCCATTTTAGGTGGTTATTTAGCAGACCGTTACTTAGGTAATTATTGGTCTGTGGTGATTGGCGCATTATTAATGGTTGCTGGTCACGTTGTATTGAGTATTCCTAGTAACGATCACATGACGCTATATACAGCACTTGCGCTGATTATTTGTGGTTATGGCTTTTTTAAAACTAACTCAAGTTGTTTGTTAGGTGAGTTATATAAAGGTCATGAGAGTGCACGTGAATCCGGTTTCTCGATATCCTATATCGGCGGTAACATTGGTTCAGCATTAGCGCCTATTTTCTGTGGTTATGCAGCAAGCCGTTGGGGATGGCATGTTGGTTTTGCCTTAGCGGGTATCGGTATGTTGGTTGGTTTAGTGATCTTCAGTACTGGTCGTAAGAACTTTGCTCACGTTCAAAAAGCTAACAAGGTTGCATTAACCCGTAAAACTGCAGGTGTTAGCCACTGGCTATTAATCATTGTAGGTGTGATTGCCGCAGCGGTTGGCTTGGTATTCGTACTTAAAGATTTACTTGCAGGCTACATACTTGCAGTGATTTTAGCGTTCTCTGCACTACAGATGCTACGTCTATACCGTAAGAGTGATGCAGAAGATCGTAAGAAATTACACTCAATTATGTATTTCATGATCTTCGGTACTGTGTTCTGGGCATTTGACCAACAAGGCGGTAGCTCAATCAGCCTATTCATCGAACGTAACATTGATACGGATATTTTTGGTTTCCATATTCCAACGGCTTTCTTCCAGTCAGTTAACCCAGTTGCGGTTATCGTGGGTGGTGCGGCGGTAACATGGTTATGGAAAGTATTAGCGTCACGTCAGATCTCTGTACGTACATTAACTAAATTAAACATGGGTTTATTGCTGTTAACTGCAGGTTTTAGTTTGATCACGTTATCTTCTAAACTAGCAATGGCAACAGGTCACACTACATTCCTATGGTTGTTCATTGGTCTGTTCTTAATTGGTGTTGCTGAACTGTTTATTGACCCTGTAGCCTTGTCTGCGATCACTCGTATGAACCCTCAAGGGGCAACAGGTACAGTTGCAGGTATTTACATGCTAATGGGTGGCTCGGTAGCAAACTACTTAGCGGCAAATATTGCAGAGCTAACAGCAACGGATACACCTAAAGGTGATGCGCTTGATTTGATCACATCTGCGGCGCAATATCACCATGTATTCCAGTCTATCTTAGTGGTAACGATTGTGGTGTTAGTGATTGGTTTATTGGTGAACTTCTTTAACCGTAATCAACCAGAATTCGATTAATCACTCGGGAATTTATTAAGTACACATTAGCCAGTGTTATTGCGTTTATCGTTAATAACACTGGCTTTTTTATATTTCATAAATAGTAATAAACTAGGGAGAAAACGATCGCTATTGCTGTTTGTTTCGTATTAGCCAGATAATAAAAACAAGGTGCATTGTTTATGGCGGTACGAGCTCTTTATTGGTTAACTCAAGATCTTCGTTTACATGATAATGAAATTTTTCATCAAGTACGGGATCATGCTGATAACTTACTATGTGTTTATTTCATCGAGCCTCAATGGCAGACGTTTAATCGCTATCAGCTTAAATCTATGGGCGAGATCCGACATCGGTTTTTGCTGCAATCTTTACAAACACTTCATGCCAATCTTACTAAGTTAGGGCAGCAGTTAGTGGTGGTACAAGCCGAGCCCTTGCTATCACTACCTGCCTTGATCCAACAACACAGAATTAATGTGATTTATCGAAGTCGTCATTGTGGTTGGTATGAGCAACAACAGTGGCAATATATTAAGCAGTATTTCCCTCATTTACGCTTTGTTGAAGTTGATACACATACTTTATATTCGCAACAACAACTGCCGTTTCATTTATCTGACATGCCAAACGGCTATTCGAAATTTCGTAAGCTGATTGAGCGTGATACAAACGTGACCAAGCCACTACCACAGCCTAAATATTTACCACCGCCACCTAAAATGAATAGCTCGGACTATTTAGATATTGGCCGTGTCTATATTGCAGATAACCCAAATGTCGAATGGCAAGGTGGCGAAAACGCAGCATTAATGCATCTACAGCGTTATTTCTCTTGTGATGCACCAGCTAATTATAAAGAGACGCGTAATGCACTCTCAGGCTGGGAATTATCAACTAAGCTCTCACCATGGCTGGCTTGTGGGGCGTTATCTGCCAAAACCATTATGGCTGCGCTTAAGGACTATGAGCAGAATGTAACTGCTAACAGTTCGACTTATTGGATTTTCTTTGAATTGTTATGGCGTGAGTTCTTTCAATGGCATGCTCATGTGGTAGGGCGGCATTTATATCGATTCTCTGGCGTTCAAAACAAACGTTTATTAACGAGCTTTTATCCTTCACGTTTTAAGCAATGGTGCTCGGGCTCTACGCCATATCCATTGGTGAATGCTTTTATGAAGCAATTAAATCAGACTGGTTATATGTCTAACCGCGGCCGTCAGATCGTCGCCAGTTGTTTGCTTAATGAATTATCGCTTGATTGGCGTTATGGCGCGGCATATTTCGAACAGCAATTGATCGATCATGATGTGGCATCAAATTGGGGGAACTGGCAATACATTGCAGGTGTAGGTACAGATAGCCGAGACAAACGTTGGTTTGATATTGAAAAGCAGACTCGCTTATTCGATCCTGATCATGCATTTATACGTCATTGGCACGGAGATGAGACGCTGTACCCGTTAGATACTTATGATATTGATGATTGACCAATAAGTGATTAGGACAGAATAATGAAACAAGGTTATACCATGCTGCGCCTCATTCTTGGCGATCAACTCAATGCGAAGCATCATTGGTATCAGTCGACCAATCCTGATGTGTTGTACGTTATCGCTGAGTTAAAGCAAGAAACCGATTATGTGGTACATCATCAGCAAAAGATCTGTGCTTTCTTCGCCGCAATGGAAAACTTTGCTAAGGCTTTACAGCAAGCCGGACATGAGGTTTTACACCTAACGCTTGATGATACGGAGTCATATACAGATTTATTGCAGCTAATTGCCTCACTTTGTGAACAATACCAATGCCAAGGGTTTGAATATCAACAACCTGATGAGTATCGCTTATCGGAGCAACTTAGCTCTCTCACCCTTGATGGTGTCACTATCCAAACCACAGACACGGATCATTTCTTATTGCCGTTAACTGAAATCGATCAGTATTTAACAGCGGGCAAGCACAATAGGATGGAGCATTTCTATCGTGCGATGCGTAAACGATTTAATATTTTGATGTGTGAAGAGAAGCCTGAAGGGGGAAAATGGAATTTCGATCAAGCGAATCGAAATAAGCTAAAACCGACTGATATTGCAGCCATTCCACAGCCTTTGATGTTCACTAATGACGTTAGTGATATTACAGAGCGACTAGCAAGGCATAGCATCAGCACGATAGGCTTTTCTCCGCAGTATTTATTATGGCCTGTTAGCCGTAAACAATCTCAAGCTTTATTAGAGCACTTTTGTCGTTATTTACTTCCGCATTTTGGTCGTTTTCAAGATGCGATGACCACCCATAGTGATAGTGCATGGAGCTTGTATCATGCTAGGTTGTCGTTTGCGTTAAATGCAAAAATGCTGCACCCGATGCAAGTCATACAAGCCGCCATGAATGCTTATCAGCAGCCTAATTCCGAGATTAACATTGCGCAAGTTGAAGGCTTTGTGCGTCAAATATTGGGCTGGCGAGAGTTTATTCGTGCGGTTTATTGGCTCAATATGCCCCATTATGGCGAGAACAACACACTTTCAGCTAACCGAGCATTGCCTGCGTTTTTTTGGCACGGTAAAACCCAGATGCAGTGTATGTCTTATGCGATAAAACAGTCGTTAGAGTACAGTTATGCTCATCATATTCAGCGTTTGATGGTGACGGGGAATTTTTGCCTATTAACTGAAATAGCACCGAGTGAGGTTGAACAGTGGTATTTGGGTATTTACATTGATGCAATAGAGTGGGTTGAAAAGCCTAATACCCTAGGTATGGCACTGTTTGCTGATGGTGGTATTGTTGCCACTAAACCGTATGCGGCGAGTGGTGCGTATATTAATAAAATGAGTGACTACTGCGCATCATGTCATTATGACGTTAAAAAGAAAGTCGGTAGCGATGCTTGTCCGTTTAATAGTTTATATTGGCGTTTTATGGCACAACATCGGGTATTGTTAGCCAAGAACCCTCGTGTAGGCATGTTATTCATGCATTGGGATAAGCTTGATGATAGTGAACAAGCGGCGATTATTGCCCAAGCGGAGCATTACCTTAATGATTTAGATGCGCTGTAAGAAATGTGCAAAATGATATAGCTCATTAGCATCAATAACCAAACAAGATAAACAAGGTTTAATAATGAAAGACTCACACCAGTATTCTAAAGTGCCGAAAGGGCGTTTATCTCGTTTAACTAAGCTAGGCTCGTTAGCATCAAAAGTGGCAACTGGCATGGTGGCGGAAGGGGTGAAACAATTGGCTGCAGGGCATCGTCCTAAAGCATCAGAGTTATTATTAACCCCAAAAAACGCCCAGCGTGTGGCAGATCAATTAGCGCAATTGCGTGGTGCAGCTATGAAAGTTGGGCAACTGCTTTCGATGGATGCCTGTGATTTGCTGCCGAAAGAGTTAACTGAGTTGTTATCTCGCTTGCAAGCTGATGCGAAACCGATGCCGATCAGCCAGCTAAATCATGTATTGATCCATAATTGGGGAGAAGATTGGCAAGATAAATTCGCGCAATTTTCTTTTTACCCTGTTGCTGCTGCTTCGATTGGTCAAGTGCATCGCGCCAAAACGAAAGATGGCAGAGATCTGGCATTAAAAATTCAATATCCCGGTATTGGTGAAAGTATTGATAGCGATGTGCATAACGTTTCAACTTTACTGAATCTTTCTGGATTGATCCCCAAGTCGATTGATGTCTCTGAATTATTAGAAGAAGCGAAAAAGCAGTTACATACAGAGGCAGATTATCAGCAAGAAGCCAACTATCTAAAAAGCTTTTCACGCTTAATGGCTGACGATCCTCGTTTCTTAATTCCTGATATCTATGATGATTTAACTTGTGAAACCATTCTTGCCATGAGCTTTGTTGAAGGGATTGAAATTGAGCAATTAGCAAAACAACCTCAAGAAGTTCGTGATGAAGTGATGAGTTTGGCATTCACCTTATTGTTTAAAGAAGTGTTTGAGTTCCGTTTAGTCCAAACCGATCCTAACTTTGCGAATTACCGCTATAACCCAGAGACAAAACAGTTCATCTTGTTAGATTTTGGTGCAACACGTGCCTATCCTGAACATGTTGCGGAAGGTTATCGTCAGTTAATGTCTGGGGCTATTACACAAGATCGTGACGCCATGTTAGCGGCATTAAAGCAGATTGGTTTTTTCCATCAGCCTATTGAAGATGTCGCAAAACAAGCCGTTGTAAATTTGTGTTTAGAAGCGTGCGAACCATTAGCCTTTAATGGTGAATATGATTTCGGTGTTACAGATATGGGTAAGCGTATTCGTGATGCTGGCAGCGCATTGAGCATGAACAGTGGTTATTGGCATACACCGCCCGCTGATGCGATTTTCTTACACCGTAAATTAGGTGGACTGTATCTATTGGCAGCCAAGCTAAAAGCGCGAGTGAATGTTTATGCACTGTTTAAACCTTACATGATTGAGTAATTCAAACGAGTGCTTATTCATGTGTTCAAAAGTGTTTAAAAAATGTTCACAAATGAGCGAGTTAAATATATCAAGGCATAATGATTTAGATATTTAGGCAAATATTTTTACAATCAAATATTGATACTTTGCAGTTCGACATTATAACTCTGTTTGTTAGTATCACCCGTAATTATTGTATGATGAATTAGCATCGAAAACGTAACGTGTTGAGAGGGGAGCATGATAGGTAAGCATGTGTCTTATGCAGTACAAAATTATGACGCATTGTCTTTTTCACCTCAGAATATTTCAAAGATAGCACTGGTTACGGAAGGTGGCGGTCAAAGAGGGATTTTTACTGCAGGCGTATTGGATGCATTTTTAGAGCAAGACTTTAATCCTTTCTCTTTAATGATTGGTACATCAGCGGGTTCGCTAAACTTAGCTTCTTATATTTGTGGACAGAAAAAACATGCCTATAAGGTGATTACAGAGGCAACCACAAATCATCATTTCTTCGATGTGTACCGATTCTTGTTCGGTCGTGAAGGGTTAGATCTCGATTGGTTAATGCAGCAAACGCAAACACGCTTTGAGCTAGATTGGCATCAAGGACGTGAGAATATGCGTAATCGCACGGTATTAGCTTCAGCAAGTAACATGGTCAGCCATCAGGCATCGTATTTTAATTTAAATACTGAAAACTGGTCTTTAGCATTAAAAGCATCTTGTGCTGTTCCAGTGCTAAATAGGCAACCAATTTATTCTCAGAATGAGTATTGGGTTGATGGTGGCTTATGTGCACCGATCCCTGTTCAGGAGGCTTATGAGCGTGGGTACCGCCATATTGTTGTGATCCGAACTGTGCCGATTGATACTTCTTTTGATCATTGCTGGATGACCAATATTCGTCGTGCTTTAGGCCATTCAAAAGCTGCTGGCATGATTGAAATGTTACTTGAGCACGAAGATAACTACAGAAAAACGCAAGAATTTCTTAGTAATCCTCCTGATGATGTGACTATTTATGAAATCCATCCACAGAAAGCGTTGAAATCTAAAATGATTGGTAGTGATGCACCATCATTAGAAGATGATTACCGTTTGGGCTTTCAATCTGGAAAGTATTTCCTAAATACGACGGGTCGCCATATTCATCTTCAAGAACCTTACTGTGATTTCTCTCATTTGACGCAAGAAGACGTTAAAGGGTTATGTAAATACGCATAAAATTATAAAAATAAGATGCTGTCATGATGAAATATTATTGTGAGAGGGATTTTATTACCAAGGAATCGGTATTTACTCAATTAATGGCAGGCGAAGTGCATGCCATGTGGCAGAAGAGGCAACAGGGTGAGTTTAAAGGGGTAGACGGTGTGCCGATCCGTTGGATCAGTATTCGTGAACCTCAGAATGAACGCTGTGTTGTAATGGTGAATGGTCGTAATGAAAGTTTCTGGAAATATCAGGAGCTTTTCTATGAGTTTTCACGCAAAGGTTATGATGTTTATGCTTACGATCATCGTGGGCAAGGAGCATCTGGTCGGTTAACCAATGACAGTGAATTAGGGCATGTGATTTGTTTTGATGATTATGTCACTGATCTTCACACGTTTATTGAAAATGTCGTTAACAAAGATGCTTATAAACATCGTTTTTTGCTGGCCCATTCAATGGGAGGCGCTGTTGCAACCTTATATCTAGAGCACTATCAAACACCGTTTAATGCGGTTGTTCTCAATGCTCCAATGTTTGGTATTAATATGCCCGCTCCATTAAAGCTGGTGGCGTCATCTATAGCAAAAATCATGGAGCATTATCAGTCGCAACCTTCTTATGTGTTAGGTAAAAAGCCGTATCGTGAGGAGCCGTTTGAGGCTAATGATCAATGCCAAAGCCAATTACGTTATGGCTGGGCAAAACATTTGTATCAGTTGCATCCTGAGTTACGTTTAGGTGGTCCTAGCCCTCGTTGGGTATGGCAAGCACTGGCTGCGGCTAAGCACTGTATACGCGATGTTGAGCACATTGATACGCTAGGTATTATTGCTACAAGCAGGGGATGATAAGGTAGTAGATAATCACTCTCATGTGATTTTTTGCACTAAATGCACTGAATGTGAAATGAAGGTGATCCCCCATGCTCGCCATGAGCTATTGATGGAAAAAGACTGCTTACGTAATCAAGCGTTAAAAGATACGTTAGAGTTCTTTGAATCTTATAGCTAAATTAATATACCCAAGTCGCTTGGGTATATGTAAACGGAAAACAAAAAGCCCAGCGAACATGTGTATCGCTGGGCTTCATTATTTTTATATAGTTTTAATTACCAGTGAAAAGAGGGCAATTAAACTTGGTAATCAATCTACGAAATTAGTTACAAATGAACCAAGAACGCGCATCAGCTTCAATTACCGCTTCTTTATACCAAGGCAGTTGATCCATTTCAGGGGCAACACGAATATCGCCTTTTAGCTTTTCTGTTGCCAGTACGCTAACACGGTTATCTTTGACGCTTTGGATTTTACCTTTATAGGTAACGCCGTAAGCTTCATCTTTGGTCTTTTTGTACATACAAACCGTTTCACCTACGTGTGTTGCAATAAAGCCAGTTTCTTCTGTCCATGGCTCTTGCTCTGGTGCAGGTGTTTCTTCTTCATTAAATAAAGCGGCTTGTGATTGGCTTGACGGTACGATCTTACGGTGTACAGAAAAAGGTTGGTAGCCAAGCTGTTTTGCACCATCAATCCATGCTGCTTGATCAACGTCTTTGTTCTCAATTACACGCATGGTCACAAAAGGTCCTGTTGGACACACATCAGCCCATAGATCTGTTGATGTAATACGTGCTGAGAACACTGGTGTTTCTTCGGCGGTATTTGGATGAAGTACACACCAAGCATCGTTTTCTTGGTTGATCATGGTGCCAGAGTTGGCTTTACATGTCTTCTTCGCTAGTTGGTAGAACTGCTCAATATCTTGTGTTGCTTGCTCTGGGCTTGCTGAACAGTAACGGTAGCTTAAAGAGAAGGTTTCTTTAGGGTAGAACATACCTTGATCGACAACGGTGCCTTGGCTACGCGTTGCATCAGAAGTCATAAATTGACTTGCTACTGTTTTGAAATTCTTTTCAACCGTTGGTGCTGGCGGCGGAGGTGGTGTCGATGAACAACCCGCAACGGTAGCAACAAGAGCTGCCAGTGATACTCGGGTTAAAAGGGTTTTGCGCATTCTTGCCCCCAGAAATTGTCTTCGTTAGTGCTAATAAATAGATTGGGTTAATTATTAAGTGTATAGGGGACAACAGAACGTGCGAGGAATCAAGAAATTATTCTGTAAAATATAATGTATCTGTTATTTTTCAATAAGTTATAATTTTAATTATTTATAGTTTTATTAGTTTATGATTTTAAAAGAAAAATGCCCGTCAATTTTCATCGGCGGGCAGGGGAAGAGACTAAAGAGATTAATCTGCAAAAGTATTCATTAATGTTTGCGAAGGAATAAAGTAATGTGTGCCTGTTTTTGCATCAACGAAATCAAGTAAACGGTCGTAATCGCCGTTGTCGTCGGCATAAATCATTTGTTTTAGCGAAATATCTAAAATTTCAGGCGATGCTGCAAAGCCTACAAACATCGTACCGTGTTCCATCGCATTACCAAATGGACGGTTCTGACGTAGCATTTTGATCTCTTGATCATCAATGATCACTTTACTCTTATTGTTATGTGCCCAAGCTGGCTTCACATCATCATCAAGTTCAATGTCATCAAGCTTAGTACGACCAATCACTTGCTCTTGATATTCTGTGGCTTGTTTATCCCATAAACCTTGGCGATCTACATAACGTTGCACAGTTAGGTAGCTACCACCTTGGTGAATGTCACTGTCATCTGCGACTAATACTGCGTTGTATCGTGCTTCGTCTTTTGGGTTTTCGGTCCCGTCAACAAAGTCGATCATATCGCGGTTATCTAAGTATTTAAATCCTTGAATATCTTCAATTAGCGTTGCCACAGGTTGTAGAGTTGCTGCAATGTATTTGGCGGCTTGGAAATTCAAATCCATACGCTCAGATTTAATCATAATGAAGACATCACCCGGTGTACTTGGGAAGTGACGTTCACCGTCTTTCATTTCAATAAAATCATGCAATAACGCAGGTGCCTGAATGTCAGGGAATACCTTTGACCAACCATGATTTGATATACCAATGGTTAAAGAAAGTTGTGCGGTTAAATCTTTTTGAGCAATTGATTTTTCAATCACTTGTATTTTAGCGAAGATCTCTTTTACGTCATCATTATTACTATTTTCCTTAAACACAAAAGTGAGATATTCAGCAAAAGTGTTTGGATTTGAAATAGCACCTGGTTGAGCGCGTTCAGCTAATTGACTAGTCATAATAGAAACCTTAAGTATTTTTTTACTTACATTACGCCTTTTATTTTTCTAACTGTAGTATAAAAAATGTAATGTTAAGTTGCCAAAAACAAAACTTAAAATTATAAGTAACCATTTGACATTAATAGATTATTTTAAATTCATCTCCTTGCTTCAACATAAAGCAGACTGGCTGAGAACAAAGAATAGAGAGGGGCAGTTGTTATTAATCAATTTACCTTCTGATATCAATTAATATCAAATAAAAACACACCAATATCACAAATAAAATAACCGAAGAAATAAATAAGAAAATATTTGAGCCAAGTCTGATTTTTATTTTGTATCGAGAGGAGAGAACGATTTCTTATATATAAGGACGTTGGGTCAAATATGTCTAAATATTCACCATTATTTAATTGTCCAGAACTTCTATTAATACGCTTGTTATTAACTACTGACTAGTCATTTCATTCTGATTTGATGACTTTATTTCGTGAACCTCGAATTGATCACAAACTGAAATTTATCGGCTTAACTCGGTTAATTTCCTTTGATACTAAGTAACTCATGACGACACAGGTTGCTTTAGGAGGTTGTTGTGTCTATTAACTCTATCGATTATTCAGAAATCTCATCCGTCTCATCTAAGTGGGAACACAAAGATGAATCCGCTTCTAATATTGCTGAGAGTAAAAAACAACAAGCAGCAGCAAGACGACGTATTGAACTCTTCCGTGATATTCAAGCCAGTGGCTTAACCATTGAAGAAGCACGTGAACTTGGGCTGTTACACTAAAACGTAATAAGGAAATAAACGTCATTTAACTCGATACATAACTATTGTATGCGTAGTGTAGAGAAAGGGAATCAACACCTAACTAATAGAATAATAGATTTCTTGTTACCGTGTCACATATTGATAGCTATCAATAAATAGAAGAGGGCATGCGTAAATTTAGAGGGTCATAAAGTCAGTAATCAGCAAAAATGATTGCTTCATAAATAAGAATACAGAATGGGGTGCTATTAGCATCCCATTTTCTTTTGTTTTAAAAAACAATCTCGGTTGCTTTTCTACACAGTGTTTTGATTTCAGCTATGCGTTTATGTGATTGATAGCTTTAAACTATTGCTCTAATAAGTTGAATCATATTGTTTTTTTATCTGTAAGCGTTACAGTAAACACAGATAAAGTTTAAAGATGGATGATAACAATGACTACAATCACAACACGCTGTCCACACTGTAAAGCACTGAACCGTTTACCTTCTGAGCGCATAAATGACGAAGCAAGCTGCGGCTCATGTAAGGAAAAATTATTCGACGGTATGCCAATTGAAGGTACTAGCGATAACTTCTCTACACTATTAGAAAGTGATAAGCCTGTCGTTGTTGATTTCTGGGCACCGTGGTGTAACCCATGTGTTGGTTTTGCTCCTATTTTCTCTGATGTATCGAAAGAGCGTGATGGCGAAGCGCGTTTCGTTAAAATTGATACTGAAGATCAACAAGCGTTAGCTGCGCAATACCGTATCCGTAGTATCCCAACGATTATGGTATTTAAAGGTGGCAAGATGGTTGACATGCTAAACGGTGCATTACCTAAATCGCACTTTGACCAATGGCTAAATGAAGCATTAACCAAATAATGTTTGTGATTCTATAGTAGACGAAGCCGAGCTAAATATGCTTGGCTTTTTGTTATTAATAAATCAGAACGTAATGAATATGCTTTTTAAGATAATACGTTTTCTCTCATTTGTTCAGATTGTATTCATTTAACTGCTCAATATGCAATTTTTGAAAAATGATATTGTTAATGTGAGCAAGATCTCTATATACTCTCGCCTCGGTCAGAACACTTATGTTCAGCCACCTTATTTTACAAGCTGTCACCAGGGATAAGTGAACGACCCACGGAGTTGGACCTGCGTTATTTGTAGCTTGTTAATTTAGGTGACTCGTATGTTGTACACTTGGGCGAACACATTTTTACAGTTGACGTGTTTTAACGTCATCCCTACCTTTTTTGCTTTTTCCCCAAAAGCAATCGTTCCTCAATGGCAACAAACAGCAATACCTTCATTATTCGACACCCATTTAAAAAACAGCAGGACGAAATAATGCAGTTGTTAATTACATTGGCTGGTATCGTAGTACTGGTTCTATGCGCAGTGGCGCTTTCTGATAATAGAAAAGCGATCAATTGGAGAACCGTTGGTGGTGCTTTATTTTTACAAGCAAGCTTTGCAGCTCTTGTATTATATATCCCGATCGGTCAGAAGATGTTAGGCGCAATGAGCGATGGTGTTGCTTGTCTTCTTAGTTTTGCTGATGTTGGTATTAACTTTGTTTTTGGTGATTTATCTAATATTGAAAAAAGCGGTTTCGTTTTTGCCATTCGTGTTCTCCCTCTTGTTATCTTCATTAGTGCTTTAATCTCTCTTCTTTATTACTTTGGTATCATGCAGTGGATCATTAAAGTCCTTGGTGGTGGTATTCAAAAAGTTCTTGGCACTAGCCGCGCAGAATCATTAGTAGCTACTGGTAACATCTTCCTTTCTCAAGGTGAGTCTCCTCTTCTTATTCGTCCATTTCTTGCAAGCATGACTCGCTCTGAGCTATTTGTTGTTATGACCTGTGGTATGGCATCTGTAGCAGGTTCTGTACTAGGCGGTTACGCAGGTTTAGGCGTTGATCTTAAATACCTTATCGCGGCAAGCTTTATGGCTGCACCGGGTGGTCTACTAATGGCGAAAATTCTTGTACCAGAGCAAGAAACGCCACAAGAGCAGACTGAAATTGAAATGGCGAAAAGTGAACACAGTAATGCGATTGATGCATTAGCTGCGGGTGCGATGAACGGTATGAAAGTATCGGTTGCTATCGGTACTATGCTAATTGCATTCGTTAGTGTGATTGCAATGGCAAACGCAGGTCTTGAAGGTGTAGGTCACTGGCTAGCAACAATTACAGGTGCAATTGGTCTTGATACGGTATCACATTGGTTTGCAACAACACCGTTAACAATGCAAGCAATCCTAGGTTACATTTTCTCACCATTAGCTTTTGCTGTGGGTGTGCTTGCACACGAGATGATGAAAGCAGGTACCTTCATTGGTGAAAAACTGATCCTAAATGAATTCGTTGCTTTCATGGATTTCGCATCTGTAAAACAAGCACTTTCTGAGCACACACAAGTAATTGTTACTTTCGCGCTATGTGGTTTTGCAAACATTGGTTCGATTGCAATTCAAATTGGTTCGATTGGTGTAATGGCACCAGAGCGTCGTGGTGATGTGGCTAAGCTTGGTGTGAAAGCGGTTTTAGCTGCGACACTGGCTAACTTAATGAGTGCAGCACTTGCAGGTATCTTTGTATCACTGTAAGTGTGAGATAACAGCGTAAGAATTGATAGCCGTGGGGTTCGCTCTGCGGCTTTTTTATATCTTAAATTTGTCTTAAACCTGATGGTTTAACTATCTTCATGGATTATAAAGGCTTGTTGCGATAGGAAATTATTTGATAAATACCGATAAAATTAAAATATAACACTATTTTGTTAATAATTTCCTTGTGTCACTGACTATCGCCCCTTATCATTGCGGAGATAATCTTTTTTGTACATTGTTTTTAGGTATTATGTTTTTAACCTTCTTGCGTTTTCTAATTTTGAGTATTTGTTTAGGGGCTACCTCATTAGCTTCGGCATCTACACATGTAGAAACGTTAGGGTTAATTAATTCAACACCAACAATGCAGACTATTAGCCATTCGGCTGATGATTTCTCAGATTATGTTTCTCATACCCATATTGCACCAGTGTCATCATCTTCGAATTCGGAGCATCATCTTGGTCAATCATCTGGTAAGCATCATCCATTAACGCAAGGTAAAACGAATCAAGGTTTACCAGTATCAGTGAATGGTTCTAAATTGGTATGGAATTTCCCGCTTTCAAGCACAAATCGTGTTTCAGAACACGGTAAACATCATCGTATCGAGTTTAGCAATTATAATATTGCACTGGGTACGTCGAACCGCTTGATCAATGCTATTCATTTAAGTCCGGAAGAGGTCTCTCCTGACTATCGACTGGCGTTTGAATTTCCTATTTTAACGGCGATTCCACTCACGGTGGGATATGCTGAACCTTTATCGCCAACAGTAGAGTGGGCATTGAAGGTTAAATCCTCCTCATCCCGTATTTCAGGTTGGAAAGACTCCAATTTGATTTACTCCCAATACGGTCAACTTCGTCAAGTTGCCTAACGTTATTATTGATTAGATAACGATAGTTTTCTTCTAACAGTAATAATCTCTCAATAAATTAATAAAATTATTAATAATCATCGCGTTATTAAGATTTGTTATCGTACCTATAGTTGTACTGCTCCTTTTATGTCGAATGCATTAAAGAGTACTCGCAACATTTTCATGCTATAAAGGTATAATTATAGGTGTTCTATCGACTGCAACAGGCTATCTGTTGCAAGATACATGGCTAAAAATAATGAGAAAAAAGAATACGAAACAGATTCTGAATCATTACTCAGCATGGAAATATGTTGTGCTAATTGTGACGGTTTCGATAATGCTATTAAGTGCTATTCCTACGTGGTTTGGCGAAAATGCAGCAGTTCAAATCAGTAAGAAGGGCGGTGCAATGCCAACACCTTTTGAAATTCAAAAGGTGTTAAAAGAGCACGATATCGATCCGCTTAAAATTGAGCAAAAACCAGATCGTACGATTGTTGTATTAGACAGCACTAAGCAACAAACAGACACAAAAGCTGCGTTAAACACATTGGTGAAAAATGAAGAGCGTCTAACGCTTGCATTAGAGCCAGCAGCGCCAATGTGGCTTCAAGACATGGGCTTTGAGCCAATCAAACTTGGTCTTGACCTTCGTGGTGGTGTTCAATTCCTATTAGATGTTGATGTAAAACAAGTTTACAAAAACCATGCGCAGCAACTATCTGATGACTTACGTGTTGATTTCCGTAAGCAAGAGATCCGTGGTGGTCGTGCAGAGCTTAAAGGCAACGATGAAGTCATTGTTCGTCTACCTAGCGAAGAAGCGAACAGCAAGATCCGTCAGTTCATTCGTGAACAATATCCACAATGGCAAGCAACAAATGGTTCAGGTGATAACCTAGTTCTTGCTCTTCGTGAAAAAGAAAAAACAGATCTTCGCAACCTAACTGTTCAGCAAAACCTACAAACAATGCGTAGCCGTATTGAAGAGCTAGGTATTACTGAAGCATCAGTTCAGCGTCAAGGTGAAAACCGTATCCGTATCGAGCTACCAGGTGTTCAAGATCCTGCTGCTGCGAAGAACGTTATCGGTGCAACGGCAAGCCTTGCTTTCTACGCGGTGAAAGAAGAAGGTACAGGTAGCACAATGATCCTACCTGACAAAAACGGTAACCCAGTACGTGTTAGCCGTAAGCCTGTTCTTGGTGGTGATCACATTGTTGATGCACGTGCAAGCTTTGGTGAAAATGGTACGCCTGAAGTAAACATTACGCTTGATAGTGCAGGCGGTAAGATGATGTCTGACTTCTCACGTATGAACGTGGGCAAGCCAATGGCAACCTCTTACAGTGAGTACAGCCGTAATGCGAAAGGCGAAACAGTACAAACTAACAAGATCATCAGTGTTGCAACGATTCAAACTCAGCTAGGTAGTCGTTTCCGTATTACTGGCGCTGGTTCTTTGGAAGATGCACAACAATTAGCCCTTCTTCTACGTGCAGGTTCATTAACAGCGCCTGTTACTATCGTTGAAGAACGTACTATTGGTCCAACACTGGGTGCTGAAAACATCAAAAATGGTTTCGCTGCACTTGCTCTAGGTATGGGTGTAACACTGCTATTTATGGCTGTGTGGTACCGTCGTCTAGGTTGGGTAGCAAACGTTGCACTTATCTGTAACATGATCATGCTATTTGGTCTGTTAGCGCTTATTCCAGGTGCAGTTCTTACGCTTCCAGGTATCGCTGGTCTGGTATTAACGGTCGGTATGGCGGTTGATACCAACGTACTTATCTTTGAACGTATCCGCGATATGATCCGTGAAGGTCGTAGCTTTGCCCAAGCAATTGACCGTGGCTTCAGTAGTGCATTTGGTACTATTTTCGATGCTAACTTCACAACCATGATCACTGCAGTTGTTCTTTACTCTATCGGTAACGGTCCAATCCAAGGCTTCGCATTAACGCTAGGTCTAGGTCTACTAACAAGTATGTTTACTGGTATTTTCGCTTCTCGAGCCATTATTAACTTGGTTTGGGGTCGTGATTCGCGTCGAGATGTAAGGGTTTAACGCAATGAAAAATTGGATTATTAAAAACTTAACCAAATTGCGTTACATGACGGGTATTGTCTCGATCGCATTAATGGTTATTTCTATCACGTTTATCTGTGTTCGTGGTCTTAACTGGGGTTTAGATTTCACTGGCGGTGTCGTTAGTGAAGTACAAATGAACAGCCAGATCACTAGCAGTGAAATTACTCCACTGATGGATGCAGGCTTTAATCAAGAAGTAGTTGTTATTGCCGCTGATGAGCCTGGTCGTTGGGTATTACGTTATGCCGCACCGGCGAAGGGCGTTCAGTACCCTGAGATCACTAAAGTACTTGAGCCACTACATGCAAATGTACAAGTGCTAAATACAAGTATCGTTGGTCCTCAAGTTGGTGCAGAGCTTGCTGAGCAAGGTGGCCTAGCATTACTGGTTACTATGCTATGTATCCTAGGTTACTTGAGCTACCGTTTTGAATGGCGTCTAGCTGCTGGTTCATTACTTGCACTACTACACGATGTTATCTTAGCGGTTGGTTTCTTTGCGATGACACAAATGGAGTTCAACCTAACAGTACTTGCTGCAATCTTGGCAATTCTAGGTTACTCATTGAATGACTCCATCGTTATTGCAGACCGTATTCGTGAACTATTGATTGCGAAACCAAACCAAGATATTGAAGCGACAAACAACGAAGCTATTATTGCGACATTCTCACGTACAATGGTGACTTCGGGTACAACACTGATGACTGTAGGCTCACTATGGTTATTAGGTGGTGCCTCGCTACAAGGTTTCTCGATTGCAATGTTCATTGGTATCTTAACGGGTACATGGTCTTCGATTTCTGTAGGCACACTACTTCCAGAATTCTTAGGTCTTAAGCCTGAGCATTACCAACCAAAACCAGTTGTTGATGAGCCTTAATCGTCATAACTAATGTTATTGAAGCGGTTATCAAGTAATTAACTTGGTAGCCGCTTTTTTTGCTTCAAATGTGATATCGGTTGTAAAAAAGAGCGATTTTAAATTAACAGTTTTTTTTATGTGAACCAAACATTCTTTGTCTCAGTATAAATATTCGATTGAGTAATGTGATGAAGAAAAAATTAGGCTTAGTTTGTTTTGCTACATTGATGGTAACGGGATGTGCCCACACAACTGATGATGGTTTTCGTTTTGTACCAGATAAGTACGTAAGTAATGTGGAATACAATAGTATTTATCACTATGGCTATAACCAAGGTTGTGAGTCAGCATTGCTGAAGCTGTTATATATTTACGCTAGATGGCTCTAATACGCGGTTTAATGAAGGCTGGGATGATGGTGAAAAAGCTTGTTCGTCTTATCAGTCGCAAAATAATCCATGGGTTATCGTCAAATACCCCTAGCTTATGATTAACAAATCGAAAAATAGTAGTTATTTATAATTTGAGATTCACTTCTAATAAATTTATAAAATTATTAGTAAGTAGATAATGATTCGTATAATATCACCTAAAAGAAAATGGATATTGTCTTCGTGGAGGCAAAAAAACAGATCCGAGGATCTGTTTTTAGAGGGAAGAATAAAGAAAGCCTAGCCGTAGTATTTCTTAATTGTTCGAGTTTTCCCTTGCCATAATTAAGCTGCTTTAGCATCGATATAAGAAATGACTTCTCCGTTATCGAAGCTGATTGTTGACGCTGCGTTGATTTCTGGAAGCAGTAGGTAGGCTTGGTTAGAGCCGTCTAATGCGGTGATTTCAACGATAACATTAAGTTGATTTTCCAAGAAATCATTTAAGTTTATGCTTTTGCAATCCGAAACAAGCAGTTTTTTATAGCGTTTATTTGAGTCATGTACCCAAATTGTGAAGTTTTGGTCTCCACCTTCCATATGATGTATAAAATCTGCAAGATTTCTCATAAAGTTTCCTTTCTGTTGAACAATATAGAATATTGATTCACATATTTCATTATGTACAAAATTATGGATTATGAAATATAGACCTGATATTTTTTATGGATAATGTGATCAAAAATTACATTTAAGGTAATTAATATTTCTATCAATAATTTGTATTTACATTTGTAATTAAAACATTAACAAGCATGAACTTCACTATTATTTTTAAGAGGTATGTCTATATTTTTAAAAGGCATATCATCATTGTGGTTATACTTTAACTATTAACTACATGGTTGTTGGCAAATAATTCTTAATATCTCAAGAAAAGACATTAGAACATATACAAGCTTACAGTTTCATGAATATAATTAAGTTCTTCTATCATGCTATGTAAGTCTTCATATAAATCTACTCATAAAAATGTCTCATTTATTAATGAAGTTCGTTATCATATGTAGCTTTATATAGTGATTCGATTGGTCGGTTATGTCTGATACTGCAGTTAAAGTTATACAAAAAGTCACATGGATAGGGTCTCTCGCGAACATCGCACTGGCTTTTATTAAGATTACAGTAGGTACAATGACAGGTAGTCAGGCTTTGATTGCCGATGGTGTGCACAGTTTTTCTGATTTAGTCACTGATACTGCTATTCTTATTGGTTCTCGTTATTGGACTGCACCAGCAGATAAAGAGCATCCGTATGGGCATGGTCGTTTTGAAACCCTGACAAATATCTTTATTGGTGTTTTGCTAGCGCTGGTTGGCATCGGTATTGGGTGGGAATCGTTAACATCGATCAGTGAGCAGGCACATAGTAAGCCGGGCATGTTAGCTTTTGCTGCTGCAATTGTATCTATTGTTGTAAAGGAACTCCTTTACCGTTGGACAGCAATTAAAGCCAAAGCAATCAATAGTCGTGCTTTATATGCTAATGCATGGCACCATCGTTCAGATGCTCTTAGCTCATTGCCTGTCGCTATCGCTGTGATTGCGAATTACTTCGTGCCAGAGTTACATTATTTAGATCAGATTGCAGCATTGATTGTAACCGCGATGATTTTAAAAGCAGCGGCAGAAATTTTATGGTTAGCAGTATTAGAAATCACAGAAGCGAAAGCAGATGCTGATATCGAAAGTAAAATTCAGGCTTATGCAGCAGAAGACAGTGATATTAAAGAAGTCCATGCGATTCGTAGCCGCAGAACAGGCAGTACGATTTTACTTGATTTCCACTTGCTGGTTGATCCAGTAATGAGTGTTGATAAAGCGCATACCATTGCTGAGAATTTCAAATCTCACTTGCTTTACGAGTTAGATGAAGTCGTCGATATCATTATTCACATTGAGCCTTTCAATTGCAAAGAAAGGGTGCTTAATCCTTGTTGTGATGACTGTGACAGTGATATAAATACGCTTTCTTAATCATTATTGAACAAAAACGGCGATGTTAAAGACATCGCCGTTTTTGTTTAAGTATCTGCATTATGCTTATATTACGCATTTCTTACTATAAGGGACTTATATAGTTAGCCATAGTTTGTAAGCTTTATTAAGTGTATATAAAATACTATGCTTATAATAATGCTTAATTTATCAGCAATTAATCGATACCAAATATTACATAATCAAAACACAATGTTTTTCATTGGGTTGATAGCGAAAGATATATCATCAAACTTACCGATTAATAAAGGCAATATCTTCATTAGTTTTACACCAGCTTACAGCGATGGTGTTTATGATCATGGTTCAGTGATTAATTGGGATTATAGCTAATAAGCTACTCTCATTCGCGCGATATAAGAGTAGCTCGTATATTAATTAAGCAATGGTATTTTTAAGCCATTGGTTAATATCGTTAAGGGTATCGGTATATTCAGGGTGTTGCTCTACAAGCGCTATAGTCGCGTTATTGATGGCTGACGCATTATATTCAATGTTGAGCAAAGCAGCTTCGAGTAACTCGATAGGAGCTGGATCAAGGCTGTCAGTAAAGGTTTTAATTGCAATAATTTGGCCTTTTTTCACATCTAAGTGTAATTCAACACCACCCCATGCGAAGCGTTCATCCATACTATGCATAAATTGAGGCGTGTTACCGAAATTCCATTCCCAACTTGATTGGTTTTGGTATTTTTCGCTAAAGCCGGGCATATCAGGCAGATTTTCTGTTGAGATATATTCAACTTCTACGCTCTCACCATAGTGAGCAAAGAAAGCCTCTTTAATGGCTTCACAGACGTTATCATGATGAATATTAGGATTAATATCACTAAGGTTTATCACACGAGAGCGTACAGATGTGATCCCTTTGGCTTCGAGTTTCTTTTTATCTGGATTTAGGTAATTTGCTAAGCGAGTAAGATCAGCATTAAGCAATAATGTGCCGTGATGAAAGCCGCGATCCATGGTTTCACGGTAAGCTGAACCTGAGAATTTTCTCTCATCTTCACCCACTTCAACAACCAGATCATTTCTGCCTGTTGCTTTAGCATTAATGCCTAACGTTTTTAATGCTGATAGCACAATATTAGTTGAGACATTCTTATCATATTGTGGCTTACCAGCCATAAAAGTGAAGTTGGTATTACCAAGATCGTGAAAAACTGCGCCACCACCACTTTGACGACGTGCAAGAGTGATCCCGTCTTGTTCCATTTTCCCTGTATTACACTCTTTCCATGGGTTTTGAGCTCGGCCAATAACCACAGTGTCAGCATTACGCCATAAGAAAAGTACCTGTTGGTCGGCTGGCATATTACGGAAAATAGCATCTTCAACAGCAAGGTTGAACCATGGTTGTGTGGATTGAGAAATAAAAACGCGAGTAGTGGATGGCATTTAATATACCTAACTGTAACTTAGAGAATATTTTTAAATTTACATGGTAAGTTTATGTAGGTAAAGCAGTATACCCAAGCAACCTCAAGATGCAGTGTTCAGCGAGACGACCTTAGTTCTCAGGCGCGGCAACGATTCGAAGATATAGTGGTTCTACATTGAGAATCGTTAACAAAGTCTGAGAGCTAAGGACGCTCGCCCTTTGGGAGCGTGTCACTGAGCTGACTTCTTGCGTCAGACAACTTGGAAAGAGCTAGCTATTCCGCTTCGTTGTCTTCCTTGAATTCAACTCAGTGACTTCGCTCTGAATCAGGCATCTTGAAGTCGCTTGGGTATATAACATTCTGTTGATATAGAGAATTGAGATAAATTCTGTCTTATATAGCAAAGCTATTAGTGGAATTATTGATGAGGCTGAGACGAAAAAAACCAAATCATATACTATAAACTGGAAGAATATATGATTTGGTAACAGTGTTTTTCGCTTTAGAGAGTCTTAATGCTTTCTAGTGCGTGTTTTAAGCATAACATTGCTTGTTAAATCTATGTATAGCGATAATTGAAAGGTTAGGTTTACAACATAATGTTTCTTCTCTAACCGCTTCATTATTAAGCGTAGTCAAAGAAATTTGACCTGAAAAGCCAATTGCTAAAAAAGTAGCGATCAGAGCATGGCATTCAAACCATGCTGCTAATCATGAGAATAAGTTTATTGTTGGCTTGTTTGTGCAGAAGGGTGAGTGCTTTCAACTTGAGTCACAATATCGTAAGTAATGAAGTAACCTACAAGCAGGATAAGAGGGATAAATTTAAGCCACTTTTTCATGATGAAATACCAATAGTCGGAATAGCGTTGTACCTTACCACCGTATTTAATTTGATAAAGATCGATTAATGAAAAGTTAGGTTTACTCTGAAACGTACGAGTGTTTGATCTCTAGATATAAAAAAACCGAGCAGAGGCTCGGCTTTTCGTAATGCATTTATGATTTAGAAGTATAAACGTACAACAGACTCAGCTACACAACCTGGGCGACGGCAGCCTTCGATTTCAACTGTAATTTCTTGAACAATCTCTAAACCACGTTTAATAGGCGTAACTGACTGAATTTTAGTACGCGCACGTACATTCGTACCTGATTTCACAGGGTACGGGAAACGCACTTGGTTTAAACCATAGTTCACAGTCATTTTTGCTGTTGGAAACTTCTGATTCGCCGGATCAACGCTATCTGTTAATACAGATAGTAGGGATAGCGTTAAAAAGCCATGAGCAATGGTTGTTTTAAATGGTGATTCTGTTTGCGCACGCTCAGGATCAGTGTGAATCCATTGGTGATCATCTGTTACCTCGGCAAAGCGATCAATACGTGATTGATCAACTGTTAGCCATTGACCAACATGGATCTCTTCACCCAATGTTTCCACCAATGAATTCATTAGCTTTTCAGCTTCTGGGTGCATTTCAATTGGCTCAGGTTTCTCAACCTCAACAGAGTTGCCATTCGCAACAGAGACTAAATTATGCTCTTTCACCCATGAAGCTAATTGGCTGTTGTTCGCTTTGTTTAGGAACTCAACCCAATAGTCGCGAATTGTTGGTGATAGCCAGTCTTTAAATTCAAACTGGTGATGCGCTAAAACCTCACGCTTACGTTTGATAAAATCGACTACTTTTTCTTTCATAGAGCATAACCTTCGTTGAAAATCCCGCCTTTGGGGAGGGCGCGTATTGTAGCGATAATTTACATTCGCACAAATATATTTGTGGAGTGTGTCGCACTATACGACTCATCCGATGAGTAGATTTTAGTTAAATCAAGTAAATAGCGCAATCCAAAAAAGTGAATTAATCTGTCAAATTACATTCATATAAGAAATTTCTATTATTAAATTAAAGACTTAGTGAAAGAGCAGTGTTGTTAGGAAATATGAATTTTATATTGGTTGTCATAAATATATCCCACGATTGTAGTAAAAATTAAATATCGCTTTGCCAAAGTGTGGCGGTTTTTTGTTTACGTTAAGGATTGACCGTGAAAAAGCCATTATTGACAGCACTAGTAATTTCTTCTTTATCCTCTTCATTTAATTTTGCTCACGCCACTGAAAAGCCGTTTGAAATAAATCTTATTGGTCGTGCTTTATTAAATGCACAATCTCCCGAAGGTGCAGCAGAAATTGTCGCCTATCAAAATAGTAAAAAACGAATTTTTGCAATTAATGGCTCAGGCAAAACATCGACAGTCGAAATTATTGACGCCACTAAATTTAATGTATCTGATTTAAAACAATCTGCTAAAGGTGTAACCAATAATAGTAATCTATCTTCTGTTTATACAATTAATTTAGCAGAACATACGAAAGGTAATGCAAATAGTATTGCGATAGCTGAAACACAGGCATTGGCTGCTGTGGCTATTGCAGCAGATAAAACCTGTGAAAAAGGCTCGATTGCTTTTTATGACATAAGTGGAGATAAGCCTGCTTTTATTAAGAATGTCGAAGTGGGCTATTTGCCAGATATGGTGACATTTACGCCAGATGAAACCAAAGTTATTGTTGCCAATGAAGGTGAGCCATCAGGTGATTACCTCACAGATCCAGAGGGTTCTATTGGTATTATTACGATTGATAATGGAAAAGTAGCTGATAAAGCAACATTACTAGGCTTTAACCAATTTAATGTGCAGCAAACCAAGCTTGAGCAACAAGGAATGGTTTTCTCAAATCCTAATGGACAGACCATTAAGGGGAAGAAAATTGTTAGTACAGTCGCGCAAGATATTGAGCCGGAATATGTTGCTGTTTCAAAAGACAGTAAAAAAGCTTACGCTTCATTACAAGAAAATAACGGTATTGCGATAGTCGATTTAGCAACGAACACGATTACCTTACAAGGGCTAGGTTTTAAAGATTGGTCGAAATATAAAATGGATGCATCTGATAAAGATGGTGGCATTAATATGAAGGCTTATCCTGGTCTTTATGGTATGTACCAACCTGATACGTTAGCCAGTTATACCGTTAACGGCAAAAGCTACGTTGTGATTGCCAATGAAGGTGATGGGCGTGAATATTTCTTTGACGCCCAAGATGAAGACGCCTGTAAAGAACAAGGCGGTTTAGACTTTGATAAAAAAGACGGTTGTCTCTCGTTTGTTAACGATATTCGCGCTAAGAAATTAACTCTAACTGGTAACTTTAATTATTTAAAAAATGATGAAACCGATATTGGTCGTCTAAAAGTTAATCCTCAATTAGGTGATAAAGATGGCGATGGAAAATATGAAGCACTATATACCTTCGGTGGGCGTTCATTTTCTATTCTAGACAGCCAAGGCAAGATGATTTTTGATTCTGGTGATGAAATTGGGCTGCTAACTGCCAAGATCCACGGTCAAGCATTTAATAATGATGAAGATGAAAATGCAGGTGATGCACGCTCTGATGCAAAAGGTGCAGAACCAGAAGCGTTAACAGTGGGTCAAGTAGGTGATAGAACTTACGCCTTCATTGGCCTAGAGCGTATGGGTGGTGTAGTTGTTTATGATATTACTGAACCGAGTAAGGCACATTATGTTGATTACTTTATCAACCGTGGTTTGGAAGAAGGCAAAGCGATTACGGGTGATTTAGCACCGGAAGGGATGACATTTGTTTCTGCAGAAAACAGCGCAACAGGTAAGCCACTTGTTATTATTGGTAATGAAATTTCAGGCAGTGTTGCCGTGTGGGAAATATCATCTAAATGATATAGCTATTCAACGAGGAGCTATATAGCTCATAAAGATAAAAGTTATCTTAGGTAAAACATCTTCATCCATAAAAATAAAGCGGTTGTAATATCAATGAATGGTACGGACAACTTAGGTTGTTCGTATTCATTTTCTGCTTACTGCTGCAGAAATCTACCGCGTTCCAATAGCAAACTACAAACTATTACACATTTCTTTATCAACTGCCTCACCTCAAAGATCAATTTAGGCCGTATATAATTAATGATGGCGGATTGCAAGCTAATTGGCTATCAGAAGAAGCCCGATTTTGAGGGATTGGTGCTAAGCTTATAGGGCAATTAGCGGTGTTAGCTGAGGAAAATTGTTAACACAAATCAGTACCTAAATTTTGGATATTCAATTAAGCTCCTCATTTAAAAACAAGGTTTTATTGTTTGTGGCGAATTTGCAGATTCATTTAAAGGACACACGACGTACTTCTTTGGTGAAAATGCTGTGACTTTTATTGTTATTTAGAGACCAAATATGAATAAGTATCTGTTTCTTGTTTTAGTTTGTGTATCGTTTCCAACGTTTGCAGCAAAGAAAGTATTGGATTGCGATAATCCTCGTAACACCCTTGAAATCAATGAATGTGCTGCAGGTAAGTTAGATTCAGCTCAAGCGGAATTATCGAAATATTTTACAGCTAGTCTTGAGCATAATAAAGAAGATCCAAAGCTCGTTAAGGCGATTGAACAAGCCCAACAAGATTGGGAAGTGTATATGAAAGCCCAGTGTAGTGCGGTTTATACGCAGTGGCGTGACGGTACGATCCGTAATGTAATGGCGTTAGATTGTAAAACCCAGCTAACCAAAGAAAGAACTCATGATATCTGGATGCATTTCTTAACTTATATGGACAGTACGCCTCCGGTATTACCAGAACCACCAAAGAACTAATATCTAAGCTGAATAATAAAAGCTCTGTACAAACCGATTGTTCAGAGCTTTTTTAGTTGAAGTAATAAGTGTCATTACAAAAGGGTGTCAGAATAAACGACGTTGTAATCCCGTTCTCTCTAATATACGGGTTGAGATCTCTTCTACCGACATACTTGATGTATTGATGTAAGGAATCGCTTCTCGTCTGAATAAGCTCTCGACACTCAGTAGTTCCTCTTCACATTGTTTTTCACTGGCATAGTCACTGTTAGCGAGTCGGCTGCTGCGAATTTCTGTTAAGCGCTCTGGATCTATGGTTAAGCCAAACAGCTTATGGCGGTGAATTTCAAATTCAGGTAATAAACGCATTTTTGCTAAATCTTCTGCAATAAACGGATAGTTCACTACTCTTAAACCAAATTGCATTGCCATATAAAGGCTGGTGGGCGTTTTCCCACTGCGTGACACGCCAAGCAATATTAAATCAGCTTCCTCTAAACCACGAAGAGAGATGCCGTCATCGTGTGAAAGGGTGTATTCGATAGCCGCTATTCGATCAAAATAGCCGTCTTGATCTTTACCGACACTGTGTGAGCGTTGCAGTTGTGGCTTGGCTTCTAGCTGTAGATCTTCAGCAACGAAATTGACCATGGTTTGTAATACATCGTAGAACAGGGCATTTGCTGACAATAGCTGTTGTTTTATTTCTGGCACAACCATAGAGAAGAAAACCAAAGGCTTTTCTCCCGTCGCTAAAAAAGATCGTTCTATCTCTTTTATCACTTCAGTGACTTTGTGCCCATTCTCAATAAAGGGAAAGGTCTGTTCATTGACTTTAAGAGGGAACTGAGCAAGCACAGCATGACCAACTGTCTGACAAGTAATAGCGGTTCCATCAGAAATGTAGAATACGTCACGAGTTCTAATTTTGGGATGCATAATAAGTTTAAATCATGAAATAAAGTTAGATAAGATGCGCTTAAGGTATAGAAAAGTGATCAAATATTTTGCTACTAAGTCCACAACCTGACTTAAAAGTGAAAATTTTTTTGCTGATTAAAGCAAACGTTTGCCTTTTCTTTACATGGTAGTTGATTATTGTCGGAGAAACACATGCAAAAGCACACCCTTTGGTTCAATACGTTATCAATGAATGATGTGAACCAAGTTGGCGGTAAGAATGCCTCGCTTGGTGAAATGGTTTCAAACCTTTCAAATGCGGGAGTGTCTGTTCCTAACGGATTCGCGACTACCTCTCACGCATTCCATGAGTTTTTAGAATATGAAGGGCTGAATAATCGTATTTACGATTTGCTAGGTACTCTTGATGTTAATGATGTAGATGCACTACGTGAAACAGGTTCAACCATCCGTAATTGGATTTTAGATGCGCCGTTTCCACGTGAATTAGAACAGAGCATCCGTCGTGATTACCTTGAATTGATTGATGGTAATCAAGCACTTTCTGTAGCGGTTCGTTCATCTGCAACCGCAGAAGATTTACCTGATGCTTCCTTTGCGGGGCAACAAGAAACATTCCTTAATGTAAAAGGCGTTGATGCTGTTTTAGAAGCAACGAAGCATGTTTATGCATCATTGTTTAATGATCGCGCCATTTCTTACCGTGTTCACCAAGGTTTTGATCACAAGGGTATTGCACTGTCTGCGGGTATTCAACGCATGGTGCGCTCTGATAAAGCAGCCTCTGGTGTGATGTTTACGCTTGATACTGAATCTGGTTTTGATCAAGTGGTGTTCATTACCTCTTCTTGGGGTTTAGGTGAAATGGTAGTGCAGGGTGCTGTAAACCCTGATGAGTTTTATGTTCACAAACCAATGCTTGAAGCTGGACATGCGCCGATCGTAAGAAAGAACTTTGGTTCAAAACTCATCAAGATGATCTATTCAGATAACCAAGAAATTAGTAAGCAAGTCGACATTGTTGATACTTCAGCTGAAGAACAGCACCAGTTCTCAATTAATGATGAAGAAATTAAAGAGCTTGCAAAACAAGCAATGATCATTGAAAAGCACTATCAACGTCCGATGGATATTGAGTGGGCTAAAGATGGTATTGATGGCAAGCTTTACATTGTTCAAGCGCGTCCTGAAACGGTATGTTCGCAAGAATCTCAAAACGTAATTGAACGCTATGAGCTTAATAATAAAGCAGATGTGTTATTAGAAGGTCGTGCTATTGGTCAACGTATCGGTAGCGGTAAAGTCCGCTTGGTTGATTCACTTGATCAAATGTCACTGGTTCAAGAAGGGGATGTCCTTGTTACTGATATGACAGATCCAGATTGGGAACCTGTGATGAAGCGTGCTTCAGCGATTATTACTAACCGTGGCGGTCGTACATGTCACGCTGCTATTATTGCTCGTGAGTTAGGTATTCCTGCGATTGTCGGATGTGGTAATGCTACAGAAGTACTAATCGATGGCGCTGTTATTACTGCTTCATGCGCAGAAGGTGAAACAGGTTATGTTTATCAAGGTGAGTTGAACTATGAAGTTCGACGCTCATCGGTAGATGAACTACCAATTCTACCAACTAAAGTGATGATGAATGTGGGGAACCCTGAGCGCGCATTCGATTTTGCGCAGCTACCGAATGAAGGCGTAGGTTTAGCGCGTTTAGAATTTATCATCAATAAAATGATTGGCATTCACCCTAAAGCGTTACTTAATTTTGATGCGCAAAGTGACGAGTTAAAAGCGCAGATCAGCGAGAAAATCAAAGGTTATAACGATCCTATTGATTTCTACGTAAGTAAACTGACGGAAGGCATCTCAACCATTGCTGCGGCATTCTGGCCAAAACGTGTGATTGTACGTATGTCTGATTTCAAATCGAATGAGTACAGTAACTTAATTGGTGGTCAAAGTTTCGAGCCACATGAAGAGAACCCTATGTTAGGTTTCCGTGGTGCATCTCGTTATATCTCTCCAGTGTTTGAAGACTGCTTTGAGCTTGAAACACAAGCGATCAAACGTGTTCGTAATGATATGGGCTTAAAGAACGTAGAGATTATGATCCCGTTTGTTCGTACGCCTAGTGAAGCTGCATCGGTTATTGAGTTACTGGCGAAAAATGACTTACGCCGAGGTGATCAAGGTCTGAAAGTGATCATGATGTGTGAACTGCCATCAAATGCCGTACTTGCGGATGATTTCTTAAAGTACTTTGACGGTTTCTCCATTGGTTCGAACGATATGACTCAGTTAACGCTTGGTTTGGATCGTGATTCTGGTGATGTTGCACACCTCTTTGATGAGCGTAACCCTGCGGTTAAAGCAATGCTGAAAATGGCGATTGATGCGGCAACAAAAGCGGGTAAGTACGTCGGAATTTGTGGTCAAGGACCATCAGACCATGATGATTTAGCTAAGTGGTTAATGGATCAAGGTATTAGCTCGGTATCATTAAACCCAGACACTGTGATTGATACTTGGTTAAAGCTAGGAAATGTTAATAACAACCATTAACAGACATCCTAGGTTTAGAACAAAAGATTGAAAAAAGGCTCTGACTTGTTCAGAGCCTCTGTTTTTGTAGAGCGTTTTCTTTTTTACTTTGATGATTGAAGAGCTAATTGCAGTGATGGCTTTAACTCATCAAGCCACTGATAACGATGTTTATACAGCTTGCGCTTATTTCTATTGAGTAGGGTTAAGTCTTTTCGTTTCGGTGATAACGGCAACTGATATAATTCTTTGTTTTGCTTAATACCATTATATTCTTGCCATAACTCATCATAGTCACAACTAACAGCAGTGCGTTTTGAACCAATATAACGTAGTGCTTGGTAAATATGACCTTTATTGCTAACGGCAGTAATATTTTTTAATTGGTAACAGTCCGCAAAAATAAGAACTAATTCAACCATTAATGCTTTAGGGCGTAAGCCATACAATCCTTTGGTTAACTGTTTAATAAGTGCTTGACGGTTCTCAATATCACTGTCTGGGCCTTGTAAAGCACCAATATGTAAAAGGCTTTGCTCCTGGTTAACGGTAAAACTAATACAATACAACTGTGTATCGTTATTATCCGTTAATGTAATGCCGATAGAGCCCTCGCGTGAGTAACCTGCATCAAGATATATATTGTAAATATTGTCGTTCTTATCTGTTATTTGCCAAAGTTTATAGCCTTTATGCTGGTATATATTTAAAAGGTTTGAAGAAAAATTGTTCAGCATAAATTGCAGATGCTTTTTCAGCATCCGTGTTCTTTGGTTTTTATCCCATGACAAGCAACCGTATGGTTTTAATGGTTTTTCAATAAAAGATGGGTGTACCGTAATTAATTTTTTAAGCAATGGAACATCGAAGCAGCTTATTAATTCATTAGTTACTTTAGGCGATAAAACACACCAGCAATAGAGGCGAAACTTTTTCCTGATTCTATCAATCCCTGTGGTGTCTGAATAACGCATGTTTGATAAAAATGATCCATGCTTAAACACCGTACCTGATGTTATGCTCTGAATAGACATTTCGATAAACCTTATAAAGATGCATGTTTATTATGTATGGATATTCTCTTTGGAATAACCATGGAATATTAAAATCTAAATTAAACAGTGTTTTAATTAATGAAAGCTGAACAGGTGATTGATATTTACAAACTGATACTTTTGTTTTTAATTATATTAAGTATTGTCGAAATCCTGTTTATTAATATAAATCACAGCTTAGTTTTATGTGTTTTTATGAATAGAATATTTCTATGTATAACGAGTTAAAGCATTAGCAAATTAGGTTAATATTTTTGCTCTGAAAAGTTCAATCATCAAAAACTCAACTATTTAAATTCTGAATAAGCAATCAAGAGAGAGCTGTACATTAATCCCGCTTGTAATGTATGCGTTAAGGCAGCACGAAAATGTGGCGCACTCAATGCATCATTAAAAGGCGCACCCATCCAATACGGTAAAAAGAAAGCGGCAAAAATCACACATAATATTTTCCACGATGTTGGTGTTCTCCATGCAGCTGAGCCAAAGTAAATCAAGTAAACCATCACTAATAAAATCAAGTTACTGCTCGCTTCTCGAAAGAAGTGATACCAGCTGTGTGTTTGGTAATGGGGATCTCCGATATGGCTTAATGTTAGACCCATACTGCCAAGAAAAAAGATTGAGCCAATGATCAGTAATAGCCTTGATAAAGTCAGTTTTGACATTGTTATCCTTGGATAAAGACAGTGAATTGAAGAGTCTGGAAAGGATAAAAGTACCAAGGTGAAAAAAGTGTAGAAACGATGATGTAGATTAATTGTAAATATCATTTAGGAATGTGCGTTCGCACCACTTATCCCAAGTATCTGGAAATGGAATATTTGTTAATGTAGAGATACGTTTATCAGGGAGAGCTTACAATGATCAAAGAAATTACCTTTCCAAATTCAGCAGGGATCTCAGGCAATGAAAAAGGTCGCTATTATCGTGATTCCTTTTCCGTCAATATTAGTCAACAGAACTTAAATGCTATTGATGTGTATTATGCGATTTTTGCCCATCTACCTAAGCCTGTGATTATTGCAATGAAAATAAGAAATAAGATCATGGGGTGGCTAGGTTTTTCAGCGGGCGCAACGGAAATGTCGTTACCAAAAGAGCAAATCGCCACAGGTAAACAAGCTGGTTTTCTTGTATTTGAATCGGTATCGGAAACGGAGGTAGTTGCTGCAGCTTATGAGAAAAATATGGATATGTGGTTATCCGTATTAAAGCTTTCTGAAAGAGAATATGCGGTTTCAACATTGGTGAATTTAAAAACACGATCTGGACGTTTATACATGGCGTTCATTAAGCCTTTTCATAAGTTGGTAGCTAAGTTTTGTATTGCTCAAGCATTGCGTGCAAAGCGTATTTAAACAGTTAATAAGGTGTAACACTTTACTATTAACTCTTGTTTTGAATTTTAAGGTAAATTGCTGCCATCTAAGAAGTGATCACTGCGATCTGATAAAGGAAGATCATCGATGGTAGCGTTATTTTTCAAGTGCTTGTTAGGGGCTTTTGCTGTTTTACTCATTGCGTTACTTTCTAAAAGTAAGAGCTTTTATATCTCAGGCTTAGTGCCGTTATTTCCCACCTTTGCTTTAATCGCTCACTACATTGTCGGTACAGAACGCACCATGGCAGATTTGCGTATGACGGCATTATTTGGGCTCTATTCGTTAATCCCTTATGCGGCATATCTTATTGCTGTTTATTACTTTAGTTATAAATATGAGCTAGTTTGGACGCTATCATTGGCAGCATTAGTGTGGGTGTTCTTTGCTTGTTTGTTACTAATGGGGTGGACAAAGTTTAGCCCTGCATTGAGTTAGGTTAGAGAATAGTGTGAGATAGGGGGAATGGTGACATGAACGGAGACATGAACACTAAATCTCAAGCTTATATACATTAATGCAGAGAATATGGCGTGATCGGTGATGATTTCAATCTCGAACACGCCATGATATTAATGCGATTAAACCTATTTGTTTAGATTATTAACTAATCATTTAGACTCTTTTTCATTTAATAGATCGATAAAGAAAGCATATTCTAGAGCATCTTCATGCAGTGCTTTAAAGCGACCGGATGCGCCACCGTGACTAGCTTCCATATCGGTTTTAAACAGCAAACGGTTATTGTCCGTTTTCATTTCACGCAGCTTAGCAACCCATTTCATTGGCTCAAAGTACTGTACTTGTGAGTCATGCAAACCTGTTGTGACTAACATATTTGGATAGTCGTGTTTGCCTACGTTATCGTATGGCGAGTAACTTAGCATGTACTCATAGTACTCTTTTTGATTTGGGTTACCCCATTCATCGTATTCGTTCGTTGTCAGTGGGATCGACTCATCAAGCATAGTCGTTACCACATCCACAAACGGCACTTGTGCTGCGATACCGCAATATAATTCAGGTGCTTGGTTGGCAATAGCACCCATTAATAAACCACCTGCAGAGCCGCCAACGGCAAAGATCTTATCTTTAGCGCCATAGCCTTGCTCAACAAGGGCTTTGGTCACATCAATAAAATCATTAAAGGTGTTTTGCTTGGTCAGTTTTTTACCGTCTTCATACCAAGGACGACCCAACATTTCAGAGCCACGAATATGGGCAATCGCGTAAACAAAACCACGATCAAGCAAGCTTAAGCGTGATGATGAAAAGCTTGGGTCAATAGTTGAACCATAGGAGCCATAACCGTATTGATATAACGGGTTGGTGCCGTCTTTTTTGAATAGATCTTTACGATAAACCAAAGAAACTGGCACTAATTTACCGTCACGTGCAGAGATCATTAAACGTTCAGATTGGTAATTATCAGCGTTAAAATCACCTAACACTTCAGCTTGCTTTAATAACGTAAACTCACTGTTATCAAGGTTGATATCGTAGTGAGAGGCTGGCGTTGTCATACTTGAATAGTAAAGACGTAGCTTATTGGTATTTAACTCTTTATTACCATAGAAGAAAGCGGTGAAAGCCTCATCATTAAAGCGTAATTCACGCTCTTCATTGGTATCTAATTGGCGAACCGTAATATGGGTTAAGCCATTAGAACGCTGTTGGTAAACAAGAAAGTTATCAAATAGCTCGTAGTCTTCCAGCATTACACCTTCTTGCGGTGCAATCACATCTTGCCACTCTGTTTTATCGCCCAGCTTATCAGCATCGACTTTCATTAAACGGAAGTTAACCGCTTCATAGTTCGTCAATACGTAAAACTGCTGACCCAATTTAGAAATGCTGTATTCCAAGCCCTCTTCACGTTCTAAAAATGGCGTTGCAGTGGCATTTGGATCATTAGCGTCAATGATTGATACCGCACTGGTTTCAGTACTTGAGTGCCAGATATACACCAACTCGTTATCTTTACTCTTACCAATTGAGGTGTAGAAAGACGGATCGGTTTCTTCAAAAATAAGCGTATCGTCAGCTTGGTTAGTACCTAGCTGGTGGCGATAAACCTGATAACCTAATAGGGTTTGTGGATCTTTTTTGATGTAGTAGAACGCCTTGTTATCGTTCTGCCATGCAATAGAACCACTGGTGCCTGTGATTTCATCGGCAAGGTATTCACCCGTTGCTAAGTTCTTCACTTTAATGGTGTAAATACGACGACTGACCGTATCTTCGCCATAAGCTAATAGATTCTCGTCTTGGCTAACGCTCATACTAGAAACGTTATAATACTCATGACCTTTAGCGAGTTCATTGACATCGAGTAAGACTGTTTTATGCGTGCCGTTAAAGTCATCAGCACGAACAGATACGGCATATTCGTTATCACCAGTCACTTCACTGAAATAGAAATAGTTCCCTTGTTTAACTGGTACTGAGTTGTCGTCTTTAACGATACGACCTTTAATTTCTTCAAATAGCTGTTGTTGTAGTGCCTCTGTGTGCGCCATTACCGCATCAGTGTAGGCATTTTCAGCGTTAAGATGCGCAATGATTTCAGGATCGGCACGATTGTCATCTCGCATCCAATAATAGTTGTCGATGCGAGTATCATCATGGATGGTCATTGTGTGGGGGATTTTCTTGGCAATCGGCGCTTGAAGATCTTGAGCCACGTTTGTTGTTTTTGTATTCACAGTCATGTCCTTCCACGAATTTTCTTTGATATTGGAGATAACAAAGAAAACGAAAAAATAGGAACCAACGCACGTCGTAACACGTTGTTTATATAGAGTATAAGCGTTTTATGGTTAGCGATGTTTGATCGCTATTTGCTTTTCTATTTACCCCGTTTATTGCTTATTATTTGGGGGCATATTCAGAAGATATCAATGCCTACCAGTAATAGCATGGTGATTTATTCTGCTCAATTTTGGTGTGGATTTCTTTTCCCTTTTATAAACAGTGAGATATGTAATTGTATTTTTCAATTATAGAGTAATTACTTTAACTGTTTGGTTTTATAGGGATTTATAAAATACAGTGTTTGTTTATTTGTAAACGTCAGCTATTGCTACTGCGATAAAACAAAATAGTGTGAGGTTAATCACAAAAAGGTTTTGGTTCGAGCATAATATTAAAAACATAACTCGTTGATAGTAGATATGTTTATGAAGAACGCATTGATTATAGCCTTAGGAATTATTACAGGCGCTATCGTTATTGGTGGACAGTCTTTTTACCATTTGCTCACATCACAAAATATTGTCAATGTCGCCAGTGGGGAAGTTCGGCTAGGGGAAGTGTATGACGAGCAACTCACCACCACAGTCACGATCATCGGTGACGATAATGAAACCCCTATTTTGACGATCACCGATGCCACAGATCAAATAGTTAAAGATGTTAAGCAAGAATTAGCGCAAATGGTGGTTGATGCCAATAAAACCTTATCAGCGCATGAAAAGATGCGTTTAGAAACCGCCTATTTTGATACGAATGTGAACATTGAGCTTTCTACAGAGGTGGAATATCACTCTCAGTATCAGAAAGATATGCAGTTAACGATTGATGAAACCGAACTATCACACCATGCCAGCGAGCAATATCACTTTGCTGAAGCCGTCGATATGTTAAATACTTACGCAAGCAAAATGGATACGATTTACCATCAGAACGATTCTTTTATTCACAAAACCTAGGGATCGCAAGACGATTAAGGATAGAGTGTAAAGTAAGGAGATGTAGTGTAGATGGGGGTATTTGTGACTGCTACTGTGGGTTATATGAGTTATAAATCTAACTTGATGTGACTCCGTCACCCGATGACAGAGTCACATATTTAGTTTTTCAGAAGATACGTTTTAGGATGGGTGTCTTACAAATAAGATAGCCAATCGCAAAAGAGCCTATCACCGAAGGAATAGCAATAACGACAAAGTTTATTAAGGGAGTCTGAGTCATAAAAGACTGATAAAAATCTGCGGTAAATTTCATTGGGACATTCTGCACAACGTAAGCAGCAAAAGCGGTTCGGGTCAATAATGAGCTCCATCGCCCCTTGGTATTGAATAGCTCTTTGAAGCAATATAGCAGAAACATCGACATACCTATCACGGTGAATCCACGAGTAACCATATCTGCATCAAAACCATAGCCGGAAGCTATCGGCTTGATGAATGACATCGCTATAATCCACATAAGGATCCCATAAAAGGCGTGTTTCAATTCCAGCTTATCTAGCCATTGGTACTTGTAAGTCATAATACCTAAGTAAAACATACTGATATACATAGGAAAATTTTTAAGGAGATGAAAGCCCAAGAAATCACTACCTAGCGTTTTCATTAGGTACAAGCCAAAGAAATTGAAAGGGATCATAATGATCGTAAACAGTAGAATCGTCCAAAATGAAGGGATCGGTTTATCAACGAAAACTTTTTGATTTCTAGCGCTGATTTGAGAGTAGAGTGTAAATACCCCGCAAAACACGAACAAGGTCCAACAGTACCAGGTAACGCCTAATTCAATATTTCCGGAAAGGAAAAAGTCTTTAATGTTTGATATGGCAAATTCAGTCGACATGATTGGAAAGATCACCAGTAAGGTCATTAAAGTAGGAAGTCCGAGGCGCTTTAGTTTATCCAATATAAACTTTACAGCCCCTTTATGCTCAAAGGAGGGGAGAACGAAGTAAGCGGAGATAAAGAAAAATAGTGACATGAAATATGACACATTGATTTTCACAAATGTGTCTAATATCGAATATTGATATTGCATCGATGCTTTGACGGGAGGCAAATTATACCCGATGTCATTCCAGTATGCCGTCATCGCACTATGAAACAAAATCACAATTATCGTCAACACCCACTTAATATTATCCAGGTAGTCGTAGCGCTTAGCTTTTATTGAATTATTCATTAGTTTCCTGTTTTGTTTTAACTTTTTAAAACTCCAAAAAAGACAGCATGATAAGAATAAAAACAGCTGGTTTATGTGAGTTTTCTATTTTTAAAATCAGTTGTTTATTGTTTATATCGAATCACATGCTCGTGACGATTATCTTAGATAAGATTAAATGGGTAAGCTTACATTGAGTGTATTTGCCCTGATCCCGTTATAGATACCGATTTAAGCGCGGGTGTTCCTGTAAGATAGAGATCACCACTACCTGAAATATTGACTGAAGCCTGATCTTTTATATCGGCATAAACACTACCAGAGCCTGAAATATGAATATCTGCATGACTAGCTTGGACGCCTGATTTATATGTTCCTGAGTTCTCAAGTTTAATCGTTTGCAAATTTACCTTACCTTCTGAAATATTAATGGAACCACTATTTGCAAGTGATGAATTAAGGTTATTTGCATTAAGGTTGCTGATATTAATTGACCCACTATTTTTCAGGTTAAGCTGGAAGTTATTTGTATTTAAATTTCCAACTGAAATACTGCTGCTATTAACGAGTGCAATATTGGTTGAATCACGGACATTAATTTTTTCAGCCGAAATACTACCGCTATTTTCGGCATTTAAATCAAGATCTTTTGCCTTGATGTTAGAGGAAATAACAACTTTTCCTGAGTTCTTTGTACTAATCTCAGTGATGTCTTTCATAACAACGTAGTATTTCACCGAGTTAGGCTGATAGTTATTACTATGTTTTAGGTTTAAATTGAGCGTGTTCCGAGTTTTAAATACATCAAGTTCAGGTACGAGTGCCTTATCTATCTCTATTCTTAGAGAGTCCTTATTCCCTTGTTTAATGAAAAGATCCCCCGCGGAATTTAAAGTGATCTTGGAAACCCCTTGAATATTTTTATGCATTATTACGGTTTCAGCCATAGCTTTTGAAAAAGAGAGGGTACCAATAGCCAGGAGCATTGTTACGAAAAGTGAACATTTTCTCATCGGATGTCCTTTTAAATGTTTAATTACTGTATACAACGTAGCTGGGTACGTTAAACAAAAAATATAGTGTTATTTTGTTAACAACTGCCAATCTTTTGTAAAATAACATTAATGGGTGATACATGAAACATTGTTTATTTAACAAATGACGGGGCGTGATATTAGGGCGAAACACTGATTAAGCTATTTAATACGTTGTTGCCGAGAAGTGCCTAGCTGCTTATATACACATCAAAATGGTAATAAAGAAAAAGGCGCTCAATGAGCGCCTTTATTGTTATATAGCAAGTGTAAATCAGGCTTCGCCAATGACCACTAAACAGTTAGGTAATTCGTTTTTAGCCTCTGTTAGTGGATAAGCATTCGCTAATAACTTACTCGATTGCTCTAAGCATTGCAGAAAGCCTTCGTAAGTTTTGCCATCACGCACATTATGGGTAAAGTCGGAGACAATCGAGCTCCATGCTTCATCGCTAATGTGTTCGCTAATGCCGTAATCAGTGATTATTTCAACATAATGCTCAGCTTCACAAACAAAGATCATCACGCCTAAATGCTGCTTTGTACGGTGAATGCCGTTGGCAAGAAATTGCTCTCTCGCAACTAAGCTCGCACGGCGATGTTTGACGGATTTTGGCACTAGGCGGTATTTAATCGCTGGTATTCTAAATAGCAGAGTAAAGACGATAAAGCCTGCTAATTGACACATTAGAATATCGTTTAGCTCTAACCAAAAAGGCGTGAAGTTGAGTAGGGCAGGGATAAATAATGCAATGATCGCTGCCCATAACGTTGGTACAAAGTAATAATCGTCAGCTTGGGTAGCCACAACGGTCATTAACTCGGCATCGGTTGTTTTCTCAATATCACCAATGGTTTGGCTAATTGTTTCTAGTTGTTCATTTGTAAATAGCTTCACTTACCATCCTCCTGATGCGCCGCCGCCACCGAAGCCGCCACCGCCACCACTAAAGCCACCGCCGCCGCTGCTTCCACCACCAAAACCGCCGTTACCACCAGAGTGTGGGAAGTGATTTGATGAGCCGAAGCCACCACTACTAAAGACATCGCCATTACGACGGTAATAGCGTGAACGGTTACTGCGACGTCGACTAAAGGCAATGATTTGAATAACAATTACAAACAGAATAAACAAGTAGAGATCGTATGGTGGTTGCTCTTCTTGAATAACGGGTTTGTATTCGCCTTTAATGGCACCAATGATGGCTAATGTGCCTTTTTCGATACCTTGGGCAAAGCGACCAGCTTTAAATTCAGGTTTGATTTCATGGTTAATGATGCTGATTGCGGTTGCGTCAGGCAATGCACCTTCTAAACCGTAACCGACTTCAATTCGGATTTTCTTGTCGTTATAAGCAACAATCAATAACACGCCATTGTCATGTTGCTTGGTGCCAATGCCCCATTTACGCCCCAGTTGATAACCGTAGTCAGCAATAGGGACGCCATTAGTTGAAGGCACGGTAACCACCACTACTTGGTTTGATGAGGTTTTTTCTTCATCAGCAAGCAGCTGTTCTAGCTGCTGCTTTTGTGTGGCATTGAGTATATGCGCTTCATCAACTACTCGACCCGTGAGTTTAGGAAACACGGGTTGAGCAAAGCTAGCATGGCTTATGAATAACAAGAGTCCGGCAAATAACAGGACTTTTTTCATCATTAGAAGGCTACCTTAGGTGCAACATCAGCATTGGGTGTTGTTGCTGAGAAGTTTGGTTTTGCTTTCAGATCGCTGTACATGATCCAGTGCCAAATACGACCAGGGAAGGTACGGATTTCAGTATTGAATGCTTTTACGCTGTTGATGTAATCACGACGTGCCACAGCAATACGGTTTTCTGTGCCTTCAAGTTGTGCTTGTAGGGCTACGAATTGCTCGTTTGCTTTTAGATCAGGGTAGCGCTCTGAAACCACCATTAAACGAGACAGCGCACTGCTTAGCTCGCCTTGGGCTGCTTCAAACTTCTTAAATGCTTCAGGGTTATTTAATGTCTCTGGTGTGACTTGCATAGAAGAGACTTTTGAACGCGCTTCAGTCACAGCGGTTAATGTGTCTTTTTCATGGCTTGCATAACCTTTTACTGTCGCAACAAGGTTAGGGATAAGATCTGCACGACGTTGGTAGTTATTTTCTACCTGTGCCCAGTCTGCGTTTACTTGCTCATCAAGTGTCGGGATGGTGTTGATACCACAAACTGTTAATTGAAGAAGTAGAGCAAGGCTAAATACCCATTTCAGCATTTTTGGAAATTTAAACATCAGTATCCCTTATGTTATGTATTGTTTCAGTGATATTTGCTTTGTTTATAGGTAATTGAACAATGCAAAATTGCACTATTCTATACATATTAAGCATAAATAAAACTAAACAAGTGTTATAAATATGTCATTGTTATTTTTAGTATAAAAAATGAAACATCAGCAATATTTATTACTAAGTTACGCTAGATAATGGTTAGTTTTGTTAGGAATGAGATAAATGAAAACAGCTCAAGAAGGGGAAAACTTGAGCTGTTTGGTTGAATTCCTGTTCTATGGATCTAATTCTGACATGTTCGCCAGAGTTAGAGTTATTTCGCTTTAATATTGTTTATCAAACTTGTTGCTTTAATAATGCTAGTGCTTCATGCATTGAAGAGAAAACATGATGACCAAAGGCTTTTACTTCATCACTTGGTTCTACTAAATCAATGATTTGAAAAGCGTGCATATTGGCAGCAATCGCTGCAGTTATACCATTATTAGAATCTTCAAACGCAAGGCATTGCTCTGGTTTAACATTCAGTCGTTTAGCCGCAAGTAGGTAAATTTCTGGATCAGGTTTGCCTTTGCTGACTTCATCACCCGCAGTGATAGCAGAGAAGAACGAACTAAGCCCAGCAAGTTCAAGTTTCTTTAATGCTAATTGTTTATTCGTTGATGTCGCTACAACCATAGGTACATGTTGCTGTTGTAGCCATTGCAGTAGCTCTATGACACCGTTTTTGACTGGAATTGCCTGATTTTCGACAATGTTAAGGTAAGTCTGTTTCCATTGTTTTCTAAAAACAGGGTAGTCCATAGTATCGCCATAGCTAGCACGTAATACTTCTTCAACACCTGACTCATTACGTCCAATGATATTAAGGTAAGCTGTTTCTAAATAGGGAAGGTTGAAACTTTTACAAGTTTGTTTAAAAACATCCATACAAACACGTTCAGTATCAAGTAATAAACCATCCATATCAAAAATAAATGCGCTGAATTTCATTTGATCGGCTAACTTTTAAATAAGAAAATTATATTATACTAATAAGTAAGTTTTATTGAAATAAATGCGTTGTTAAATTAGATTGATTACTCAACATTAAATTTGTTAATTGTGACATAAGCATATTAATTAAATACTTACTTATTTAGGATTTAAGAAATCTTATTGGTAGAATTATTACTCCTTTTAATAAAAAGAGTAATAACAATGAAAAATGTAAAAATTAAATCACTTCCTAGCTTTATAAAAAAAAGTTGATGCTCATTTAGAGGCAGATATTTACTCTCGTAAAAATAAAAAACATCTTGTATTAGGTAAAGCTCCTTCAGAAACATCAATTAACTTGCAAAGTAATGATTACTTGGCGATCATCGGTAACGAATATATTCGTCAACAACACTTAAAAGCCATCACTGAACATAAACATGAAGTGGTCATGTCTGCTGTTTTTCAACACCAATCAGAAACAGGCGATACATTTGAAGAGCAATTGGCAGCACTGACTGGTTTTGATAAATGTGTCCTTTCACAATCAGGTTGGGCGGCAAATGTCGGACTGATCCAAACCATTATTCCTAAAGGCACGCCGATTTATATCGACTTCTTTGCTCACATGTCGTTATGGGATGGGGCAAAACGCGCTGAAGGGAATATTCAAACTTTCTTGCATAACAATATGCGTCATTTAGAAAAACAAATTAAACGTGAAGGACCTGGATTGATCATGGTGGATTCGGTTTACAGCACCATTGGTACGGTTGCTCCGCTGCATACATTAGTGGAGATAGCGAATCGCTACGGTTGTGCCTTGTTGGTAGATGAATCTCACTCATTAGGTACGCATGGTAAAAATGGTGCAGGGCTGGTGGCTGAATTAGGGCTTACAGATCAAGTTGATTTCTTAACGGCAAGTTTAGCAAAAGCCTTTGCTTATCGTGCAGGGGCGATTTTATGTAGTAAGGAAGTTGCACAGTCATTCCCGTTTACTGCGTTTCCTGCGATTTTTAGTTCAGCTTTGCTCAATCATGAATTAGAGATCTTAAAAGCCACATTGGATGTGATTAAAGGGGCTGATGATAAGCGTAAAAACTTATTTATTCAGTCTGAAAAGTTACGTGCAGGCTTAGGGAATGCTGGATATCGCATTCAAAGTGAGTCCCAAATTATCGCATTGGAAAGTGGTAATGATGAAAATACCGAAGTGATCCGTGATTATCTAGAATCACGTGATGTTTTTGGTTCTGTGTTCTGCTCCCCAGCGACACCAAAGAATAAGAACGTTATTCGTATTTCATTAAACAGCGATGTAACCAATGAGGAAATTGAAACCATCGTATCTGTTTGCAAAGCTATGCGAGAGGATTTAGCACTAAAGTAATTTAGATTTTTTACCCACTACCACCTTACGTTCACGTAAACGTTATGAGGGTAGTGGGTATTTTTTTGATGATTAATTAAGGTAGCGATCTATGGTTTCAAATATTTGATCTTTTGTCGCTGGTTTGAAGATAAAACCATTCATGCCAGCGGCTTTTAACTCTTGCTGTTGCTCTGTATTAAGAGAAGCAGAGAAACAGATGATCGGAGTATGATGATGGTTTTTGTATTGGTCATTACCACGTATCTGTTTCGCAGTTTCCAATCCCCCCATTAATGGCATCTCTAAATCCATCATAATAAGGTCAACATTATGTGTATCTAAATGTTGTAGTGCTTTTAGTCCGTTTTCTGCGTGAATAACATGGTAACCACTACGCTGTAATAAAATACCTGTGTACATCCGAAGTGAAGTATTATCATCAACCAATAAAATTGATTGAGTTTCTAAACTATTTGGGCTGGGAACTGTTTCTTGATTAAAGTGAGTGAAAAAGTATCTACAGATCCCTTCTGTTACTCCCGGCTTAAGTTTATCTAGATTTACTAACTTATAATTAACCTTTGGATTTAAAATTAAGTGTAAAGCTTTCTCTTCACGGTAAAGGTAAAGCACTTTGGTTGTTGATAAAGCTAATTTATGCTGAAGTTTTGTCATGTAATAATTATGCTCACCATAACTATCAAGGTTGACTAAAATCATGTCAGCTTGGTTTAAGTGCTGATCAATATCAACAAGGCGGAATGGGCTTACCGTTAGGAAGTGATAACCAAAAGAAAATGAGTTCTTTTGTAGTTCAAACACATCTTGATTGTTATCACCAATGTACAAAAGGCGCTTTTGCGCTAGCAGTTCGTATTTAAGCTTATTTGTTGATTTTGAATCAATTTTTGGAAGTAGGATAGTGAATTCAGTCCACTCTCCTTGCTGTGACTGGCAGCAAATAGAACCACCAAATGCAGTGATAACTTTTTGACAAAAAGGTAGACCAAGTCCTGAACTGTTTTTCTTACCATGAGTATAAAACTCATCGAAAATAGAGCTTATGTTGCTTTTAGCGATACCAATACCTGTATCTTTTACTTTAATAACATTGTGTAATTTATTTATATCAATATTAATTTCGATACTAAAATTCTTTTTACCTTTATAATAAAGTGCATTTTTCATTAAGTTGAAAATAACGTAGCGAAACAAAATATCACTACCAAAGTAAGTCATATCCTTATTATATTTAACGGTAACTAGATTTCTGTCTTCAGATGATTGATAGCCATAGCTTTCAACGGCATTTTTAATAACATTAACGATTGAGTATTCTTGAAATGTGTTTTTTGAAATAGCATGTTCGTTAATTGAACTTAATAATAGGTTAATTGTTTCATTACTATTATTAATAACCGTCATGTTACTTCTAATAATAGACTTTAATTCATTGATATTTTCTTCATTATTATGTGCACATTGCTCGCTACGTTGGCGCAGAATATCTAACATTAACTCCATCGAAGAATAAAGCGAACTGAATGGGTTACGCATTTCATGGGCGATGCCAGCACTGAAACTACGAGCAAAAAGCAATTGGTCCTCATAATGGACGTGATTTCGATAGTGGGATGCAATGCCTGTTACATAAGCAAAGGAAATGACAGCAACATAGCCCCAGTGAAAATTATGGATTTCGACATGATTGAAAGATAAAGCAGCAGTAACACCTGTGGCAATACCAATAATCGACATACCAGTAATGATGTAGACATCATAAATCAATAAAATAGAAAGAAAGACGGCTGTCATGAATGACATGATCCAGATAATTGACCAATCATTCATTAGTAACATATAGCTAAAGAAAAAGGGCAAAGCAATGGTTAACGTAAAGACAAAATGGATGTCTTTAAAACGTGAAAACCAATTGGGCATGTGATCTTTTAAAATAAAAGGAATAAAAAGGGAGCCACAAATAACTCTAAGCAATAAGTTTTCATATTGTTGGGGGAATAAATAGTTCCAAACAATATAGTACAAAGGAAAACCAATTGCACCTAGGTAGCCAATAATTGATAAATTAGGTTCAAAGTATCGGTAAACATTATTAATTCTATTTTTTATACTCATTGTCTATGAACTTCTAGTTATTAGCTTGAGTACTATAAACCAAAATGACTAAATTAAAAAATCAAATTGAGTTTATGCTATCGAGCTCACCTTACTAATATTTTCATTTCTATCGATACATGTTATTTCCCTATGTTTAATAATTATTCCCAATGTGTATTGGTTATTTGACTTGTATGTATCACTTTTTAATTCACACTCTCATTGTGAATATATTGTTACATTTACCATTCTGTTGATTACCTAGTGGCTTTCTTTGTTTTGATGGTTTTTTAAACTGTGATTTTGGTTTTATTTTGATTTAATGTTAAAAATGTGTAACCATTTATACTTAATTGATCGTTCAATAAAAATAAATGGGGGCATTATGCCAAAGGTTGGAATGCCTGATATTCGTAAACCACAGCTTGTAAATGCCACGATGGCAGTCATTGAACGAGTTGGCTTACATGCAGCAAGTATCTCTTTGATCAGTAAAGAAGCAGGGGTGTCAACGGGGATTATCAATCACTATTTTGGTGGTAAGCATGGTTTATTAGAAGAGACTATGCGTGAAATTTTACGTCGTTTGTCAATGAGTGTTACAACCTCATTAAGCCAAATCCCACGCAATGATCATCAAGCTCGAATTAATGCCATTATCATGAGTAATTTTGATGGTTACCAAGCTGAAAATAAAGTAGCGAAAACATGGTTAGCTTTTTGGTCTTACGCTATGCATGACGCACAGTTGGGACGTTTGCAGCGAGTTAATGAAAAACGTTTGCTATCGCATTTAAAGATCGAATTAAAAGGGCTACTACCACATTCTCAAGCTGAACTGGTTGCCCATGGTATAGCTTCATTAATTGATGGTATCTGGTTACGCGGAACATTAAACCCTAAAGGTATTGATGCGAATAATGCTCGCATGATCATTAATGATTATTTAGAAAAGCAACTGGCTTTTTATTCAAAATTATAATTTCTCAGAGTTTCAAATGGATATGAAATCACTATACATAGATGGTAACTATGTTACTGCATCGTCTGATATTCAATTTACAACGTATAACCCAGCTAATGGTCAACCGCTAGCAACTATTGGGCAAGCCTCTCAAGCGGATCTTGAGTTAGCCATTAGTGCAGCTAAAAAAGGCTTTTCTACATGGTCGACTATGACGGCAACTGAGCGTAGCCGTATTTTATTACGTGCTGTGGAGTTACTGCGAGAGCGCAATGACGAATTAGCAGCATTGGAAGTAAAAGATACTGGTAAACCGTTACAAGAAGCGATAGCAGTTGATATAGAAACCGGTGCTGATGTTATTGAATACTTTGCTGGGTTAGCACCTGGGCTTCAAGGCGAGCAGCAACCTTTAAGTGAAAATCAGTTTTTTTACACGCGTCGAGAACCATTGGGCATTTGTGCTGGTATTGGTGCGTGGAATTATCCTATTCAAATTGCGATGTGGAAATCAGCGCCTGCGCTTGCTGCGGGTAATGCCATGATTTTCAAACCATCGGAAGAAACACCGTTATCAGCTCTAAAGCTTGCTGAGATTTTTACTGAAGCAGGTCTACCGGATGGCGTTTTTAACGTTGTACAAGGTGATTACCGAGTAGGACAGATGCTAACGGCACACCCTGATATCGCTAAAGTGTCATTTACGGGTGAAATCGGCACAGGTAAAGCGGTAATGGCTGATAGTGCTAAAACCTTAAAGTCGGTCACGATGGAATTAGGCGGCAAATCGCCAATGATCATTTTTGATGATGCTAATGTCGATCATGCAGTTTCTGCAGCAATGGTGGCTAACTTCTATACCCAAGGTGAAGTATGTACACATGGCACACGTGTTTATGTTCATGAGACTATTTACGACACCTTTATAGAGCAACTTAAGCGTCGAACTGAGTTATTAATCGTTGGCGATCCGATGAATATGGAGACTCAAATTGGCGCATTGATTTCAAAATCACACTTATCAAAAGTGCTATCAGCCATTGATACCGCTAAACAAAGTGGTGCCACCTTGCTGACTGGCGGATACCAATGTACTGATAATGGGTTAGCCCAAGGTAATTTCGTTCAACCTACCGTTTTTATTGATTGCGACGAATCTATGTCTCATGTTCAAAATGAAATTTTTGGGCCTGTGATGTCGGTAATTAAGTTTAGCGATGAAACCGATGTTATCGCTCGCGCCAATAATACTCACTATGGTTTAGCTGCGGGGGTGTTTACCCAAAACTTAGCGAGAGCCCACCGCGTTATCCATCAATTACAAGCAGGGATCTGTTGGGTTAATACATGGGGGGATTCTCCTGCGCAAATGCCTGTTGGCGGTTATAAGCAATCAGGGATTGGACGCGAAAATGGAATAGAAACCTTACAACATTATACCCAAACCAAAAGTGTACTGATTGAATTGGGCGATTACCAAAGCCCTTATGCTTAATGGATGGAGTCGATTTTGATGGATCAAAATAAGCAGCAAAATAACCCCCAGCATTATGACTACATTATTGTTGGCGCGGGTTCGGCAGGGTGTGTATTAGCTGACCGTTTAAGTGAAAGCGGTGAATATGATGTGTTATTGCTAGAAGCTGGTGGTAGTGATCGCAGTATTTTTATTCAAATGCCAACGGCACTGTCATACCCAATGAACAGTGAAAAATATGCATGGCAGTTTGAAACTCAAGCAGAACAAGGCTTAAACGGACGTAAATTACATTGTCCACGAGGCAAAGTACTGGGCGGTAGTTCTTCTATCAACGGCATGGTGTATGTACGTGGTCACGCATGTGATTATGACGAATGGGAACAAGAAGGGGCTACAGGCTGGAATTACCAAGCATGTTTACCGTATTTTCGTCGTGCTGAAACATGGTTCAAAGGCGGTAACGCTTATCGTGGTAGCAAAGGTCTTGTTGGCACGTGTAATGGTAATGACATGGCACTCAATCCACTTTACAAAGCCTTTATTGATGCTGGTAAAGAAGCTGGTTATCCCGAAACGGATGATTACAATGGTTACCAACAAGAAGGGTTTGGTGCCATGCATATGACTGTTGATAAAGGTGTGCGTGCATCGACATCGAATGCTTATTTACGTCGTGCATTAAAACGTCCAAACCTGACGTTGAAAAAAGGTATTGTGGCACGAAAAGTCCTTTTAGAAGGTAAAAAAGCGGTAGGCGTTGAATTTGAACAGTCAGGTAAGCTATCTCAAGTATTGACGCACAAAAGAAGTGATATCTAGTGCTGGATCCATTGGTTCAGTCCAGTTATTACAATTGTCAGGCATTGGACCTGCTGCAGTATTGGAAAACGCGCAGATTAATCTTGTGCATGATCTTCCAGGGGTGGGGGCTAATTTACAAGATCACTTAGAAGTTTACTTCCAATACCACTGTAATGAAGCTATTACCTTGAACAGTAAATTAGATTTAGTCAGCAAAGGTAAAATTGGCGCGCAATGGCTATTAACTCATACCGGTTTAGGTGCGACTAACCATTTTGAATCTTGCGCCTTTATTCGTTCGCGTAAAGGGTTAAAGTGGTAAAATATTCAATATCACTTTCTACCTGCAGCGATGCGATACGATGGTCGTGCTGCATTTGATGGTCATGGCTTCCAAGTGCATGTGGGGCCTAATAAGCCACAGAGCCGAGGTACAGTTTCTGTTGTATCTAATGATCCGCATGCAAAACCTAAAATTGAATTCAATTACATCTCTACCGAGCAAGATAAGCAGGATTGGCGAGATTGTATTCGTTTAACCCGTGAAATTATGGCGCAATCAGCATTGGATCAATACCGTGGTGATGAGATTCAACCGGGAGCGGATGTCACGTCTGATCAGGCTATTGATCAGTGGGTAAAAGAAAATGTCGAGAGTGCTTATCATCCATCTTGTACTTGTAAAATGGGTGATGATGACGATGTGATGGCAGTACTGGATCCACAGTGTCGTGTTCGCGGTATTGAAAACTTGCGTGTTGTTGATTCTTCTATATTTCCGACGATTCCGAACGGTAACCTTAATGCGCCAACAATCATGGTTGCTGAGCGAGCTGCTGACTTTATTTTACAGAGAACCCCGCTTCCTGCAGGCAATGTACCTGTATGGATTGCCCCTGATTGGGAAACGACCCAACGAAATAATTCACAATAAGTACGTGGGATATACGTACTTAATAATGATAAATAAAAAGACAAAGGAATAATTATGTCTGTTACTAAAAAAACACTTCTTGCCTTAGCGTTAAGCTCAGTTGCTTTTAATAGTTATGCTAACCAATGTGATACGGTACGTTTTGCTGATGTAGGCTGGACGGATATTACAGCAACCACAGCGGTAACTTCTGAGCTTTTAAAAGGAATGGGTTACAGTACGAAAACTGATTTACTGTCAGTACCCGTGACGTACTCATCAATGGCGAATGGTGATATTGATGTCTTTTTAGGTAATTGGATGCCGACCATGGAAGGCGATATTGCGAAATATCGTGAAGCCAAAACGGTTGAAACAGTAAAAGCGAATTTAGAAGGTGCAAAATATACGTTAGCTGTACCTAAGTATGTTTATGACGCAGGTGTTAAGAGCTTTGCAGATTTGGCAAAACATGCGGATAAATTTAAAGGCCGTATTTACGGTATTGAACCTGGTAATGATGGTAACCGTTTGATTCAATCAATGATTGATACGAATGCGTTTGGTTTAAAAGACTTTAGTTTAGTGGAATCAAGTGAAGCAGGGATGGTTTCGCAAGTATCTCGATCTGTACGCCGTGATCAGTGGATTGTTTATTTAGGTTGGGCACCACACCCAATGAATAGCAACGTTGAAATGGAATACCTTGCTGGTGGTGATGACTTTTTTGGACCTAACTATGGTGGTGCCAATGTGTACACCAATGTTCGTAGTAACTATTTAACCGAGTGTCCAAACGTTGGACAACTTCTGAAAAATCTTTCATTTAGCTTAGAAATGGAAAATAGCTTAATGGAAGCGATCCTTAATCAAAAGGTTCAACCTGAAAAAGCAGCACGTCAATGGTTGAGCGAAAACCCACAGCAAGTGGAAGCATGGCTCAAAGACGTTAAAACTCGCGAAGGTAAAGTAGTCACCACTGCGGTGTTGGATTACTTAAAGCAATCTTAATCCTTTCTTCAAATACTGCATTAATAATCACTTCTTGTTTATTAGCGCAGGTACTTCTTTGTTATTAGCTATTGTAAAACTTCATAAAAATAAGGTGGTAAGCATCGTCTTATCAAATAAAAGGCAAAAGTGTGAATTTCATTACGGATAATAAAATCCCTTTGGGTCAATGGATGGAAGCAGGTGTTGATTGGTTAACTATCAATGCTGCAGGGTTATTTGACGCCATTTCATTTTTCTTAGAAACCGTAATTCTATTTTTAGTTGATGTATTTAAGTGGATGCCGCCAGCACTGCCTATTTTAATCACCGCGGCGTTAGCATGGTACTTACACCGTAAAATTTCATTAGTGGTTTTTGTTGTCGCAGCATTATTAGTTATTTTAAACTTAGGCTACTGGCAGGAGATGTTAGAAACCTTTGTGTTAGTCTTTGCTGCCACAAGTATTTCAGTGCTTATTGGTGTCCCAATCGGGATCATGTCTGCGCATCGTCCTTGGTTGTACACCCTGATGCGACCTATTTTAGATTTAATGCAAACAGTGCCGACGTTTGTTTATTTAATTCCAACGCTGGTTTTGTTCGGACTAGGTATTGTACCGGGACTTATCTCGACCATTATTTTTGCCATTGCAGCGCCAATACGACTCACGTATTTAGGGATCACGAAAGTACCTGAAGATTTAATTGAAGCAGGCAAAGCGTTTGGTGCAAGTCGAATGAAGTTACTGTTAAAAGTCGAGTTACCCGCAGCGATGCCGAGTATTATGGCGGGCATCACCCAATGCATTATGTTGTCTTTGTCTATGGTGGTTATTGCCGCGTTAGTCGGTGCTGATGGATTAGGAAAACCTGTTGTACGTGCACTAAATACCGTGAACATTTCGCAAGGTTTTGAAGCGGGACTTGCGATTGTATTGGTTGCGATTATTTTAGACCGATTATGTAAAACACCAGCACAAAAGGAGCTGTGATCATGAATGCAATAACGATTAACAATCTGGATGTGGTGTTTGGCGATAAACAGCAACAAGCCTTAGCGTTATTAGATCAAGGTAAAAGCCGTCAACAAATTATTGATGAAACAAACCAAGTTGTTGGGGTTAATAACGTTAGCCTGCAAATCAAAGAAGGCGAGATTTGCGTACTAATGGGGTTGTCTGGTTCGGGTAAATCAAGTTTATTACGCGCGGTTAATGGATTGAACGATATAAGCCGTGGCGAATTGTTGATTAAAGATGGTGAACAAACTGTAGATTTAGCAAACTGTTCAAAAGCTAAGTTACAGCATCTTCGTACTCATCGTGTCTCGATGGTGTTTCAAAAATTTGCCTTAATGCCATGGCTAACTGTATTAGATAACGTTGCTTTTGGGCTTGAAATGCAAAATATCCCGAAAAAAGAGCGCCATCAGCGCGCTAGAGAGCAGTTAGAAATGGTGGGGCTGGCTGAATGGGAAGATAAGTATCCATCAGAGTTATCGGGCGGGATGCAGCAACGGGTGGGACTAGCACGTGCATTTGTTATGGATACGGATATTTTACTGATGGATGAGCCTTTTTCAGCGCTTGATCCATTAATCCGTGCGCAGCTACAAGATGAATTATTAGCACTACAAAGCAAACTAAATAAGACGATTTTGTTTGTCAGTCACGATTTAGATGAAGCACTTAAAATTGGTAACAATATCGCGATCATGGAGTCAGGAGAGCTGATTCAACACGGAAAACCTGAAGAGATTGTACTGAATCCGAAAACAGATTATGTGCGTGATTTTGTCGCATATACTAATCCGTTAAATGTATTGAAAGGGCGCTCATTGATGACGCCAGTAAACGCGTTAGAGCAACGGGGGAATACTTATAAAGTCTGTGATGCTGATGAGCTTTGGATCGCCCAGAATCAGGACACGCTGTCTATCGTGAATGAAGGTAATGTTGATTGTCTTTCATGGCAACTTACAGATGCTATTCCAAGTCATATTAATGACACCACTATAGTGATGGTCAGCCCTGATATTACTATGCGAGATGCCATTGAGCTGAAGCGACTCAATAACAAACCATTGCTCATGGTTGAAAATAATCAATTGGTTGGGGTATTACATAACAAAGATGTTTATAACGCGCTGTTAGGTGATTTTCAGCTGGCGTCTTAATGAAAATCGGTCAACAAAGACGATATAAACGTCATTGTTGACCGTGATTTTTAGTTTGCTAAAGGTACGGCACGGTTGATAAACAATTTACGATCAACCTTATAATCTGTTGCGTAGTGACGCAGTTTACAGTCGTTGCCTGCATCACAACCACAGCTTAGGCAGCGGTTGGCTTCATCAATAGCTGCTTGCTGTGAAAGCCCTGTTTCTACTTCACTAAAGCTTTGTTCTCTTTGCGCTAGGGTAAGCTCTGGCATTTTAGCGCGTAGTAATTTACCTAAAGCATGATTCAACTTAGCATCAATTTCTTGGGTATTATCACCTGTTGTTATCGATGCCATCACACGTTTTAGCTTTTCTGCATGTTCAGGACGGATCAAATGGCTACGTTCAACATTACGAGAACGGAAAGACTCCGTGTAAAGCTTTTCCATGTTACCGCCAAAGTATTCATCAATGGCTTTTGCTGCTTTACGGCCATCAGCAATTGCTTCAATTGCAGTGGCTGGACCGCGACGAAAATCACCAATGGCAAAGATATTCTTGACCCCAGAGTGCATGGTCGCTTTATCAACATTGATGGTATTCCAACGGCTAAATGATAATTCAATGTCTTCGTTAGCTAAAAAGCTGGTATCTGTTTTTTGTGATACTGCTGCGATCACAGTATCAAAGTCTTCAAGTGTGTACTCACTGGTTGGTTTTGGTGAGCAGCGGCCAGAGGCATCAGGTTCACCTAGTGCCATTGTTTCTAATTTCACTTGGCAAACACGGCCGTTTTCATCAGCAATATTCTCAACAGGATTGGTTAAAAAGTGGAATTTCACGCCTTCGTGTTCTGCTTCTTCGATCTCGTAGGTTTCTGCTGGCATTTCATCGCGGGTACGACGGTAAATAAGGGTAGTGTCAGCGCCTAAACGTAATGCAGAGCGGGCACAGTCAATTGCAGTATTACCACCACCAATAACAGCGACTTTCTTGCCAACGCTGTATTGTTTTTCCATCGCCAGATCTTTTAAGAAATCAACACCTAAGTAACAACCATCAAGATCGCTACCCGTATAGTTCATTTCACTTGCTTGTGACGCACCAATGGCTAAGCAAACAGAATCAAACTCTTCACTTAAAGAAGTAAGGGTAAAATCTTCACCTAATTTTGTATTGGTTTTAATTGTCATGCCATTGCGACACATGATGTCGATTTCTTTATCTAGAATGGCTTTAGGTAAGCGGTATTCGGGAATGCCGTAACGTAACCAACCACTAGCTTGCGGCATTGATTCAAATACAGTGACGTTGTAACCTTCATTGCTAAGGAAGTAACCGCAACTTAAACCACCAGGGCCTGCACCAACGATGGCAATGTTTTTGCCTTTGCTTTCTTTCTTAACTGGCGTGTAGTTTTCAATTTTTTTAAGATCGATATCTGCAGCATAACGTTTAAGCTGGCGAATCGCTAATGGTTCATCAACTAAGTTACGTTGGCATTTTGCTTCACAGAAAGCAGGACAAACACGACCAATAGATAGCGGCATTGGCAGTGTTTTTTTAATCACTTCAATGGCTTTTAAATGTTCGTTATTGGCAATGAAGTACAGATATGACTGAATATCTACGTTTGCAGGGCAGGCAATTTGACAAGGTGGCACGCTACAGTTGGTATTGGCTCGCTGTAAAATACGTTCAAGGCTGTGTTTTCTAATATTCGCTAGAATTTGCGATTCTGTAGTTACAACCATGCCGTCGATGGGTTGAATATCACAAGCTTTTACAATCCCTTTTCCTGCGATTTCAACATCGCAAAGTATGCAGTCTTGACCGAAACCATCAACATCACATAAAGAAGGAATTTCAATACCACATTTTTTTGCGGCTGCTAAAAGGGTTTGGTTTTTATCGATGTTATAAGATTGTCCATCAATAGTAATAGTAACCATTAATTGCCTCTATTGTTATTTATTTACTCGGCAGCAATATTTGCTTGGTTATTTGCAGTTAATGATTATGAAAGAAAATTGAATATATTTTTAAAAGATAAATAAGTAGGGCAGTGTTATTTATCGATCATGGGTATTAAGAATCAATAGCATTGAGCAGCTATTACATTCATTTTTATAATCATTATACAAATCTTTTAAATTATATCTCATACCTAATTCAAATAAAATATGACTGACTCAACGTTGATGGGACGATATTAGAAATTTTAAAACAGTATTCTTCTCTTTATTTCATTCATTTTATCTTTCAGTGCTAATTTATTTTTTCAAATTGTTGACGAATAAAATTAACAAATAGACTTGTACGCTGGGCTAGGTGCTTACGTTTCGGATAAAGGATATATAAAGGCAAACGATTGGGTGTAAACCAATCTGGTAATATATTAATAATATGTGTTCGTTTATCACTATCTAAGTGACTGAGTGCCATTTCATCGAGCATAGCAATACCGCAGCCTTTGATCATTGCCTCGGTCATAACAGTGACTAGGCTAAAACTCATTGAAGGTTTAAGAATAATATTTGTCTTTTCTTGTGTTGTTTGATTAATAAAGCACCATTTATCGAGCGTGAATTCGCTATTTCGATAAATAATGTGCTGGTGCTCAATCAAATCCAATGGATGAGTAATAGCAGGATTACGCGCTATATAGCTTGAGTGGGCGAAAGGTTTACATTGAAGGTGGCGAATGTAATGGCCCACATAACCATCAGGTGGCGTTTCTGTGAAGTAAAAAGCGACATCAAAACCTTGATCGATCAGATCGAGTGGTGTTTCAGTAAAGGCGACTTCTAATTCAATATTAGGATGGCACAAATTGAAGTCAGCAAGATGTTCACTCAGTAGCGTTGAACCAAAAGATGCTGATGCTGCAATACGAAGTTTTCCTGATACTGAATTGGTTACATGTAATTGTTTATTGATAGATTCTGCGTGCGCAAATAGTGCTTTTACTTGTTTGTAGAATGCTAATCCATCATAGGTTAGGTTGAATTGTCTTGTTGTTCGCTGAATAAGTTGAGTATCTAAAAGCGCTTCAAGTTGGCGTAGTTGACGACTGATATGGGCACTTGAACAGTTTAATTTTACTGCTGCTTTTGCGATGCTCTTTTCTTCGCATAACGCCAAATAAATAGGGACGTAACTTAGCCACTTTATTTCCATATGGTAATTTTGAATCTCTAATTGTTCACTTCTGGTAAGAATAAAGAACAATTAAACTGACTGCAATGAATGAACAGGGCGTTAAATATGCAGTTTGAAACATGGCTTGAAAGTCAAAAGCTTAAAGACACTATTACTAACCCTAATATAGAAATCGGTGATTACAGTTATTATTCAGGTTATTACCATGGTAAATCGTTTGAGGAGCAAGCGGTTCGCTACTTGCTTGGTGATCAGGTCACACAAGAGGTTTGGCAAAGTGGGGTATTTGGCGAGGTTGATAAACTGATCATTGGTAAATTTTGCTCTATTGCGTCAGGGGCAATATTCATGATGGCGGGAAATCAAGGTCACCGCATTGATTGGATTTCAACATTCCCGTTTGGTAATGCGTTTGGTGACGATGTCCCAAGTGGTTTTAAGCGTGCTGGTGATACCGTGATTGGTAATGATGTTTGGATTGGCTCTGAAGCGATGATAATGCCAGGAGTTAACATTGGTAATGGCGCGGTGATCGGCTCACGTTCAGTGATCACCAAAGATGTTGCGCCTTATACTGTTGTCGTCGCTAATAACCATGTGGTTAAAGAGCGCTTTACGCCAGAACAAGTTGAGATGCTAACGGAAATGCAATGGTGGGATTGGTCAGAGCAACAACTAAAACAAGCCATGCAATTGATGTGCAGTGGCGATGTTGAACAGCTTTACAACTATTACCTTGAGCATATTAAAGAATAAAAAATAGGGCAGTGAATATTTTCGCTGCCCTATATCTAACTAATAACAGATTAGTTACTGTACGATTTCGCCACTTTCGATAACCGTTTTACGTACTTCATCGAATAACTTATCTTATTCAGAAAGGTGAGAGAACCTTTACCCGCTATGGCTTTATGGTAACTCTTAGCTTTTTTATATTTTAAGTGAAAAAACATGAGAAACTAAACCTGAATTTCTCATGTTTTTACAAATGGTAAGAGTTACTTATCAAAGTTGTTTTGCGACTTTTAAACTCGTTTTTGGACAAAAGTTTGTTAGGCACTTTGCTCTATTTTAGCTGGTACGTATTAGGAAAAGTAGGGATAACGCCGCTTAAATTCCTTGTTAGCAGTTCGAGCAATATAAAAGAGCTAAGTCTTTTTTTAAATCATCTGGTTCTGGCTTGTAGCAAACATCCCAATTATATAAGCCATTAAGAATATTATATTTAACTAATAGTGCATTAAATTTGGTCGACCCATACTTACTCAATGCATTGTAAAATAATAGATTTAACTCATATCTTGATAATTGCGCTCTTAATATATTTGCATATGAATCGTTCTTGCCTGTAGAGTCTGCTAGCTGAAGAGTGTAATAAAGGTTTCTAAAATAATGCCCTAATATATGCCCATGATCGTGGTAAAAGTTATTATAGATTTCCCCTATTAATTTAACCCGATCATCTGGTTTCATTTGTCTTATTAGAGTATCTCCAATTGCTTCAATTCTAGATTTATCATCATCTATGATACTTGCATCAAATAGACCTTTAAATAATTCATTTTTATTTTCACTTAGCCCGAAGTAGTAAATAACTAACTCTCTCCCAGTGCCTTCATTTAAAGGGGAACGCTCTTCAATGATACGGGATAGAAAATCGTAGGCAAAGCTCGGAAGTTCAGTCGGATCTTCCTGAATTTTTCTTCTAGCAAAAGAAAAGCAAAAATCATTATAGCTAATATCGAATTGTTCCGATAAAGCTTTGAAAGCATCAAAACCAACAGAGCCTTTATATACAGTTTGATTAGTCTTGGACTGATGGAAATTTAGCAAAGAATAAAAGGAGTTTTCTTCACTTTGTTGTTTAAACTGTGCTTTAGTTTGATCCATAGAGTACAGAAGACCGATAAATGCAAGAACACTTACTATCGGACTTAGAACACCACCAAAGAAAGAACCAAATTCACCCCAAACTGAATGAGAATCGGAAAGCCCACCATGGAACTCTTTAACATATAAAAGTAAAATTATTACGGCAAAAAGACTAAATATTGAGATTGTAAATTTATATTTCATTCTATAACGACCTATTCAGGATACGACAATGAGACTGCTAACAGTATATTAATAAGCATTCTTACCTTCGCGCAAAAATATACTCATAAAATACCTTTATCATAATCGATATAATCTATATATATCATGAAGTTGATAGCACTTTATCACACTGAACGCTTTGTTAGAGGGTATGAAAAGTAAGAAATGTATTTAATCAGTCTTATTAAAAACAGAACTCACGCAATAAAGTCACCACGGTTCATTAAACTGTTTATATATACAGTCAATATAACTAATCCAAAATCACGTTAACACGATATGAATGAGTAAAAGATCTAACACATAAAGGGGCAAAAGCGAGTTAGCCACTCGCTTCGTTTATTTGTGATCACCAAGCGATTCTGTCGTACCTTAACTACCAAGCGATTCTGTCGGGATTAATGTACTAAGTATTGAATATCGCACTTTGAAATAGATAGTCAGTTACAGTGTCTTAGAGAAGATAAAAGATTTCTTTAATTAGAGGAACACAACTTTTCAAGTAACGCAGCTTTATCTTCATCACTCAGTTTTTCAATGGCGCACACAAGTTCTGCACTTAATTCATTCTCACAGAAGAAATAATGCAGCGGAACACCTAGCTCTTCTGCCATACGCTTCAAAGTACCAATATCTGGTACATGACGCCCTTTTTCATAATGATTCATTCGGCCGCTTGCAGAGCTTTCTTCCATACCTATTTTCACCCCTAAATCCTTCTGGGTGATTTTTGCTTTTTTACGCGCAGCCTTGAGCCTCGCTGGAATGGGGTTGTTGTATTCCACTTAGACATTTCTTTTAAACCTATAGATAACTTAGATTGTCTAAGTTTTACTGATTTTTGTATACTTAGCAATCCTAAGTTTTTATTGGTATAAATTTACACATGAATACAATCATCAAAATAAATGCTCATATGTTTAACCTATTGATTGAAAATAAGATGGATGATTTTTCGGTGATAGAGCTTAGAGATGCGCTACTGAGTCAAGATATGTCGTTTACTGATAAAGAAGAAGCAAGGCAATATGTCTATAGACAACTTCTATCGTTTGAAAAAAATGGATGGCTAACATCTTTAGGCAAAAGAAGAGATAAACGTTACTCAATAACAGATAAATTTCGAGCTCAATCTTTTGCGCCAAAAAGTGATGAAAAGCTAAAAACATCAAATTGTGTTGGCAACATTATCGAAATCCTAGTTCAAGAGAAAAAGGAGTATGAAGCTGAGCTCGCAATAACACTGGGCGAAGTAGAAGAATACCAATCATTACTTAATCGTTTCCCTAATGACGAGGAAATATTGATCCCGCTTTTTGATACAGCTAAAGAACGCTCCGCTAAACTTTTGGGCAAAGTTAATGCGTTAACAAATCGTTTGGAGGTAAAAAATAGCAAGGTGTCCCTATGCTGAGGTTGTGGCAGTCGGAGTGCGCTAATAAAGCGTTAGATAAATATATCAATGGACATTCACACTTCTTTTGCCAAGCGACTCCAGGTGCTGGAAAGACAATCATGGCCGCGGATGTCGCCAAATCATTATTGAATAATGATGAAATAGACTTAGTACTCTGTTTTTCGCCTTCTTCTGCAGTCGCAGAGGGAATCAAAGCGACATTTTCAATTTATTTATCATGCGCGTTTAGTGGGGGCTTAGGAACTTTAGGAGCATCGTACACATACCAAAGCATCAAATATCTTGATGATTCTTTTTGGGAAACATTAAAGAAATATCGAATTTTTGTCGTGTTTGATGAAATCCATCATTGTTCGTTTGACGAAGATGGGAAAAGTAATTCATGGGGAGAGCAAGTCGTATGTAAAGTACAGCGACTAGCTAAATATACATTAGCCCTATCAGGTACGCCTTGGCGCTCTGATCGTTTACCCATAGCAATGGCGGAATATTCTGATCCTGAAGGAATGTTAGTCTGTGATTATCAATATACATTAAATCAAGCTGTTAAAGATAATGTCTGTCGTCGGCCTAAGATTGTATTAGTTGATAATGAAGGTTTATCGATTAAAGATGAATCTAGTCACTCATTTTCATCAATTGCTGACTTACTTCAACATACAAAAGCGTCATATCAATCGATTATCCATAATCAGGCTGCTGTTATCTATATATTAAAGTCGGCTTGTATAAAGCTCTGCGAGATTAGAAAAAGAACACCGAATGCAGCAGGGCTGATTGTTGCAGCTTCAGTATCACACGCTAAATGGATACAAAAGTTGTTAGATGTTGAACTTAAGCAAACTGTTTCTATCGTTACTTATCACCATCAATCTCCAATGGAAGAAATTCAACGTTTTAGAAATGATAAAACACAATGGATAGTCAGTGTGGGAATGATTAGTGAAGGTACTGATATACCAAGACTTCAAGTTTGTTGTCACTTAAGTGCGGTTAAAACCGAGTTATATTTTAGACAGGTATTGGGGCGTATTTTGCGTGTAACGAATAGCGTTAATCAAGATGCATGGTTTTATACATTTGCTGAAAGTAATTTGGTCGAGTTTGCTGAACGTATAGAACAAGATATACCAGAGTCTTGTATGTATATCGATGCTGCTCAGTCTGTCAAATGCATCATTAGTAACAGGAAAATAAAAGCCAATGAAAGTAGTACGACTTCAGATAGTGGTTTTTCTTCACTTTTAATTGATTGGGAAGACGAAGTGTCAAATAGTTCTAACAGTAGCAGTGAAATGATTTATCAAGAATCTGAACGTATCAAATTAGGGCAATATAGAGAGCGAGTAATTGCAGCTTTTAGTTAATTAAAGTGAAGCTAACTATGTGATCAAACAACATAAATAACAAATCTTGTTACGATCAAATACTACAATCATATGAACTTTGTTATATAATCATCTGCAATAACAGATGGAATGAAAGTCACATGGTCGAAAAATTTTCCAAATCTCAGCTTTCTGAAGCCGACATTATTTCTAAATTTATCCTTCCAGCTATTAAAGCTAATGGCTGGAATGATATGACGCAAATACGCCAGGAAGTAAAATTACGAGATGGTAAGGTCGTCGTACGTGGGCAGATTGCGGCTCGTAAAAAAGTGAAATCGGCCGATATTGTGTTGTACCACAAGCCGAGTATTCCACTTGCCGTTGTTGAAGCTAAGGCTAACAAGCACGAGATCGGCAAAGGCATGCAGCAGGGGTTGGATTACGCATCATTGCTTGAAGTTCCATTCGTCTTTGCCAGTAATGGTGATGGTTTTATATTTCACGATAAAACAAATCCAGCAAAGCTAGAGTCTGAAATTAGTTTAGAAGATTTTCCTTCCCCACAAATGCTTTGGGAAAAGTACTGCCAATGGAAAGGCTATACTGCTACGCAATTACCATTGATCACGCAAGATTACTATGACGATGGTAGTGGTAAGTCTCCACGTTATTATCAATTAAATGCGATTAATAAGACTATTGAAGCCGTATCTTCTGGTGAAGACCGTATCTTGCTAGTGATGGCGACAGGTACAGGTAAAACCTATACCGCATTTCAAATCATCTGGCGCCTTTGGAAATCAGGGACTAAGAAACGTATTCTTTTCCTAGCAGATCGTAATATTTTGGTCGATCAAACCAAAAATAACGATTTTCAGCCGTTTGATACCGCAATGACCAAAATTGGTAATCGTAGTATCGATCCTGCGTTTGAAATTCATCTTGGCCTTTACCAAGCAATGACTGGACAAGAAGAAGACAAGAAAATATTTAAGAATGTCAGTCCAGACTTCTTCGATTTAATTGTTGTGGATGAGTGCCATCGGGGTAGTGCGTCTGAAGATAGCGCATGGCGAGAGATTTTAGAGTATTTCAGCTCTGCAACTCAAATAGGCTTAACTGCAACACCAAAAGAAACCGATGAAGTTTCTAACATCGAATACTTCGGTGAACCTGTCTATACCTATTCGTTAAAACAAGGTATTGAAGACGGTTTCCTTGCCCCTTACAAAGTGGTTCGTGTTGATTTAGACGTTGATTTACAAGGTTGGCGACCAACAAAAGGGCAAAAAGATAAACACGGTGAAACCATTACAGATCGAATCTACAACCAGAAAGACTTCGATCGCACCATGGTGATTGATGAGCGGACAGAATTAGTCGCTCAAACCATCACGAACTATTTAAAACGTACGGATCCAATGGCAAAAACCATCGTCTTTTGTAACGACATTGACCATGCAGAGCGTATGCGTCGTGCCATTGCCAACTGCTGTCCTGAGCAAATGGCTAAGAATGAAAAGTACGTGATGAAAATTACTGGCGATGATGAAATTGGTAAAGCTCAACTAGATAATTTCATTAACCCGAAAAAGGCATACCCTGTAATTGCAACAACATCAGAGTTGATGACCACAGGGGTTGATGCAAAAACGTGTAAATTAGTTGTTCTCGATACCACGATTAAATCGATGACGAAGTTTAAGCAGATCATCGGTCGTGGAACACGAATTGATGATCGCTACGGAAAATTATGGTTTTCGATTTTAGATTTCAAAAAAGCGACAGAGCTATTTGCTGATGAACGCTTTGATGGAACACCTGAGCGAGTAAAAGTGGCGAAGCCTGATGACTTTGAAAACCCAGAAGATCTGGATGATATTGTCAATGGCATTGATGGCGAAGATACGTTAGAAACACCGTTTGACGATGATGATATTGATCCGAATACAATTTTAGAGCCGACACCACCGCCATATACGCCCTCGGGAGATGACAATACACCGCAAGGTGGAGATGAACCGGTTCAGGAAGAAGTGAAGAAATTCCATGTATCAGGTGTCACCGTCACTAAAATTGCTGAGCGTGTGCAATATTACGATAGTGATGGCAAGTTAGTGACAGAGTCATTCAAAGACTACACACGTAAAGCCATGGCAACGCAATTTTCCTCGTTAGATGATTTTACCAAGCGTTGGAATGATGCCGATCGCAAGCAAGCGATTATTGATGAATTAGCTGAGCTTGGCATTATTTGGGATGCTTTAGAGCAAGAAGTGGGTAAAGAAATGGATCCATTCGATATGATTTGTCATGTCGTTTACGACCAGCCACCACTAACCCGAAAAGAGCGTGCAGAGAACGTTAAAAAGCGTAATTACTTTACTAAGTACGGTGAAACAGCGCAGCATGTGTTGAATAATCTACTTGAAAAGTACGCCGATGAAGGTGTGCAAGAGATTGAAAATATTCACGTTCTAAAAGTAAAACCATTTGATGAAATGGGTCGTCCAAAAGAAATCATTAATAAAGGCTTTGGTGGTAAACCGCAATATTTAGAAGCAGTTAATGAGTTAGAAGCCGCTATCTATCAGCCTCAATTAGATCAATCCGCATAAACGATGACCCTTTCATCACATACTTGTATGAAAGGGTTGTTTTAAAACTAGTCGAGTAACTTGTAATTTGTCGTAACTGAGCAAATACCTATCAATTTAGACTGGTATCTATCAGTTATTTCAACATCTACTCTGTTATAATTCCCCACAATTTCAGTTAGCTAAAGTAGTAAAACATGTCTATCAGTTCCGTAATTAAATCTATTCAAGACATTATGCGTAAAGACGCAGGTGTAGATGGTGACGCACAGCGCCTTGGTCAAATGTCATGGCTATTATTCCTTAAAGTTTTCGATGCTCAGGAAGAAGAGCTAGAACTTGAACAAGATGATTACCAAGCACCGATAAACGAAAAATACTTATGGCGTAACTGGGCTGCAGATGCTGAAGGGATCACAGGCGAAAAGTTACTTGAGTTTGTGAATGATGACTTGTTCCATCATCTTAAAAATATGCCCGTTAATGGCGAGAAGAATCCCCGTGGTTTAGTTGTAAAAGCGGCATTCAGTGATGCTTTTAACTACATGAAAAACGGCACATTGCTTCGCCAAGTGATCAATAAGCTTAACGAAATTGATTTTACCGATTCAAAAGAGCGTCACTTATTCGGTGATATTTACGAGCAAATTCTTCGTGACTTGCAAAGCGCAGGTAATTCGGGTGAATTCTATACGCCTCGTGCGGTAACGCGATTTATTGTTAATCGCCTTGATCCTAAGCTGGGTGAAACCATTATGGATCCAGCATGTGGTACGGGTGGTTTCCTTGCTTGTTCAGTGGATCACGTTAAAGAACATTACGTGAAAACCGCAGCAGATCACCAAACACTGCAAACCCAAATTCACGGTGTTGAAAAGAAACAGCTACCGCACTTGTTATGTACTACTAACATGATGCTGCACGGCATTGAAGTACCAGTGCAAATCAAACATGGTAATACCTTAAACAAACCGTTGGCGAACTGGGACAGCAACATTAACGTGATTGCGACCAACCCGCCATTTGGTGGTACGGAAGAAGACGGCATTGAAAAGAACTTCCCAGCCGAGATGCAAACCCGTGAAACCGCCGATCTGTTCTTACAACTGATTGTAGAAGTGTTAGATCAAGATGGTCGTGCAGGCGTGGTATTGCCTGACGGTACGCTGTTTGGCGAAGGCGTTAAAACCAAAATCAAAAAAATGCTGACGGAAGAATGTAACCTACACACTATCGTGCGTTTACCAAATGGGGTATTTAACCCATACACAGGCATTAAAACCAACATTCTGTTCTTCACTAAAGGCAAACCAACCAAAGATGTATGGTTCTATGAGCACCCATACCCTGAAGGTGTGAAGAACTACAGCAAAACCAAACCAATGAAGTTTGAAGAGTTCCAGCAAGAGATTGATTGGTGGGGCAATGAAGCGGACGGTTTTGCAACACGTGTTGAAAATGAACATGCGTGGAAAGTCTCGATTGAAGACATTATTGCGCGTAACTTCAACTTAGACATTAAAAATCCGCACCAAGAAGAAGTGATTGCTCATGATCCCCAAGAGCTATTGGCAAGCTACCAACAGCAGCAACAAGAGATCACAGAATTACGTAATCAGTTAAAGAACATCTTGGGTGATGCGCTGAAATCATCAACTGGCAGCGAGGCGTGATCATGACAGTTGAAACGTTAATTACCCAACACATTGATACGTGGACATCAGCGGTAAAAACCAAATCCACTTCTGGGCGTGGCAGCAGCAAAAAATTAGAGCTGTATGGCATGAAGAAACTGCGTGAGCTGATTTTAGAATTGGCGGTGCGTGGTAAGTTAGTGCCGCAAGATCCGAATGATGAGCCTGCGTCTGTATTGCTTGAACGCATTGCGGCTGAAAAAGCACAGTTAGTGAAAGAGAAGAAAATTAAGAAGCCTAAATTGCTTCCGCCTCTGACTTCACAAGATCTTCCTAATTTGCCCCAAGGCTGGGAATGGGCGTATTTCCCTGATATCGCAGATTATGCGCCGGGTAAGACTCCTGCTACCAAAAACGCGACATATTGGGATGAAACAGAAAAAGGGGTTCCATGGATTAGTATTGCAGATCTTAATGATACAGGGACTGTAGAAACTTCATCAAAAAAAGTAAGTGAAGTAGCATGTGAGCAGGTATTCAAAAAGAATCCCGTACGTTCAGGCACTATGCTAATGAGCTTTAAATTGACGGTCGGCAAAGTTTCTATTTTAGATGTGGATGCCTACCATAATGAAGCCATTATTTCCATTTTTCCATATACAGGAATACAACAAAACTACTTGTTCAAAGTGCTTCCTAGCATTGCAAATTCAGGTAATAAGAAGAATGCCATTATGGGATTCACTCTTAACTCTGAGTCTTTAGCACTACTCACTATTCCAGTTCCTCCTACGATAGAACAACACCGCATCGTCGCTAAAGTCGATGAATTAATGACACTCTGCGATCAGCTTGAGCAACAAACTGAAGACAGCATTGAAGCGCATCAGTTGTTAGTGAGCACACTACTCAACACATTAACTCACTCAGCAGATGCCGATGAGTTAATGGAAAATTGGGCTCGCATTAGCGATCACTTCGATACATTATTCACCACAGAAGAGAGCATCGACCAGCTAAAACAAACCATTCTGCAACTGGCGGTGATGGGTAAACTTGTCCCACAAGATCCAAACGATGAACCTGCATCAGTGCTGTTAGAGCGTATTGCAGAAGAAAAAGCGCAGCTCATCAAAGAGAAGAAAATCAAAAAGCAAAAAGCACTACCGCCGATCGCTGATGATGAAAAGCCGTTTGACCTGCCGAATGGGTGGGAGTGGTGTCGTTTTTCAGATATGTCAAATGAGGTTGCTACAGGTCCATTTGGTTCCATGATTCATAAACGAGATTATATTGAGGGTGGAACTCCACTAATTAATCCATCACATATGATTGATTCCAAAATTATCGAAGATAATTCAATAACTGTCAGTGATATAAAAGTTAGTGAATTGAGTTCATACAAACTTTTTGAAAACGATATCGTAATGGCTAGACGTGGTGAGATGGGGCGTTGTGCTCTTGTAAGTAAACGTGAAGAAGGGTGGCTTTGCGGTACTGGAAGTTTTGTGTTGAAGTTTAATCAAAGTCTATCAAGGCAATACATACTTTTGATGTTTAGAACTAGTTATGTACGTGAGTATCTAGGTGGAAAGTCTATAGGTACAACGATGACAAATTTAAACCACGGTATTTTGAACAAAATGCCACTGTTATTGCCTCCGATAGCTCAGCAACATCGAATTGTTACTAAAGTCGAAGAAATGATGGTTTTATGTAACCAACTCAAAGCTCGCTTAGAACGATCTAAAACAACTCAATTACACCTCACTGACGCTATCGTTGAACAGGCTATATAACCATGGCAATTGTCTTCAATCAGCCTCAAACCATTGCGCAGTTGTTGGAGAAATCGCTTACGATTCCCGAGTACCAACGTCCATACAAATGGCAACCCAAGCACGTTAATCAACTGATTGATGACATTATTAATCACCGTACTAAGCCGTGTTATCGGCTTGGTACGGTGGTACTGCATCAAGACAAAGATTCAGAAAGTGCCGTACTTAATATCGTTGATGGTCAGCAGCGCTTGCTGACACTAACCTTGCTTTGCACCATTCTGGACGGTGAAGAGAACAGCATTTCATCTAGCTTGCTTGAGCATAGATTTGAATCATCGGTCAGTATCGAAAACCTCAAGAATAATGCACAACTGATATCTGAGCGAGTAGCGAACCTGCCTGCGACAGAAAAACAGGAACTACTCAATTTTGTACTTAACAAGTGCGAACTAATCCAAGTTACGTTGGATGATTTGAGTGAAGCATTCCAGTTTTTCGATTCACAAAATGCCCGTGGTAAAGCACTTGCTCCTCATGATTTGCTAAAGGCGTATCACTTACGTGAAATGATGGACTCGACAGAGCAAAATGAGCGTTTACATCACGTCAGCTTGTGGGAGCAAGGTGTAAACCCAGATGATGAGTCTGCAAATTTGCATACCATCATGGGGGAGTTCTTGTTCCGTATGCGCCGTTGGGTTGATGGTGACTACGGCATCCAGTTTAGTCGTCACAATATTGATGTATTCAAAGGTATTAACCTAGACAGCACACAGTACGCTTATGTCGATTCCATGCTTGCGCTAGATTATGCGATTGAAACCTTTAATGCCGATCCTGCGCGTAAATGGGACAAGCAAACTAAGGGCTATCCATTCCAAGTCGATCAGGTGATGATCAACGGGAAGCGCTTCTTTGAGTACATTCAGCACTACATGGCGATTCACTCAACCTTATTTGTCGGTAAAGATTCAAAGCTATTTTCATTCGTTGAGACACACACTAATTACCGTGGCAGCAACCGCGATGGGGATAACTACGTGCGAAACCTATTTTTGTGTGCCGTGATGTATTACTACGACAAGTTTGGAGATGTGGAGTTAGAGAAGGCGGCACAGATTTGTTATCGCTGGAGCTACTTCTTACGCCTTGAACTGCAACGCATTGGTATGGAGTCGGTAGACAATCACGCTAAAGCGCGTAATGGGTTATTCAGAGCCATTAGCAAAGCGGTTCACCCTCAGCAAGTGTTGAACTTTCAGCCGCCGTACATCAAAGAGCCTAAGTTCAACAACGCTAAGGACGTAGAGGCATCTATTGAAGCAATGAAATCGGGAAGTCTTAATGAGTCAAACTAATCAAGTAGAGCAGTTATCCGTTAAAGCGCTTTTCGATAGCAAAACGCAATACGTGATCCCTATTTATCAGCGTAACTACGCTTGGGGCGCGACAGAGATTGAACAGCTTATTCAAGATATCAGTGATGCCGCAGGGCTTATTACCCAAGCAGATGAAACCGTTACCGCCAAACAAGATAAGTATTATCTGGGTAGCCTAGTGGTGTATCAGCGTACAACGCATTCGCAGCAACATGTGGTGTATGAAACCATTGATGGTCAGCAAAGGCATACTACGCTTTCTATCTTATTGGCGTACCTAAAGCATCGAAATGTATTGGGTTGCGATGAACTTGAAGCGTTAGCGATCAACTTAACCTTTGACAGTCGCCCAAAGTCTTCCCGAGCGTTAGATGATATTTATTCGGGTAATACCAATGGCGAGTCAGAAGAGCCCAATATTCACGCTGCCTTCAACATTATTCAGCGTTACTTCAAAGCTAAGGGTTTAGATGATGAGCCGAAAACCAAGCAGTTCGTCGATTACCTATTAAAAAGTGTCACCATACTGAGAGTCGTTGTGCCGCCACAAACTGATCTTAACCATTATTTTGAGATCATGAATAACCGTGGTGAACAGCTAGAAAAGCATGAAGTATTAAAAGCGAAATTCATGGAGAGACTGGATAATGATGAAGAAATGGGCTGTTTTTCAACTATCTGGGATGCTTGTTCAAATATGGCGCGTTATACCCAGATGGGCTTTCAATCAGATCTACGAAAAGATGTATTCGGTGACGGTTGGCAGACGATGCCAGCTAGCTTTGATGCGATATTAGAAAAGCATACGAGCAAACAGCAAAAGCAAGATGCCATGACGTTGCGAGATATCATCAAACATAAAGCATCAAGCTCAAACAGTGATGATGAAGAGCGAGAGAAGGAAGAGCGTTTTGGTACGGTTATCGACTTCTCCAATTTTTTACTTCATGTGTTAAAACTAATGCAAACGGAAGAGAGCGTTTCGTTAGATGATAAGAAGCTGATCGATGCGTTTATCTCTAAAGATGACGGCTTGAAGGTGAGTGCCAAAGCGTTTGTTTATGAGCTACTTAAGTATCGTATTCTATTTGATCGTTACGTCATAAAACCTGATCAACACGATGACAAGCGTAAGTGGAGTTTGCTCACACTGGATAACTCCTCAAGCAGTTCGAGTTATTGCTATTTAAATTCATTTGATAAAGAAGAAGATAGCAAGCTAAATGAAAACATTCGCATGATATTGGCAATGTTCCATGTCTCGAACCCTGCTTTAGTTTACAAACGTTGGTTAAATGATGCGTTAAGTATTTTGAATAAGAATACAGCGCTGCAATCGAATTTTGTTGTTGATGGCGAAGTGTACTTAGCAGAGCTTGAACGCCTAAGTGATCGTTATTTTGAAGAAATCATAAACGATAAATGTTTAGCGTTTAGTGAAAGTGAGCCAGGGGTATTGCATCAAGGCACAGGCGTTCAGAACTTTGTGTTTAACAGGTTGGATTACCTACTATGGAAGCGTTTATCGAACAATGAATCGTTTGATAGTATCGGTAAAAAAGAACTTGGAAAGCATTTTGACGATTTTCAGTTTTCATTCCGAACATCTGTTGAGCATTACTTCCCACAAACCGATCCATCTGGAGCAAGAAAGATGGAAGACGTTGATCGCTTTGGAAACCTTTGCCTCATTTCTCCAAGCAGTAACTCAAGGCTGAGTAATTACTCCCCACAAGATAAGAAGAAATTCTATCAAGAGAACAATCGTGCCGAGAGTTTAAAACAAGCCATTATGATGAGCTATGCCGATTGGGGACCAGAAGGAAAAGGGATGATTAACATACAGAATCATGAAAAAGAGATGATTAATGTTTTGAAGAACTAGGTTGTTATAAAAATAGCATTCTTAGCACTTTGGCTTATGTTACTGAAATAATAAAATGAAATTGCTAACAGATTTAATTTCTACTCTAGGTAAAGAGACAAAAACTCTCAGTATTCGTGGTTTGCTTTATGATAGTGTTGAGCAAACCTCGAAAGGTACATATTTATTTACGCATTCTCAATCTTCCGATCAGTTTGAAACTCAATTGAGCTTTTTACATACTCTGTATCAGGATGGTCGTTTATTTAACCCTGAATACGCTTCAGTTGTTCAGGATAAAAAGGGGTTTAGTAAGCGTCACACTTCAAAAACTTCTCTGATTTCATCGAATAAGACAAGTAAAACTCAATCGATGTATGGATTATCCTCTGATGAGACAATGGAGTTTGAAGAACTTTTACGTGAAATGCGCCCAATGAATTTTGTTAGTAGCAAGCAGCTATCAAACTATATTGTGAAGCATAAATTAGGGAATAAATATCCAAATATTTCTGGCATTGCTCGTATGAGTAACGGCGAACGTGAATGGAATTTTGAAGGTGGATTTCCTCCTGAAATATATAAAATTATTTGCCAAGAATTAGATTTGTGTAATCAAGGAACAAGAAGTCGGGTGGTGGGTTTTTCGTCATTTGCTTCTTTAAGATAGTTTATTTAATTGGTATCAGATATGAGCCTTTACAATATTTCAAATAAAAGCCTAACTGCTTTAACGCAAACTACTTTTGCAACTGAGGGATTACTTGAACGTCAAGATTTACAAGAAGCGTTAAAAGGTTGTATTGGTGCTATTGCACCTGACTGCTTAGTTATTTCTGAGGAGTTTTCAGATTGGGAAGACAGTCGTCGGCGTATTGATTTACTCGCTATTGATAAAAGTGCCAACTTGGTTGTAATTGAATTAAAACGTGATGAAATTGGGGCTCATATGGAACTTCAGTCTTTACGTTATGCGGCCATGATATCGACGATGACGTTTGATAAAGCGTGTTCTTACTTTGAAGAATATATCGAAAAGGAAGAGTTAGATCTGAATGCGCGTCAAACTATTCTCGACTTTGTTGATTTGGATGAAAGCAGTTTAGATGACTTTGGCAATGATGTTCGTATTGTTTTAGCTTCGGCTGATTTTGGCAAAGAGCTGACAACATCAGTGCTTTGGTTACGTGATAAAGGGATTGATATAAGTTGTGTGCGATTAACGCCATATCGTTACAATGACGATGTTTTAATCAATGCAGAGCAAATCATTCCTGTTCCTGAGATTGAAGAGTATCAGGTTAAGTTCAGAGAGAAGCAGGTAGAACAACGAACGAGTAAAAAAACACAGCGTGATTACTCAAAATATCGTTTTAACGGACAGGTTTACAATAAACGTAAATTAGCATTAGCGATTTTAACGCATTGGATTAACTTTAAAAAACCAACGGACTTAGCTGAAATTCGCCGAGCTCTTGAAGGTTATAACCTACCACGAGCAGTTGCTATTTTTGAGCAAATCACAAGTAACCGTTTAGATCGTTATCATTCGTCTGAAAGTGATTTAATCACTTTGAATTCGGGTGAGGTTATCGCCATCTCTAATCAGTGGGGTAAAAATTTACCAAGATTATTAAAGGCTATGGGTCGATATGGGATTCATGCTGAGAAGGTAGAGGATTGAATTTAAAATTAATACCGTAGTAAAACTTCGGCATTCTAAGCTTTACTGCGGTTATTTTTTTTCACTTTCGTAGGTGGAGGAAGGTTACATTCGAGCCATTGATGATCGTGCTTATAAAGCCACATGAAACTAGCATAACAGTTCTTTTTTATTTCCTTACGTATTGTGAGGGGGTATTTCTGGCGATACCGTATAATACATACACGATGGCATCGTCGTCTCGATTCAAATCTACATTGTTTACGCCAAGACGCTAGTCCTTTCTCACTAGAGATAATTTGTTCAACAGCCCCTGAACTTATACCGCAATCATTTTTTAAGGTGCATCACTATGTTGCTTCTATTATTCAAATCTTCTTGTAATTCATGAGCGTGAAACATTAGTTCGGAGTATTTATGCTCTAATTGCTGTCTTGCTTCAACAGCATTGTCACGCTCAAGCCTGTAGCGTTCTTTTAGCTCTAACGCCTTTTTTAACTGAGCTTTTAACTTATCAACTTGATCTAATTCAACACCGCTAATTTCTACGTCTAGCCCTTTCGTCATCGCTTTATCGCGATTCTGGTTGTATTCATCAATCAGTGGCTTGGCATAAGCTACAAATTCTGGGAATTTATGCACATAGCTATTACCGAGCTTCGCTTCATTATTGACCTTATTAAGCGTCAATTTTCCTTTAGCCTTAACGTTGCGCGGAGTGCCATTTAGAAGGCGCTCTAGCGCCTCTCTCAAGCGTCCTTCAGTTAATTCCTTGCTACTCATGCCAATACCTTAATTTGCTGTGTAAATGGTTCAAAGGGGATTTTATGACTTTTAAGCGTGTGCTCAATGTGGCAAATTTTCTCTTTATATCCGACTAGGATACGACTGTATGCGTAATCGCCCATGTCATTCATAGCGGTAAATGCTTTAATTAGACGTTTACGCTGTGCTGCCATTTCTTTGGCGCTCTTGTCGGTGATAACAAGATGAGAGCAGGGCTTATCTTCAGCCGCAAAGCTTTCGATGCTACAAAGCCTTTCGCACTCAGAGTTTGTACAGTATGCGCCCGTAGGCAACAGGACAATTGACTTAGAGCCATTCTTAACTAAAACCTTAATTTCCTCTCGGCTCATAACAATAGTTTCACCGCGACCAAGACGTTCTTCCTTCTCCTTCATGATATCTTTGCTGCCACCACCACTTAGGTTTTCACTTCCGTTATAGATATCATCAAAAGCCTCAACTGCTAATTCCTCCATTGCTTCGTTGGCCTCTATCATCAGACTTTCATCCATGAGCAAGTCTTCGGCACGTGCTAATTGGGCGTAGTTCGCATACCAGTGGCTCATGTTTATATTTTTATGCTTGAATTGGTATTTAATTGTTTGAGCATTTCCTAGACGGTTACGTACTAAAAAGACAGCAAATGAACGTCGTAGGTCATGCAGCGAGAGTTTTGGCAACGAACCACCAACCGCCATTTCGCTATACCAATCTGGATTTAGAAAATTAAATTCATCCACTTCTTCTGGGGTTGCAACAATACCAAATTTCTCCAAATTTAAGCCGCTATTGAGTAATAAGAGGTATGCGCTTTGAACCTTGCCATAATATTCCATCCCCATATGAGTGCCAATGAATGCTGATGATAACTGTCTCATACCGCGCTGGTAAGCATCTATAGTGATATCACCGTTGTCGAACGCATCATTTAACACCACCTTGTGAATATCTCGCGCATATTGAGTCATATCATACGCAAGCTCTAGGGCTTTTAGGGCGATTGGGTGTGTCACCCACGTTTCTGTTTTAGCAACCCCTTTGTTAGCCTTGTAGGTTTTTCCCTGCAATACAGGCACACCCGCAATGACATGGTAAGAATTATGGTTAAAACTCAGCAATTCAGTTCTTCGAGCGCCAGAGAACAAAGCAACACACATCAAACAATCTTTAAGTATGCCATTAACCCATTTGCCCGTTTGGTCAAATCTATATTCAGGTATGGCTTCTCCCAGTTTATGAGCTTGTCTAGCAACCCTTTGGTTGAGTACTTTTACTTTCTTCTTAGGTAGGCTCGATACATGTAACTTACTCAGTTCATTGGCTAACTCAGAATCTCGAAGCTTTATGCCTTTACTCATCACAGCGGATATTTCTAAGCGGTGAGGGTGGTAAGTCTCAACCGTATCAATTACCCGTTGTAGCACCTTAGCGTGGATTGTGGATGGCATCGCTATGTACTGCTTACTTCCTTTATCGTTAGCTAAAACACGTAATTCGCTACATTTTACGTAACGGTCAAGAAGCCCTGCTGCGTTGAGGGTATTTATCGTAGTCGCTATGTGATCCATTGTGCTTTGAACATAACGCCCCTTTATGGATGACTTAAATTTACGATATTCAGTGTTATTAGAAAGTAGTGAAAAATCCGATTTTCCCCAAAATTTTGAGATGCGGGTTAATACATCTTTCCATCGCACCATTTGACTAACAGAAACATGATTGTCGGTAGATTTAGCCATGTTGTATTCAAGTAATTTACCAACGTATCGTTGTATATTAGCTCGGTGGCTTTCAGGCACAGCAGTAAAACTTACAGTTCTCAGATGTTCATTTCGCGCTGTATAATCCCATGCGCCATCGTATACCCTTGAGATACCTTGACCAGTAGAGTCAAATGAGACAAAGGGATTCTCATCAAATTCTTCTTGCAGTTTCAGTAAAATATTAGACATTAAATACCTCCAATGTATCGACTAGCCCACGCAAATTAGCAAAAAGTGGGTGCAAGGAAATCTCCATTTTTTGCTTGGCGCTTGCGTACTGCGCTGGTGCTTTTTGTTCAAATCGCGTTAATGTGCGGCTTAAAATTGCCTCAATCTCATAAAGCTTTTTCTTCGGTATGCTGTTCTGTGCTGGAATGTCTTTCATTTCAGTCACTTGCTCATAAAAGGATAGCATTAACCAAATATCTTGTTCGGATGCAACCAGTATGTGATATGGACAATCAAAACACTCTAAAAAGGCAGTACATTTTTTTTCATTCTTAACGAGGTCGATGGCTAAGTTTTTAAGCTTTCTGGTGATTTGGTCTTTTTTATTTGAGTCACCAGTACAGCGAATACCATGCGGCGCAATGGTTGTTGTTGGAATTTCGTGGCGTTTAAATCGCTCATTGTGGTCGTAATCAGACAATATATCGCTATGAAGAACTTTGGCGTTTTTTATCGACTCGGCAATTGATTCACCTCTGCCGATTTGCGCCTGTGTTTCCATCATCGCAGAAAGGTCGCGGTTGTGGTCTGCCTCAACACCACCCGAATAACTGCGTGTGACGACATTCAGCGTGTCATTTAGCCCTTGCGACACTAAATAAACATCTTCTGTTACTCGCATTAAAATATCAGATTTAGTTTTTCGAAATCGTGATGAATTAATCTGGCAAGCCAGTAATTTACCAATAAGGCTATTAACAGAACTTGGATTTGAACCATTTAAATTAAAGTCTTTAACTTCATGGTTTGTGTTGAGGTAAGGTATCAATGGTTGGTGATCAATGTCATCAACACCTGCGACAACGAAGTGTGACTTGGACACTTCTAGCCAATCTTCTAATAGCTGCTTGGTGTATTTAGAAAAGCCAAGTGAGTTATCAATTTGTTTATGTCCAGCTCTGCCTTTGACCCCATCAAATACATAATATCCTGAACCAATAGCCTTAAACTTTACATCACTGCGCTTCATGCCTTTCAGCACAGAGTCATTCATACCTGTTAGCATGAAAAATAGCTGTAGGGCGCATCGTGAGGCTTGATTTAACAATGCCACTCGTTTTAATGTTTTATCATCAAAAAGATTTTTTGTTCTGGCTATTGAGCTTGGTTGGACTGCCAGTTTAAATGCTCTCTTTTGACCATTGAGCTTGTTTCCTTTCCAACCTTGCTTTGCGTTCATTTCATTAAGCAAAGCCTCATCGAAAAAAGGATGAATGTCTGGATGGGTATCATTTTTAATGTGCTGGATCAATGCTCGATACCCTTTAGTCAGAATGCGACTGATTGGTTTTAGTTCTGTCTCAATATCAAGCGCACCTTGCTTGCCACTGGCTTCAAGGTTGCTAACTTCTGGCAAGTTTCTGGCATCTGATTCGCGACCAAGTTGCTTTAATATATATGCTAACCCACTTCGGATACTCAATGGTAAAGATGGGGTAACGCCATTTAACCTCAAGTTATTGAAATGTTTAATGCACCTTTCCATGTTATCGTTAGTGAGAGGGAGGGCTTGAGGCTCAAACTCATCAAGGTATTTTAGATAGCCAGCCAGTCCTACCGAAATATTATTATGATGAGTTAGGGTAGAGCCTGTTGGCTTTAGACGATATACCTCACGGATGAATTCATCTCGATTGGCAAACACCAGTTCGTCAGGGGTTTTGAATTCACCTTGATTACAGCCACCCCTAGCTAAGGTAGGCACTCCGCGATAACGAAGTCGCTTAAGCCAATATTTTTGACCTCTACCATTGTCGATACACATATCGTCAATAGATAACGGCTCAACACTGGCTGTTTTAGGTTTGGTGACGACTTTAATTGCCTTGCGTTTTCCAGCCATTATATTTCCTCTAGCTGATCTGAAAAACCATCCAGAACACCCGTGTAAATAAGCACATCTTCATAAATTTCATCTGCACTAGGTAGTTCTTGTGCAATTTTTAAATACTGTTGTGTTGTGTTGTAATCTTCGTGACCTAACAGGCTTGATACAATATCCAGCGCCTTATCGGGGTCGATTTTTCGCAATAACCGCCTAAAAATATCGACCGCAAACGTGGATCGTAAATTATGGAGTGAGCCAACCATTTTCCGATGTATATCAAGATTATGATTAACAGTATTGCGCACCTCCACCCATCGATTTGTGAAGTCTTGTAGGCGAGTAAACATAGGCATACCAGTTTGTGTGATGAACAAGTATTCTTTGTTTTTATCAATCGCATCATCACCACTGAATATTGCTGTATTGCCTTTTTCTTCCTGCTCTTTGCAATAAGACTTAAACTTAGCTAGCCGCTTTTTATAACGCTCGGATTGGGTGTAGTCGTAAAGTTCTTCCATGAGTCGGGCTGGCATAATAGTTTCGCGATTTTTATTGCCAGTTTCCTTTGTTTTCGTTAAAGAGCCGTATTTGTCGCCAACACCGAATTTTAGAACTTCGTTTTTGTAAACCTCTTTGCCTGCCTCGTTCACGAATTTCACAGGTTTAACAATTTGACCTAGATGCAGGCTTGCAGCTTCTTCTCGACGCAAGCCTGCAAAGCGGCAAATCATAAAATGAAGACTGAATTCATAAGGTAAGGAAGCCATTTTTGTTGCAGACTTGCCGTGACGAACAACTCTTTTAGTTTTAGTTATGATGTTCTGCGCCAATTGCCACTCTTTGTTGGTAAATGGTCTTAGGTCACGCCGAAAATTTTCTATCGGGCTTCCGCTGCTGCGTGATGGTTTTGGAAAACTGAGGCGTAAATCAGTGGTATGAATGGCTTTTGTCATATACGCCCGCATGTTTGTACCACTGGCTTGATAGTTGATGTTTACAATTTCATGCAAAAATGGAGGATTATTAAATTGATAACCTAATATCAAGTGATGCTTGTAAAAGGCAACAACTGCATTTATATAGGCTTTGGCTGTTGTTCTTGCCATTGCATCTGCTGGATTTTCTTGATTCAGAACTAGATCTTTTAATGCGTCACGGTAAAGATAAGTTAACTTGTCAGATTTTCGTTTAGGAAAGTGATTCCAGTCAGGGCGTGGATTGTCGTATAGCTCATCATACAAATCTTCATCATAAGCCTCATCCCAAGCTTCTTGGTGCTGAATGATAAATGAAAAATAGTGTACGAGTGCGTTTGATAACTGGTTACTGTTTAGTTTTTCGTTGTCGATATGATGGGCGAGTAGAAATTCATTTACATAATTCATCGGCTCAAAAGAAACCAACTTTTCGTTATCGTCATAACCAACTTTGTTAAGCAATGCTATTTGTCTAATAACAATACCTTTATCATTTTCTCTATATCTAGAAACGACCTCGCCATTTGCATCAATTTCTAATACAGGTCTTCTATACAGATAATTTTTAAGTGTGGAGGTTTCGATAACGTATCTAACCATGTGAAAATTTATCCTATAAGGCAATCCATTAGATATACACTATAGGTTAAATTCTCATGTTTTAAAGTTATTTTTTAACATTTATTATAAAAAGAGTGTTGATGCATGTCGGCGTAAGTAGTCACACCACCTTTCACCATTTCAACGTTACCTAGTTGTGCACCAATACGCACCATTTCACGAGATACTAGCTTTTTCTCTAATGGGAAAATGTAGCGGTGAAGGCGATCTGGCACATCATCAGCTAATGAGCGAAATACCGTCATAGAAGCGTGAGTATGGGTATTGATCAAACCTGGCATCACAATATCACCATCAACATCAATGGTTTTTGCAGGCTTATATTCACCAATGTTTGAACCATCTGTCACAGCGACGATTTTATTATCTTTAATTACTACTAAGCCACGGTCGAAAATAGTGCGATCACGATCCATGGTTAGGATTTGCCCATTTTTGATCAAAATATCAACATTTTCGATCGCAAAAGCAGAACTGCTAGCAAGAGATAAAGTAGCTAATGAGGCAGCTAATAACGTTTTCTTTAACATCAAATATCACCGAAGAGATGGGGTTTTTCGCAGATAATACCGAGTAATTTTTTGTTGAAAATAAGAATTTTATTTATTGCTATTATTTGTGATCTTTATCGCTATTGTTGATTATAAAAATACTATTTTAGAATAAAATTACAATGTAATCGTTTGCGTTTGGTCTATTTAATGATAAATAACTTTTGTAGTAACAAGAAAAAAGTGATGTGAGGCTTGGTAAAGATCCTAATTTTATGAACGCACGTTGAAAGAGATAATACTTTTTTATTTTCGATATGTGGTTTAGTATATATCGAAATTTCTAGGAGCACTTTATGTCACGCAAATTGGTTTTAGCTACCGCAGCTGTTTTCTCGCTTTTTTCAATTTCAGCTTCTGCTGCTGATAACAATATTACCGTTTTTGCTGCTTCGTCATTAACCAATGCGTTAAATGATATAGCCGCCAAATACCAACAAGAAACAGGCGTAAAAACGACGCTATCTTTCGCATCCTCTTCTGCGTTAGCACGTCAAGTGGCATTAGGTGCACCTGCGAATATTTACCTTTCCGCTAACGAAAAGTGGATGGACTATGTCGAGCAGCAGGGCGCTGTGATTGATAACAGTCGTGTTGATGTGTTGAAAAATAGCTTAGTGATGGTGGCACCAACGGACTATCCTCAAAATAATATTTCAATTTCTGCTAGCTGGGATTTAAGCAAAGCATTAGATGGTACACGTTTGGCTGTGGGCAATCCTGACAATGTACCAGCAGGGCGCTATGCTAAACAGTCATTAGAATTTATGCATTTGTGGAAGCAAGCGGAGCCACTATTGGCACGTGCTAATAATGTACGTTCTGCGTTAGTGTTAGTTGAGCGTGGCGAAGCCAAATTGGGTATCGTATATAAAACCGATGCGGAAATTTCCAAGAAAGTAAAAATTGTGGCGACATTCCCAGAAGATTCTCATAAGCCAATCACTTACCCTATGGCATTAGTAAAAGGCAATGACACGCCAGCGGCAAAGGCGTTTTATCAATATTTACAGCATGATGAAGCCAAAGCTATTTTCAAACAGTATGGTTTTGGTACTGTTAAATAATCACATTTGTCTTAATGTCATTTAAGACGAAAATAATACGCAATGAAGAGCACTGAATAAGATATTTCGGTGCTTTTTTGTTTATTTTAAGAGCAATTACGATGTTTTATGGAAATCGTTACTGACTCTAGTTAGCTGATTACTTATGCTACCGCTATGATTAAAACCCCTGTGCTTGAAAGTGCATAGGTTTGTGGTTTGAAACACAGGATTGTTTGCTTTGCTAACAGATTATGAATTACAAGCGCTACTGCTCAGTTTAAAAATTTCAAGTGTGGCAGTGCTATGTAGCCTTCCTTTCGGCATTGCTTGTGCTTGGTTATTAGCACGCCGTAATTTTTGGGGTAAATCCTTACTTGATGGGATGATCCACCTGCCATTAGTGTTACCTCCTGTCGTTATTGGTTATTTGCTATTGATCTCCATGGGACGCCAAGGGGTAATAGGTAAGTGGCTGTATGACTGGTTTGGTTTTAGCTTTAGTTTTAGCTGGCGTGGAGCGGCGTTGGCTGTTGCAGTGGTGTCATTTCCGCTGATGGTTCGTTCGATCCGCTTAGCGTTAGAAGGAGTCGATAAAAAGCTAGAACAAGCGGCGCGTACATTAGGTGCATCACCATTACGGGTATTCATGACCATTACCTTGCCTTTAACGATCCCCGGTATTCTGACAGGGACCATTTTAGCCTTTGCGCGTGCCTTAGGTGAGTTTGGTGCCACTATTACTTTTGTGTCGAATATTCCAGGACAAACCCAAACGATCCCATTAGCCATGTATTCCTTTATTGAAACACCGGGTGCAGAAAGTGAAGCAGCCCGTTTATGTGTGGTAGCGATTGTGATTGCGCTTTCTTCATTGTTTGCTTCTGAGTGGTTAACTCGTATGGCAAGAAAACGCTTGGAAGTGATGTAATGTCGGAAAGTAAACGATTAAAGATCCAGTTTAAGCAACAGCTTGGTGATTTGGCTTTAGATGTTGATTTAAACGTACCGATGAAAGGGATCACTGCGATTTTTGGACGCTCTGGAGCAGGTAAAACCTCATTAGTAAATGTGTTATCAGGGCTGACTAAACCCGATCAGGGTGAGATCAAACTTGGTGATCACACCTTATATAACAGCGCAAAGAAGATCTTCTTATCACCGGATAAGCGAAAGATTGGCTATGTATTCCAAGATGCGCGTTTGTTTCCTCATTACAGCGTACAAGGTAATTTAAACTACGGCGTAAAAGTGCCTGATGAAGCGCATTTTAATGATGTCGTAAAACTGCTTGGTATCGAGCCTTTATTACACCGTTACCCCTCGTCACTTTCTGGAGGCGAGAAACAGCGTGTTGCCATTGGTCGAGCATTACTGACAAAGCCTGATATGTTGTTAATGGATGAGCCATTAGCATCTCTGGATATGCCGCGTAAACAGGAATTAATGCCATATCTAGAGCGATTAGCAAAAAGTGTAAATACCCCAATTATTTATGTCACTCATAGCCTTGATGAGATCTTGCGTCTTGCTGATTCTATGGTGATGCTAAACCAAGGCAAAGTAGTGATTTCTGGTCATGTTAACTCGGTGTGGAGTTCACCAGAAATGCGCCCATGGTTACCTGCAAAAGAACAAAGCTCACTGCTTAGTGCTCGAGTGAATTACAACCATCCTAAATATGCGTTAACGCAGGTGATGTTAAGTCATAACTCTTTCCTATGGGTGAGTCGTTTACATCAACAACGTGGTGAGTGGGTCAGAGTACGTATTTTCTCTAACGATGTCTCTATTGCCCGCGAAATGCCATTACAAACCAGTATCCGTAATATTTTGGCGGCGAGAGTCGATAAAATTCATTATGCTGAAGATGAGCGTGTTGAAGTGAAACTTCGTGTTGGTGAAACACACTTATGGGCAAATATTACCGCATGGGCAGCAGATGAGTTGGATTTGAAAATTGGTGAGCAGGTTTATGCCCAAATTAAGGGTGTGAATGTCACTAAAGATGATTTAGCTTAGCCATACTTAATATGACGATAGTTAAAGAATTATACCCAAGTCAAGGAAAGAAACTCACCCTTTGGAAACATGTTACAGCCCTGATTCCAGTGTCACGCAACTTGGAAATAGACAATTATTACACTTCGTTGCTTTCCTTAAACTCGATGTGTGACAACGTTCTGAATCCGTTAATTTGAAGTCATTTAGGTACAAGCTGTTTTTTTATCCTGCAAAGCGAGCTTGTAAGACCAAAGTATTGCCGTTATTTGTCTAAGAGCAAAGTTTTTAAAAGTTAATTCTAAAAGCCTCGTAACTATAGTTGAGTTTGAACGAACTTAGTTTGGTTGAAGAATCAGTAGTATACTATTGCCGTGATATTATGAACTTCTGAGTTTTAACGGGTCTTACATTTGCTGGTTGTTGAATAATATTCCAATATTGAGTAATCGATTTTTCAAATATGAATAAAATGGGATTATATTATTACTTCGGACTAATTATAAAATGACCTTAATTTATTTGGGGGGATTTTGTTAGGTTAATGTCTATATATAATAACAATTTAATTATAAATTTAACTTAATTGTTTTGAGTAATGGATTTATTTAAAACAATTAACTATCATTGATAGCGAAAACTATTAACAATAATTGTACCTTTGTTTTTTATCATTAACTTATCGTTGTCTTTTAACAGTGATAATTGAAAAATTAATAATCAGCTATAGCGATACAAATGTATTTAATTGCATAATAGCTTAATATTATCATTGCTAGGTTTGTGATTGAAATGTGTTAATTGTAAGTGAAATTAAGGTGTTAGCGCTTTCATCATTTCACAGTCAGTGAAAACTGGAATATCATCAAATAATAAGAATAACAATTTAGTCAGTTTTAAATAGGTAATAGTAAATAGTAATGGAGAAAGTTGAATTTACGACGATCAGTGATCGTTTAATTTCTGTTATTAAGAAAGACATTCTCAATGGGACTTATCAGCCTGGGCAGAAGTTAGTACTTAATGATTTAAAAGCACATTATAAAGTAGGGGGCTCACCACTACGTGAAGCAATGGTGCAATTAGCGTGGCAAAAATACTTGGTGATGAAGCCACAAAAAGGTTTTTGGGTTGCTGATGTATCGCTTGATGAATTAAGGCATATTATTCAGAGTCGTTTTGCTATTGGTCGTTTAGCGTTGAAAGAAGCAGTGGCTGTCGGCGATGAGCAATGGGAGTTAAATATCCTTACTGCTTTTCATAAACTTAGTCGTTTAGATCCTGACTCTGAAGACTTTGATGTGGATGAGTGGGATAAACGCCATAAAGAGTTTCACCTTGCCATTGTTGAATGTAAAGGATCTGAATTTCTGTTAGACATCCTTTCTCATATTTACGATCAACAAGATCGTTATCGTCATTTCTTATTGGGGAAAGATATCGCGCCTGTGAATCGTTATCATGATCATGGTGAACATGAAGCGGTGATGAATGCTGTTTTACGACGAGATGCTGATCTTGCAAGTAAATTACTGTATGCGCATGTAGAGCGTTTATATACCAGTATTGAACAAGCAACATGCCTAAGCTCAATTTCAGGTAACTTACGATACTAAGACCCGAATTCAGCTTCGAAGTGCGACACTATCTAATATCAAGCGGCCATTGCCATTTCTTTGAAAATAACGGCTGGTTGCTTGAACCCTAAACACTTTTTAGGATGGTTGTTAATCCTTGATTGAGCAAACTGAATATCGTCATCAGTCACCGTTCTCAAGTCCCTTCCTTTCTTCACATATTGCCTTAAATGGCGATAGAGCTTACCACCCTGACGTTTGTCTTGGCCGATATGGTGATAAATCCATTCGTGGCTGATTGATGCTCTTGCTTTTGTCTGAACATTCGCAACCTCCTCAGGACTCCAATCTACGCTAAGCAATAGATGGACAAATTTAATACGCTCAACGGGTATTCGATACTTATGAGCATGCTATCAGAAGATGCGTGAACGTGTTTGGGACAATATTGGCCGCTTGCTCGGTTTCTTTTCAACTCACTATAAAACTTCGTACGGTGGCACTTCACTTTTTGGGCAATGTCAGAGATTGAAATTCCAAGTTATAAAGGGTAGAAATCTGTATTTTCTCCCCTCGGTGAATTGCTGATAACTCATGGTAGTACTGCTTGTTTCATTGGCGAGAAGAGCGTACCACTTTCAGCAGTTTGCCTTCTCGTCTCCGCCTTTCTATGAGCGTTGCACTTATTATATAAAACCTGGTGTATTATAAAGTAGGGGACTCACCACTACGTAAAGCAATGTTACAGTTAGCATGACAAAGTACTTGGTAATGAAGTCAAAAGAAGGATTTGGGTTATTGATGTATTTCTAGATGAATTAAGACTTCACAAGAGAGCAAAATTAGCACTATTCGTTTCTTCGGTTGTTTTCGATATGTTTATAGATTTGATTGAGTGTCAATATATCTCTATTGATCAGGTACTGTTGATTTTCATTAGTTCCGTGCAGACACGCTTCATTTCATAAATAAACCTTGTGAAGATGTTGTTATCTAACCATATGAAAAGTGGGGATATTTTCTCGTTTAAATAGTCGCCCATCACAGTACTAAAAAGCAGTTTAGCAATTATTTCACAGCTGAGTATTGACGATAATTATACGCAGACACTCACATCAATAATTAGCATTGCAGGTCTTTCAAATCAGAATTAGTGACTTGTGATAGTATCCAATTACGAAAAGTAATCGCGTCAGGATTCTCAAAAGTCGTAGGACGGCTAATTAAGTAGAATGCTTCATTTGTTGCGATCTCTTGCTTGAAAGGTATAAGTAGTCTGCCTTCTTTAACCGCTTCATGGATCAATGAACTCCTCCCTAAAGCTATTCCCACTCCGACCTCTGCCAAACGCATTGCTGAAGCGAGCGTATCTAATCTAATTCCGCCTGAAACGTCAATATGATGAAACCCACTTTGATCTAGCCAATGCTGCCAACCAGAACGATAGCCAATCACATGCAATAGCTGATAGTTGTTCAATTGATTAGGGGATGAGGGAGGTTCTTTACCGTTTACGCAAATCGGATGGCATACTGGGAGTAGTTTGTCCCAAGTAATCCTATCAAAATACACATCTGTCCAACACCCTTCACCATGGCGAATATCAAAGTGGAAGTCTTTTTCACCATCCTCCGACCAAATATTGCTGACAATATTAAGATTTATCTCTGGGTATTGTGTTATAAAATCGTTCAACCGCGGGGCTAAATAATTCAAAAAGTAGACAAGATTAACTTTAATGATAAGAGGCTTAGAGTTATTAGAGCCAAATAATTCATCTGTAGCTCCAATAAGCTTATTTATAGCTTGACTTACTACTGGAATATAGGCTTTACCTTCTTGCGTTAACTCTAAACCGCGCGGCAATCTTTTGAATAAAAGGACGCCAAGATATGCTTCTAACCCTTTTACTTGATGACTTACGGCAGCTTGAGTCAAGCTTAATTCGTAAGAGGCTTGAGTAAAGTTCAAATGTTTGGCTGACACTTCAAACGCTCGCAGCCAATTGAGTGGCGGTAGTCTTTTTCTAGTCATAGTCTCCCCCTTAAACTCTAGTCACCTCTATAAAGATTAAAGATGATATTAAGCATGCTCTGAGCAATAAACCGTTTACCATCTTTAGTATAGCTAAGTAACATTCAGGGGAGAGTTTCTGTGATGTGACCTAATTTTAGTTAGTACAACATTAATGACTGTTATCATTGATAACAAATTAACTTGGGAAAGAAAAACTCACTCCTTCACGGACGCCACTCGATGGTAAGCGCTGAGTAATAGTTTTACGTTTAGTGTAAAACTTTACTCCATCGGGGCCATAGGCGTGCAGGTCACCGAATAATGAGTGCTTCCATCCGCCAAAACTGTGATAGGCCACTGGCACAGGTAACGGAACATTAATTCCAACCATGCCAACTTCAATATTATCGGAAAAATAGCGTGCTGCTTCACCATCACGTGTGAAAACGCAAGTCCCATTGCCGTATTCGTGATTATCAATCAAAGTTATGGCGTCTTCCATGCTTTGCACACGCACGACTTGCATTACTGGCCCAAAAATCTCCTTTTGATAGCTTTGCATATCTGTTGTTACATGATCCAGCAAAGTAGCACCAACAAAGAAGCCTTTTTCATAACCGGATACTGAAACGTTTCGCCCATCTACTACCACTGTAGCCCCATCAGCTTCTGCACTGTCAATGTAACCGAGAACTTTTTGTTTATGCGCTTGGGAGATCACCGGGCCAAAATCATTACCATTATCGTCATAGGCCCCTACTTTGAGCTTTTGCATCTCATTGCACATTTTTTTTACTAGCGAATCGGCCACGCTATCTCCAACAGCTACTACAACTGATAATGCCATGCATCGTTCACCCGATGAGCCAAATGCCGCGCCTAGCAATTGATTAACGGCGTTGTCGATATCTGCATCAGGCATTAATACCGCATGATTTTTTGCTCCGCCCAGTGCTTGGCAACGTTTTCCGTGCAAGCATGCAGCAGTGTAGATAGATTGTGCTATAGGCGTTGAACCGACAAAACTGATTGCTTTTATACGCTTGTCGCTCAGTAATACATCGACCGTTTCTTTATCGCCATTTACTACATTTAATACCCCGTCCGGTAAGCCTGCCTCATGAAGCAGGTTAGCCACGTATAACGTTGCGCTAGGAACGCGTTCGGACGGTTTTAATATAAACGTGTTACCACAGGCTATAGCCAGCGGAAACATCCACATAGGCACCATTACAGGAAAGTTAAAAGGAGTAATACCCGCAACCACGCCCAGCGGATGAAATTCACTCCATGAGTCGATCTGTTCAGCTACGTTTTTGGTGTGTTCACCTTTTAAGAGTTCAGGAATTCCACAAGCGAATTCAACGTTTTCTATCGCACGTTGCAACTCACCTGCGGCGTCATGTCTTACTTTTCCATGCTCTTCTCCAACCAGTTTACAGATTCTTTCTGCGTGCTCTTCGAGTAAAGATTTAAATCGGAACATAATACGCGCACGCTTAATAGGGGGAGTATTACGCCAAGCTGGATAAGCCGCTTGCGCACAAGAAATCGCCTCTTCAACGGTGCTCTTAGTGGCAAGCGAAACCTGTTTAGAAGGCTCACCCGTTGCTGGATTGAAAACATCTTGAACACAGCTTTCGTGTTCAACAAGCTGACCATTAATGAGGTGACCTACGGTTTTCATAGCTTTATCCTTTAAAGTAATTGATATTTTCCAACTTACCTACCGAGGTAAGAGTTTCAATATAATTTAAGGCTTACACGGCGTCCCAAAGCGATTGATAGATCGCGATTATTTGCTCTGAAGTTGGTATCACAGGGTTATTATCAGGTGAACCTGAAGCTAACGCTTGCTCTGCCATTAGCGGCATCAGTTCAAAGAATTTCTTACGTTCAACACCAAACTCTGCCAGCGAAGGCACTTTTAATTCCTCGTTGAGTGACTCTAACTCTGTAATTAGCTTTTCATTAGCTATTTTATCACTTTCACTCGCTTCGGCGATTCCCATGGCACGTGCACAGTCGGCATAGCGTTCAGTTGCAGCTGGAATGGAAAATCTTGTTACCGCTGGCAGTAGCATGGCATTAGATAGACCGTGCGGCACATGAAATGCAGCACCAATTGGGCGGCTCATACCGTGAACTAAGGCCACTGAGGCATTGGAAAACGCGACACCCGCAAGGTGAGCTCCTAACATCATAGATTTCCGAGCTGGCTTATTGTATCCATCGTGGAACACCGCCCTGAGGTTGGCAGTCAGAAGGCGCATGGCTGTGAGCGCTTGAAAGTCACTGTATTGATTAGCCTTTCGACTTACATATGCTTCGATCGCATGAGTGAGGGCATCAATGCCGGTATCTGCTGTCACACGGGGGGGAGCGCTTAAAGTGAGATTGAAATCCAACAGCGTAGCTGTGGGCATAAAGCCATTTCCCATGCAAAGCATCTTCTCATCGGTTTTCTCATCGGTTATCACCGTAAAGCGGGTCGCTTCTGAGCCTGTGCCAGCTGTTGTGGGGATAGCAATCACAGGTAGACCTTGTTTATTCACTATGCGCGGTACTTTGTAGTCTCGCATTTGTCCGCCGTGTATACCCAAAATGCTGATTGCTTTTGCGCTATCGATTGGGCTACCGCCACCTACAGCAATAATGCTGTCAAAATGACCATGACGAACTAAGTCAACACCAGCTAATAAAGATGCTGTCGTTGGCTCAGGAATGGTTTCGTCATATACCTGAGACTCAATCCCATTATCACGCAGATTCGATTGTATGGTCGCAATGTAGCCTAATTGCACCATAACCTTGTCAGTGACAATCAACGGATGATAACAGCCAAGGCTTAGTACGACACTGGAGATGTCATCACTGGCACCTTCTCCTATTTGCATAATCCTAGGTAGAATGATTGAAGTCGACATATTTCCCTCTTTTTCAGAGTAGATTTGCAGTGTAGTGGGCGAACAGTTGATGACGACAACTCACTTATTCAGTTCACCTAACTTTTTACTTTACCTTACCGCAGCTATTACACTTATCTTTACTCATATTAAAAGTGTAGTTGTCCTCATGAGTCTTGTTTAGTTGCTTCTGGGTTAAAGGGTTTTGATTGAACCTTATGTTGTGAACCTGCTGGTAAAGGTTCTAAACGTAACGATTTATAAAGACCAATTGCAGCTAAGATCACCACAAACGAAAAAGGTAACGCGGCAACAATCGAAGCGGTTTGCAAGGCTTTTAATCCGCCTGCAAATAACAATACTGCAGCCACTGCACCGACTGCTGCTCCCCAGAAAACTCGATAACGTGACGGCGGGTGTTCATCACCCATTGAAATAAGAGTACACACTACTAAGGTTGCAGAGTCTGCTGAAGTGATGAAATAGGTTACCAGCATGAATGTACAGATGATGGTCATGCTTTTTGTCACAAATATGTTTTCATTCATTAATTCAATTGTTTTAAACAAGGCCATAGTCAAATCATTATTTACAGCTTCGACCACTCCACCTGAACCATAAAGTTCAAGGTACATTGCCGTGTTACCAAAGATAGAAATCCAAATGATAGCTAGCATAGTCGGTGCAATGAGAACACCTAAGATAAATTCACGGATTGTTCGACCTTTTGAGATACGAGCTATGAATACGCCACAAAATGGTGCCCATGCAATCCACCAGCCCCAATAGAAGACCGTCCACCAACCTTGCCATTGATTTTCTGGGTCTGGATTAACCCACATTCCAAGTTCAATCGCATTTACAAAGTAATCACCAGTATTAGTGACAATTGCGCCCAATACATAAGCGGTTGGACCGAAAATTACAAAAAGGCCGAGTATGAGTATGGTTAATCGCATGTTCCATTCACTCAAAATCCGAATACCTTTATTAACACCAGATAATACAGATAAGGTTGCTAAAATAGATATCACCACTATCAAAATGATTTGATTGGTTGTCGAAATATCCACGCCAAGAAGATGATTAAGTCCAGCATTCATTTGCTGGGCTCCAAGCCCGAGTGAGGTAGCAATACCAAACACAGTACCAAATACCGCTAACAAATCTGCAGCATGACCGATTGGTCCGTAAATTCGATCACCAAAAATGGGGTACAGACTGGAACGAATAGAAAGTGGGAGTCCTTTTCGGTAAGAGAAATACGCTAGGGCAAGACCAATGACAGCAAATAGCCCCCAACCATGCAAGCCCCAATGAAAAATAGATACCCTCATAGCGACTTGAGCCGCCTCAACCGTTTGCGCCTTTCCTTCCTCTATAAAAGGATTGCTTTGGAAATGATAAATGGGTTCGGCAATACTCCAAAACAATATACCAATGCCAATACCTGCGCCAAACAGCATTGAAAACCAGGCAAATAAACTAAACTCCGGTGACTCATTATCTTTACCAAGTTTGATATTTCCATAACGACTGATGATTAGCCAAAATGAAAAAAACAAGAAGCCACTCATGATGGCAACGTAGAACCAAGCCCAATCAGAAGCTATGTAATCTTTCGCTGCGGAGTACCATTTATTGGCTAACTCTGGAGCCAGTACTGTAAACAAAACAAATATCACCACCAAAAAGGCGGACCCTATTATCATTACTGGGTTTGCACCCGCAAACAGTGCTGATTTATTTATATCGCTCTGATTGTTCATAAAAACGCCTTTTCAGTGTTAATGAATGACACAGCCAAGCTACAACGGCTAGGTTGAACCAGTGAAGTTTTACTGGTTTTACTTTTCCTTGAGTTGATTGGTCACTTTCATGACAAGCAGACAGAGCTCATAGGCACAGTAGGCAAATGATTTCACTATTTCAGTACTTAATATTTTTAGCGCATAGCAAGTGCAATAAAAGAAACAAAAAACATGAGCAAGGGGTGGTATTTTTTATAGCTTGAGATGCTTTGATATCATCAAATAAGTTTAGATGTTGTTTTTAAAAGGTTTAAAATTTGAGAATATCCCCTTCATCGGTGATGGCATAAATTTAATCGCTAACCAGTACTATTTTTTTTTGCTAGTGAGCTCGTCTTTCTCTTCATAAGCTTCCTACTTACGGCATTGACTTGGGTCAAATCAACCTGTGAGGAAAGTTTAAATGGATAAAAACACTGAATTGCCGCTTCGACATGTGCGAGTCATTGATTTTGGTCAACAAATTGCGGGACCTGCTGTCGCGATGGTTTTAGCAGATCAAGGAGCAACTGTTATCCATATCGATCCACCATCAGGCCCTCAATGGAAACATCCGGCTAATGCAGTACTAAATCGAAATAAATTAAGCTTAAAATTGAATCTTAAAACAGCAGACGGTCTTGAGAAAGCCAAGGCATTGATTGATTGGGCTGATGTGGTGATAGAAAACTTTCGTCCCGGAACTTTAGCTAATTTAGGTATTGACTTTGAGCAGTTGCGTGCCAAACGTCCAGAGTTAATCACCATATCTATCCCTGGCTTTGCCAGTAGCGACTCGCTTCGCCGAGGTTGGAAAGCGACAGAAGCGATTGTCACGGCAACGTGTGGAGGGTTCAATGACATGGGCTTTAACCGTGTATTAATGGGAATCAACCCCAGCTTTTCTCCATTGCCTTTAGGTTCTTCTTATGCTACCTCATTGGCTGCAGCTTCGGTTGTGCTCGCATTATTGGAACGTGAAAAAACTGGTCGAGGCGACCATATTGAGGTGCCTATTGCCGCTGCTTTGATGGAAGGTTTAAGTTATAACTCTTATCTCATTGAAAACATGCCGTTGCGCTACATCAATATGCGCGAGGCTGAAATTGCACGCCGAAAACAAGAACAATTACCAATGGATCTCAGTTACGATGATCTGCAGGAGTATCTAGACCCGTTTTTTCGTACCTATCAATGTGCCGATGCTCGCTTCTTCTATTGCGTTTGTCCCTCACATCGTAATCACGCTAAACGCTGTCTTAGAGTTTTAGGGATCTATGATCAGCTAGTCGAAATGGGGTTACCTGATGTGGAAGATCTCTATCAACCCATCGCTGATTGGGATGGGGAAACGTCCATTGGGGTTTATCCTCTACCTAAAAAATGGGCACACATCATTTCAGAACGGATGAAAAAAGCGTTTTTAACTAGAACTTCAGCAGAGTGGGGGGTACTGTTTTACCAATGTGGGATCCCCGGAGCTCCACATCGAAATATCCTTGAATGGATCCATGACGAGCACACGACGCAATCAGGTTTGATGGTCAAGGTTAATGACCCTGAATACGGAGAGATGTTACAACCCGGCCCACTGGTGTGGTTTGAATATGTCCCAGAATCTCTATTACAACCGAAACCGCGTCAAACAATCGAATATGACAATGCGCTTATCCTTTTAAAGCAGGTCGCCGAACAAGAAATTACTCATCGTCCACGTGGAAGTGAGATCAAAACGGCGAGCCATAAAGCCTGGCTTGACGGATTGCGTGTGCTTGACCTTACCAATGTCATTGCTGGCCCTCACTCTTGTGCGTTCTTGAGTCGGTTTGGTGCTGAAGTGATCAAGCTGGATCCTGTTACGCCGATGTACGACCCTTTGATTGGCATCGTTTATGCTATTCTAGCGGGCAACGGCAAAAAAAGTACCTTGGTTGATATTATAACGGATGAAGGCCGTTCAATTTTGCATGCTCTGATACGCTCAGTGGATTTGATCGTTATTAACGCCCCTGAACGTCAAATAAAACCTCTCGGGTTAGATCAGAAAAGCTTACAAACCATCAACCCTGATGTTTTGTTTTGTCGTTTAGATTGCTTCGGTGGCCCTCACTCTGGGCCGAAAAGTGATTATATTGGGTACGATGATATTATTCAGGCTGCTAGCGGGATAATGACGCGTTTTGGCGGTGCAAAAACTCCTGAAGAGCACGCTCACATCGGCACATTGGACGTGAACTGTGGCTTTGCAGCAGGGCTTTCAATCGCTTTAGCGTTATTGCACAAACACAAAACGGGCAAAGTATCCCGCTGCCGTACTTCTCTTTCTGCCATCACCAATTTAGCTCAAACGCCTTTTTCACTTGATTATCACGATCGCGTTTCAATTGACGAACCCTCAGGTCGAAATCTTTTAGGTCGTAACGAACTGTCGCGATTTTATCAAACTCAAGATGGTTGGATTTTTCTCGACAGTACAGCCGATGAATTGACGAAGATGTCTAATATAAAAGGTTTAGAGAACATTGAGAGCGAAACATCAATAGCGACGTTTTTGACGAAGGCTTTTAAACAGCAATCGAGTGAATACTGGACTAAAGCTTTCCAAATAGTTAATATCGCCGCCGCTGCGCCTTGGTCGATAGAAGAGTTGCGCTCCAAATACACTCGTCCTATTGATAGAAACACTGGTATTGATCGAGGCAGTTTCTCATTTTCTTTTGATCCAAATCACCCAAGTACTCACTCAGTTACTCAAATTGACAATTATGCTATTCGCCCCAGTGAAGCAAGCATTAAAAAAGTAACGCCGACCGAACGGTTTGGCTCTTCAACCCGAGAGGTGCTCAAAATGTTGGGGTATAACGATGATGCCATTACTGACATGATTGAAAGGAAAATTATTGGGCTTAATTGGGGAAAAGAGTATTTACCGAGTTAAATTTCTAATTTTGATATCAGATGAGAATAAAGTTATCACTCTATCTTTACTATTTGCATGTGTTATTCAGAAGACTGAATTTATGAATTCTGGATTAACCTTACCACTTTAATAGAGTTTTATTAAATAAGGTTCTTCTCCGTTTTGTTGAGTCAAAAAGTGGTGGCTTGCCGATTTCCTATGATTTATCAGAATGACAGGCTCGTTTTGTGATTTATTGTTAAATGAGCACTATCTGTCGCTTTTCTGATGACGTTAATTAAATGAAGTGATAACTTAATTCTATTGTTATATAAATGGAATTAATTTGATGTTTAAATCGCTTTCTCCTGCTCAATTAGATCCTATTCTTTCCCTATCGATAGCATATCGAGAAGATCCTCGTGAAAACAAAATGGATTTAGGTATTGGTGTTTATCGCAATAGCCAAGGCGAAACTCCGATAATGCAAGCTATTTATCAAGCAGAGCAACGTCTGTTGCAAACACAAACGACGAAATCTTACGTCGGACTTGCTGGAAGTGAAGTATTTAACCAATCGATGATGGACTTACTGCTTTCAGGTTCCTCTGCACATGCGCGCTCTGCGGTAGTACAAACCCCAGGTGCTAGCGGCGCACTTCGTATGTTGGCTGATCTTATTCATATCGCGCAGCCTGATACAACGGTATGGTTAACAAACCCAAGTTACGTAAACCATAAACCAGTGATGGAAGCGTCTGGGTTAAAAGTAAAGTTCTATCCGTATTTTGATCCTGATACTAAACAAGTTAACAGCCAAGCAATGTTAGCAGAACTGGCGAAAGCAGGCCCTAAGGATGTGGTATTGCTGCACGGCTGTTGTCATAACCCGACCGACGCTGATATTAGCTTTGAAGATTGGCAAGCCATAACAGCATTAGCGAATAAAAACGGTTTTATGCCTTTTGTTGATATTGCTTATTTAGGTTTTGGTGATGGCTTAGAGCAAGACGGTGCAGGTCTTAAGTTCATGGCTGATAATGTTGAAGAGATGGTTGTTGCTACCTCTTGTTCAAAGAACTTTGGTTTGTATCGTGAGCGTACAGGAGCTGCAATTATTATTAGTGATAGCCAGCAAGAAGCGCAAAAAGCCAAAGGTCGTATTCTTACTTTAGCACGTTCAAGCTACACTATGCCACCTGATCACGGTGCAGCTTTAGTGGCTGAAATTTTAAATGACCAACAGTTAACCCAAACGTGGAAAGATGAATTAGATCAAATGCATGGTCGTATTTTACGTTTGCGAAAAGGGCTAACTCAAGCTATTCGTCAGCGTGGTTCAGATCAGTTTGATTTTATTGAACAACACAAAGGTATGTTTTCGGTAACAGGGTTAACGCCTAAGCAGATCTTAGCACTTCGTGAACAATATGGGATTTATGCAGTAGGGGACGGACGTATCAATATTGCAGGGCTTCAGGAACAACATATTGATCATTTAGCAGGTGCGTTGATAAGTGTGACGCGCTAACGCTTTTAAATACAACAAAGCCTGTCTCTTCTGTGCGTTTCTAGTGAAAGCAGGAAGAAACAGGCTTTTTTAATGTTTACTCTATAAAGCGTAATTTACCTGCAACTTTTGCAGCTAGTAGTCCTTGCATTGCGTAAACGTTGGTTTTGCCGTTGAATTCCAGTGTCATTGGTTCATGCTGACCTGAAATCCACAGTTTTAGCTCTGCATCTAAATCGAAATGGCCTTTCGTTTCCACCGCATACATAGTGATTGCTTTGTAAGGGATAGAACGGTATTCCACTTTCTTACCAGTCAGACCTTGTTTATCAATAAGGATCAAACGGTAGTCCGTTAAAACAATCATGTCACGAACCAGCTTGTAAGCTAATTCAATCTGTTCGTTTGGACCAAGGATAGTTGATAGTTCCTCAGTAGCGTCAGCGATGCTCATTTCACCTGCGTTGCCTAACAGCGCGTTAAAAAGACCCATTTGTTATTCCTTTTATCCTTGATAACTAAAACATTAGTTCATTTACGTGTAGCTTTTGATTTTAATCGAATTGTGTTTTTTACACTAGATGCAAGATTACATCAAGAGATAGAGCTTAAGGTAAACATTAGGTAAAAAGTGAGATGTGATAGAGAAAAGCAGTTACAAAACATGAGAAGAGAAATGTTTCAACCCAAAGTACCGAGATACTTTGGGTGAAAGTTCATTCGTGCCACAGAAAGGCATGTGGCGATGCAATCTTAAAGATTAAGACATTGAAATATAGCCTTTATCTTTAATGATTTTTTGTCCTTCAGGCGACATGATCCATGCTAAAAACTCTTTAGCAGCAGGTTTTAGTTTACCTGGTTGGTTCAGTACTAAGAATGGACGCGATAGTGGGTAAGTCTTGTTAACTACATCTTCAACCGATGCTTTATGACCATCAACATTGACAGCTTTTAAAGTATCATCAATAGAGCCTAGTGAAACGAAGCCAATTGCATCTTTGTTGTTAGCAACAACGGTCTTTTCAATACCATTACCGCTAGCCACTTGTGCTTTTTGGCTAATTGTCGATACTTTCACGCCGTTAATCTTGGTGGTTAGCTCCATTAACTCTTCAAATGCACCGCGCGTACCTGAACCATTTTCACGAGTCGTTACTACTACAGGATCACTGTTACCGCCCACAGCTGACCACTGCGTAATTTCGCCTTTAAATAGTTTTTCAATTTGTGCTTTTGATAAATTGTTTACCGGGTTTTTCGGGTTTACAACAACAGCGATACCATCACGTGCAATTTCAGTTTCAATTAGACCTGCTTTTTTCTCTTCTGCAGATAGGTTACGTGATGCCATACCTAGATCGTTCACACCTTCAATTGAAGATTTAATACCAGCACTTGAGCCCGTACCATTGATATCGATAAATACGTCAGGGTGACTCTTGTGATAAGTTTCACCTAGCACTTCCATCACATCCGTTACCGATGTAGAACCTGATACAGCAATGTGCTCTGCAGCTATCGCTGAGGTTGAAACTGCGACAGTGCTTAGAATTAATGAAAGTGTAAGAAGTGACTTAGTCATGTTGCGTCCTTTAGGCTGCTTAGTAATTTGCTCACTAAACTAATGTGACTATGTGACAAATTTGTTTCAAAAATAGACGCTGTTAATCAAGGTTAGATTTCAATAATGGAATTATTATGTTTCAAAAGTGAGTTAACAGCCGCGACGTTTCCAGAATTGCCCTTCATCATGATTAAAAACATTGAAGGTTTTATCTGCAATAATGTTGCCATTCATTTCTAATGTCATACGCCATGGACCTACTTTATTACTGATTGGGGCCCAAATTGTGTCGTGACTCAAATCAGCTGAATTACCAATAAAAATCTCGCTCTATGAATGCCCCTATAGCTTCATCAAGCATATATTCTTATTGAAAAGCTTATCGTTCCAAGAACAAGTCGCGTTATTCGTGAGCGTAATGTTGCTTTGGTAAGATTTCTTAAAGTGTTCAAGATGGTGTTGTACACCAAATCCAATACTCAGGCAGTCTCCCTAACGCCCAAGTGATTCATTGCAATATTTGCAATTTTTTCTCTTACATTTTGCTTGCGTGCTTCATAAACGTAATAGAGTTTAAGCTTGTTCTAAATAGAGATATATAAAGCGAGGAAAGCTTAAATTCTCATTCCCATGTTAACGGAAGTGTCAGTTTGATTGCAGAAACGACATTGAACTTGGATAGTAGCCATGAGTTAAAGTAATCAGAAATAAGGTAACAATATTAACACAAAACCACTTATTTGAGTCACGCCCCTAAATCACTTTAAAGTGTGTGGAGGAGAATAAAGAAAAAACTCAGGAAGGGGAAAACTTGAGCTGTTTTATTCTAGGCTATGATGCCTTTAAGATTTGAATGCCAATCAAAATATGTATCTTTACAACCATAGTTTCTTGCTGCGCCATTTACAATATTAATTTTATTGTTTGACGATTAATTAAAAGTAAATGGCTGAGTGGAAACGCTATGCCAATCTTCATTGGATTGCTGTAATGCTACTCGATAATTGAAGGTTTGTAGGTTGTCATTTATATGATAGTAACCCTTATCTTCAGTGCTGACATAAGTGTGTTGAGCTGATGGTTTATCAAAGTAATCAAAATTAACGGTTTCTATGTCGTAGGTATTCCCAGTGCGAACAATCACCAATTTCCCATCAATGCGGGTGGTATTTGTGTTCACATTGATAGAGCACTGAAAGTGCTTTCTTGTCGGCGTTTTATTTATACATTTTATTGCTTGCTCCAGAATAGATTGGTTGATGTCCAATTCTAATTCTGACAACTGTTTTTTCTCTGCTTTAGATAGTTGCGCCACATTGAGCGTTGGCTCCATCGTTGGTGTGAAATAGGTTACGCCAATCATTCCTAGCCCTAGCGAAAGTGTAATAATAATCTTATGTTTTTTCATAAATACCATAATTGATCGGTGTTTTATTGAAAAGTTAAAGCAGGAAAGGTGGAGTGTAAATAGCATTAAACAATTTGGCTATTAGTCTGACAAAGAAATGACAAACTCGTGTCGATGAATACCATCTTCTTACGCTTACCATATGATTCATAAATGTTTCTTTCGCTGTTTAAAGAGTGGTTGAGTGAAATCAACAATTATTGAGAATGATATAAATGCTTTTGTCTCAGTGAACTAATCTTAAATCAATGGTTCTATGGAAGAATGTGTAGGTGCATTTTGGGAGTGTGGTTATTTCTTCAGCGATTTACTGTTAAATATTTTTCACGTTTAACAGGTCAAAATATTGTGGTATTGAGTGGAATATATATATCTTTAAGTTGGTTACTCTTATTTGTCTCAGGAGAGCATCAACTCAGTGATTCATTTTCGACGTTTTTCTATTACATCGTTGTTACGGCTTCAACGGTTGGGTATGGCGATCATTCCCCTGAGTCGACACTAGGAAAATGGGTCGCAGCACTGTTTATTATCCCCGGTGGATTAGGATTATTTGCTATTGTTGTTGGCAGAGTTGCCACAGTGTTTGTCACTGTGTGGCGTAAAGGTTTACTCGGTAAAAGGAGTATTAAAATGGAACAACACATCTTATTGTTGGGTTGGAATGGAAACAGAACTTTAAGCATGTTACGTATGTTGCTTCATGAAGAACATGGACGCCGTTCCATTGTGTTGTGTTCACGATCGGAAATTGAAAACCCGATGCCAGATAAGATTGAGTTTGTACGAGTGAGCAGTTACACCAACGTAGAAGAAATGGCGAGAGCGAATATTAACAAGGCGAGTTGTATTATCGTTGATGCATTACATGATGATGTCACACTAACAGCTGCGTTATTTGCTGCAGGGCAAAACCCTAATGCCCATTTACTGGCATATTTTGATGATGAAGGACTAAGCCAATTACTAAAATTACACTGTCCTAATGCAGAATGTATTCCCTCTGTTGCTATTGAAATGTTAGCCAAATCAGCTGTTGATCCGGGTTCAAGTCTTTTGCATCAGGAATTATTGAGTACCGATAAAGGGATGACGCAGTATGCGATTGATTATCCATATACACAACAACAAACGACATTTTCAGCATTATTTGAGCATTTTAAACACCGACATGATGCAATATTGATTGCTTGTGATAGTGGGCACGGTATTCAGGTGAATCCGCCATTATCACTACCGATTTCTCCTGATACGCGTTTGTTTTATATCGCTGATGAACGGGTAAATAACATGACTTGGCCTGAAGTGTAATTGACTCATTTTTGTGCAAGTAAGCTTATTCTTGGTGCTTTGGTACTCATGGGATAATTAAATATTTCATGTTTTTTTATTAACTATTTGTTTGTTAAGCTTTATTTGATATTTACTATTTTGGCATAGTGACTGCATTAGTATTAATGCACTTTCACTATAGATGTTCGGCATTGGCGCCTATCTTTCCTTGGGATAGGTGTTTTTTTTATTTCTGGATGTTGATTATTGTTAAGGAAAACCTCGACTGGCAAAAACATAAAATCAACATACCCTTAGTGGGGGTGATGCGAAGGAATAATACGAAATACATTTTACACGACTATACGTAAAAGGATTATTACTCATCACTTACAAATCTCATATCATCTGAGATTGTTTAGGATTCATCGCAGTGATTTAGTCAAAGACGCAATCTTTATTTTTAATGTATAGCGGCATTTCCTTACGCCTTGTTGCACCAATATCAAAATATCGAGCGGTGATGGAAGATAATGAATGATAATTCCAAGGCTGTTGTTTGTTAATAGACTGAAAGAGGTACCTGCTTGACTATACGCTCTTTGTTGATTTCTTCGACACGCATTAATAGATAATCTTTGAAATTGGCACATCGAGCAGGCATGTATTTGCGAGGTTTATAATAGAGGCTTAATTCAAAGTCGCTGCTAACATAGTTGTTAAGTACCGATATCAAACGATTTTCTTTTAATTCTTGATGGATCAAACTTAAGGGAAGGTACGCAATACCGCCGCCTGCCAAAGCGATATTTTTGAGTATTTCACTGTCATCGGCTTCAACCGTTCTTGGTATCTGTACCGAATTGTATTCACCGTTTTGCTCAAAAATCCACTTATTACCGCCAACTAACGTCGTGGCAAATAAACATAAATGTTGTTTAAGATCATTAGGAACGATGGGTTCACCATAACGTTGAATATAGCGAGGCGAACAACACGCTTTAAGGGGCTCACTGAATAAAGAACGCTTTACCAACAAGCTATCTTTATCTTGAAAACCACGATAAGTCGCATTTGCTCGTATAGCGAAATCAACTTCATGGACGTTATCGACTTCAAACGCCGTTTCAATAACAACAAAGCTAATGTTGGGATTATCACTGAGATATTCACCAATGATTTGACTGAGAAAGTGCTTGGCAAAGAGTGGGGTACTGGCAATTTTAATGGTGCCAATATCTTCATTGCCGAGATTCTGGATTTCATTTACTACATCAGTGATTTGAGTGTTAATGTGACTAAATTGCCTAAACAGTAAATCACCTGCTTGTGTTGGTGTGATCTTACGCGTTGTACGTTTAACTAAACTGACCCCCATGCATTCTTCAAGCTCAGTTATCCAACGACTGCCTGCCGAAGGAGAAATGCCATATTGCTTTGCAGCATCGGTGAGAGAGTGGCAGCGTACGACATGAAGAAAAAAAACGATTTTATCTAACATTCGCATTCCTTGCTTAGTTAAAAGAACATCCTATTGATATTACGACTTATCATAACGGGATGACTCATGTTTTAAAGATAGCAAATATGGAAATTTAGACGTTTTCTTAATTCTGGAACGGTATTTGATTATATCTGCAAGAGTGAATTGCTTTTATGCAACTACGAGTTTAAATGCGTTATCTACGCTTATAGTAAGCCGTAAACATTAGCGCTTATTTATTTGGGGATAACGATAAGTACATATAGCAAGTATGTGTTTTTAAGAGGGGTAGTAAAATGCTAACTGATAAGGTTTGTCTAGTAACCTATGGAGCTCAAGGAATTGGTCGCTGTATTGTTGAAACCTTCGCTAATCAGAATGCAAAGCATATTTTTGTTTGTGATATGAATTTAGGTGCGATGGCAGATTTAGAACAACAATTTCCTAATGTGACAGCACTTGAATTAAATGTTTGCGATAGAAAGCATGTTTCTGAAACTATTACCAAAATTGCAGAAAAGTACGGAACGATTGATGTCTTAGTTAATAATGCGGGTATCACGCGTGATAACTTAATTGAGAACATGACAGAGAACGATTGGGATCTGGTTATTGATGTGAACTTAAAAGGCGTGTTTAACATGACACAAGCCATTGCGCCTTTAATGATGGCAGCAGGTTCAGGCTCAATCATTACCATGTCATCGGTAGTGGGGACTGACGGAAACATTGGTCAAACCAATTATGCAGCGACCAAAGCTGGTGTGATTGCGATGACCAAGTCATGGTCGAAAGAGTTCTCACGTAAAGGTGCCAAAGTACGTGCAAACTGTGTAGCACCAGGATTTATTGAAACACCGATGACGGTTGATCTTCCTGAAAAAGTGATTGACCACATGGTTACGAAGACACCGTTAAAACGAATGGGAGTAGCAAAAGATATTGCTAATGGTGTGCTATTCCTTGCCAGCGATAACTCAAGCTTTATTACTGGGCAAACACTGAAAATTGATGGTGGTCTTGTAATTTAGCGATTATTCATACTTTCTCCCTTAGCAAGAGCTAGGGGAGAAGTATTATGTCGAATCTGAATATAGCTTTAATGGTTGCGAGTTTTTTAACGCCATATCCGGTGTTTTGTCAGAGAAATGTAAAATATGCGGTGAGTATGCATTATTTCAATGATTTCTAAATAAAAAGCATTAAACTGCATTGACTTATGTTGCTAGGAATTACAGATTGTCCAACTTCTTCACTTTCCATATAGGGATCATGTGCTTAATACTGCTCATTTTCGCTATTGCATTACTTTATCGCTCAATGCAAAAAGAAAAAATATGGTTAAGTCGCGCAGCATTGCTACTAATGGTACTGAGCGGTGGCATGTTAATAGCTAAGCAATATCAAGATTATCTTTTCTTTTCAGAGCATTTAGATAACCGCCATGAGCATAGCGGCTTTGCTGATATTCAATAAGCTAATAATGAATAAAGAGTCTTATTAACACATGGTCGCAATAGTGACGCGGTTTGAATGAAATAGGGCATAAATTTCCATTCCTACACGTAAGTTCTCTTCTATTAAGTCATGATTATCAACAAGTGCACAAATAGCGATATTTTCTGTTAATGAGATCGTTACTTCTGTTGATTTCATATCTTGTACCAGCGTTGTGATTGTTCCTAATAGCTGATTATCAAAACGATCACGTTTACCGTGGATCAAATTACCTTCACTACACACAGTGACTGCTGGGCCTTTGATCAGTGCCACCACATCTTTATTCTCTTCTAGCTGAAGCTTTATTGTACTGCCGTGAGTGATTTTAGCTTGAATGGCATGAGTAGGCGTGATTGCAATGGTTACAACATCATGCAAATCATGACGTTCAATATGACTGATATGACCAAAGAACTGATTACGCGCACTGGTTTGTAGCGAAAAACGTGACATAACGCTTAATAGGCTATCCAGTGGCGCACTATCATCATTTAAAGCTTTCAATCCCATGTCTTGGATTTGATTAAGCAATTGATACATCTGTACTAGTCGTTTACCAAAACGAGTAAGTTCAGCGCCACCGCCGCCTTTACCGCCTTTTTCGCTTGAAACTAAAGGCTCGCCTGCTAAATGGTTCATATCTTTTACAGCATCAAAAGCCGCTTTATAACTGATCCCCGCTTCTTTAGCGCCCTGACTGATCGATCCTGTATTATCAATGGCATTGAGTAATGCAATACGACGAGGATTAGCAAAGGTTTTATTTTCAATAAGAAGAGTTGAGATAGCTGTCAGGTTCATAGCAATATTTTAAATTATAGTTTTCTCTATTTTAGCGCAGTTTATTGGCAAGGCATAATGCAAAAGCGAAGTAACCTTTTGTATTTATTATGTTCTTATAGATTACATAAACGTTAATTTAGAGAGTGTTCAATAGATTACAACGACGTGAGTATAAATCGTGAGTAATCTGCACTCATTTACCATGAGTGCAGAACATTGTTTATTTCATGCAGAAGGGATTACGTTTGGCGATATGATCAGTAAGGCTATAAACCGATTCACAACAACATTGTTCCATCACTTGTTGCAGCTGTTTTTTCAACATATTAATGGTGTGATGACCGCCATGATCACCTAAAGCACCAACGCCATACATAAAGCTACGACCTAAGAAAGCAAACTCAATACCTGTCGATAAAGTACGGGCAATATCAGCTCCGTCACGAATACCACTGTCCATCATAATAGTAATTTGACCTTTGCATTTCTCCATGATCTCAATGGATTTACTGATGGTAGAAGGACCCGCATCTAACTGACGACCACCATGGTTAGAGATGATGATCCCATCAAGCCCAAGGGAAATCGCTTTTTGGCTATCTTCAACGGTAGAAAGCCCTTTAAGCACTAAATTACCTTTCCATTTATCACGCAAGCGAGCGACTTTATCTTCGCTTAAACGCCCATTAAAGGTTTTATCCATAAACAGGGCAAGGTGATGCATGTCCATTGAACCCGACATGTATTTGGTTAAGGTTTCAAATTGTGGTTGACCTTTCTTCAAAGTTGCTAATGCCCAGTGTGGTGAGAGCATGATTTCTACCATATTGCGCCATGTCATTTTAGGCGGCATGGCTAAACCATTACGTATTTCTTTAGGGCGATAGGCAAAAGTAGGTACGTCAGATAGCAAGACCAAGGTTTTGATGCCTGCTGCTTTACAGCGTTTAAGCAAATCGTCAGTAATGGCTTCATCAACAGGATGGTAGAGCTGGAACCATGCTTTACCTTCAGTGATTTCTGCGATTTTTTCTATTGGAGAAGTCGATACCGTACTTAATACAAATGGAATATTTTGTTCAAAAGCGGCTTTGGCTAAGATCTCTGGCGCATTAGGCCAGATAAGCCCTTGTAAACCCACCGGACTGATCCCGAATGGGGCATCATAGGTTTCACCAAATAGAGTGGTTTTTAAAGAAATCGAGTTGTAGTCACGTAGGTAATAGGGAATAAGATCAATTTGGCGAATATCATGAGTATTACGCTTTAACGCCAGCTCGATATTGCAGCCACCATCAACATATTCAAAGGCAAACTTAGGTAGGTTAAATTTCGCTTTACGACGTAGGTACTCAACGTCTGGATAATTGGTATTAAAATAATCCTTCATTTTCGTCATCTCTCTGTGATAGCTGCTTACTAACATAGAGCAAATTAATTGATTATGAATTCTGTATTTAGTATTTCTAATATATGAAAAATGGAATAAAAAAAGAGTTGATAAACAGAAGGTTAAGATTATTTGATGAGTTTGGTTTTATAAATTCCAAAAGAAGGTGAAGTGGGGGGATAAACAAAAGCCTCACGCCTAGTAACTTAACTGTTAGCGACTAAACGTAAGGCTTTATCTAGTTAAAACGATTACTTACCTGCAATGTTGAGGCGAGCAAAACGAATTTTCGGTGCATAGAAACTGCGATTATAATCGTGTTCTAACACATTACTTACCGCATCAATTTCTTTGATCATTTGGTAGAAGTTACCTGCGACCGTAATACCACGTACCGCTTGAATACGTTGACCATCACGACATAAGAAACCACTTGCGCCAAATGAGAAATCACCGCTGATAGCATCTGCGCCAGAGTGAACACCTTGCAGTTCAACAAGCTCTAAATATTCACCAGCAGTGGTATCAGCAATGCTGTTCACACCTTCAGAAATAACCGTGTGACGAGAGCCAACACCTAATCCACCTTTTGCTGAACGTGATGCATTGGCTGTGTTTTCGATACCGAAGTAACTCGCAGTGTGGCTATTGTGTAGCAAGCTATTTAATTGACCTTCACCAACCAGAATTGTATCTCGGGTAGCAAAACCTTCGCTATCAAAGGCTTTAATAGAAAAACCGCCTTCAATATAAGCTTTGTCAGTAATGGTGATAAGTGGGCTCGCCACTTGACTACCAATCGCATCACGCCAAGGGTTAATACCTTTCATGGCTGCTTGCCCTGAGGTAAACATACCAAAGGCACCAAACAAACTGCTAAGTGAACTTAGGGTGAAAATAACAGAGTATTGCTTGGTAGCAATGGGTGAGCCATCAAGTAATGCTGATGCCATATCATAGCCATAGTTAATACAGTAGTTAGCATCTAACTCACTGAACTTACGACCCGATGACATACCACCGTGCATTGCTTGCTTACCGTCTTTTTCAATTAAGCTATAAGCATAACAATAAGTTGAACGTTCACTATGCTGGCAAAGTGTACCTTGAGTATTGGCTAGAATCACATGGGCATCTGATTCAGCAAAGCCATTATATGGCGCACTTTTAGCGTCAGGTTTGCTTACCACACCTTGCTCTAGCGATAGGGCAAGAGCGATTTTTTGATCAACATCGCCGTCATCATCTTGGTAGATCTCGCTTAAATCAGTGCTGATTTTGCTATCAATACAGCTAATGGTTTGATGTGGATCTTGTTGCGAATATTCAGCATTTAACAGCGCGTTATCAACCATCAAATTAAGGCTAGTTGGATCTAATGACTCAGAATAGCTGGTGGCGACACGTTGATCTTTTACCACACGTACGCCAATTACTTGACCTGACGTTACCTTGTATTCATCGAGCTCGCCGTTATTGGCTTTTAGTGAGAAGTTATTGCTGCGATTAGCGATAACATCGGCAGATGCGCCTTTTTGAGTGACACGCTCAAGCACATGGTCGATGGCTTGCTGTAATTTATTTTGATCAGCCATTAGTTACCACCTCCCACAAGAATATTATCAACTTTCAATGCTGCTTGACCCACAGTTGTTGGTACTGAACCACTGACAGAGCCACACATACCTGCCGCAAGCGCAAAATCATTACCAACCATACTGATTTCTTTTAATACTTTAGGACCAGTACTAATTAGAGTTGCAGATTTTAATGGCTTAGTGATTTTACCGTTTTCAACAAGGTAGGCTTCTTGTACTGCAAAGTTGAATTCACCTGTTCCCGGTTGAACAGAGCCGCCACCCATTTTCTTAGCATAAATACCGCGCTCAACACCAGCTAGCATATCGTCTAAGCTGCTATCACCGGGTTCAATAAAGGTATTACGCATACGCGATGTAGGGGCGAACTTGTAAGATTGACGACGACCAGAGCCGGTAGGGGCAAAGCCTGTTTTCATCCCGCCCATGCGATCAACCATAAAGCTAGTCAGTTTACCGTCTTTGATCAGCTGAGTACGCTGGGTTTCCATGCCTTCATCATCAATATTGATAGAGCCCCATTCGTTGACCATGGTGCCATCATCCACAGCATTGACGACTGAATTGGCAATGGTTTCCCCCATTTTATCGTAGAAAACAGAGGCTTTTTTCGCTACCGATGTCGTTTCAAGCAAGTGACCACAGGCTTCGTGGAAAATAACACCACCGAAACCGTTACCAATGATCACCGGCATTTCACCTGAAGGGCAGGCATCTGCAAACAGTTTAACCATGGCTTGTTTTGCCACATCTTGACCTAATTGTTTTGGATCGACTTTGCTATTAAATTCCCAGCCAGTAAATGCGCCCGGAGCTTCATAGCCTGTTGATTGCTCACTGCCGTTTTGTGCCACGGCATTTGCAGAAATACGAGTGTAGTGTCGGGTATCGCCAATGTGTAAACCTTCAGAGTTGAAGATCTCTATTTGTTGTTCACGCTGACCAATATTACCGATGAACTGGCTGATCTTTTCATTTTCAGCACGTGCAGCTTCATCCGCTTGGCGTAAAAACGCAATTTTAGCTGCCATGTTAGCATCTTGGCTTAACGGTAATTGGCAACTGTGTTTATTGGTAAAACGATTTAAGTTCAAGCTACCAGCATTAACGATTTGATCGCGTTTGTCTTTTGCTGCCAGTAGGCTAGTTACACGTTTTAATTCTTCTTCATCGGTACTATTGGTGTAGCCGTATAAGACTTTAAATCCGAAAAATAAACGAATACCGATTCCGAAATCGATCCCTGAGTTGATTTTATCGATCTCACCTGAAATTAACTGAACAGAGTTAGATTGGTGATGTTCAACAAAGAGTTCAGCAAAATCGGCACCTAAAAATAGCGCATGATCGATGACTGCTTTGGCAGTGCTAGGGTTTAGCATGTTTGCTCCCTTATATTTTTATGAGCTCTATTTAATAAACTAGCAGTTTTTTATTGTTTTTTCCTATATTGGTGTAATAGGTATAAACGATTAAATACTGAGTTATCAGTGAGTAACTGTCTTGCGTTACTTGTTGTCCTCTGAAGACAAAATAATAGAGCGAAGAATTTGTTCCAGTTCATCCCAAGGTAAAACTTCACTATCAATCACTTCAATGCGTGATTCAAAACCGTCTAGTGATAGCTCGTTAACCGAAACAACTTGATTTACAACATTAAAGGCAAAACAACCATTTTCAGTATTCACCACTGCTTTCACACGGTTTGCATTCAGGCTTGAGAATAGGCTGAACAGCTTGGAAAACTCAAAGCGTTGATCGGCTGCAAAGAACCAACCACAACTGTGAAATCCTTGACCGTGGTTTTCTTTGCGAATGAATTGTTGGCCCGGTAAAAGCTCAATTTCTGGCTCTGGGGCAATATCGTGGTGGTGATCATCGTGATGATGATGGTGACTATGTTGTGCTTGGCGCTCAATGCGTGGAATATCGAGCCATTCTAGCTCTAATTTACCCAGTTCTACTTCACCAATTAAGGCTTTCTTTGGATCGGCTTGCTCAACTGCAGATTGGAAAGTGAAAAGATCATAATCGTCACATTGGTCAATTTTATTAGCGACTACGACATCAGCAAGTGCAAGCTGATCTTGGAAGTTTTCATTGTTGGTATAGAAGCTATCTGCAAAATGGCGAGGATCGACAAGCGTGATCGTTGCACGTAAATCAACATAATCTTCGTAAACACCTGACGTCAGTTTTTTGATCACTTCTTTTGGGTGACCTAAACCTGTTGGCTCTAATAGTAGGCGATCAGGTTTTTGTGCAAGTAGGGCATTGATGCCCACTGACATAGGTAACCCGGCTACACAGCACATACAACCGCCAGGGACTTCTTTAATAATGGCACCTTGTTGTTCGAGAATTGCGCCGTCTACGCCAACATTACCAAACTCATTGATAAGAATTGCCCATTTTTCATTTTCAGGTTTACGAGCAAGAAGAGAAAGAATTGCAGTCGTTTTACCAGCACCTAAAAAGCCAGTAATAATGTTGGTTGGAATACGTTTCATGTTGTGCTGATCTCTATACGTCTACATCTGTAATTTGTTTATTCTACCGTATGTTACAGGGTTACGGTATCTATTGAGATGGATAAAGAGAATACAAGAGAAATTCTGTTATGGAATTTATCGTTGGAGCTAACCTCATAAATTACCTATGTTTAACTGTACGTAATTTATGAGGTTAATATATTGTATAGCGAAGGAGTTAAATACTCGCTGTGGTTATTTTTGATAAGTTATCATTAAATTCCACTTCTAGGCCTTCAAGCCACTGATAACGTTTTTTATATAATTTTCGTTTGTTTATATCTGGACTTTTTAAATGTTTATGAACTCTTAAAGTGATGTAAAACCATATTTGATTATTCAATCTCAACGTGTTCAAGTTTGTAAGAGATGAGGCGAGAATACCTCACCTTACTCGTTTCTTTTATTATTTTATATGTTATTGCGGTTTGATATCACTGTGGAAAATCAAAATTGCTCGTTAGGCGCTTTAATGACACGTACTAAGAAATGATGGGTTATCCAAATCACTAAAGAAGTGAGTACAACCGCAACAAAGATCGAGCTAAAACGATATAAAATTGAAAAGAACGCATCTTTCTTTTCAGGGACTAAAGCGGTTGTTAGCGGTACGGTTAAGGCTGACATTGCTGAAAATGCAATACTTGATTTAATTGAACCTTGTGCAATCCAACGACAGAAAAAGCCAGCTGCAATGGCGTATGCCATTAAAAACAAGAGGCCATTATTGATCCAAGTATAAAGGCCAAGCTGAATGATCATACCTGCTAAACAGCCAAGAAATGTACCCGTAATACGGATTTTCGCTACTGCCATTGAGCCGATGAGCGTCATTGGAGCGAGCACTATAAAGATTGATGCTTGAGCTGATAGTGAATCTTGTAGGTCACCAAATTGGAACAATAAGAAAGCAATCATGGCGACAATCCAACCTAACGCGGTTTGGCGTAGCATACCAATGCGATCAACACGCTGAGTATTGCTCGCTGCTGGTGGCGCAGGTTGCTCTGATATTGGCTCTGGAAATAAAAAATAAGCCAGTGCAGTAATAGGGGCGGTGACTAATCCACACATCCATAACGTGATGCTAAAATCTTCAATATTAAACCCGGTGTAACTGCCAAAGTTAAACATGATTGAGCCAATTAATAAGCCTGAAAAACCAAATAAATAGGTTTTAGGATTGGTCATCGCAATACATTTACCTAGCAGCATGAGCCCAACAGCTACTGTCATGAGTAATGGATAAGGTTGTAAAAATCCTGAAATTACGGTGACTTGTAACGTTGTCCAGACAATACCAACAATCAACTGGATGATGATAGAAGGTGTCCATCGGTTAGTATTCATCAACACCATAATAGGAAGTAAAGCGGTGAAAAAACCGTACGACCAACCAAAGATCATACTGATCGCAAGTCCTAATACGCATCCGAACCAAATCCGCATTGTTTTCATGTAATTCTCCTAAATAAAGAGATGAGAAAGGGCGATCACTCCGTAAGTGATCGCGTAGCGGTTAGTAGATGTAGTGTAGCCAGCTTGCTAGATGAATTTGAAGACTTGCTAGCGTTTGCCATATAGGATTGTTATCTGGGTAAATGACCACTGTGGCACGAGAGCCAATAAAGAGTTGCTTTGGCAGTGGTGTATCACTATTAAGGTTAACGCGAACACGCTGTGCATCACGTACCCAACGGTTATTCACTTCAACAGCACTTAACTGACCATTCGGAGTTTCCTGTGCGGCAGCAACACCAAAATCACGGTTAGCAATGTGGAAGTTGAACACTTGTCCCGGTAATGCATCGTAAGCAACATAGGCAACTGAGTCTTTGTTGATTAATGCAGTAGACTTTTCGCGAAAATCTGCAGAAACCCACATAGAGTTGGTTGGAATAAAAGTCAGCATTGGGTGGTTAGCGCTTGCCATCGTACCAACATCGAGCTGTAAGTTTGTGATAACGCCATCACTAGGTGCAGTAATTTTGGTATGGGCAAGATCTAGCTCTGCTTGCTCTAACGCATTTTTAGCAGACATCACCATGGTGCTTTCATCTGGCTTTTTACCTAATTTTGCTTGAATACTCAGCAATTGTTGCTGTGCGGCGTGTAATGTTGAAAGTGAGCTACGATCTTTAGTAAGTGCGCTATCTCGCATAGAAATAGATACTAACTTCTTAGCCGCCAATTGGTTAATACGATTATATTCACTATGGGCGTTGTCATAGTTCGCTTTGCTTGTAGCAACATTCGCTTGCGCTGCTTTAGATTGTGCAACTAATGATGTTTCTTGCTCTTTCGCTTGTTGTAATGCCAATTTTGCCCGATCAACAGCTAATTCATATTTACTTGGATCAATGGTAAACAGCACCTCACCTTTAGTGACTTTTTGATTATTTTTAATTTCAACGGATGTGATATTACCTGATACTTCTGGTGCAATTTGCACCACATAGCCACGAACGCGGCTTTCCGTTGTAAGGGGAATGTGTCTATCTGCAACAATGATATAGCCTAGGAAAATAAGGAATAAAATGATGAGGCTTTTCATCCAGCGGCGAAATGTTGTGTCTGTATTAGCCATACTTTTCTCATTATAGTGATCTTTATCACATTATTATATTGAGTACAGATTTGATTAAAAAGATTGATAAACATTACACTTGTGATTCATTTTTAGGACAATGGTAAGTTATGAAAGCGTCACTCGATGATATTTATCTATTCATGTTAACCGTAAGGCATGGGGGGATAAGTGCTGCGGCTAAAGCACACTCAATGCAGCGTTCAAAAATCAGTCGGCGGATTCAAGAATTAGAGCAAGCTTTAGGCTGTCAGTTGTTAATTCGTACTACGCGACAAATTGAATTAACGGAAAATGGTCGTTTGTTTTATCAGTACATTAATCAACCATTGAATGATGTTACGCAAGCGGTCAGCTTACTTGAGAATCAACAGCATGCATTTAGTGGTCGTCTGAAAATCGCGATACCAGCAGCAGTCGTTGCATCTCCGGTGTTTCTTGACTTATTAGACAGTTACTCGGCACAGTTTCCTGATGTGACATTAGATATTGTTCATCGTCATGAGAGTGTGGATCTCAAGCGAGAAAATATCGATCTGCAACTGCTGCCAAATGTTGTTGATGTGATCAATGATGACTACGTACAACAAACATTACTCTCATCGTCCAATCGCTTGTATTGTTCACCTAAGTATCTTGAATCATCATCGTTACCGACCACAATGGAAGAGCTGTATCAGCATCCAATATTATCAAGCAGATACACATCAGCCTTGTTACCTGATGGTATGAATTTACGTTTAGTGTCAGAAGATTTTGGCTTAATCAAATTGCTAACTGAAACGGGGCGGGGTATTGCGCTGCTTCCGATTGTCCTGTTTAAAGAGCAAGTTGAACGTGGTGAGTTGATCCCTGTTATGCATGATATATTTGAGCTAGATATTGTGATGACTTTGGTTTATCCATCACGGCATTTTATACCTGAAAAAACACGCGCCATGATTGAATTACTGCGCAATAATTTCTCTAACCGTTATAAATTTAGTTAAGTTTTAACTATCAGAAAAGGTTAGAAAAAATACTTAGCTTGTAAGCTGACCCATTCAGGATCATCGAGAGGAATATCGTGCCCCGCACTCGGGTGAATGGTGATCGGTAGTGACCAGTGTTTGGCAAGTTTTAGGCTACATTGATAGTTAACCAATTTATCGCAACGGCTTGCGAGTATATGTATTGCGTGTTGCGGTTGTTTGCACAGGCTAAATTGGCGACAAGCATTGATTTGGCGGTACATATTAGTACATGAAATAGGGTGTTCAGCTTTCCAATTTGCCCATTGATGTGTGATAGCCGCTAGCTCTTCAATACTCCATGAACGGTTTGATGTTAGACGGATGACTTTTTCCTCTTGCTTGTAATTGGGTAGTACGAGGATATGAAGTAAATCGAAATAACGTTGCCAGCGTAAGCGTTGGTAAAAAGGGGACAATGATTGGGTACTGGTATTGATCAATAAAGCTTTATTTATATCGTTAGGATACAGCGCCATCCATCTTAGAGCGATCATACCTCCCATAGAAATTGCAATAATATCAGCACTATGATCACCTGTGTGTCGTAATTCAACAAATTGATGATGAAGATCTTTGGCTATCTCATCTAAAGTCTCAGGCGTCATTTCTCTATGACGGATACCATTCCCCGCAATATCAAGACATAAAATATCATGGTGGGGGAAGTTTTCTTTTAAACGATGAACAAACGCGCCCCAGTGAAATTGATCACGGAATAATCCTCTTAATAAGATGATTGTACGTCTTTCTGTCATGTCATTCGTCACTAATGTTTTATATGGCTATGAATACCAACGCATGATTGCTTGTTGTTGATAGTGATGGTTATCTTTATGTTTAAACCACGCATCATAATTAGCAGTGGCATTGATCAAAAAATCCATCAGTACGATATGTTTTTGTAAGACTCGTTGAACACGCTGTGGGCGCATAGGGTTGAAGATCCCAAGTGATTGTCTGAGTTGTAGTGGATTCTTTTTTATCCAGCGCCATGATCCCATTTCTAATGTTAGCGGTAATATGGATTGTTGTTGTATCAAACATTGCTCACTGATGTGATCCCACAAATCGCCATGGCATAAGTAGTGTAGTGCTTGTGGTTCAAATACATAATTATGGTTGGGGTAAGTGGACAAAAACTTATCTCTCAAATGGTAGATGTCACCAATATAAGGAAAGGGTCTAATGGCGCTATGTGCATAGGGAAACCAGAGCCTATCTTTTACACCAAAACCCGAATGGCAGTCGAGTGACAGCGTCACTGGTCGATGCTGGGTCTGCGCAATAACATAACTTGCAACTGCCGCCGCTTCAATTTCCATCGGTTGTCCCTCTTGCCCACGATACCAAGGAATATGCGGCGACAAACGATGTCCACCCACTAGCAAAGCTGCTTTTTCACTGCATTCAACAGGAGCATTGCGCATAAGATCAATATGATTGCCATTCGAGCGATAACACTTAGCCATGCCGACAGGATTAACGAGGGGAATAAACACGAGGTGAATGTGTTGTAACGTGTGTTGTAAGCTGCGATCCCATACTAAACGCTCTGTGATGGCATGTAGGTACGAAAGCAATACTTGGCTACCAATACGCTCTAGCCCGTGTACACCACCAACAAAAAGCATTAACGGCGCAGTGGGTGAACGTGTACCTAAGTGAATTGCATAAAGTGGAAAGTGTTTTGCTGTGTAGTCTGAGAAATGCAGCGGAGAGGGAATATTGGCTATAACTTTATAGCTAAATGGTGTAGCGAATGGATATTGATGTAAGCGATCAATTAACGCTTCGAGTTGAGTAAACTCAGGTAGATGTTTGGTAATGGAGTATCGTTGAGCATTAAGCAAAAGAGCCTCACAAACACAGGTAAAGAAAGATACAGTACCAATGAATGTTGACACTTAAGTGTCAGGCTCTTTTCTCTAATGCATGTTTATGCGGATTCTTTACGCGCTTTTTCGATGCGGTATTGTTTCGTTGCAGCAATCCATTGAGGACGACTAATGGCATAGCCTAATAGCAAGGCAGGTACAATAAACACAAGATGAGTAATAGCAAGTTGAATATCTTGTGCAACTAAATGATTGGCATTGGTTAAGTAGTGTACAACACCAACAATTGAAAAAATAACGCCAAGCGCTGTTAATATAAACATACCAACAACAGCTAGCCCGATAAGATCACGCAAATAAATTTTAGCTGGGCTCATAGTATGGTTCCAAAAGTTACTATCGAATGAGTTCGATAAGTTTTATTATCTTTATCCGAATACTATGCGCTTTAGAATGCGAATCTGTATTGATCTAGCTCACACTTTATCTTTCGTGGATGAATTTTTAATCACGTTGAGCGATTATATAAATACAATTCATAGCTATGACAAATCGTTGTGCTTGCTGTGAATATCGCGCGTTAAGTTATGCTTGTGACTAATTACTGCTGAAATAACCAGCGAAATGCATCTGCAAATATCGTCTTGCCGTTGTTCTCAACTATCTTTCCTTTTGAAAAAATAATGCGTTCAAAAGGCCAAGTTAAGATCTCCTGAATTGATTGTCTTAGGTATTTTTTCTCGGTATAACTTAGGCGTAATAAAAGGGGCATAGCGGGGCTGAAGTAACAGCCATTAAATAGCGCGTAACCTAAATTAAGTGGATGTTTTTGTTCGATCATCCAAGCAAGTGTATCACCAAGGATAAGTGTTTGAGATTCAGGATCACAAAAGGCAATCTCTTCAAAATGATCGCTTCCTCTGATCAAGGTTTGCAGTAATTGTCCTTGCCATAGTGTTGGAGTGTATTGACGTAGTACATCATCAAAGGTGAGATCCCCACGGGTTTGCTGTAATCCCGGTGCAGCAAAAAAATAGGCATCAGGGTAGGCAAGCCACCATTCAGATAAAAAGTGATGGTGGTTTTTATTCGGTGTCACAATAGCGGCAATAGTACCTAATTGTTCTAATTCTGATTTAAGTGATGCTGTTAGCTCAATAGGACTATGAATGAACAATCGCTCATCACTCAGTTTGATGAGCGTCATTTTATGGTTATTTGTTATGCCAGCTTGTTTGATGGCTTGCTCTTGATACCAGAGCCGATTTTTATGGCATTCAATCATCATTACTTCCTGCTGATGTGAGATGACTTATTTGATTACGATCCTTCCTTGATCATAAAAATCCCTCAATGAGATTATCATTAAGGGATTGTTAATGGCTATGATTTATTGTGTTTCAAACTATGTGGTAGCTCTAAGATGTTTTGCGTTTGATGCTTTGCATAATGTTATGACCAAACAGATTGACTAAAGCATATGCGATGATTAGCCCACCACCAATATAGGTCCATATTGAAGGCACTTCATTAAATACAATAAAGCCAAAAATGACAGATAACACGATTTGCACATAAGAATAAGCAGTCGCTTTACCTGCGCTTTGCGTTTGCATGGCTTTGGTTAAACCAAGTTGACCTACCTGAGTAAAGATACCAACAAGGATAAGCAAGAATGTTGTTGTGAGATCTGGCATCACAAAATCTTGGCTGACGACCAAAATAGAGAGAGGCAGTGTGATCAAAGGAAAGTAAAAAATGATCACCGAGCTGTCTTCAGTGTTGCTGAGTTTCTTAACGATAATGTAAGAAATAGCACTAACAAAAGCACCAATCACCGCAATCATCACACTAAACATTGGCAGATGAGAACCACCAGAATTTATCGTGGTTGGATTAACGATAAAGAATAAGCCTAAGATACTAAGTACAATACATATTAGGGTAGAGAACTGTACTCGCTCTTTTAAGAATATCACCGCGAGAATGGCAGTAAACACTGGGTTGATATACTGCAAAATGGTTGCTTCAGCTAACGGCAGTGTAGTGACAGCGTAGTAGACACAAGAAAGCCCAATCGTTCCGACAAGTCCACGTACAACCAGCAAAGGTTTGTTGTTGCCCCAGACAGAGATCCCCTTACGCTTAATGTCGAGATAACTAATGATCAGTGAAACAAAAGCGCGGGCGGCAACGATTTCAAATACAGGAATACCGAGCTGACTGACGTATTTTACGGTTGATGACATAAGGGCAAAGCCTAATGCTGATAGCAGCATAAAGCGCGCGCCCAAGGGAATTAAACTCTCTTTATCGTGGGTCATTAATGGTATCTACAATCTGATAGGGGAATAAGAGCATAAATTACCGTGCTCAATAAACAAATGATCTAATGTAATGTTGGCGTAAATTCTTGTTATGCGTAGTTTGATGTTAGATAAAGAAAGAGATAAACAAGCCATGTTGTTTATCTCTTTAGTTAAAGTGAGCGGAAATGTTTTAACCAGTATTTGGCACTATTTTTGTTTATATAGCCCAAACAAACCAGCACCAAATGCAGCAATTAACCCAATAAAGGCAATTAAAAGGTGATGATGATGGATCCAATACATTGTCTCTCCTTAGAACGGTTTATTGTCCGCTTCTTTCGCTTTTAAAATCATAGGGGTAATGGTCGAGCCTTGTACAAGGATCGAGAAAATCACAATGGCATAAGTCATTAATACGATAATTTCTTTCACGTCTACATCTGGGTGTGACGGTATAACAATACCTGTCGGGATCGCCATCGCCATTGCAAGGGCTAAACCACCACGTAAACCACCCCAAGTTAAGATCTTAATTGATTCAGGGTTGTATTGGCGGTAACGCGTGAAGCCAACATATGATAGTCGTACACTGAGATAACGACTTAAAAGCACTAATGGAATAGCAATAACTACCGCAATAATATCAATACTGTGGAAACTAAAGGTAATGATCACAAAGCCAATCAGTAGGAATAGTACGGCATTTAAAATTTCATCCACCAATTCCCAAAGGTGTGCCATTTGCTCAGAAGATTGCTCTGAAATGTACTGACGCGTGATATTACCAATGATAATACCGGATACCACCATAGCGAGTGGTGCTGATACTTCTAAATGTTCACCAATTACATAGCCAGCGGTTGGGATCAACATGGTTAAGATCAGGCGTAACATGTTGTCATGTGAGTTTTTGATCATGTAATGGAAAATGCCGCCCAGTACCGCACCAAAGGCAATACCACCAAGCGCTTCACGGATAAACAGCATTGCTGTACCAGAAACGGTAGGGGCTGTTTTACCAAAAGCGACTTCAAAAATGGTGACGAAAATAACCAGACCAACACCATCGTTAAATAGAGATTCACCTTCGATTTGCGTAGAAATACGTTGTGGTGCATTTAACTTTTTCACAATCGCAAGTACAGCGATTGGATCGGTAGGCGAAATAAGTGCACCAAATAAACAGCAATAAATAAAACTTAAATCAATACCAATAAGGTTAAGAATTAACCAAAGTACGGTGCCGATAAAAAAGGTCGAGAATAAGGTGCTAGCTAATGCAAGAAAAGCAATTTCAAACTTCTGATCTTTTAAATGGTTAAGATCGATGTTTAATGCGCCAGCAAATAATAAGAAGCCTAAGACACCTTTTAATAGGAAGTCTTCAAATTTGACATGCTGAATTAGCTCAATTAGGGCATTTTCTTTATTTACAGGAATATAACCTAAGTGTGTTAATGCTAATAAAATTAAAGAGATAGCAATAGACCAACCATTGATAGCGATCGTTGTTTGAAAACGACCAATCTTATGGTTAATGATGGAAATAAAGACCGCAATTGCAGCCATAATACATATAGTGTCATATACTGACATGAAAACATCGCTCCAGATCAGGATGGATTTAAACCATACTGTTTATCATTTAATAATAATATACATTAATCATTCAATATCGATGGCGAATATATGCAAGTGATACGGTTAAATAACCTGTGGTCTGAATATATCTTGTTCATAAAATATTAATGATTAATAAATATCTTAAACATTCTATACAGATGTATTGCGAATTATTTGTATTATTTTGGAATATAAAAAATCACAAATATAACTTGTATTATTAGTCTAATACAAGGAGGGGAAAAGATGATGTGAATAACAAAGAAAAATAAAGCACCTATATAAGTGCTTTATTTATAAGTTGTTATTTATGGGTTGCTGCAATTAAAAGAGCAGGATCATCGGTAATAATGGTCGAAACGCCCCAATTTGAGAATTTTTCTATTTTCTTTGGATCATTCATTGTCCAAATTTGCAGCACTTTTCCTGCGTCAGTAATTTCTTTAGCAAGCTTTTCATTCAATAGATGATGATCAAGATGAATACTGTAAAGCTTGAGGTTTTCATCTAAGCGGTCGATATCAGGCACCCAATCCTCAATGATCAAACCACGACGCACTTCAGGCCACTGTTCTAAACACTGTTGAACAGCATTATAAGAGAAACTCGATAAGATGAGGCGATCTGGATCAAAGCCATAGTCTTTAATGGTTTCGATAGTTTTCTGTACTTGTAATGCTGCTTCTTCTTCGTAGTGCACCTTGATCTCAAGGTTTAAGTTAAGCCCATATTCGTCACAAGCAGCTAATAGTTCATGTAAAGTTGGGATAGTTTCACCAGCAAATTCAGGTGAAAACCAGCTTCCGGCATCAAGTTGTTTGATTTCATCTAAGGTTTTATGGCGAACGCTACCAGAACCATTGGTACAACGACGAACTGTTTTGTCGTGGATAATGACAGGAATTAAATCGGCACACAGTTGGGTATCGGTTTCAATCCATTTTGCGCCAGCATTAGCGGCAGCTTTCATAGAAACCAAAGTATTTTCTGGTGCAACGGCTCTTGCACCGCGGTGACCTGCAATCATATAAGTATCCAAAGTCATTAACGTTGTAAAATTTTACGTTGATTTTCGACTAATTAAGCAAACAATCAAGTATTAATATCGCAATATCATGATGTTGATTTGTTTCGTTTATGTAGCGGCGTTGAAATTAACTTATTCTAGTATACTTGTACGCACAGTGAGTGATGGATTTACCAACAATCAAAAAATGAAATGACAATTGGTTTTGTATCTAAAGGCTGATTAGATTAGTATTCTGTGCCGTTGTCTGATTAAAAACCTTTATCGAACTCATTGATTGAGCGTTTTTGATTTTCGGGCTTTTACAATTTGAGACAAGGAAAAACGAATGAAACTGTCAGCGCTAGACCAACCTCTTTTCGATCATCTTTACCGCGATATTCGAGAGTTTCGTTCCACGTTTGATCTTGATATTGAATCACCACAAACACTAGGCGAACAAGCCGACGCATTGCATACCTCTCTTGCTGTAGAAGAGATGACGGAATTAGCAGAAGCAGATTCACTGGTTGAACAAGCGGATGCAATTGTCGATTCTGTGTATGTTTTAATGGGGCGTTTGGTGCACCTTGGTGATAAGAAAGTAGAAGACAATATTGGTATTAGTTACCTGATTGATATTCTGCTGCAAATGTCAGCGCGTTTAGGTATCGACTTTATGGCATGTTGGAATGAAGTCCATTCAAGCAACATGAGTAAAGTATGCCGCAACGCTGATGAATACGCTGATACTGAAGCGTTTTACGCAAAACAAGGCGTGGCTTTAACAGCCAGTACGAAAGGGGATTACATTATTGCGAAATGTGCACAAGATGTTGACCTTGACGGTAAAGTTATCCGTAAAGGTAAAGTACTTAAATCCGTATACTATCGTCCTGCTGATCTAGTGAAACTTGTTATACGCTAAGCCTCTTGTTAGCTAAATTATCCTCGCAAATGCGGGGATTTTTTGTTTTTCACATATATAAAGTGTTCCATGAAAATATCTCCTTATACCCGAGCGTTAGCTCAACAGCTTTTTAAAATGACATGGTCAATGTTATTTGGCGTGCTGTCTTTAATGAGCTTTCAGCTTGTAGACAGTGCTTTCATCGGTCAGTTGGGTGTGCTTCCTCTTGCCGCACAGGGCTTTACACTTCCAATGCAAATGGTTGTCATCGGCTTGCAAGTAGGACTAGGGATCGCCACAACGGCATTAATTTCTCGTGTATTAGGTTCAAATAATAACGTTCGAGCGCAACAACTTGGTGGGCTCGTGGTATTGGTTGGTGGTATCGGTGTTGCGGCGCTTTGTGGCGTGATCTGGTTACTCCGTGACGTCATTATGCATTTGTTAGATGCACCTGAAACCGTATTACCCATCATTGATACATATTGGCCTGTATGGTTAGCCAGCGCATGGTGTGGCTCGATGCTGTATTTTGCCTATAGTTTATGTCGTGCTAACGGTAATACTATGCTTCCCGGCATCATGATGATGGCAACAAGCTTATTAAACATCGTGTTTGATCCATTGTTTATCTTTAAGTTTGGCTTAGGCATTAATGGTGCAGCATGGGCGACCATTGCTTCTTTTACTATAGGTATGCTGGTGGTATTTCCATTGGTATTAAAAAGAGGTTGGTTAAGCTTTCAATGGCAAGGGCTTGATATTGTCAAATCGGTCAAAGAGTTGGGGCATATTATGGCGCCAGCAATGATGAGCCAATTGTTACCACCTGTTTCTTCCATGCTTGCCACTAAATTAGTTGCGGGTTTTGGTGCTGCCACTGTTGCTGCATGGGCATTAGGCTCTCGAATAGAGTTTTTCTCTATTGTTGTGGTTTTAGCTTTAACCATGTCGATGCCACCTATGGTGGGCAAGCGGATAGGAAGTCGTGATCTTCAAGGGATCAAGACACTCATCAATATCGCGGTATGTTTTGTCCTAGTATGGCAATTGGTGATTGCTATCGTTATATTCTTACTTTCTACGCCATTGAGTACGTTATTAACAACTGATGTAAAAGTACAAGAAGTGTTGAGCTTACACTTAACTCGAGTTCCTATTAGTTTAGGTGCGTTAGGTGTGTGTATGATCATGGTATCGATATGTAATGCCTTGGCGATGCCGATGCGTGCGCTGTTTATTTCAGCATGGCGTTTGTTTATTTGCTTCCTACCTATTTTATGGCTAGGTTCGCATTTAGCTGGACTGCCGGGCTTATTTACTGGCGCGATGGTAGGTAACATTGCAGCAGGTATTTGTGCGTGGGTTTTCTATCGTCAAGGATTGAAAATCATTGATAGCAAATATCAAAGTGAAACTGATAACGTAAAATAAGCGTGTAAAAACACGTATGACAAGGATATTCATGCAAAGTTATGTAATTGAAGATCGTAAGTTAACCTACTTAGATCAAGGTACTGGTCCTGTATTGGTATTTGGTCACAGCTATTTATGGGATAGCAAAATGTGGCAGCCTCAAATCGAAGTATTAAGCCAACATTATCGTTGCATCGTGCCTGAGCTATGGGCGCATGGTGACGCGGATGCTGCTCCTACAAAAACACGTACTTTACGTGATTATGCAGATGATGTGATAGCACTGCTTGATCACCTTGAAGTTGATACCTTCTCGATGATTGGTTTGTCTGTTGGTGGTATGTGGGGCGCAGAGCTGGCGTTAAAAGTGCCGCAACGTGTTAATGCATTAGTATTGATGGATACGTTCATCGGTTATGAACCTGAAGTGCTTCATGCTAAATACTTTGCCATGCTCAATACCATTATTGAGCAGAAAATGATCCCAACAGAAATCATTGATGCAATTACGCCATTGTTTTTCCGTCGTCAAGCGGAGCAGCATACGCCAGAGTTAGTGAATAACTTTAAAACCTATTTAGCGAGCATTAAGGGCGAAGACGCTGTAGCGGTAGGTCAAATTGGTAAAATGGTATTTGGTCGACGCGATACCTTTGATGATATCGAATTACTTACTGTGCCGACATTGATCATGGTTGGTATGGAAGATTCACCTCGACCACCATTAGAAGCCCAGTTAATGCATGATGCGATTGATGGTAGCGAGTACGTATTGATCCCAGATGCTGGTCATATTAGTAATCTGGAGCAACCTGAATTTGTTACTCAGCAATTGATGGCTTTTTTAGACAAGCATATTGCGAAGTAAGCGCTCAATGAGTCAATAACCGTATCACTTAATTAATAATACGGTAGAGACAAAAACGGCATAACGTTTACTCAATAAACTGAGTAGGTTATGCCGTTTTTTATGCGCTGTAGTAAGTTTTGTGTTGATGAATAAACGCTATGGAGTGTTGGTTAAAATCATCGGGTTTTTCAACATTACATACATGTCCGTAGTCTTTTAATTCAGTTAAAAAGCTTAATCGATGACGCTCTACCATCTCTTTCACTGGTTTTATGAACATATAGTCATTGGCACCCATGAGGTAAAGTGTAGGGATAGATAGCTCTTTTTCTTTGAAATACTTCATGACAGGGTTTACATCGGTTGCTAGTTTGAACCAACGTTTAAACTCTTTCTGACATAGTTTTTTAGCTTCACGAACAAATAAATGGCGAGACTCACGCTGACTTTTTTGAGGCATAACCACATAGGCAAACAAACGATATAACCACATATAAGGAATGATGTGCTTACACAAATTGCCGAGTTTAACCAGAATCTGAGAGCGAGTATTTAAGCGTGTTACAGCACCACCGAGTACCATGCTTTTGACACGATCAGGCGCAATTTCCGCTAAATTACGAATAATGATAGTGCCTAATGAAACTCCCACGAAGTGCGCTGATTGGATCTTTAAGTGATTGAGTACATGAACGATGTCTTTGGTGACGCTCTTAAACGTATAAGGGTTCGCCATCATGTCTTTAAACATATTGTTAGATTTACCGTGACCACGGAGATCTAATAACAACAAATTAAAGTGCTGCTTATAGGCTTTAATCTGTTTGAACCAAATAGCTGAGCTACCACCTGCACCATGGACAAATACCACCCATTCTTTACTACTGGGATGGGGGTAAGTTTTGTAAAAAAGCATGTTGTCTTGCATTTATCGTCCTTGTTTACGCGCAGTACAGTAATCATATCATGGCAAAATGAACTGACTCACCTGACCACTAAACGTGCATCTTATGTCGTAAAGTCGGATTTTCATCGTGAATATTTGAAATTATTCCAACAATGTCGCAAAACCTGTAAGTGTTGGCGTAAAGCGAGTTCAGTCTTATGTGATCTTCTAGATGATGCTAATTTATATATGAAAAACAGAAGGATAGTAAGTTTAAAAAAGTGCTACTAGCTCTCTTTTCAGTGTTTTTTCGTAATGAAAGAAAAATAAAAAACACTGATTTAAACACTTTATGATGTTTTATTTTATCTTTCGCGTCAGATAGTCTTTAATTTACAAAGGATTATCTATGAAGGAGTTTTTTCCAATGTTTAAAAAGGTGTTACTAACACTGGCGTTTATTCTGCCTTTCGCATCTCAAGCTGCAACAACAGATCCCACTAAACTGATCAAGCAATGTGAAACTAAATACAAAGCTGATAAGCAAAAGAAAATGGACTGTATTGCTAAGGTGAAGAAATCAGCAAGCAAGTCTACAAAGAAAGAAGTAGAGAAAGCGAAGAAGACATCATCAACTAAAGTTGCCGATGTAAAGAAAGACGCGAAGAAAGATGTAAAAGCAACATCTTCAAAACTTGATAGCAAAAAAGCAGACGTTAAAAAGTCATCAACCAAAACCAAGACTGCAGTAAAGAAACAATTAAAAGCAGTTAACGTAAATACCGCATCTGCTTCAGATCTTGCGGCATCATTACCAGGTATTGGTGAAACTAAAGCAAAAGCTATCGTGGATTACCGTAAAAAACACGTCAAATTCAAATCAGCGAAAGATCTAGAAAAAGTAACAGGTCTTGGCGAGAAAAGCGTTAGTTCAATGAAGAAATACCTAAAGTTCTAATTTGAACAGTAGGGAACTCAACCTCTTAAATACTTTTTGCTAGTTATAGCATGAGGTGTTTAAGAGTTTTTTATATCTGTACTAAGGCTAATAGATGATCTCTTCATCTTCTTCATGAGGCATTAAATTGATGATCTCTTTTTTAATGATATGAGGCAAAATAGCATAAAGCGGCATACGTTTTAGTCGCCCTCGAAAACGCAACGATTTCACAGCGAAACGATAATCTGAATTTTGATAATTTGGAAAAGCGTTTCTTATGACTTCACTAAAACGTTCTTTGTATAACCAGAAGATAAAACGGTGTGAGGCATGTTGATTTAAAAACTGCATCATATTGTCAGGGATCTTTAATGCAAATAGTTCATGGCAAAACCCAAGCGCCATAAACAGGCTATTATCTTTACCTATTTGCTGATGGAGTTGGATCAGGTTGTGCCAGAACAGACGCTGTTTGCCAAAATGGCTGAATTGTAGGTGTAAGTCATACAGGTCACGTAGCCCATACTTAAAATTCACTTGGTTAAAAAACATGATAGCTTGATGAGTCACCATAGCTTCGGGGGAAAGAAGTGTGGCAGGATGAGCTGTAATAGGTGAGGTATGGTGATGAAGTAACGGTGTTTCATCCAACTTATGTCTTAACGTTTTTGGCAATAAATGGAAATGAATAGCAAGCTCTGTTCGCCTTTCTTTATGTATTAACGGGGTTGTTTGATTTGACCAGCGACAATAAAAAGTTTCTTCGTAATCGGTGATGTTTTTATAGCGCCAGCCATGATTGAGTAACTGATTTAGTACGGCATCAACATGGTTTTCTGAAATCAAAATATCAATATTATTCTTGATCCTACCTTTAAACATTTCTACTTCAGAAAATTGTAAAGCACTACCACGAATATAACGCCATGATGGCAGTACATCTTTAAACTGTGCTTTAAGTTCTTCATGTTCAAATACTAAAGCTTTTTTTTGCTTCTCGAAGCTATGGAACCCTGAGAGTAATTGCTGTTGCATAAACAGTGGTAGTTCATCCCAAATACCATCAAGCTCGCAGGCTGTCTTTAATTGCCCTAACAAGGATAGATGTCTTGCCTCTGTGATGATTTGATATAGAGATTTATGATCGAGCGTCAATAATAGAGTTGGAAGGCAAAGAATATCAATCAGTTGTACCTGCCGAGAAGTCATGATCCCTCCCTGATTATTGGTCAAATTAATAATTAAAGTATTGTTTGTAAGTGATAAAAAGCAAATTAGTATATTAATATGAGTTTTTATCTTTATCGAATCTCAAAAGTGAGAATTTTTTGAAGCATCTAATCGGATTGGTTAACGATTAAAATACGTTCAAAGGATCATAATTAATTCTCAGAGATACAGGCTTTGGTAAAAGCTGAACAGCAGAAAATGTATTTCTACAGTGGCTAAAAGGGGCGTATTGGTAACGCCCCTAAAGCAGGGATTAATGATTTTGACCTGTCGGCATTGTGCTATTAATTTTTACTGGGCCAAGACCAATAACACAACGACGGTAACCCATTTCCCAACCTTTTAGGTAAGCGGCTTGGCTTACTTTATCGTAGCTATCAACGACTTCTTTCGTTGGTAAGAACTGCGCTTTCATCGCATCTTTACAGCCGTCATCGTAGCCTTTTTTCTCTACTGGGGCTGTATTTTGTTTAACTACTTTAGTGATCACCTGAGGTTCAGGTGGTGGTGTTTGTGTAGCACAAGCTGAAGTCAATAAAACAAGACTAACTAAAGGTAAAATCTTTTTCATAATATTCTCATTTATATAATCACAAACTTTTCAAGTAATTGCAGAAAAGCGTATATCTCCTTGTTAGAGTTACATTATAGTTAAATACCTTTATAGAATAAAAATATAACTGTGATGCTGTGTGCATATTTTACAAGCGGTATAAAAGATTAACGCAAAGGCACAATAATGTCTTTTGATGTACGGGTATCGCTCCAATTGAGTAGTTTTGAATAAAAGTGTTTAAGCGCAATGAGGTACAAGCAAATTAAGCTAAAACTGCTGATTGTAGTGATACCTTGTTCAAAGTGATGCCCACCAGATAGTAACAAGATAATGCCGATGCTTACGCCAATGGATGAGATCATCAGCCATAATGGATAGCTAAGTGTGAAGAACTGATAAAAGTGGAACAGTACAGAGAAGATCATTTTCTTAAGATGAAACATAATACACCCCCAAGCTTGCATGTAGCCTAATTGTTAAATTATGGCAATTGGTTGAGCGTTGAAAGTAACAGGGGAAAATTTTGTGCAACTGTTCATGTTTTGTCGATAACGATGAAGTAAGCGGCACGCTTCATCGTTATGTGTGTGGGTTAGTCTTGTGATTCTGGTATGGTCGGTTTTGGAATATAACGACCTAAGCGATCAATCTTTCTGTTTTTCGAGAAGAACATTTCCAATTCAATCATTACACCAGGGTTAGGGTGGTAGTTGTATTCACGAGGAAACTCCAACTGCGGACGTACACCCAAATACAGCCAATGCTTGTAAATACGCTTATTCCATGATGCTGATACCCAGTAGTTGGTGATTTCTTTGTTTTCACCTGTATCTGCACTCACACCTGTTGAGTATTCAAAAAGAATCTTGTCGTTGTAACGATGGAACAATTCAAATTGTTGTAGTAATTCCCATTTGTCATCTTCTTTTAAATACTGCGCACTGGTAGTGGTTTTGAAGATCTTTGACTCTTCAGGGTTTAATGCGTAATAACCACTTAACTTACTTAGCGAGCCAAGTCCTTTAGAGTGGTAGTAGAAGAATTGTTGCTCTATTTGAGATGTCCAGTTTTCACTAATGGGATCTACTCGGGTTAAACGCACTTTGGTAAATGGATCGAGCGGCAGTTTTAATTTAATACCGATATCAAAATCAGAATGCCAGTTGCCAAAGTGTGCATCTTGTAAACGGAATGCACCAACAGTATCACCTGAGGTGTTTTTACTACCCGTGGTGATGCCGCGCTGTTTACTTTCAAGGCTATCAAAGTCACTTGGCTCTGAGTCGATGATCAGTTTCCAGTCACGTTTTACATGGGGTAAATCAAGTTTGAAGTAGACTTTAAATTCGTTATCTAACTTGCCACGGTAGGAGTAGATAGAGCGATTACGGATACGTAAGTAACTGCGGTTTACTAGATCACTCTCATCTTCATCTTTTGCCAGACTTTCATCTAAATATTCACCAATATTGTGAATGGTTTCAGTTAAACTTTTATGAGACTCATCAACCCAGTCAGCGAAAGGGGTATGCTGTTCATCTGTGTCAACTGATTGCTCATTAACGGCTTGAGTTGATGAGCTTTTTGCAATGGTATTTTGCTCTGCTTGACTAGTGCTAGGGATAATCGAGAGTAAACAAATGGGTAAATATAATTGCTTTTGCAATGTTTTAAAGGGGATTAACGATTTCAAAGTATTAAAGCTTCCTTTATGAATTCAGCACCTTAGATCCAAATGTTGTAAGAATCCAGATATTACTTTATTACTAACTGAAGTGCTATTAATGGATTTTAGTGCAATATTAAAACAATCTTATCAATTGCTATATATTTATCACTAAATCATAATTTTAATATTCTGTAACAACACTATAATGAAAAGGATTTTATGATTATCAGCATTCAAAATAGGATATTTTTATTGTGCTGAATATCAATTGCTTTTGAATTGTATGACTTGTAGTTATTGTATTTTGTGACTTGCCTTTAAAATATTTACTATTAGATTTATATATAGATGACGATTTTTAATAAATCTGTTATTGGCATTTATATGAAACCGGATGCTTTCGAGGGAGTGTATGGATAGTTCAGAGATAGATAGCATAAAGCGGGATATGTCAGTTAAGGTGCACGATATTTTTGATAACTTTGAAGAAAATAATAATCGGCTACCTACGATGGAAGAATTTAGAACTATTTTCCATGATAGTGCTGATAATTATTTAGGTCCTTTAGATCAACAAGTTGTCGATGGTATTAATGCTAATTTAGAACGTCAGCGAATTCGTGAACAGCTATTATGGGATGCGGTGAACGAGCTGGAATCTGAAGAACGAATGCGAAGAGACGCAGAATGAGGTTATTAGGGATGCGCTATTAACGAGCTGACTTTAGATTGTGAGCGTATCCCTAATTGAGAACAAATTGTATGACCTATTGCGGATACTTTCTTTAAATCAACGCTTGTATCAATACCTAGCCCTTGGCATAGATAGAGTACATCTTCTGTTGCTACATTTCCGCTAGCCCCTGGCGCATAAGGGCAACCACCTAATCCTGCCACACTACTGTCGATAGTGGTGATTTCCATCTGTAATGCTTGATAAATATTCGCTAAGGCTTGTCCGTAACTGTCGTGAAAGTGTACAGCAATGGCTGATGCAGTTATCTGTTTATGCATAGCTTCTAGTAAATAAGCAACTCGCAATGGGGTGCCTGTGCCAATAGTGTCACCCAACGAGACTTGATAACAGCCCATATCAATCAAGGTTTGTGCAATGCTGGTGACTTGTGCAGCAGAAGTTTTCCCCTCATAAGGACAATCCATCACGCAGGAAAGATAGGCTCGAATTGGGAGTAAATATTGATGAGCCACTGCAATAACAGGTTCAAAGCGTTTAATGCTTTCGCTAATACTGGCGTTGATGTTTTTCTGTGTAAAGGTTTCGGAACAAGAAGTAAAAACCGCAATTTCATTGGCATTCACATTGATTGCCGCTTCTAGTCCTTTAAGGTTAGGTGTTAATGCTGAATAACAAACTTGAGGTTGCCGATTAATTTGCGACATGACAGAGCTTGAATCTGCCATGGTAGGGATCATTTTTGGTGAGACAAAGGCACCTGATTCGATATGGCGTAATCCGGTTTCACTAAGCGCATTAATTAACTCAATTTTCAGTGTTGTCGCTTGACTACCAAGTGAGGCTAGATGAGGCTCATTTTGTAAGCCATCACGAGGGCCTACCTCAAATATCGTCACCTGTTTCGGCAGTTTATCTTTGATTAGATTAGTGATCTTTGTCGTCATGGCGAATACTCCAGCTTGGCTGTGATTGCTCAAAAAAGGCTTGTATACCTTCTTGTGCTTCTGGGGTACAACGAATGTGAGCAATTAAGTCACTGGTATAATTAATAAGTTTTTGGTCGATAGAGTTGTGCTCGCACTGTTGGCATAACTGTTTGATAGTGCGTAATGCGTTCGGGCTGTTATTGAGTAATGCATTAATTATGTGTTGCGTTTGTAGTGCAAGATCGTCACTAATTAAATGGATGAGCCCCAATGTTTGCGCTGTCCTTGCGGTGATTAATTCCGTAGTGAGCATGTAGCGTTGTGCTTGTCTAACTCCTATCGCTTGGCAGACATATGGCGCAATGGTTGCGGGTACTAATCCTAGTTTGGCTTCACTTAAACAGAATTTTGCTTGTGGACTTGCAATACTAATATCACAACAGCAGATCAAACCGAGTGCGCCACCAAAAGCAGCCCCTTGAACAACGGCTATGGTTGGCGCTGGAAAGCGGTATAGCCGCTCGAGTAATGCGGCAAGTTGTGATGCATCTTGTTTATTCTCAGCCTCTGTTTTTAATGCCATGCTTTTCATCCAATTAAGATCAGCACCTGATGAAAAGTGTTTGCCGTTAGCATTGAGTATTAAACAGCGAATGTTGTCTCGTGTTTTAAGTTGATCAAGTGCTGTGAGGAGTGCTGTGATCATATTGGGATCAAAAGCGTTGGATTTCTCTGCTCGATTTAAGGTGAGTGTCGCAACACCCGTTGTAGAAACAGAAACTAATACAGTGGGCTGTGTATTCATATTATGACCTCAGCACTACATGCGGAATATACCAAACCGGGTGTCGGAAATAGGTAAGTGATGCACTATGGCTAATGCTTGCGCTAACACTTTTCGAGTATCTTTAGGATCGATAATGCCATCATCCCACAGCCGAGCACTGGCATAATAAGGATGACCTTGCTCTTCATATAAATCTAAAATCGGTTGTTTAAGATCGCGTTCATCTTCCGTTGTCCAAGGTTTGTTTTCACGTTTGCGAATAGCTTGTGTCACTTGGGATAAAACAGCGGCAGCTTGCTCACCACCCATTACCGAAATTCGTGCATTAGGCCACATCCATAACAAGGTTGGATCATAAGCACGTCCACACATGCCGTAATTGCCTGCACCATATGAACCACCGATGATCACGGTAAACTTAGGCACATTGGCACAGGCGACTGCCATCACCATTTTTGCTCCATGTTTGGCAATACCTTCGGCTTCAACTCTTTTTCCCACCATGAATCCAGTAATGTTTTGCAAAAACAGCAGCGGAATTTTGCGTTTGCAGCATAGCTCAACAAAGTGCGCACCTTTTTGCGCTGATTCTGAAAATATAATGCCGTTATTGGCAATGATCCCAATTGGATTGCCATTGATTTTGGCAAAACCACATACAAGGGTATTACCAAACATGGCTTTAAATTCGTCAAAGTCAGAATGATCAACTAAACGAGCAATGACCTCTTTGACATCGAATGGAATACGGACATTAGTACCAACAATGCCATAGAGATCGTCTATTGGGTATTTAGGTGTATAAGTGTTTAAATTTGAAGGTGTTTCAGATGAAGAGTTAGATGAATAGTGACAACTAGTTATGGCTTCACGAGCAAGATCTAACGCATGTTTTTCATCAGTGGCGTAATAATCAGCGAGCCCTGATTTTTTACAATGCACGTCAGCACCACCTAGCTCTTGTGCAGTGACTTTTTCGCCTGTTGCGGCTTTAACAAGGGGAGGGCCAGCTAAATAAATAGTAGCTTGATCTTTGACCATAATAGAAACATCAGCCATTGCGGGTATATAAGCTCCGCCCGCAGTACATAAGCCCATTACTACTGCGATTTGTGGAATGCCTTTGGCTGACATTTGGGCTTGGTTGAAAAAGATTCGACCGAAGTGATCACGATCGGCAAAGACTTCGGCTTGATGTGGCAAGTTCGCACCACCTGAATCTACTAAGTAAACACATGGAAGCTGGCATTTTTCTGCAATTTCTTGTGCTCTAAGGTGCTTTTTAACTGTGAGAGGGAAATAGGTGCCGCCTTTAACGGAAGGATCATTGGCAATGATCATGCAAGCTTGCTGGTGGACATAACCAATCCCAGCGACAACCCCTGCGCAAGGAACGGGTTCGTTATAGACATTCAATGCGGCATAAGGCGCAATTTCAAGCCAATCTGAATCGTTATCGAGTAGCTGCTTTATTCTCTCTCTGACCGCTTGTTTGCCCTGTTTCTGTTGATGTTCATGCGCGTTTTTACCACCACCTTGTTTGATGTTCGTTAGTTGTAAGTTTAAGTCGTCTACCAGTTGCTGCATGTTAGCTTGATTGTTGATAAACAGCTGGCTTGAAGTGTCTATTTTTGATGTGAGCTGTGCCATCGCTTGATCCTTAGCGTGCTGATTCTGCGAACAATTCACGTCCAATTAGCATGCGTCTTATTTCTGATGTACCTGCACCAATTTCATAGAGTTTGGCATCGCGTAATAGCCGACCTGCGGGATAATCATTGATATAGCCGTTTCCCCCGAGGATTTGAATAGTTTCTAATGCCATTTTTGTTGCTAGTTCGGCACTGAGCAAAATGACGCCTGCGGCATCTTTACGTGTGACTTCACCACGATCGCAAGCTTTCGCTACGGTATAAACATAGCTGCGAGCGGCATTGAGCTGAGTGTACATGTCGGCAACTTTGGCTTGGATAAGCTCGAACTCGCCAATGGCTTTTCCGAACTGTTTTCGTTCGTGAATATAAGGGATAACAAGATCGAGGCAGGCTTGGGCAATACCTAAAGGGCCTGCTGCCAATACAACGCGTTCATAGTCCAATCCACTCATCAGTACTTTGGCACCATGATGGATTTCACCTAGCACGTTTTCTCTGGGAACTCGGCAATTAATAAAGACCAACTCACAGGTGTTAGAGCCTCGCATCCCTAACTTATCGAGCTTTTGTGCGGTCGAAAATCCCTTAAATTGTGACTCGATAATAAAAGCAGTAATGGCGTTGTCATCGGTGCGAGCATAAACCACGAGGGTATTGGCTTCAGGACCATTAGTGATCCACATTTTATTGCCATTAAGCACAAAGTGATCATCATGCTGTTCGGCTTTTAATTGCATACTCATCACATCTGAGCCGGCATTGACTTCACTCATGGCTAGGGCACCGACATGCTCTCCGGTGAGTAACTTCGGGAGATATGTTTGCTTTTGCACATCGTTACCATTACGGAATATTTGATTTACACAAAGGTTTGAATGAGCACCATAACTTAACCCGACCGATGCGGATGCTCGGCTTAACTCTTCCATGATGATCACATGAGCCAAATACCCCATATCTGCGCCACCATATTGTTCGCTGACGGTAACTCCAAGCAAGCCCATTTCGCCTAATGATTGCCATAGATGAAGAGGAAATTGGTTGTCGCAATCAATCTTACTGGCAAGAGGAGCAACATGCTCTGAAGCGTAGAGATTGACTTGTTCACGCAGCATATTCGCCGTTTCGCCTAAGTCGAAATTAAGAGGGGTATATAGGTTCTGCATGTCAGCCTCCTTGACGAAAACCGATTGTTATCAGGTGGTTATTTATGAATATCTGCTTTAATTAATGCTCGTTGGCAGCGTTTTTTAGCTCTTTCTAATTCATTGAGAGTGACATCAATATCTTTACGTTGATGTATGAGTAGTTGCTGTTTTTGCTCGATAATATCGATCATGGTGATTAACTGATCATGGCTTTTGTGATCATCGTAAAGGCTGAATAGCTCGCCAATTTCTTGTAGGGAAAATCCAAGGCGTTTTCCTCTGAGAATAAGGGCTAGGCGGGTTTTATCGCGTCGTCCGTATATGCGATTGACGCCATCTCGTTTGGGCGAGAGCAGCCCCATATCTTCGTAAAAGCGAATACTGCGTGGGGTGACTTGGAACTCATTGGCAAGTTCGCTGATTTTAAAAGTCATCACATGTTGTCTCCTGTAACGTTAGACAGCACGTACATACCCAAGTCATTCATATTGAACCAAGTATTTTGAAATTACTTGGGTATATAGCGTTATTGTCGGTTAATCAGGGCGGCGATTTTGCGAGCGATAATCTGTACAGATGTTTCTTAACGTTTACGTAAATGTTAGTGCTATGCTTACAAAAGCGTCAAGAAAACACCTGATATTCTCGTTATAGCCAGTGCGATACATTGACTGATGAGGTGAATTGTATGAGTAAGGATATCCTGATCGTTGCAGCCAAAAGAACGCCAATTGGTAGTTTTCAAGGCGATTTAAGCCAGTTTTCAGCGGCTCAACTAGGCGGCATTGTTATTGAATCAGCACTGCAAGATGTTAAGCGTATGGCGCTTCAAGATAATGCGATTTCACACATTGGTAGTATTGAATACGAACGTATTGCTGAGCTGATTGATGAAGTTTTCATGGGGTGCGTATTAACGGCTGGTGTTGGACAAGCCCCTGCTCGTCAGGCTGCATTGAAAGCGAAGTTACCGCATTCAGTTTCTTGTGTGACGATTAATAAAGTGTGTGGCTCTGGGTTAAAAGCCCTGTTTCTTGCTTGCGACATGATCAAAGCAGGCTCTATTCGTACCGCTGTTGCTGGTGGGATGGAGAGTATGAGTAATGCGCCTTACTTGCTAACCGATAGCAGAAGTGGGATGCGTATTGGTCATAAAGCGGTATTAGATCATATGTATTTTGATGGTCTGCAAGATGCTTATGATGGGCATTTGATGGGAGTTTACGGGCAGCAAACAGCAAACAAATATGATGTACCAAAAGAACGCATGGATGCATGGGCGGTACGTTCTATTAATCACGCGGTTAAGGCGGAAAGTCATCATGCTTTTAAAGCTGAAATTGTACCCATTACAGTCGCGACTAAACAAGCGTTAGTGATGGTAGAAAAAGATCAGCACCCTAATGAAGTGAACCCTCAAAAAATACCAACATTGCCGCCATTGTTTGCTCTAGCGGGTGAGCAAGGCACTATCACTGCAGCATCTTCAAGCGCAATCGGTGATGGAGCTGCAGCCTTGGTGGTAATGGAAGCTGAGCATGTTCGCCGCCAAGGTTTATATCCATTGGCGATGATAAAAGGTTACGCTTCTCATAGTCGTTCACCGGATGAATTTACCATCGCACCTATTCATGCCATTCGTCAGTTAGTAGATGTTCTTAATTGGTCTATTGATGAAGTGGATTTATGGGAAATCAATGAAGCCTTTGCAGTGGTGACATTAGTGGCAATTGATCAGCTTGGGATTGATCCAAACAGGGTTAATATTAATGGTGGGGCATGTGCTTTAGGGCATCCGATTGGCGCAACAGGTGCAAGAGTCGTGGTGACCTTGACCCACGCATTACGCCATAAAGCAAAAACTGTAAATAATGCGAAAAGCAATGGTGAAACCAAAACACTGAAAGGCATTGCTGGTATTTGTGTTGGTGGTGGTGAAGCACTTGCCATCGCCATTGAAGTCGATGTGAAGTCTGTCGATTAGTCGTTAATGTAAGGAGTGAAGTATGACAGGGGTCGTGAATGTATCTTATTTACGTTGCGTTGATGGGCATAACATTGGGGTGCTTGAGCTTGATAACTCGGAGTCGTTAAATGCATTAACCTTGAATATGCATAAAACCCTTCATCAATATTTACAGCTTTGGTATGACGATGAAAGCATTGTTGCTGTGATCATAAAGTCAGTGGGTGAACGGGCTTTTTGTGCTGGTGGTGATGTACGCAGTATGTATTACGCTATGAATAATGATCCTGTTCTCAATCAGCTTGATACACCACCGAATATTCCATTGGCAGAAGTTGATAGCCATATCGCAAAGCCATTTTTAACGGAATATTTTACCGTTGAGTACAGTTGTAACTACCTCATTCATAACTATAACAAGCCGATTATTGCATGGGGGCATGGCTTTATTATGGGCGGCGGCTTAGGTTTGTATATCGGTGCCAGTCACCGAGTCGCCCAGCCGAATAGTTTATTAGCGATGCCTGAAATTAGCATTGGTTTATATCCTGATGTAGGGGCTACGTGGTTTTTAAATCAGTTACCGAATGGGATTGGACTGTTTTTAGGGTTAACAGGTTCCCATGTTAATGCTGTTGATGCCCGTGATTTAAAGATGATCGAGCATATTATCGATGGCGCATCGCTTAATAAAGTTGAGCAGCAGTTAGTGCAACATTCATGGTCAACATCGTTAGATAAAAGTGAAAGGCAACAAGCATTAAATGAAGCGGTATCCATGATTCTGACTGAATCTGAAATAGATGAAATCGATCAGTTACCAGCGAATCAACTCACGCCTTATTATGCTCAAATCCAAGCAGCATGTTCGCAACAGTCACTCTCTATTATTATTGAGCAAATTAATGCTATCGATGGGTTAGGCGGTTGGATTGAAACGGCTAAGCAGAATTTAAATGCTGGAAGTCCAATTACCGCACATATCTGCTTTAAACAGTTGCGTGATTATAAGGATGCATCTTTACTTGATTGTATAAAAATGGAGTTAGGACTTTCTGTTAATTGTGGCTTAGTCGGAGAGTTCAAAGAAGGAGTACGAGCGCAACTCATTGATAAAGATCATCAACCGCAATGGTTATATTCATCAGTTAATGCAGTGGATGAAAGTTTAATAGAGCAAATGTTTGCGTCTACATGGCTTGAGAATAAAAATCCACTTGTTATCTCTCATAGTAGGTAACTATTTATAATAACTTAGTTTTTATCAATAGGATTAGAGCGATGCAACTTGACACGGTAAGGTAATACAGTCGAAAGTTTTATTTTAACTAGGAGTCATGAATGGAAATTGAGAATAGTGTTGTTGTCGTTACTGGCGCCAGCCAAGGTCTAGGTCAGATGATGGCTGTGACTCTAGCCCAAATGGGTGCTCAATTAGCCCTCATTGATATTAATTCAGTAGGATTGCGTAAAACTCAAGATCAGTGCCATATGCTAAATAGTAAAGCAATGGTTTATGAGGCTGATGTTACTAACGAAGATGAAGTTGTACAGGCATTCACTCGTATTGTTGAAGACTTTGGTCATATTAATGTACTGATTAACAATGCTGGCATTCTTGATGATGGCTTACTGGTTTGTGGAAAAAATAATACTTTAAGAAAGATGCCACTAGATCAGTTCCAAACCGTAATGGATGTGAACGTAACAGGTACTTTCTTATGTGGTCGTGAAGCGGCTGAAAAGATGATTGAAACTGAATCGCAAGGTGTGATCATCAATATTTCAAGCATTGCGCGTGCTTAAGTACATTTGGACAAACTAGCTATGCGGCGTCAAAAGCAGCGGTAGCGACAATGGCTGTTGGTTGGTCGAAAGAACTTGCTAAATATGGTATTCGCGTTGCTGCTATTGCTCCTGGTTTAATTGATACACCGTTAGCGGAGCAATTAGAGCCTGAAATACTAGAGATGCTAAAAGCTTCAGTTCCTCTAGAGCGTATAGGTGATCCTGAAGATATCGCTCACACAGTGAAGTACATTATTGAGAATGATTACTTCACTGGACGTATTTTAGAGGTTGATGGTGGTTTACGTTTATAACGTAAATTAGCCATAAAATGCGGCATATAATGCCATGCCACCGCCTAAGACAAACATCATCATAGAGACACCGAAGGCGAATTTAGCAAGGTATGGCATTAACTTTTCCATGATATTTCTCCACTCATCATAATAAACTGCAAATACTACCTTTCATCACGCATTTAGTGAAGATAATTCGATATACAAAATATAATTCTATTATTTATTCTTTATTGGTATTTCGTATACAATCACTGTGAATAAGATAAAGGTTGCCGTATGAGTATAATAAAGTCAGCGAAATTAGCTTACAGTGATAAAAAAAGAGGAAAAGCATTATCTATCGCAAAATATGCGATGAGAGCGATGTTATATTCTCGTCAATATAAAGAGTTATCTCAGTATTTCTCCGAAACGCAAAGAAAAGAAGTGTTAGAGCAACAACCTGAATTTTTGATGCGTTTTACTAAGCCTTATTTGGCAACATGCTTTTCTAAGAATCAGATTGTTGACGTTTTAAAAAAGCATTATTGCTGGATGGAAGATCACTTCTCTGAAGAGGCTCGACACACTATTTACAGCGATGAATTGGAGCTTTATAGCTTTAACATTGATGAGAAAAACTATCAGGTAAAACTGAGTTTTGATCATACATATCGTCGAGAAGGAGAGCTTGCTCTGCTATTAACGGATAGTGAAGATAACCGTTATTATGCAATTGCATTTACTGTTGTAGATAACGATATTTACATCGGTTGTATGCAAGGTGGTAATAACGATAATGGTTTTAGTCGCTTATTTACCAAAGCTATTTTTGGCTTAAGACCTAAATCATTCATGGTGGAAACGCTGCGTTTGTTTGCGAATGATATGGGGATTGACCATATTTATGCTGTTAAAAATAGCGCCCACGTGTACATGGCAAAACGCTACGGTAAAAAAGGCTCATCTATTAACTTAAATTATGATCAGCTTTGGCAAGAGCATAATGGTGAGGAGCATGATGAATCATTTTACTCATTACCATTACACACTGAGCGTCGCGCTATGGAAGATATTAAACGTCCAAAGCGCAAGATGTATCGTGAACGTTATGCATGGTTAGATGAGTACGATCAAGCGCTAAAAGAAAAACTTGATGCTGTTAGTATTATTCACTAAAGATGCTTTAAGGTGGCTAGAGACTGAATACAAATAGCGTCATGTCGCCAGTATTCAAAGTCACAGTCGATCAGGTTATCAAATTGATCGTAGTTTAAACGTTCAACAAACATAGCAGGGCTTCCTGCTGTTGCACGCAGCGCTGTCGCTGTTGAGCCCGTCAATGATGTCGTGCTCACACGATAGCGCGTTTTTGTATATATACGGTTGAATTGCTCGCGGTAAACAATACTGAGAGAGTGAGTAAAATCGGTTTCCAGTAAGTTTGGAAAGAATGACGGTAAGATGTAGTTGGTTACTACAACGACAGGACGATTATCTAAATAACGTAAACGCTTGATTCGATATAACTCATCTTCAGTTGTTGTGTGTAGTAGTTGTGCCACTTGCTTGTTGGGTTTGACTAATTCCGCCGAGAGTAACTCTGAGCGGGGAGTGCGACCTTGCGCCATCGCCATGGCTGGAAACTCAGTCGTATTAGTAGGATCATAAATTAATGGTTGTGGCGAGATAAACCAACCTCGACGATCCTCACGAAACAATTTCCCTTCCGATTCTAATAAAGATAAGGCCTCACGTAGTGTAATACGTGTGGTGTTAAACGATTCAGCTAATTTTCTTTCCGAGGGTAGTTTATCCCCTAACTGTCCAGACTCAATTTGTTCATAAATCGCTTCCTTGATCTTTAAGTATTGCACCTGATTACTCTCTATTATCGACGATTAGTATTCAATGTATCTTTTTGTTATACCACTATTTATATGTGGTGACACCTAGAACTCTGTGAATAAAAAGAGGGCTAGTTTACCTAGCCCTGATGTGATTAACGCTTTCTCCAACTTTGGGGGGTGTTTTCAAGCAGTTTATTACCAACCACATAACTGATTTTGACTAATGCTGTGGTGAGTAGAAGCATTACTGCCATCGCTGCTGCAGGGCCTGTTTGACCCGCTTCATCCATGTTAAGAACAGACACGGATGCAGGCATGGTATCTGTAGAGTACAAGAAGATGATGGCAGAAGTTGTCGTCATTGCATTTACAAACAAGTAGACAAAAATATCTAAAATAGCTGGCGCGCAGACAGGTAAGGTTACCTTAAAGAAAGCTTTATATTGAGGCAGCTTAAGCGATGCTGAAATAGCTTCAATCTCGGCTGGCAGCTGTTTTAAAGCCGTTATAGCCGTCATGTGACCAACGGTGTAATAGTGCATTACCGTATTGATCACCAAAATTGTCATGGTGCCGTATAACACAGTCAGTGGGTTATGATGATTATTGAAAAAGAAAATATAGCCTAGACCTAATACCATGCCTGGTACAGCCATAGGAATGATGGCAAACATTTGAAGTAGCTGACGTAAAGGGGCGGCACAGCGACCTTTCTCAATACAGTAGGCTCCAAGGAAAATGGTCATGGTGCCAAAGATTGCTACCAATATACCTAACTTAATGGAATTAAAATAAGGCTGCCAACCTGAAGCACTGAATTGTTCAAAGTTGTAATTATTAAGGCTTAATGCGGTATTCCAAGGCCAGAAGGTGACGAGTGAACCGTAAATCGCCATGCCAATAATCGTGATAATGGTTAAGCAAATAAGGCTGCAGAACAGAAAACACAAGCTATCGCGGATAATGTTTGCTTTCGGCACATAAGCTACAGAGCGTGAATCAAATAGCCCTTTTTGTTTCTTTTGCACCCAGCGGTCGGCAACAAATGCTAATAATGCTGGTACAAGTAGGGCGACACTGGTAACTGCACCCATGGCAAAGTTTTGCTGGCCGACAACTTGTTTAAAAATATCGGTTGCTAAAATATTATAACTACCACCAATGACTTTAGGCACAGAGAAGTCACACACAACCAGCGTAAATACCACGATTAACGCACTGATCACGCCGTATTTTGCACCGGGTAAAGTCACAATAAAAAAAGTTTTTATTGGAGATGTATTGAGCGCTTTTGCTGCTTCATATAAACGGGCATCGGAGGTGCGTAATGATGTTTTAATGATCATTAATGCGTGAGGAAAACACCAGAAGGTTAAACCGATGGTAATACCTATTGGCCCATATACTGAGTGTCCCATTAGCAAATCTTTTGCTATCCCTTGATTACCAAGTAGATAAATCAAACTGATCGCAGGAAGTAATGAAGGCGCTAGAATCGGTGCTGTTCCTAAAATGCTAAATAATTCTTTCAATGGCATACAGCTTCGAGTTAGCGCGTAGGCATAACAAAAGGCTAATAATCCCACCATAGAGGTTACTGTTACACCAATAAAAAGAGTGTTTCTGATTGATTGCCAAACTGATGACGATGAGAAATATTCTGCGAAATTAGCCAACCCAATAAATTGTCCAGCGTCATTTTGCATGCTTTTCTGTAGCATGGAGAACAGAGGCGCAATAACGAAAAAGCCCATGATAAACAGAATAAATAGCAGTATGGCTAGCGTGATAAGGTTGTTTTTTGTAATGGCATTTTTTGCAATAGTAAGGCGAGTACTCAAGCTTAATGGAGCTAGATCTTGAGTGTTGTTTTGCATCACGTTTGCTGGAAGTAGAGAAGCCATAATCATTAGTCCTTAATTAACGAGTCAGATCACTGAGCATGAAAAATATGGGTGTATTGCTTAGTGATGTTTACGAAAAGGTAATGACCTTCTTGTATTGCTAGGCGGCGGAGTTCTCTGATTGGCACATCCACTTTAATGTTTTTGGCTGGATTGCAGTTTTGTAATCGGCAGTTAGCTCGAACATAAGTGCCTTGAAATTCAAGATCTTCAACTTGAACAGGAATGGATGAGTCTGACTTCATGTTATTTTCGGTGAAATGAATATCTTCAGGGCGTAAACCTAGCTCGATACGTTGACCGCGTTGCAGGGTATTTTCAGGTGTTGGAAGTAGTGTTTCGCCAATGCGGATTTTTTCGTTACTGACTACAGAAGCATCAATGAAATTCATACTGCCAACAAACTCAGCAACAAAACGAGAAGCAGGGTTTTGATAGATTTCTTCAGGTGTACCCACTTGTTCAATCACACCGTGATTCATCACCACAATACGATCAGCCATAGCTAAGGCTTCTTCCTGATCATGGGTAACCATAATTGTGGTAATACCAAGTTGGCGTTGTAGTAAGCAGATTTCATCACGAAGGTGAGTACGAACCTTGGCATCAAGCGCAGAGAGCGGCTCATCTAATAGTAATAATCCCGGAGATAAAGCTAACGCACGAGCTAGCGCAATACGCTGTTGTTGACCACCAGATAGTTGACTTGGGAACTTATGACCTGAGTTGGGTAAGCCAACTAATTCTAACCAATGCGTGACAATGTCATTAGCTGCTCGGTGTGATTTACCTTGATTACGTAGCCCTAGAGCAATATTTTCCGATACAGTAAGGTTTGGGAATAGTGCATAAGATTGAAATACAATGCCGAAATCGCGTTTTTCTGGAGCAAGAAAAGTAGTGTCTTTACCATCTTGGGTAATACGACCTGAACTGGCAATATCCATACCAGCAATGGCACGCAGTAATGTGGTTTTGCCACAACCTGAGGGGCCAAGAAAACAAATGAATTCACCCTTATGAATATCCAGCGAAATATTCTTCAATGCAGTGAATTGGTCAAAATGTTTACAAATATTATCGATTTGAAGATAAGCACTCATGATGTTAACTCATACTAATTGGTATATACCAAATTTAGTATTTAAGCGTTACACTTCAATGACATAAGTTTGACGTTAACAAGACAGTTAATAATACATAGAAAAGAAAAAGCCGAGTGTAGTGAACAGCTCGGCTTTAATTATTAGGGGGAATATTGACTATGATTTTGGCTCAGATTTTGAGTCAAATTTTTCAGACCACGTCTTCAATACAGCTTTACGAGATGAAGCCATTTTCGAGAAATCTAATTTAGCCATGGCTTTTTCTACATCTGGGTAGTTAGGTACTGGCTTAGACTCAGCCTTACGACCGACTACTGGGTAGAATTCGTTGTATAGCTTGTTTGCATCCGCTGAAATTGACCAATCAACTAGACGTTTAGCTGCTGCAGAATTTGCATTAACTAGGCCAACCGCTTCTGCTTCCCAGCCCACGCCGCCTTTTGGCATGATCACGTCGATTGGTGCACCTTGTGATTTCAGTGTTGCACCACGAATAGCCATAGAAATACCGATGGCTACTTCACCTTGTGCTGCCTGTACACAAGGCTTAGAACCTGAATGTGTGTAGTGATCGATGTTCTTATCCAGCTTGGTCATGTACTCCCAACCTGCTTTATCACCCATGGTTTGTAGCCATGCTGAAACCTGCATATAACCCGTACCTGAAGATGCAGGGTTAGGCATTGCAATATGACCTTGATATTCAGGTTTTAGCAGATCTTGCCATGTTTTAGGTTTTGGTAGACTGAGCTCTTTCGCTACGATTTCGTTGTAACAAACCGCATTAAAGAATGCATCGTTACCAAACCATGCTTTATCACTTTGAGGATCAACCAGTGATGGACGAACGTCAGATAAGCCTTTTGGAGAATACGGTTTCAAGATGCCATTTTCTTTTAGCAACGCCATTGATGAGCCAGCTAAACCCCATACAACATCGGCACGTGGCGCATCTTTTTCAGCCAGTAGTTTTGCTGTCATGATCCCTGTTGAATCACGTACCCATTTGATTTTGATATCAGGATTTGCTTTTTCGAAACCACTTTTAAATCTAGCAAGCATGTCAGTTTCAAACGCACTGTATACCGTTAGTTCCTCTGCGGCAAAAGCGTGAGTAGCTGAAAGGGCGGTGATTGCAGCAAGAGGGGCTAGCATCCAACGGTTCTTCATTATCGTATCTCCATGATTATTTAAATCTTACTCAATATGACTTTATTGGTATGTACCAGTTTGTAAGCCATTACGATGCTAGAGTGCGTTTATGACGCTTAGATGATTACTTCTTTGCAATTTAAAGTCGGTTTGATGTGGCTTATATGACGCACAGAATAAAAATTATTACAGGAAAATGGCAAGTATGAACCTTTTATTAACTCTTATCTTGAGCCATTTACAGTGTGGTTTTTAACTCGTTATAGTTTTCATAACTGGTATAGTCCAAATGGAAAATAGAAATGGAAAACTCGACAAATCAATACTTGCTATTAACGCCTGGACCACTGACAACGACAAGAACTGTTCGTGAAGCGATGCTGAAAGATTGGTGTACATGGGATGATGATTACAACAAAGAAATTGTTGAAGTGATCCGTACCAAATTGGTGACTTTGGCAACGCATCATCAGGGTTACACATCAGTATTAATGCAGGGCAGTGGCAGTGCTTCAGTGGAAGCGACCATAGGCACAGTCATGCCTGCTAATGGCAAATTGTTAGTGATTAATAATGGTGCTTATGGGCAACGTATTGGTCAAATAGCGCAGTATCTCAAGATTGATCACCACGTCATTGAATTGAGTGAAGTTGAGCAGCCAGATCTTGAACATATTGCAGCTTTGCTTGATAGCGACAGTACAATTACTCATGTCGCAATGGTGCATTGTGAAACCACGACAGGGATGCTCAATCCGATTGAAGCTGTTTGTAAACTGGTAAAGTCTCGCAATAAGATCATGATCTTAGATGCTATGTCGAGTTTTGGTGGTATTCCGATGGATCTTGGTGAGTTGGGCGTTGATTTTATGATCAGCTCAGCAAATAAGTGCATTCAAGGCGTACCAGGGTTTGGCTTTGTCATTGCGAAAACAGATGAGTTACTAAAGTGTCAGGGACAAGCCCGCTCATTATCATTGGATCTATATGATCAATGGGACTGCATGGAAAAAAATCACGGTAAATGGCGTTTTACCTCTCCAACGCATACCGTGCGAGCCTTTTATCAAGCGATGTTAGAACTTGAACAAGAAGGCGGCGTTGCAGCACGTTATCAACGTTATGTGACTAATCAGCGCATATTAGTTGAGGGAATGGAAACATTAGGTTTTCGTTGCTTACTGCCTCAATCGCTCCATTCTCCGATTATTACTTCTTTCTACTCTCCCTCTGATACAGATTATGATTTCAAACACTTTTATAGCTTATTGAAAGCGCAAGGTTTTGTGATCTATCCGGGTAAGGTGTCGAATGCGGATTGTTTCCGTATTGGCAATATCGGCGATGTTCATAATGACGATATATACCGTTTAATTGATGCTATTCGTCGCACAATGTTCTGGCAAAAGGCGGCATCGTAATGACGCATTATCCTAATGGTGATATGCATTTGCGTTGTGAGGGAGATACCAATACTACGGCTGCGAGAAAACAGTGGTATCAAACGCTAAATTCACCGCAAACCGAGGCTATGTTAGAGCAAGACAGCCAATATTTTTTGCATCAATCCATGTCTACGCCTTGCATGAATGTATTAGCAGCGGCGGAAGGGATTTATATCGAAGATCTTAGCGGTAAGCGCTACATGGACTTTCATGGTAATAACGTTCATCAGTTGGGTTATGGGCACCCTCAAGTGTTAGCGCGAATTCAACAGCAGTTAACGGAATTACCTTTTGCTCCTCGTCGTTTCACCCATAAAACAGCGATTGATTGTGCGCAAAAACTCACAGAAATTGCTGGTGGTGAGTTAAACCGCGTGTTGTTTGCACCCGGTGGAACATCTGTGGTGGGTATGGCGTTAAAACTTGCCCGAGTGGTAACAGGTAATGCCAAAGTAGTGTCACTTTGGGATTCTTTTCATGGTGCATCATTAGATGCCATCTCTGTTGGCGGTGAGGCGTGTTTTCGTCAAGGAATGGGGCCACTGATGGCTGGCGTTGAGCGTATTCCGCCTCCTGTAATTTACCGTGGTGTTTTTCCTCGTGATGACAATAGCGATGTGCATTATGCCGATTACCTTGAATATGTGATTGAAAAAGAAGGTGGCATCGGTGCCTTTATTGCCGAAGGTCTTCGTAACACCGATGTTCAAGTGCCATCAAAAGTCTATTGGCAACGTGTGCGTGAGATCTGCGATAAGCATAATGTCATGTTGATCATCGATGACATTCCTAACGGCATGGGTAGAACAGGACATTGGTTTACACATCACGCCTTTGATATCGAGCCCGACATGCTTTGTATCGGTAAAGGATTAGGTGGTGGTGTTGTCCCTTTTGCAGCCTTGATCACCAAGGATAAATATAACCAAGCGGCTGATATATCGCTGGGTCATTATACCCATGAGAAAAGTCCGATTGGGTGTGCCGCCGCGCTTGCCACCATTGATGTGATTGAAACGGAAAACCTGCTTGAGAAAGTTAAACAAGATCAAGATTACGTAACTCAGCGATTAGCACAAATGAAGCAACGTTATCCAATTATTGGTGATGTACGTGGGATTGGTTTGCTATGGGGCATTGAGCTAGTCACAGATAGGCAAACTAAACAGCGTGCTTATGATGCAGCAGAGCAAGTGCTGTATCGCTGCTTAGATCTCGGTCTGAGCTTTAAAGTGTCGCAAGGGAACGTATTACAACTTAGCCCCCCATTGATTATTGAGCGTGATGATCTTGCTCGTGCTTTAAATATTGTCGAACAAGCCATTAGTGAAGTCATTATTAATTGAATTGATGTGAAAATTTAAAAGGATAGAAAATGAAACAGATCCAAGGTGTGATTTTTGATTTAGCTGGAACCGTTGTTGATTTTGGCTCATTTGCACCAACAACCATTTTTGTTGAAGCATTTCGTCGTGGTTTTGATTTTGATATTTCACTGCAAGAAGCGCGAGTCCCGATGGGATTAGGAAAGTGGGAGCACATCAAAGCGGTTGGCGAACTTCCAGAAGTCGCGCAACGTTGGCAAACACAGTTTGGTCGTGAAATGGATGAATCTGATATTGATACGATTTACGATACGTTCATGCCATTACAAATAGCCAAAGTGGGTGAGCACGCTGATTTGATCCCAGGTACTGAAGATGTCGTCGCTGGATTACGTGACCAAGGCATTAAAATCGGTGCATGTACAGGTTACCCACGTGCAGTACTGGATGCACTATTACCTTCACTTAATCATAATGGTTTTACACCAGATTACGTTGTTGCGACAGATGATTTAGCTGCAGGTGGTCGCCCAGCAGCCTTTATGGCGTTGAAAAATATGCTGGAATTAGGGCTAGGCGATGTTACCACTTGTATAAAAGTTGATGATTCTCTTCCCGGTATTAGCGAAGGGTTAAATGCGGGAATGTGGACAGTGGCATTATTGCTTTCTGGTAACGAGGCTGGTCTTACCCAAGAGCAATTTGAAACGTCAGATGAAACGACATTAGCGGCTGCACGTGAAAAAGCACAGAAAGTATTTAGCACCTCTGGTGCACATTATGAAATTGATACCATTGCAGATTTACCCAAAGTAGTGGCTGATATTAATTTGCGTTTAGCGAAAGGTGAAAAACCGTAACGTTATAAACTAAAGATTAATTAAGACATTTTTTCTGAATACACAAGACGAGTGACTTAGCGAGATTGTACGGCTAATCACTCGTTTTTATTTACTTATTATTTTCACTATCAGTTTCATCTCTCAGTCACAGCGCTGTTATCTAATCGTCACATTGCACTCATATTGTAGTTCTTAGTGGTCTATACCAATTGAGGAAGCAGTAAGGTATGCATAATGACAGTCATTTCCAACCATTTTGGTTCTCAGAAGCGTTAAAACAAGAGTCTGATAATACTGTAAATGTACTTAAAGATGATATTCAAACGGATGTATGTATTGTTGGTGGTGGTTATACAGGTTTATGGACAGCGATTCAGCTAAAGCAGCAGCAGCCTGAACTTGATATTGTGATCATTGATAAAGGCTTGTGCGGCAGTGGTGCATCGGGGCGAAATGGCGGTTGTATGCTGACATGGTCAACCAAGTATTCCTCAATGAAAAAACTGTATGGTGAAGAGGAAGCGGTAAAGTTAGTTCGTGCCTCTGAACGTGCTGTTTACGAAATCGCTGATTTTTGTGAAACGCATAATATTAATGCCGATTTGCGTCTTAATGGCACTTTATACACTGCAACGAACAAAGCTCAACAAGGCTCTATGGATGGTGTATTAGATCAATTATCGAAGCATGAAGTGAATAGCTGGCAACAATGGCAACGAGAACGTGTTCAGCAAGATGCGGGTTCTGCATTACACTGCGAAGGCATTTATTCATCGGCTGCAGCAAGTGTACAGCCTGCGTTGTTAGCGCGTGGTTTAAAACGTATTGCCGAAGGAATGGGGATCAAGATTTATGAAAACACCCCAATGGAAAATATCAGCACTGAAATTCCTATTACGATCACCACACCAGAAGCTGACATCTTTACCAAAAAAGTCGTGCTTGCACTGAATGCATGGATGTTAGAGCAGTTTCCACAATTTAAACGCAATGTCGTGCTCGTCAGCTCTGATATGGCGATCACCCAGCCGATCCCAGACAAGCTTCATACAATGGGGCTGAAAGACGGCAAAACCGTAATTGATTCTCGTATCTTTGTTCACTATTACCGTTCAACGTCAGATGGACGTTTAATGTTAGGTAAAGGCGGTAACTATTTTTCATTTGGTAATAAGATCAGCAAAGTGTTTGATTCACCTAGCCGTTATACCGCATTGTTGCGTCAGTCGTTTAATAAGCTGTTTCCGAGCCTCGAAAAAGAGAAGTTTGCAGCTACATGGACAGGGGCTTCAGATCGCTCAACCACAGGTTTACCATTCTTTGGTTATCTTAATGATAACCCAGATATTGTTTATGGCTTGGGATATTCTGGCAATGGGGTGGCTCAAACATGGATTGGTGGGCAGATCTTATCGTCATTGGTATTAGAGCAAGATAACGAGTGGAGCAAATGTGGATTGGTATCAGGGCCAAAGGGAAGTTTCCCACCAGAGCCTATTCGTTGGTGTGGTGCGATGATGGTACGTGACGCGATCCGACGTAAAGAGAGTGCGGAAGACAACGACAAAGCGCCATTCTGGCTAGATAAGCAATTAGCCAAGTTTGCAAATGCAGCAGGAAAAGCAGATAAAGCATAAGCTGCACTGATTTGAAATGAGATAAAGAAAAGGCTTGTTCTCGGGGTTGACGAGTAACAAGCCTTTGTTGTTTTTATCGAAGGAAGATTAACCTGCTGCCACGTTATCTTCTGGGTATTTTAGTAAGGTTGGTTTAGGACGCGCTAACATATATGCCAATGTTAATGGACCTAAACGACCGATGATCATCACGACAATCATGATGTATTTTCCCGGCTCGGATAAGGTTGCGGTTAAACCTGCAGTCACACCTACGGTTGCGAACGCTGAAATGGTTTCAAACATCACTTCGTAGAATGGCGCTTTTTCCGTGATCATTAACGCGAACATAGCAATGGTCAATACAATGCCACTGACAACAATGATAGCTAACGATTTGGTTACCGTTTGGTTTGAAATAGTACGCTTAAATAGCACTACACGGTCACGCTGTTTTAGGAACGACCAGGTAGCCAAAATAGCGACAACGAACGTCGATACTTTAATACCACCACCTGTCGAGGTTGAACCTGCACCAATAAGCATCAGTAGCATCATGATCAATAGGCCCGGTTGAGTAAATTGACCAATATCGACACTGTTAAAGCCTGCTGTACGGGCGGTCGCTGACTGGAAGAATGCAGCTAACCACTGACCTGATTCATTAAGTGAACCTAAAGTATGACTATTGTGGTGCTCTAATAGCCAAATCATTACGGTACCTACAAAAAGCAATACAGGCGTTGCAATGATCATGATTTTTGAATGCAGTGATAAGAAGTGAAAACCACGATGTGCGTTTCGCTTAAGATCAGAGATCACAGTAAAACCTAAACCACCAAAGATAAACAGTGAAGCAATGGTGATGATCACTAAAGGATCGTCTACATAGCGGGTTAAACCGTCTGAAAATAGTGAGAAACCAGCATTATTAAAGGCTGAAATAGAGTGGAATACAGCAAAGAATAAACCTTGTTCCCAGCCCATTTCTGGAACCCAACGAATAGATAAAAAGAACACACCGATAAGCTCACAGATCAACACAAAGATAATAATGTGTTTAACAAGGCGACGAATATTGGTGAACTGCTCTTGACCTAGTTGCTCTTTGGTTAATGCTTGCTGGCGTAGGCTTAAACGTAAGCCAAACATGTAGAGTAGGACAGCAGATAATGTCATTTGCCCTAAACCGCCAATTTGCATTAGAAACATCAGCAAGATTTTTCCGCTAATGGAGAAATGCGAGCCTGTATCGACCACACCTAAGCCTGTTACGCTGATAGCAGAGGTCGCAGTAAATAATGCATCGGTAAAACTTAGCCCTGAAACGGAAAATACTGGCAGTGTGAGTAAAATCGCAGCAGGGATCAAAATCGCTAAAAAGCTAAAGATGATGATCTTAGGTTCAGACCATCGTTTATCGCGATTTTCAGTTTTAATAGGGACATACATGCCCCTGTTAGGAATAAAACTCATAGTTTTCTTAAAGTATCTGTTAATACGTTTTCAGGGCCAGTGATAATTAAGATGTCACCAACTTGTAGCTCAGTATCAGGATCAGGTGCTTTACGTACTTCAGGACCACGTTTAAGCGCAAGAATTTGTGTCTCTTTATGGCTACCGCATGGATGTTGTGAGATCTTACGTCCCATGTTTTTCGCTGTAACAACCACTTCAGCTAGTGAAATACCACTACCTAGATCTGAAAATTCGAAGATGCGCTTATCAAGCATATTACGTGCAATACGAATACCCATATCACGTTCAGGGCGAATGATTTTATCGGCGCCAATTTTAGATAAGATTTTACAATGTGGGGTGTCTTTGGCTTTTACCCATACGGTTTTCACACCTGCTTCTTTTAATAGCAGAGTAGTAAGAATGCTGGCGTTAACATCTTCACCAATAGAGACCATCACCAGATCGTAATCATCCAGTTTTAATTCAGCGATAGTTGCATCATTTGAGCAATCAGCAACAACAGCTTGAGTGGCAATATCTGCCGCTTTACGTACGCATGCTTCATCAATATCAATTGCCAGTACTTGTGCGCCACGCTCACTGAGTTCTTCACACAGTGACATGCCAAATCGACCAAGACCAATAACGGCAAATTGTTTATCTTCAGGACTCATTGTTTTTCCCCAAACTGTTTTAGTGTAGCGTTTTAATTGTTTTGCAGTTGATTCAAAGAACATTTTTCTCAAAATGCTGTAAGGACTATGGACGTAAATCAGTAACTTTGCTTAAACGAAGCTACAAAGAGCACACAGTCGTTACACATTTCCAATGACTAAAATAGATCGTGAATACTGCTAGGATTTTATTTGTAATACAAGGCTAGGACAGAAACGGTGATAAATGGTACACACTTTAGCTGTTACTTAACCTCTTATAACATTATGAAATATAGGTGTTTATTCTATGATTTGCTCTCATTATCAGTACTTAGTTGCAAAATTAGCAATCTTATTTTTAGTACAAAGAAAATAAAAATATAAAATTTGTACGTTTATTTGATGTTTTTTTGTTCATCGCTGTAACTGAGTTAACAAATTTAAGTAAGTTTTGTGTAGATCACAGTCGTGTTTGTTTTTTGATATTCAATTACGCCAACGTTGGCATTTTGGTAGATGAGTTTACATTTACCTTGGTGCAATGAGTTAAAGCGCTGGTTCGTATTAGACAGGTGATGATTTAGCCATGCCTTATAAGATTGATTTAATACAGCATTCGATGAATTAAAGTTAAAACAGTTATTGTCCATGTAATCAATCTTTCCTTTACTTTCAAATACTGTGATGTTGTGGCTGTTTGCGTCTTTTTCCATTAGGGTTACGTTGTAGTGGTCGGCTACTATTTTTAAATTCTTTTCAGTAACAATTGGCTTTTCATGCGCGCACTTGTGTACTTCATAAGCACGCCATAGACCGTTTAAATTCGTACCGAACTGCAAATTAATGTAGTTACTGATTGCGAATAAGAACAACAAAATAGAGCATGTGAATAATAAGTAATAACGGATCATATTCTTAAGACTCTATCTAGTTCACGATGTAAGTTTTTTTGATCGCCTTTATCTATAATATGGCTCTTATTATTGATGTTATTATCTCTGAACACAGAAAACGTTATGTTGTTGTCATTTTCAAAGTAAAAGACTTTTACCTGTTCATTTAATAGCGTTAATTTCTTGATTAAATATGCTGGAAAAACATTATTGGTATTGTTGATGATTGTAATTTTATTGCCTTTATTTTCCATATAATAAGTAGAAAGATGGTTATCTAAGTATTCTCTTTCGGGTGATTTAATCAGCAGTAATATAGAAGCAATAAAGAATGCAAGAGAGGATAGAACGAGAAAACGCTTTAATAGCAAAGCATCACCGTTGTCAGTTTTAGCTGCTTTAAAGTAGATAACACCCCATATTGAAAATAATAATGTAGTGCTATTTTTGACGTTATTTATTAACGCTTTAAGATTGTTAATAGAGTGATGGATGATATCTTCAGCGTGAGCATCATGAGGAAAACAGGTATCTTTGACACGACTAATGCTCGTGAAGCTATTCGTATTGTTTAGAAGATAGCAAAGTACAATGACATCGTTAAAATCCAGCGTAATATCTTGCTGGTCAATGTTGATTAAATTAAGGGCGGGATAAAATGTCGCTCGACCGATTTGATACTTTACCATTTTAAAAACTAATGATCTGCTAAATATTGAATACCTTTAGTTTTATTAAAAATGTGAGTTAAATCAAATTATCAAGGGCTATTTTGCGAGAACTTTACAAAACATCCCTTGTTGATTTATTTGGTTAATCATTCATCTTTAATGAATGTTTTTTGTGAATTATTATGATTTATCTTTTACTAAAAAGTATTTAGCACAAAGTCGAGCCAGTAAAAATCCAGTGATTAATCCACCTGTATTTGCTGCTAAATCAAGCCACTCACCGTAACGATTCACATAAGGTTGAATTAATTCAATGGCACCACTCCAAGCAATACATCCAATAAATAACCAATAACAATGTTTAGGCATTCTCAAACCAATGGCAAAAATGAGTGCGCTATAGGCGATAAAATGATGTGTTTTATCGGTACCGGGAACTTCAGGTAGGCTAGGCTGAGGTAATAAAGACAATACCGTAATCAGTAATAAAATAAGTACGGTGATCACTTTCCAATGTTTATCAATAAAAGCGAGTAGTGACGACATAGTCTGCGGTATATAAGTTAATCATGATGAGATCATACGTAATATTTTACTTCGATCCAACTGGTTACTGTTATACCGAATAAGTAGCAGGATATTTCCTGCTACTTCGTATTTACTCGTTATCATCTAAATTTGATTTATTGGTAAGAAAGGTCGTATTTAATTGTGAAAAATGCTGCATGAAATGTTCAGCTAGCGTGTTGATGTCTTTCAAGTGTTGTACCAGTTCTTGCTCCGACTCATCACTGGTGTGCTGGTTTAAAATTAACTGGCATAACTCTCCAGTAATAGCATTTGATATTTGTTCTACCAGTTTGAGTGTTGCCTGTTTTGATAATTGAAAACCTTCATCTATATATTGGTTTACGAGTACACGGCTAAATACTTGATCAAGAGTTTGTGAAATGTTTTCTTGTTGAGAAAAAGCATTGATCAAGGTCGATAGTTGTTGAATAGCAAGTGCAGCCATCACCATTTCACATTCTTTGTTAAGTGCTGCTGTGAGTAAATCTTCAGTTTCCTTGGTTGTTATATGAGTGATAGTGCCACGTCGATTCGCAGCTTTAATCGCAAAGTCATTACGTGATTGTCTTAAAATCTCAAGGCTTTGCTGACAAACATAATCAAAGCCATGAAACGTATAATCTTGGTTATAGTGGCATTGTTTATTGATCGTATTTTGTGATTCGCAATGAAAAGATTGCAGGAGTAAGTAAAGTGTATACGTGACTTTATTCTGAAATATACACGCGTTTTTACGATCACTATGGCTGTTTGAAGGGGCTGTAAAAGCCATAGTGGTTAGGATTTGCTGCACAGCACTTTGAACATGCAGTTCAAGGCTGGCAGTTTCACATAGCCTCGTGCTCATAAGCGTACTCCTTTAACGCTACTACTCTTTAAGCATGATACAAATCTCACTATTGTGCACCTTATTATCCGATTAAATGTGAGCAATATTCTTGTATCTTTTGATTTTTTACTTAAAAAAGCGATCTTAATACTTTTATATATCCCTAGTAACTTGAGGTGACTTGGGTATAGATATATACGAATATTGCTCTGCTGTTTGATAAATAAACAATTAAAAGCAGAATTAATCTCATTAAAATGCTTCATTTGAAAGTGAGTTATCTACACTTTAAGAGATTTAGCTCTCAAGTTTTGAATGCTCAAACTTAAATTTTACTTACTGTTGAAGGTTGTAAAATGAAACTAAGTGCAAGAAATCAATTAAAAGGCGTGGTAACGAACATTGATGTTGGTGCAGTGAATGTTGAGGTTACTGTTGAAGTCTCACCGAATGTTGAACTTACTTCGATTTTAACAAAAAAATCATGTGAGTATTTAGGCTTAGCGGTGGGTAAAGAAGCGGTATTAGTGATTAAGGCATCGAATGTGATGGTCGCAACTGAGTAGTGAATATGCTCAGGCTTAAGCTATTTAATATTGCGAAAATGTATTGATATATAAAGTTGCTGGTTCAACAGCAACTTTATTTTTGTCGAAGATGCGTTTATTCAATGCGTGTGATGGTGAGTTTTGCCGCTAATGATTTAATTTAGTCACTAATGAAATTAGTTGGCTATTTAATTCTTCATTTATTAGGGTTTGCTTTTCTAAATCGAAGTTCTCATAAAAACTTGGAATAGAAAGAGAACCGACTACATTAGCATCAAAAAATGGTGCTGATGTAACTGCTGTATCTAGTACATTTTTAGCGCCACCAGGGCCAGGTGAAGTTGCAAGCATGAGCACTGGTTTTTGTTGATAGAATTTTTGATTAATACGTGAGGCCCAATCAAAAATATTTTTATAAGCCGCAGTATATGTCCCGTTATGCTCAGCAAATGAAATTAAAATTGCGTCAGCTTTACCAATTTTATCGAAGAATAACTGAGCTTGTTCAGGGATCCCTGATGCATTTTCACGATCAATACTGTAAATCGCCATTTCAAAATCGTTTAGGTCAAGAATTTCCACTTCATCAGCGTTTACTTGTGATGCCGCATATGTCACTAGCGCACGGTTGATTGATTGTTGGCTGTTTGTTGCAGCAAAAGCGAGTAGTTTCATAATAAGCCCCGTTTGTTATTAAGTCGTTTTAGCAAACTGATGTTGTTAACCAATGACTAGAGTGTATATTAGAGTTTGTATGTAATTAATAGCCTTAAAGTGATTAGATAATTTCCATATGACTAATAATCAACTGTTCGATGGTATTGCTTTGTTTGTTCAAGTCGTTAAAAGCAGCGGCTTTGGTGCAGCGGCACAGGCAATGGGGCATTCAAACTCTTATGTAAGCAAAGAGATCGTTAAATTAGAAAATCGCTTAGGAGTAAGGTTACTTAACCGCACAACTCGAAGTATTTCGTTAACGCCTGAAGGTAAGAGTTATTATCAGGAATGTTTACAGTTGATCAGCGATGCTGAACAAGCGGTTGCTCATATCACACAAAGTACAGTAGAGCCAAAAGGGACATTGAAAATTAGTTGTCCGGTGTGGTTTGGTAAGCATTATTTAAAGGATGTATTTTCAGCTTATCTTACGCGCTACCCAGATGTGGTGATTGATCTTGATATGAGCGATAAAGCCATTGATGTCATTGGCGATGGTTATGATTTGGTGATACGAGCATCAGCAAAACTCGATGAATCAAGTCTCATCTGTAAACGTATTTACAGCAGCCGAATTTGTACGGTAGCGTCGCCAGAATACATTGCAAAGCATGGTCGCCCGATGCACCCAACAGAGCTTTCTTCTCATCACTGTTTTTGTTACAGCAACCTAAAAAAATCGAATATTTGGGATTACATGGATAAAGCAGGCAATCAAACTTCTGTTGACGTTCATCAGCGTATTCGTAGCAATAATACAGAGATGTCACTGGCGTTAGTGTGTAATGGTGACGGTATCATTCGTTTGCCTGAGTTTTATATTGAGCAGCAAATAAAGACAGGGGAATTAATCTTATTGTTTGAAGATTATGTTTTCCCAATGGTGGATGTGTATGCGCTTTATCCGACCCGTAAGCATCTTGCATCTAAAGTACGCTGCTTCTTGGATTTGATAGATGAGATGGTTGTTAAGCCTTAATTTTCTGGGACTAAACAGTGTTGCTATAGATAGAATATCTTGTTACATGTTTTTGCTTTTTTCTGTGATATTAAATGGTATTTTTAAGCGGTAAATTGGTAAGGGGACAGTCCTTTACCTGCATCATTACTATCAAGGATATAGATAAATGAGTAATGTTATTCGTCTACGTGCATTAGAGCGTACAGATCTACGTTTTATTCATCAATTAAACAATAACCGCACTATCATGGCATACTGGTTTGAAGAGCCGTATGAGTCGTTTGCTGAGCTTGAAGAGCTGTACCGCAAACACATTCATGATAGTACTGAGCGTCGTTTTATTGCTGAAAATGCAGACGAAGAAGCGATTGGCTTAGTGGAGTTGGTTGAAATCAACAATATTCACCGAACCGCTGAGTTTCAAATTATCATTGCCCCAGATTACCAAGGTAATGGCTACGCGCGTTCATTGATTAATCGTGCACTAAATTATGCATTTACCATTTTGAACTTGCATAAAGTGTATCTGCACGTTGCGATTGAAAACGAAAAAGCCATCCACTTATATGAAGAGTGTGGTTTTGTTGAAGAAGGGCGTTTGATCCAAGAGATCTTTATTAACGGTAAATACTGCGATATTAAACGTATGTATATTCTGCAAGATACTTACTTTAAAAGTCGTTAATTAACCTCTTTAATAAGATAAATAAAAACCCAGCAATACTAAGTACTTGCTGGGTTTTTGTTATTCTACGTTCTGCTCAGCTGGTATTTAGCGATGCAGACTTGCTAATTCCATGTCGTTACCGAAATTACCTAATTCGGGATCTGTTACCGCTTTGAAGTTGTGCTTGTTATTTACTTCAATACGACCTGCCGCTTGCAATGAGAAATAACGGCAATTATCAGCAGTAAAGGTAAGATCATACCAACAGTGCTTACGTGTTTTGTAAGCGATATGCTCAACTTGCTTAGGCTTGATGGTCAATACCACTGGCTTTTTGCCATAAACGTTATCAGTGATGGTAATCACTTGCGGCTCCTTGGTGCTATTTTCGATTCGAATAGAAAGATGGGCTTCGTTATTACCAACTCGTGATGCTTTATGTGTGATGTTAATTAGCGGCATAGCTTTATGCTCACTAGTAAAGCCTTTCACACGGCGTACAAATCCATTAGGGCCAAAGGTCATTAAATCAAAGTCTTGATGCTCATCGAACTGCCATTTATCAGTGACAGTTGGGCTATGTAGGTTCGTTCCTTTAGCTGCAACCGTGTATTGGCGTGGCATCGTCATATCGTAAGGACTGCCTTCAGGTGCAACAAACTCATCTCGTTGCGGCAGGTTATGAGCAAGGTAATTGTAAGTTTGATAAACCGTGCCTTGTTTACCAAGGTTTGCGTATTCAAAGTGTACGCTGTCTTTGCCAAATGAAATATCTACTTTAGGTGAATAAGGTAGCTGGCAAGACGGACGAGAGCCATGCTGTTCAACGATAGGCAGGCCAACTAAGCTCATCTGTGGCTTAACTCTTTTACCTGATTCATCATATCCTTGCTGGTTTTTATGCTGGTTTTGTTCTTCGGTTGCGGCTTCATAGCGACGTTGAGCTTCCTCAAATGACATATTGTTAGGAATATCACTATTTGGTCGGCTTTTTTCAAAATCAAAACAGCTTGTTAAATCGCCACACACACTACGTCGCCATTCTGAAATATTAGGCTCTTCAACGCTAGTTACTTTTTCCAAAAATTGTAGAATAGAAGTATGGTCAAAGACTTGGGAGTTAATATTACCGCCGACACTCCAAGGAGAAACAACATAGCAAGGTACGCGAGGACCTAAACCATGGGAGGCGTTATTGATGAAATTAGAAATATCGTAGTTAGTGCCATTAAACTTCGAATAATCGACATCATGGTAGTATTCATCATCAGTTTTAACGTTTGACTTACCGTAAGTATGCTTATTTTTTGCTTTATGAGGTACTGATGGTGGTGGCATATGATCAAATAGACCATCATTTTCATCGAAGTTGATAATGAAAACAGTTTTTGCCCATACATCAGGATTAGAGGTGAGGATATCTAAAATAGCTGCAGTGTATGCTGCACCAAGACTTGGTGTTGAAGGGCTTGTATGTTCGGAGTACAAATCTTCTGAAATGACCCAAGTAACTTGCGGTAGTCCTTCATTATAAAGCTCTTCAAATAACTCAATAGAAGGTTTATCGCCGTAATCTGGACCAATGCCTTTGACAAAAATCGGGTCATCTTGGTTAGTTTCGTTTGCCTTAATAAAATTTTTAAAGCCAACCAGTGGATTATCCGTAAAGTTATGATTCCTGTTTTGAAGTACTCGCCATGAAATGCCAGCTTTTTCTAAGCGTTCAGGGTAGGTTGTCCATTCATAACCATTTTCGTATTCACCCCAAGAATCATGACTATTAGTGATAACTGGACCATTTCTTTTCTGTTTGGCATCATTACTACCTGTCCAGTGCATCACACGGTTTGGGTTTGTCCCTGTTTGTGTTGAACAATAGTATGCATCACAGAGAGTAAAAGCATTAGCAAGTGCAAACTGAAAAGGCATTTCTTTTTCTGTGAAATATCCCATTGTACGGTCAGTTTTATTTGGTAGCCATTGGTTCATTTTGCCATGGTTATTAGCATATTGTGCATCACTGTAGAGATGCGGTGTACCACGAAAATGCTCATAACTGACATCTTTTCCTGTATTGAAATACCAAGGAAGTAGGGTCTTTTTGAAGTTTCCTTTATCTTCATTTGGCTCAGGATTATGCTGATTCCAAACAAAATCACCATTGGACTGTTTTAATGGGAAACGATCGGCAAAACCGCGCACACCGGGCATGGTGCCAAAGTAGTGATCAAATGAACGGTTTTCCTGCATTAAAATAACAACATGCTCAACATCTTTGATACTGCCATGTTTGCGGTTTGCTGGAATTGAAAGTGCCTTTTCAATACTCGCAAATACGTTAGGTGAAGTAGATACTGCGGCAGCGCCTGCACTTACAACAGCAGACTTTTTAATAAATGAGCGACGACTATCGTTTACCATAACTAATCCTTATTCAAATGAGGTTATTGATTAACCTGTTAGTAATTTGAATAAGGAATATTTCATGTTTATTAAGCGGTTATGGCTAAGATTCTAATTAACATTACGCTGACATTTTTCATTTAACCGTCATACAGGCTTCACTAACTTATCATGGTTAAATCATTGTGCTGCGTCGCTTGTGTGTTAGTACAACTCTCCCATAACGGATATTTAGTCATTGCTTTAGAGAAAGTAGGATCTTGATAAAGATCGCTTAACCATTGTTTTAGATTCGGATAATCAGCCTCTCGAAACCATTTACGTTCAACATGAGAAAACTGGCGGATAAAAGGCAAGATGGCGTAATCAGCAAGACTTAGCTGATCTGCCATTAAGTATTTATTTTGTGATAAGCGGTTTTCAAGGTCGAACAAGAAGGATTCACACAGTTTGCGGTAAACCGGAGCTTCTGGATTATGGTAACGGGTATCTGCTTTGTAATGCTCAAGGGCTGTGATGTATTTGTAATCATTACGTGCAATGAGGCTTAGCATTTCAGGAAAGTAGTGGGGCTTTTGACTTAGCAATAAATCGTGTGGGTCATTGTTATTTAATGCCCAAATCATGACTTCTAAACTTTCATCAATATAGTCACCATTTTCAAATACTAACAAAGGAACGGTTCCTTTGTTGGAAATGTCAAGCATGTCGGTAGGTTTTTGCCTTAAATCAATATCACGTTGTTCAAAATTGATCTCCGCAAGTAACAATCCTAATCTAGCTCTAATAGCATAAGGGCATTGCCTTAATGTATATAAAATTGGTGATGACATATCTAAACCCCGCTACACGTTCCCTCTGACTATGAGATTAGTCTATAACAGTGAATGATGCGATTTTATAACCAAGTCACTGTATTTATTGGTTCACATAACCTAACTGATTAGAGTATAAAGATCTGTGCTTACGACAATGTTACAGCTAATGTAATGGGTTTATCGTTGTTTCAGTTGGGTTCTGTGATAGGAGTTTTACGAATGGGAAAGCCGTTAGATCATTATTTAAAGCAACAAAAAAGTGCATTCTTATCAAACCCAATGCCAGCTCTTCAGTCGAGACTTGCTGACTTGGAGAAAATCTTAGAGCTTGTTCAATCACATCAATCTGAGATTTGTGCAGCAATTGGGAAAGATTTTGGTCAACGCTCTGCAACAGAAACGGCATTGCTTGAAGTTTTCACCAGCATTGAAGGGATTAAATATACTCGTAAGCATTTATCACGCTGGATGAAGGTACAAAAGCGCCATACTTCTATGTGGTTTAAGCCAGCTAAAAACCGTTTATTACCACAATCGATTGGTGTTGTTGGGATCATTGTGCCGTGGAACTACCCTTTATTTCTTGCAATAGCACCGCTTGTTGCTGCTATTGCTGCGGGAAACCGTGTCATGGTGAAAATGTCTGAAAATTCGCAGCATTTGTGTCAGCTATTACAAGGTTTGTTTGCTCAATCATTTAATGAAGATCAAATTTGCTTTATTGCTGAAGAAGGCGAAACAGGCAAAGCATTTTCTCAACTGGCGTTGGATCACCTTGTATTTACTCGCTCAAGTACCACTGGTAAGGCTGTGATGGCAAATGCAGCTAAAAACCTTGTGCCTGTTACTTTAGAGCTTGGTGGTAAGTCGCCAGCGATTGTGGCTGACGATTATGATCTTGTGAAAGCCATGAAACGCATTTTAGGTGGAAAGGCGTATAACAGCGGACAAACCTGTGTTGCACCTGATTATTTATATGTGCCGGAGCATTGCTTAAATGAGGTGATTCAGCATGCGAAAAAGGTCATGTCGAAGCGCTTTACTGATATTCAGCATCCAGATTACACATCCATTATCGATGACACGGCGTTTGCTCGCTTAGTTGACACATTAGAAGATGCGAAAGCGAAAGGGGCGGAGATCCATAATCTGATCCCAAATGCTGAGCCCGATGATAAGAATCGTAAGTTCCCATTACATCTAGTGACTAATGTGAATGAAACCATGTTAGTGATGCAGCGTGAGATTTTTGGCCCTATTTTGCCAATTAAAACGTATCAATCGATTGATGAGGTGGTTGCTGAAATAAACGCAGGAGAAAGACCATTAGCCTTGTATTTATTCACCAATGATAAAGCCTTACAACAAACAGTAATTGATCAGACTCGCTCAGGCGGCGTAACAATTAATGATGTGATGGTACATGTAGCGCAAGATGATCTACCGTTTGGTGGGATAGGCAACAGTGGTATTGGACACTATCACGGCCGAGAAGGCTTTGAACGTCTATCAAAAATGCGCCCTGTGATGTATCAAGGCTCAGTATCATCACTGAAGCTACTGTATTCACCTTATTCATCTATCGGTAAGCGAATGATTAATTACATCACTAATCGTAAGCTAGGTAAGTATCAATAATTTAATACTGGAATGATATCTGAACCATAAAAGAAGCCCCTAAAGTGAGACTCTAGGGGCTTTCTTTTATACGTTATCAGTAACGGAGAAGGTATTACTTCTTCACGTACTCTGCGATGATAACCATTTGCACACCATCAGCACGGCCTTGGATGTGAAGTGGGTTATCAGTCAGGCTGATGTTACGTACAGGCGTACCACGCTTAATTACCATGCTAGAACCTTTAACTGGAAGGTCTTTGATGATAGTTACGTTGTCACCAGCTTGTAGCTTAGCACCGTTAGCGTCAAGAGTTGGAATAGCAGCTTGTGCTTCTTCAACAAGACCTTTTTCAGCCCACTCTTTAACATCATCTTCTAGGTACATCATGTCAACTAGGTCCATTGCCCAGTCAGTTTTTGAAGATAGACGCTTAAGTTGACGGTAAGCCATTACTTGTACAGCTGGAACCTGACTCCACATAGAGTCGTTTAGGCAACGCCAATGGTTTTCATCTGTTGTCTCTGGATCTTCAAGCTGACCACGGCAAGTATCACAAAGATATACACTACAGCCCGCGCTCTTGTCTTCAGAAGCAGGAACTGCGTATACAGCTAGGTTGTTTTCAGAAGAACATAGTTCACATTTTGATTCGCTACGATCTTTTAAAGCTTGTTCGATAGTCATGGGAAATTGTCCATAGAGTTATTGTGGGCACATTATGCACATCAAATAAACAGAAGGGAAGAAAACAAGCGCGAGATCACGAAATTTATAGTACATCAGACTGTTTAATATCCAATCGTAGTGAAATGTCATGGAAAATTATCCAGAAAGTAACGAAAAAACAGTTAAATTTTAACTTTATTAACTGAACAAATGATTGTTTTAATTCTTGTTATTTTTATGCTCTAGCAAAAAAGTGCTGGTGACTTGTTGTAACGAATAGACATTCTTATTTAAGACTTACGTGTTAGCTCACTGTTTGAAATATTTTTGATAATTGGTGGTTAATAATTTGTTACCTTTTAAGTATTAATCCAAGGATGATATTTAAGAAGGCTTGTATGAATAAAATAAAAACATTAGGGCTAGCAATTTCCGCAAGTGTTGCTTTTCCACAATCAGTAATAGCAACTGAGAACGATATTAATGCTTACATTATTGGTGGTAATGAAGTTCAAACAAGCCCGAATGAATTATCGACAGTGTTTGTTCAAGCGGGGAATTGGGGATGTACCGGAAGTTTAATAGCCGAACGTTGGGTATTAACTGCTGCACACTGTATTAAAATTGGTGATAAAAACAATTCATTGCAAACAGTGCCTAAGCAATTAATAAAAGTTTATGCTGGGGTTACAGATTTGCAAGATATTCAACTAATCAACGAATATAAAGCTGTTGATGTGATAGTGCATCCTGATTACTTACCTGAGGGAACAGTTCTAGTCGAAGGTACGAGTGAAACTCAAATAAATACGCCTTATGTCAATGATATTGCACTTATCGCTGTTTCACGAAATATTGATAATGCCACGATAGCAACATTACCAACGAATGAGCAGGCATTAGCGATCGAAAAAGAAATTACCGAAAATGGAGAATTATTAATTGCCCAAGGTTGGGGTAAAACCTCAAATGCCGCAATCTCAGGTCCAAATACATTAATGTCTGCTGAACTCAGTTATTTACCTACCGCTGAGTGCTTTGATAAAACAAAAGCTGACAGTAATTTTGGCTGGCTATCTAGTGGTGTTGACCCATTAAAAATGTGTACCTATGAACCTGATTTTTTAGGAGTTTGTAGCGGTGATAGTGGTGGTCCTTTGTATTATCAAAACGTAGCCACAGGTGAGCAAATACAGCTTGGAATTACCAGTTTTGGTGGTGAGACATGTGCCGCAGGAGATCCAGATATCTATACCCGACTGGGTGGTTACGATGATTGGATCAACACCGTTATTGCTGAAAAAACATCTACACTTCCAGCGCCAGTTCCTTATGAAGATGAATCAACAGGCAAAGACAATACCGACAATGGCGCAGAAGGTGGTAGTGGCGGCGGTGGCTCCATTGGTTCAGGTTTAATGATGTCACTATTAGCAATGGGCTGGTTACGTAGAAAACGCGGTTAATCCATTGTTTCATTAACCTTGAAGTTATTAAGTGTCAAACGGGTTGCTGTGGGCTTGATTTAATATTTTTTATGTCTGTTTTGCAGCATTGCATAGAAAAAAGAAGCCTGTCGCAACTCGTTTATCTTTTTAAGTAAACAGTGAATAGTATTCGGTACCATTAAACTAGCTGTAATTTAAAAGGATTTAATGATGGTGAATAAATTTACGCACTCATTGAGTGTATGCATTGCATTAGGATTAGCAGGTTCTGCTTATGCTCAAGCTCCGACTCCGTTTATTATTGGTGGCTCTGAAGTCACAGTAGCTACTGAAGATAATTTCATGGCATCGCTACGTTGGAACAAAAAAAATGAAACACAGTTTTGTGGTGCGACAGTTTTAGATGACCGCTGGTTATTAACAGCAGCTCACTGTGTTGTTGATGGTGGCGGTACAGGAGAGTCTGGTCTTACTGTTATTGCTCCTTCAGATATTACAGTTACAACAGGGTTAGTTGATAACGCTACTGCCGATATTAAAGATATTTATTCAGCCACCCATGTCGTTGTACATCCTGACTATAACCCGCTTATTATTTTAGAAATCTCAAGTGGTAACGGCGTTAATTTAGAAACAGAAATTGTAAACACGGCGCTTGATAATGATGTTGCGCTTATCCGTGTTAACCGCGACTTTAATGGTGTCGGTAAAGTTAAATTAGCATCAACCAGTGCTGCAGTTGAATTAGATGATAAATTACGCGGCCAATGGAATGATAAAAACCTGCCTGAGAACGTAAAAGTACAAGGGTGGGGAGTGACTGAAAATAAAGCAACTGCAGAAGATGAAGAAGAAAAGAGTCTGAATTATGAAGGCGGTGAAACATCTGATGTACTGCTAGAAACCATGTTAGCAAGCTTCCCGATTGATAAATGTTATGAGCGCTTTGAATCGCAAGATCCAGAAGGCATTTTCATTGATAGTCCAAGTAACACCACTAAGCTTTGTACATTACCTGCACGTAAGCTTGATGGTTCCGATTTAATGGGGCCTGATGCTTGTCTTGGTGATAGCGGTGGTCCGTTATTAACACAAGATAATGACAGTAACTGGGTACAGATTGGTATTGTGAGTGGTGGTTCTGCAGGTGAGCCTCAATGTGGTTCACTAACCCGTCCAACGTTTTATGCCCGTGTCGGAACCTATTATGAATGGATTACAGAATCGGTGAAAACAGTACCTGAAAGTGCCATTACGCTACCTGCATTTTTAGAAAAAGAGAAAGAACAAGCTGAACAGGGTTGTAACGATAGTATCTCGGCTAACAACTGTAATATTGGAAAGAATGACAGTGGCGGTGGTTATATTGGTGGTCTAATGCTTACGTTGTTAGGTTCAATGGCATGGATTCGCCGTAAACGTCACTAATTGTTCATTTCTTTTATTTGTTAAAACCACCTATTTGAACTGTTTCTGGTTAAAGATAGGTGGTTTTTTATTGTCTTGTAAGCACCTATAGTCACCTATATCACACCAAGTAGCATAGATTTATCATTGAGATATGTTTGAATGTTGAGTTTTAAACAAGATTTATTCACAGTATTTTTATGTCATAAATAAAGTAAAAATAATAACTAATAATTTTACATATCATCTCATTTTTATTTTATCTGTATGAATGTAAAAGAATTTTAAGCTTGTTAATGGGTTTGGTTTCAATGATAGCTAACATTTAAATTAGGAATGTGATAAGTAAAAATTTGTTCTTATTATCCACAGAAGCTGTGTATAACTCTGTGGGAAAGGCAGATAGCCTAGATTTGGTGCCGCCTCTGCCAAAGTCAAGGAGTTGTTTAACTATAAAAACTAGTATTTGATGCCCAATTGATTTAGTTCAATATATAGACACAAAAGTAAATTTTTCCTTAAAAGTTATCGTAATTTCGCTAAGCAATTTCTTGCTGTAACCACTCAGATACTTCCATTAATTCGTCGTAATGTTCGGAGTGCTTCAACAGCAATCCACATACAATTGAGATCATAGACTTAGCATTGAAAGGGTAGCCAATCGCTGTTTGGCTAAAGTCATTCATCATATTGTGATAAGCTGTAGGGGCATCGTAATAGACGTTATTAATTACGCCAGCATCGATGTTAAGTCTCAAGTCAACATTACCCCATGAAAAAGCGGTTTGTAGCGATTCAATAAAACTAGGTGATTTACCATAGTTCCAATCCCAGCTTTTTAAGCGGTAAAAGTTAGCACTAAACTCAACCCAATCTGGGTGCTGGTTATTTAGAATTATCGTATTTTCCGCATCAAGTTCTAACGCTTCTTGAATGCTGTCACTGATATATCGGCAAAGTTCATTGTGTTCAAGTGGGCGAGTATGTTGATTAATAGACGTATAAGCACGCTCAAGATCTTTGTGATTTAAAATTGAATAACGACTATTCATATACTGAGAAATATCAGTCAGAGATGTATTGACACGGATCGTACTATGAAAAAACAAATAGTGATTATTTTCAGATAATGCTGTGTTCGATACTTTCTTATTATCAATTAAACACTCAAGTTTATCAGATATGGCTACTTCAATATTTAATGGATCGAATGTGCCTAAAAGTATCTTTTGAATAATATCTTTTGTTAAATAATTATTTGAACCAATTAAGGCAATATTAGTATGTGTCAAATCTTGGTATACAGCTCCACCAATGGTATGGCGCCTGACAATATTAATATTGTCTTGTTTTAATTGTTTAGGCTTACATACACGCCAAGGGTTTTGATCCTTTCCTATATTAACAGAACGCTGGTTCTGCCATAAAAAAGCAATAATATGATTATCATCTGCGTGCTTAAGTAACGATTCTTCAATAGCTTGGTTAAAACTTGGATCAGTTGATTCTGAATAATAGATAGACAGTTTCATGCAGTTGTCTCTTAATCATCAATCTTGGTGTTATGAATTAGTATTGTTGCATATCAGGTCATTTTATTTAAGTGAGATAAGAAAATATTAAAACGAATTACATGAACTATCTCGCATTAGTTGTTTTTAAATTTAAAAAAAGTGTCATTTAATGCTTAGGTGGAATGTTATTGATAATAGGCTCAGAGTTAATAAATACCTGAAAGACTTTAAAAGCAATAAAGTGTGATCTTGATATTGATTCTGTTCTAATTTTTTTATTTAGAGCAGTGAAAAAAGTATATTGAAAGTAACCGTTTCAGGATCAGCTACGGCGTGATTAAATTATAAATAGAAGTTTCTTATGTCATTATCAATAGTTCAGCGCACCATCGTCGGCTTTATAATAATGTTTATTCTTATTGCCGTTGTTGGAAGCATTAGTTACATCAACACCAATCGAATCCACGATCGACTAACAGACGTTACTGAGGTTTCAACACCAATGGTAATTTCTGCCAGCCAATTACTAGCTAGCCTTCGTGAAAATCAGTTAACAGTTATCGACTACCGTACAACAGAATCTGCTGCGTTATTAGCCGAGCGTAAAGCCGCTGTTGATTTGGCACAAAATGAATTTCGTACAGCAAAAGAGCAAGCATTAAAAAATGCAGTAGATAGTGACGCAAAACAAAAACTGTCTACAGCGCTAGTGGCTGCGGATAAGTTTTTTGAGTTATCGCAACAAACTATTGATACCCAAAATCAATGGGTGGCAGTAAATGATCGTCTTACTGATTTAAACCTGTCGTTTTTACGTTTAGAAGATACCTACCAATGGGCGGCAAATTTATTGCTACAACGTGCAAGTGTGAAACGTTCTTTAAGCAATCGTGCAGAGCTTATCACCAGTGGTATTAGCCGTGATTTGAAAAACGTTCGTCGTGCTAATAAAGACACTGATTTTGCTAAATTAAGTAAAGTGTTGGCAAAAGATATCGAATTAGCTAAACAAGGTCTTGAGCGTATTAACGTGCCTGAAGATGTGAAAGCCCGTTATGCTCGTAATCTACAACGTGTCCATGATTTAGCACTAGGTAAAGAAGGTCTACTTGCTGTCATGGAGCAAAACAACCGTCTTGAAAGCGAACTAGCAAACCTAAGTCAACAATCTAATCAACAAGTTGTACTTACACAAACGGCATTAAATGACTACATGCAATACGCAAGTAGTAATGCTTACAACAGCCGAAATGCAGCAGATGCCGCAGCCAATCAAGCAACCTACAGTATCGTGATTGCCTGTTTAATTTCAGGTGCGATTGCGTTGATCATTGCATTTACTACTGCGAAAAGTATTCATACGCCATTGGCTCGTATCAATGCAGTACTGCGTAAGATGACTGCTGGTGATATGACGCAGCGAACTAACTACCAATCATCTTGTGAATTCGGTGCATTATCACGCTCAATTGATCAACTTTCTGAAAGCATGGCAGAGATCTTAACCAAGATTAACGATGGTTCATTGCAGCTAGTAACTGAAGCGAAGAAAACAGCTGTCACGAGTGAGCAGGCGATGAGCCGTGTAGAAGATCAAAAACAACGTACAGATCAAGTGGCAGCGGCCATTTCAGAGCTTGAAGTGAGTGCGAAAGAGATCTCACGTTCTTCTGATCTAACGGTTAATGAAGTGAATGAAGTTAACCAAGCGGCACAACAAGGTCGTGATTTAGTCTTAACAAGCCGCAATATCACAGAGCAACTTTCTGTTGATATTACAGAAGCGGTAGATATTACCCGTAAGCTAGAAACCTTTACCGTTAATATCGGCAGTATTTTAGATGTGATTCGTGGCATTGCAGAGCAAACGAACTTACTGGCATTGAATGCGGCAATTGAAGCGGCTCGTGCAGGTGAACAAGGGCGTGGCTTTGCCGTGGTTGCTGATGAAGTTCGCGCGTTAGCAAATCGTACTCAGCAATCAACAGAAGAAATCAATGAGATGATTGAAAATCTTCAACAAAGTGCAGAGATGGTGACATCAGTCATGGCGCGTAGCCATAAGCAAACAGAGCAATGCGTAGAACAAACACGTTTAACAGATGAAGCGTTACAAACCATTGCTGATCGTATGCGTTTGATTTTTGAAATGGCAGAGCAAGTTGCCCACGCAACCGCAGAGCAGATCTCAGTAAGCCAAGATGTCGCAGAGCACATTAATGGTATTGCCAACGTGGCGTATAACGCAGAGTCAGAAGCGCGTGAATCAGCAACCAGCAGTGAAGCATTATCTAAGTTAGCCGCAGAGCAACGCCAATTGATTGAACGATTTAAGGTATAAACATGAAACAGACGACTTCTACTTTTATTTATACAAAGGTTCAATCAACACTTTGTCGTAGCCTAATTGCAGCGAGCGTATCGCTTGCAACTATTGCTTCAACGCCTGCATTGGCTGAGGTTCAAAAAGCATCACTAAGCGGTACAGTATTGGTTGACTCTTGGCGACAAGATGATGCGATTTGGAAAGAAAAGATCATTCCAGCATTTAACAAGCATTATCCAAATATCAAAGTGACCTATCGTTCACCGGAAGGTTTAACCGCATTCCAAGATGATTTAAATACCAACCTAGCGAATGGTAAAGCAGGGGATTTGATCGCTTGTCGTCCATTTGATGGTTCACTCGCACTGTTTAAACAAGGGCATTTAAGCGATATTACTGAAATGCCAGGAATGGAGAATTTTCCGAGTTTTGCACTTAGCCCATGGCAAACAGATTCCGGTGCACAAACATTCTGTTTACCAATGGCATCAGTAATCCACGGCTTTTTCTACAATAAAAAAGTCTTTAAAGAACTTGATTTAAGCGTGCCTAAAACCACTGCAGAATTTAATCATGTTTTGAATATGATCAAAAATAACGGGCAATATGTCCCACTTGCTATGGGAACTAATGATAAGTGGGAAGCGGGCACCATGGGCTTTCAAAACATCGGTCCTAATTACTGGAAAGGGGAAGATGGGCGTTTAGGCTTAATTAATGGCACTGAGCGTTTTAATTCACCGCAATATAAACAAGTATTCCAGGAATTAGCTAATTGGGGGCGTTTCTTAGGTCAAGGTTACCAAACCCGTAAATATGCAGATTCCATCGAGCTATTTAAAACAGGTAAAGCGGCTATTTATCCTGCTGGTTCATGGGATATTAGTACCTTTTCAGGTCAGCTAGATTTTGGTGTGTTCCCACCGCCAGTAGAGAACCGAGGTGATGAATGTTACTTCAGTGATCACACTGATATTGGTATGGGTTTGAATACTAAAGCAGAATATAACCCAGCGGCGAAAGCTTTGTTAGAGTGGATGACAACAGCCGAGTACGCAGAGCTATTAACTAACGCAATCCCTGGCTTTTTCTCGCTATCTAACCATTTCTTTGAGGTGGAAAATCCGATAGCAAAAGAGATGATGGCATGGCGTAACGAATGTGATTCAACAATCCGAAGTTCGGCGCAGATCTTATCTCGTGGTAAAACTAGCTTTGAAGCACAAATCGATCAAACCAGCGTGGCAGTGCTTAATGGCACCATGACACCAGAGCAAGCAGCTGAGCTTGTTCAATCTGGTTTAGATGAATGGTATGTACCACAAAGAGAAGCCAAAGTAGCGAGCTTGATCTGCCAAGAGTAGAGCATTAATTAGCCATACGTTATGGTATTTAAAGCGATGATTTCTTACGAGATCATCGCTTTTTTTGTTTAGTCGTAATTTTTTACATTTGAAAGTGAGAATAGTTATTTTTACTGTTGTGCTTTAAATGCCTGATGATTAATATGCAACTTCATAAATTCTAGGTAAGTTGCTGTGTCAAAAATATTAGTTGTCGATGATGATGTACAGTTATGTACATTGCTAACAGAAGTGCTTGAAGATGAAGGGCATGAGGTTAATTGTGTACATTGCGGAGAATCTGCACTGACATATCTTCAATCGACAGGTGTTGATCTGGTTTTACTCGACGTTATGTTACCGAACTTAGACGGTATGCAGGTAGCAAGGCGTATTTGCCAACGTTTTGCGACGCCGATTTTAATGCTAACCGCATTAGGTGACGAAACCACCATGCTTGATGGGCTTCAAGCGGGTGCTGATCAGTTTTTGGTGAAGCCTTTTAAAGTCGAAGAGTTATTAGCACGTATTTCTGCCATTCTTCGTCGTGTCGGGCTTGAGCGTCAGCGACAATGTTTACCATCAAGTACACCTGAATTAGAGAGCCAGTTATCTCGTTTACCTTTAACGGGTACAGAGTTGGATTTGCTGAAGTATCTTATTAAGCATAACGAAATTGTGATCTCGAAAGCCGAATTACAAAAAGTCGTATTAAAGAAAGAGCTAAGCCCGTTTGATCGTAATCTAGACATGCATATCAGTAATATACGTCGAAAGATGGTGTTAGCGGGTATGTCGAAACAGCACATCAAAACCGTACGTGGTCGAGGATATAGCTACTCTGCCTGTGTGTCGGAATAAAAGCTGTTAAGAGCCATTGATAAAGAAAAGCAGAATAAAATAAGGCGATCATTTGATCGCCTTATTTTAATAAATACATCGGTTAAGATTAGTTTTTGAGTACACGGTTATTTGAGAACGTCAGTAACTCAAGATTAAACGGCATTGTTTTGTTTTCAGGGTAATGCTCAGTAAACAAGGATTCATCACGTGATTGATCATAACTGTGTTGTAGGTAGCCATAACCACTTGGGTATTGCAGGTTCCACAGTTCACTTTTCGCAATACGGCTAACCGCTAAAAATTGCCCGATATAGCTTGCTTTATTTGGCTCAATATCAAAGCGCACATGCATGTCTTTCTGATTTTGGGTCGTCAGTGTTTTGTTACCATCCGAGCCTTCGAGCTTGATACTGAAAATTTCATATTCTCCAACGGGTAGCTCAATACTAAACAGGTGGCCGCTAACATTGGGATTTTCAAAATGCCCGTCTTCATTGTTACTGGTAATGGTGATAACGCCATCTAGTGTGTTAGTAATATTGTGAGCAGTGCCGATCGGGCGAATATTGATCGTGCTAATAAGGTTTTTACCTGTTTTTGGCCATTCTGTATTTGCGCCTAACGATCCAACCAAATAGCCCGTGGCTTTGTTTTGTTCAAAATAGCTATTAGGAACGGAGACCTGTAATCCCGAAGAACAGCCAGTTAGCAACAGGGTGAAGAATACAAGTAACGTCTTCATCATAGACTTCCTTTTACTTTGATGAATGGCAGAAAAATGTTATGTACTTTTGTTAAGAATACAAAGTAATAACCTAACTCTATTGTTATGCAAAAATCACCAACCGTCTATTTAAAGGCGGGTTTTTGTGAGCAGAGTGAGTACTATAAGCACTGAATCTTAGATTGAAGAAAAGTAGTTATACCCAAGTGACTTCAATATGCCTGATTCAGAGCTCAGTGACACGCTCCCAAAGGGCGAGCGTCCTTAGCTCTCAGACTTTGTTAACGATTCTCAATGTAGAACTACTATATCTACGAATCGTTGCCGCGCCTGAGAACTAAGGTCGTCTCGCTGAACATAGCATCTTGAAGTTACTTGGGTATATAAGTAGAGAGAGAAAAATCAGTGAGTATTAGTAATACCATCAAAGGGAAACGCGCCGCGCTTCCACACAACAAAAGTTTAGTATTCCGTCTTTTTTCCTACTTTACGATTGGGCTTTTGTTGATCTTAGGTTTACAGAATCTTGCTGAAATTGCCCTAGTTAAAACCATGCTGCATGTGCCATACCGGGTACAGCATGACATCATGAATATGGCGGTTGACGTTGAACCTGTGATTGCGCTAAACAGCCCAGCATCGTTAAAACAGTGGGAAGAGAAACAGAAGTATTATGCTTTTGTACTTGATCAAAATAATGATGAACTCAGCACTAGAGAAATGCACCCACACTTTGAATTTAAGCTCAAATATGCCAGAACATTAAATACGATTTTAGATTCTCGTGTTAATCAGCCTGTTTTTATGATCCCACTTCAGAATGGCAATAAATTGGTGGTGCAATTGCCGCATCAATTACACCCAGCAAAGCACTTCAAACTGTATTTTGGTTTAATTCAAGTAGTGATTGCGCTAATGATCACCTTGATGTTTTCCTACATTATTGCTCGTTACCTAAAACAGCCGTTAGATACGCTACGTCATGCCAGCCGTGATTTGGCGAATGGTAATTTCTCTGTACGTGTCACTCATGCATTAGGGGACAGCGTGAAAGAGTTTAATGAGCTGGCAACCGATTTCGATAATATGGCGAATCAAATCCAACTATTAACCGAAAAGCAGCGTCGATTGATCCGTGATGTGTCTCATGAGTTACGTACGCCGTTGGCAAGGCATAACCTGTCACTGCATTTATTGCGAAAACGCACCGCACCAGAATATCTACATTTAGTGGATCGGTTAGAGCAAGAATCAGAAGAAATGAATGGATTGGTTTCAGAGATTTTAGAATTTAGCCAGTTTGAAAATGCGACTGCGAAAATCAACTTAGTACCTGTTGATGTACAAAGTTTTTGTAGTTCAACCGCAGAGCAATGCCAAATCTTAAAAGCTAACAACCAGACAATTGTGACAGACTTAGATCGTGAACTTCCCTTGATTTCTGCTGATACCCGTTTATTAGTCCGTGCGATCAAAAACCTAATAGGTAATGCGATCAAATATGCGGGTGAGAATGCAATCATCTATATTAAAACGGCTAAAGTACAAGTGGATGAGCAATCCTACGTTACGATCACGGTTAAAGATAACGGTGACGGGATCCCAGAGCTGCACTTAAAACACATTTTTGATCCCTTTACGCGGATTAAAGGCGCGCGAGATAAATCATCAGGTGGTTATGGTTTGGGACTAGCAATTGTGAAAGAAGCCATGCATGGGATGAAAGGTAAAGTTGAAGCCAGTAATGTTGAAAAGGGGGGATTACAGATAATTTTGTATTTCCCTATTAGCGGCTAATAGCAAAAAACTATCCAAAACGTTGGTAAAAAACAAAGTTAAGCAGACACGCTTTCATCGAAAAGCCGTCTGCTTTTTTTATTTTTTCTTCGTAGTTACAAATGCTATTCCCTCAGGGGAAGTGTTGGTTGGATTTTGTGAATTCCTTTTTGGAATACAAAACATTAAGAACTTAATCGATTGATAATCCAAACCTATTGAAGCAATAGATATTTAGAATTAGATGAGATGAACAAATTGCTTTAAATTTACTCCATCGAACGAGATATGATTTTGTAAGATGATATTTATTGATTTATATCAAATTAAATATTTTGTTTTGATGCAGTTTATTAATCTCGAAGAAATTGAAATGTAACTGTTAATTTTTTGAGTAACAAATTCCAAAAAAGAATAAAGTCCAATTTAACATTTCAATTTTAATGAACCAGATTTCGTTGCTGTCCAATGCTTTGTGGCTATATTGGATGGAGCTAAAGAATTAATGATAAAAAATACTAATTAGAATAATGAGGTGAACGCCAATGTCTAAATGTCCTTTCCATAATACACAAGCGGTAAATCCGTCGATTAACCCAGGTAACGGTACGTCTCCAAGTGATTGGTGGCCAAACCAATTAAAACTAGACATTCTTCACCAGCACGATCGTAAATCAAACCCAATGGGCGAAGATTTCGATTATGCCGCTGAATTCAAAAAGCTAGATCTTGAAGCAGTTAAGCAAGATCTACGTGAACTAATGACAGATTCTCAAGACTGGTACTCAGCAGACTTCGGTCACTACGGTCCTTTCTTCATTCGTATGGCATGGCATAGTGCAGGTACATACCGTACTGCTGATGGTCGTGGTGGCGCGAGCACAGGTAACCAACGTTTTGCACCACTAAACAGCTGGCCTGATAACGTAAACCTTGATAAAGCACGTCGTCTAATTTGGCCTATCAAACAAAAATACGGCAACAAGATCTCTTGGGCTGACCTTATTATTCTAACTGGTAACGTTGCACTAGAATCAATGGGCTTCAAAACATTTGGTTTCGCTGGTGGTCGTGAAGACATTTGGGCACCAGAGCTAGACGTTTACTGGGGTAAAGAAAAAACATGGCTTGCTGATGACACACGCTACGAAAAAGACAGCGAGCAACGTGATCTTGAAAACCCACTAGCAGCAGTACAAATGGGTCTTATCTACGTTAACCCAGAAGGTCCAGACGGTAACCCAGATCCACTACTAGCAGCACACGATATTCGTGAAACATTTGCTCGTATGGCAATGAACGACGAAGAAACAGTAGCGCTTATCGCTGGTGGTCACACATTCGGTAAAACACACGGTGCAGCAGATGCAGCACATGTAGGTGTTGAACCAGAAGGTGCATCAATTGAAGAGCAAGGCTTCGGTTGGACATCAAACTACGGTAGCGGTAAAGGTGCAGATACTATCTCTAGTGGTCTAGAAGTTATCTGGACAACAACACCAACAGAGTGGAGCAACGGTTTCTTCAGCAGCCTATTCTACAACGAGTGGGAACTAGAGAAGAGCCCAGCAGGCGCTTACCAATGGGTATCAAAAGGCGGCGAAGTACACCCAGACGCATTTGACCCAGAGAAGAAGCACAAAGCAACTATGCTAACAACTGACTTAGCATTACGTTTCGACCCAGCATACGAGAAAATCTCTCGTCGCTTCTTCGAAAAACCACAAGAGTTCGCAGACGCATTTGCTCGTGCATGGTTCAAGCTAACTCACCGTGATTTAGGTCCAGTATCTCGTTACCTTGGCCCTGAAGTACCAGCACAAGTGTTCACATGGCAAGATCCAATCCCAGCGGTTGATCACGAGCTAGTAAACGATGCTGACATTGCAAAACTTAAACAAGAAATCGCTGCATCTGGTCTATCAATCAGCGAGCTAGTATCAACAGCTTGGGCATCTGCTTCTACATTCCGTGGTTCAGACAAGCGTGGTGGTGCAAACGGTGCACGTATTCGTCTAGCACCGCAGAAAGATTGGGAAGTTAACCAACCTGAGCAACTAGCGAAAGTGCTAAACGTACTTGAAGGCATTCAAGCAAACTTCGAGAAAACAGTATCTCTTGCTGACTTAATCGTACTTGCTGGTGGTGTTGGTGTGGAAATGGCTGCGAAGAATGCAGGCCGTGATATCACAGTTCCATTTACTGCTGGTCGTATGGATGCATCACAAGAAGAGACAGATGTTGAATCATTTGCTGTTCTTGAGCCAATCGCTGATGGTTTCCGTAACTTTGAAAAAGCGAAGTTCACAGTAGCAGCAGAAGAGCTATTACTAGACCGTGCACAACTACTAACCCTAACAGCACCTGAAATGTCAGTGCTTGTAGCAGGTATGCGTGTACTAGGTGCGAACTACGACAACAGCGAATACGGTGTGTTCACTGAGCGTAAAGAAGCATTAACTAACGACTTCTTCGTTAACCTACTAGACATGGCAACACAGTGGAAACCAACTTCTGTTGACCAAGATGTATTCGTAGGTACAGATCGTAAGACTGGCGAGCAGAAGTGGATGGCATCACGTGTCGACCTAGTATTTGGTTCTAACTCACAACTACGTGCACTTGCAGAAGTTTACGCATGTTCTGACTCAGAAGAGAAGTTCGTAAACGACTTCGTAAATGCTTGGGTTAAAGTAATGAACGCTGACCGTTTTGATCTACACCGTTAATCAAAACGCAAAGTCTCAATACTAGCCAATAGTATGAAATAGAAATTTAGCAATAAAAAACAAAGAGGCGCTCAATGAGTGCCTCTTTTTCGTTTCAGTGCCGTAAACTGTTATCATAGCAATAACTTTTATAAATTCTCCGATGTTGTATGAAAAAGCCTTATCCTGCCTCCACCATTCAAAACGTCATTAATAGCGCGATTTACCACTTAAACCTGCGTGATCATTCCGAGTATGAACTTAGGCAAAAACTCGAAGCCAAAACCGAGAATAAAGCGTGGGTAGACACCGTTATTGAGCAAATGAAAGGCTATGGTTACCTAAAAAGCGATCATGCATTTTCATTACATTTCTGCGAGTTAGCATTTAATAGCCAATATGGGCGTAAATACATCCAGCAAAAGCTTAAAACCAAAGGCATCGACGAACTCACCATAGAGCAAGCCATCACAGAAACCATGCAGCGCATGAACGTCTGCGAACAATCGATGATCAACACTCGCTTGGCACGTTTCAAAGACTTCTCAACCACATCGGCTGAGAAAGTCGTCAATGACTTATTAAAACGTGGTTTTAGTATGGATGACATTTCTCGTGGGGTTGCAGAGCATAGCGCGTCAGATACCTTACTGACCAAAGCGCAAATCAAAGGCAAGAACGCCAATCTTGAAGCAGAAGTGATCAAACTTGCCAAGAAGCTAAAAGGGCGATCATTAATTGCTCAAGAGCTAAAAATGAAGCATGTTGATATCTCAGAGCTCGATACCGTACTTGATGAACTCATTGAATCAGGCGAAATAGATTTCTACTACAACTGCCAATTAGCCCTCGCCAAGAAACGCTACGATCTCACCGATTTTAAAGAAAAGAGCAAAGCTTATGGTTACCTATCAAGTAAAGGCTTTTCAGACGATGAAATCAAAGAAGTCATCAACAGCGAGTTAGAAGAGTAGGAATAGTGTTACTTCTGCTTCTTTCATGACCACACTCTTGATATGAGAGTGTATATATCCAGTTATAAATGGATATGTTGATTCCAGCGTTATAGTTTCGTTTTTAATAAGAAAATATTCTTGTTAAAAACGGAATTTAAATTCCAATAGCATGAAAATAAACCAATTTTAATCTCTCCGCAGTTTTTAATCAGGCGTGTTAAAAACTTTTCTTACTTTTATGAATAATAACTCATCAACTAACATATAAAAATCCTTACCAACGAAGCTGGTAGGGATTATTACGCAATCTTAGGATCGTTCAAGTAACTATAAACTATAGGTATTAAATTTTAAAATTGGACTTTTTTATTAACTTTTATCAACCAGTTTTGGTTCTTACTCTGTTAATCACGTAATCGTTAATAAGGGGCGATATTGGGATCAACACACTGGAAAATCTGACCTTTAGCATCACTGCTTAACAGCAATTCATGGCTTAATCGTGCGACTTCTCCTCGAGTAATCGCGCCATGCACTTCTGTGTGTTGTGATAGCTCGCCTTGGTGAGTTGGCTCGCCATCTTTAAGTCCGCCAGGTCGAAGAATCGTGTAATTCAAACTGCTGCTTTGTAGCCAAGCTTCTGCGAGTGTTTTTTCACGTACCGCGCTGCCAAAACCTACCTTGGCACGCTCTGATAGGTATTTCCAAGTATCACCACAACCCAGTGAAGTAATTAGCAATAAGCGTTGTGAAGTGCTTTGTTCAAGTGCATTTGTTAAATAGCGGTGTCCAATGTAATCAACGGGAGTATCAGAGCGAAAACTGCCCATTGTTGAGATATTAAAAGTGTTGTTGGGCAGAGCAGAAACAGCCGCTTCAACTTGTTCTTTATCTGTTGCGTCACAACAAATGGACGTGATGTTGTACTCGGCAAGCTTGGTATTTTTATTAGGGTTACGTGCAATGGCGATAACATTCATACCTTGTGCATGATAGTAGTCTACCATTGCTGCGCCTAATCCACTTGAAGCACCCCAAATTGCAATATTCATTATGTAAAAATCCATCTCAAAAAAACGGTAATGATAATAGTTTGCATTATTATAATGGCGTAGTCATTAGTTTGGTTGATTATCTGTTTGTTATTAGTCCGCCTTAGGGGATTTCGGCAAAGAAAAAGCGTTGCTATATTAGTAAGTGATAGCAACGCTTTGATTTATATAATTGCGTTTGGATGAAAGAGGGCGTTCAGGCTCAGTTGCTTAATTTTATTCCGTTAACGGTAGTACTACTTGCCCTGTGGTACTGGTCGTCCAATCAAAGGTTTTACTGTCTTTGCCTGATAGTTTCGCGCTACCGCCAGCAAGCCAGCTATGTTGGTTGTTAGTATCTTCTTCATAGCTAAATGGGCTAGAGGAAATAGATTCTACCGTCCAATAGGCAACATTTAAGGTTTTATCATCACGGAAGAAGCCTCTAAAAGTTACAGTGTGGGTGTCGGTTGCTTCATTTTCGGTAAAGTGAATAGCGTTATCGTCTTCCAAGCGATAGTTTAATGTGCCATCACTGATGCTTGCAGCGTGGAATTTCACATTGTCTTTGGTTTGGATTTTAAAGGCGCTTTTTGCGGTACGTGTTACTACCAGTTCACCACTGTTCAAAGAGAGGTTGGTGTATTGCGCTTGGCTTGCACTGTCTTTGTAGTTGGCGATATTACAATTAAAGTCTATGAGCTCCATATCGGGGTTACGTTCAGATTCGGCATCAAAACATTGGCCTGCAATGTAAATAATCACGGTATTAATATCGGTGGATACTTGTGCGTAACGTTGTTTCTCTTGGTTAGATAGACCATCTATGTTTAATCCAATGGTGTCTACCACCACATCTTCAGCATCGTTTGAACCACACCCCATCAATAATGCGGATAAGAACGCTAAAACACTCCATTTTTTCATAGCATTTTCCTGTTGTTATACGTAAAAGATCGCAACAAGATTGTTCAGATCTCGAAAGTTATATTTTTGAGATTAGCTAAGGCTGGATGTGTTGATTGTTTTGAAAGTAATACTTTTATTAAGATTTTTGCACGTCACAACATTGCGAGTATTTAGCACTTTTGTGTCGTAAATTGCTCGCTTTGGTAACGATCTATGATGCGGTTGATACTTTCTGGTGTGAGTAATAAATGCGGTTTACTGGGTAGTGATAACACGATATCTACCACGGGTAAGCTAGGTAAATGTGGGGCAGAGAGCTCGATTAAATCACTCGGCATGCTACATCTTGCCATGGCTGAAATCGCTAAGCCTTTTCTTACAAGCCCTTTATTGGCGGTGGCACTGCTGCAACAGCTTATTAGTTGGTAATGATGATTACGTTTGATGAAGCCTTCAATCGCGGCATCGTGGAATTTGCAATCCCGTTGGAATAATACAATAGGTAAAGGTTGGGTGTTAACGATGTCATGAGAAGGTGAACCTACCCAAATGCCTTCATCTGTTTGCAAGAAGTAGCCTTCTTGCGAGGTAGGCGAACGAGTAACAATGGCTAAATCGAGTCGATTACTATCGAGTAAATTTTTTAATCGTACACTGGGCGCACAAGTGATTTGTAAGCTGATATGCGGATATTCTTGACGTAGTAATGCGACGATATGAGGCAAGACTGATTCGGCATAATCATCAGGGCAGCCGAGGTGAATAGTTTGTTGTGGGAGTTTATTTTTCAGCTCTAATAAGGCTTCATCGTGAGTAGCAATAATTTGAGTGGCGTGCGTGGCTAAACGTTGTCCGTCTTCGGTTAAGACCAACATTCGCCCATCTTTAGTAAATAGCTGAGTATTGAGTTCATCTTCGAGCTTTTTCATCTGCATACTGATTGCAGATTGAGAGCGAAAACTTTGTTTAGCAACGCGGGTGAAACTGCCTGTTTCGACAAAAGCTAAAAAGCTTCTTAATGCTTCAATATCCATATTAAGTCCTTTTAATTAGCAATAAAAACATAGCCTTAAAGTGTTTTTATAACAAGTAATAAATACTTCAATAATATTGATAGTTGGTATTTATATTTTGCGATAGTCGAATTGCCATTTGCTGTTTAGAGTAAATTCAGTGTTCGAGCAATAAATTGATTATACCCAAGCAACCTCAAGATGCAGTGTTCAGCGAGACGACCTTAGTTCTCAGGCGCGGCAACGATTCGTAGATATAGTGGTTCTACATTGAGAATCGTTAACAAAGTCTGAGAGCTAAGGACGCTCGCCCTTTGGGAGCGTGTCACTGAGCCGACTTCTTGCGTCAGACAACTTGGAAAGAGCTCGCTATTCCGCTTCGTTGTCTTCCTTGAATTCAACTCAGTGACTTCGCTCTGAATCAGGCATCTTGAAGTCGCTTGGGTATAGAACTAAATATAAATCAAGGATTGAATATGGTTATCTTTGGGGATTTACAGTCGGGAAACTGTTTGAAAGTGAAATTGCTTTTGTCACTGCTGGGTATTGAGCATCAGTGGCAACACATTAATATTTTGGAGAACGAAACCCATACACCTGAATTTTTAGCGCTAAATCCTAATAGCAAAATTCCAGTTGTGGTGTTGGATGATGATCGGGTGTTGTATGAGTCGAATGCGATTTTAAGTTATTTCGCAGAAGATACACCGTACTTACCGCAAGACAATTTTCTAAAAGCCAAAGTCTTTCAATGGTTGTTCTTCGAGCAGTATTCTCATGAACCTTATATTGCGGTAGCGCGCTACATTCAAGTCTATTTGGGGATGCCAGCTGACAGAGTCGAACAGTATGAAGCATTACATGCAAAAGGGTATAAAGCCTTGGATGTGATGGAGCAGCAATTAGCACAAACACCGTATTTTGTTGGTGACGCTGTCACAATAGCAGATATTGCTTTGTATGCTTACACCCATGTTGCAGATGAGGGTGGTTATGATTTACTTGGCTACCCACACATTAAGCGCTGGTTGAAAGCGGTGGGGCTGTTACATGCCAATGTCGATATGCAAAAAGCTGTTTAATATGTAATTACAAGGATAAAGGCATGATTACTTGTTATGTCAGATACGTTATTGATCCGAAAAAGCTCATTGAATTTGAGCAATATGGGCGTATGTGGTTGCCATTAGTGGAGAAGTTCGGTGGTCAACATCATGGTTATTTCCTTCCATCTGAAGGTGCTAATAACATAGCCTTAGCTTTATTTAGTTTTGATAGTTTAGCTGCTTATGAACAGTATCGAACAGACTCTATCTTCGATCCTGAATGTATAGAGGCGTATAAATTTGCAGAGCAGACAGATTGCATTATCAGCTATGAACGTAGCTTTTTTAAGCCGATGCTTTGAATTAGAGGATTGACGAAACATGACGTTGGCACACCACAAGCAGTGTTGTGACTTGGGCATTTCCGTGAGCGACTAGCATTAAAAATTCAATCTCAGTTTGTTTGTCAGTGGGTGGCTATGATTGGTATTAATGGGGGAGAAGAATCTAAGCAAAGAAAGGTGTATGTATGTTTACGGTTAAAGAAGCAACCTTGGATGATTTAGCGCATGTTGCGCCCTTGTATGAGGCATATCTGACGTTTTATGAAGTTGATTATAGTGAGAAAAACCCACTTCAATATCTGCAACAACGCTTAGGAAATAAAGAGTCGGTTATTTACTTCGTGGTTGATGAGCAAGGGCAATATGTTGGTTTTACTCAGTTATATCCGCTGTTTTGCTCACTTGAAATGAATCGCACTTGGTTGCTTTACGATCTGTTTGTGGCGGAATTTGCTCGACAACATGGGGTTGCGCAATTGCTGCTTGATCGTGCTGATCAGCTAGCGAAAGAAACTCAGGCCTCTTTCATTATGCTAAGTACTGCTGTCGATAACTTAAAAGCGCAGAACTTATATGAAAGAAATCACTACGAGAAAGACACTGAGTTTTTTACTTATCTAAAGCATGTTAACGCATAGCATTTGTTGTTAGCTTTTCATTGCTCTGGTGGTCAAAGATTTTACTAGCAATAAAGGCAGTAAAGGGAATGGTAAGCACAATTCCGATGCTGCCTGCTAAACCGTGAATAATGCTTAAAGCGATCACTGGGGTATTGATGAACTGTTCTACAGGCATTGAGAGCCCCCAAACCATCATTATGGTGGTGAGGGAACTACCTGCGAACGCTAAAATCAACGTATTCGTCATGGTTCCCATAATGTCTTTGCCTATGTTCATGCTAGATAACATAAGCTGCCTTGGTGTTAGTGTGGGATTGGCTTGTTGTAACTCTTGATATGAAGAGGCAATGGAAATAGCCACGTCCATTACAGCGCCAAGTGCTGCAATCATGATGGTGACAAACATCAGCCAGCGGACTTGGATTGGATGATTGGCGGCAAGGTAAATCACATCTTCACCTTTATCGAGGTAAATACCGGATAAGTGCGCCCATTCGCCAAAGGTTTGAGCAAAAATACCCGCCGTAATAACGCCTATTAAAGTACCTAATATTGCGCACAGGCTCTTTTTGTTAAAGCCTGATACAAGAATGAAGTTTACGATGATTTTGATCGCCATTAATACAATGGTTACAAGTGCTGGATTGATGCCTTTAAAAATAGCTGGAATTAACACGCCAATAATGAGGGCGGCGGTAAAATATAAAGATATAACAGCGTTAAAACCTGAACGTCCACCGAATATTAAAATCAGCCCAATCAACACTGCTGCCATGGTGTAAATGGCAGTGGCTCGCTGGTGGTTAAATGCCCAAAAATGACTGCCGTGAATGGTTTCACGGATCATCAATATAAATTCAGAGCCTTCATTTAATAACACATTATGCTGACGACTTAGCGGGTTATTGATTTCAACGGTTTCATTTTCATGTTCACCTTCAAGCACTTTGATTTTTAGGTGTTGTGTACCGCGATAGATACCTGGCGCTAAATCATCTTCAAATACATTTTCATCTAAGATGTTTTCGACTTTAGCAGAAACAAAGTGTTGTGATTGAGTCTTCTTAGGGTGAAAAGACTGACTTAACACGGGTGAGAAAACAAAAATCGCTGTTGATAGCGCTAATATGATCAGCGGGAAAATGTATTTTTGGAACATGTGGCTCACAGAGATAATCAGAGAGAAAAAAGCGGTAGAGAATATCTACCGCTTAGGGTGCTAAAGCTATGTATGACTAGCTTTTGTTATTTGGATCGTTTGTCCAGCTACAGCCGAGGTTGAGCGCTTCTTTTGTCGCACTTCCATCTGCTTTATAGGCTTTGTTCTCGAAATAACTGGTTGGATCGTTCATGTTTAACGCATGGCTAATACTTGGGTATTTCACGTTATCTGGATTGATGTGAATACACAGTTGTTGATTAGTAAACTGCTTCCAGATATCGCTATTAGCACGGTTCTGTGTGATTTCACCATTTGGTGCTAACTGCTTAATTTGCCAGTTATGAGTGGTGTTTAGGTGCTCATCGTTGATACTAATACCGTTATGTTCTGTTACATAAGCAGTGATCATATCGCGGATTGCTGGAACCGTTGCGTCGCTTGAATCGTAGAACACATCATCTTTAGTAAACCAACCGTTTGGAACACCTTGAGTACCAAAACGGTATGAGTTCAGTGCCAGTTTGTACTTCGCATTTGGATCAAACGCTTTACCGTCAACAAGGGTAATATCAACGCGTTCACCAGTAGGTTTTGTAAGATCGACTGTGTATTCAATAGCACCATCGAATAAGTCGTAGTTATACGCTTGAACGTCTGGATTAAATGAAACAGTTAAATCACCTTCTTTGTAAGTATTGAAGTAGTTGTATGACCACTCCATGTACTTTTTCAGGTTTGCACCCGTGATGTTTACACCAATTAATGCGTTGTCGTATTTGTATAGGTTTGCTGAGTCTTTGCGTTGATAGTCTTGACCATCGCGTAGGTTAGAAGTGTCGCTAAATAACGCTGCTGCAGAAATTGTCGCACCTGATTTTTCACGCTCAATAAATTGAATTAGGTCTATCAGTGCGCTGTCTTGTACTTTTGCTTTATGAATGGTGCTGTATAGACGTGTACCTAAGTCATCAACAAAGTAGTCATCATTTGTTGCTTCATCAGCGCCACCGCCATTTACGAAGTCACCGTCTACTTTACCTAACGTTTCGCGCGCATCATCTACAGAACGGTCATGAATATCTTGGTATTCATCAACCATGTTCTGATCTTCTGCGATCTCTTTGGTATCAAGATTAGATAGGGTGGTATCAATAATTTTCCATTTACCAGACGCATCTTTTTCAACGTTAATTTTCGCCATCGCTAAATCTGAACCCCATTTACCCGGTTCAATGATTTTCACTGATTCATGACGGTTACTTTCGTTGTAAGTGCCTGATTTAGCTTTGTCTTCAACTAAACCACTTTTCACACTGATATCTGTACCGTTAGGATCGCCTTTTTTCACGGTTTCAATGTAGGTTGCGTGCTCATGACCTGCCATGATGACATCGAATTTATCTGCAAGCTCTGCAGCAATATTGTAAACACCTACACCTTGATCAGTACGACCTAGGTGAAGAGCGCCTACAATAATGTCAGGTTGATGGCGTGCAATCACATCATCAACCACAGCACTTGTTGCGACTAGCTCATCTTCAAATTTTAAGCCTTTGAAGTGTTCCGGTGCAGAGGCTTCCCAGTTAGGTACGTATGACGGTGTGAGGCCAATTACAGCAACTTTACAGCCGTTCACGTTGAAGATTTGGAAACCACGTAGGTAGTTTTCGTTGTTAGATTCCCATTTGATGTTGCTAGAAATTACTGCGCCATCAAAGTTTTCTAAGTTACGATCAACGAATGAACGATCGAAGTTAAATTCGTGGTTACCCGGTACCCATAGGTCGTAATCAAGGTATTGCAGAGCTTCAATCATTGGGTGCGTTTCCATATCATTGAAAAGCTGTGCTGAGTTACCTTGAACCGTATCACCAATATCAAAAAGAATAAGATTAGGATCTAAAGTGCGTTGTTGCTCTAAGATAGTGGCAATACGAGTTAAACCAGCATGTTTGTCTTCTGCATCAATGGCATAGTCATAACCACGTAGGCGTCCGTGTAGGTCGGAAGTTGCGGCTAAAGTAATGGTTTGCTTGCTAACTTTCTTATCGCTTTTGGTCACGACTTCTGGCGTGTTAGTTAGCGTTTGTCCATCGATAACTTTGTTGTCGTCATGGTGGTGGTGTTCGTCGTCATTACAGCCAAACAGAGCAATAGATACCGCGAGGCTTAATGATAGAATTTTAAATTTGCTCACTATTCGAGTTCCTTAGCGAATAAAAAGATAGTTTCTTTGTAGGGAAGAAACCGCGCGATAATAGAGAGCGAATGTAAGCGCAATGTCAGAGCAATATAATGGCTGTGTCATTCGTGCTGATAATTTAATCTTGCTTCAATATTTTTGGGGTGAATGATTTGACAGCAAAAAATAAATATTTAGAAGAGTAAAAAGAATGACTGAACAATATTGTGTGGTGATGACCACATTTGCCAATCCGTCTGTGGGTAAAACCATTATCGATGAGTTGATCAACCAGCGTTTAGCGGCTTGTGTGCAGGTTATGCCGATCCAGTCTTATTATCACTGGCAAGGTGAGGTCAATTGCGATCAAGAACATCAAGTGATGATCAAAACCAAAGCGGCATTATTTGAGCAAGTAAAAGCGACAATTTTACAATTTCACGATTACGAAACCCCTGAAATTATCCAATTACCGATCACCAATGGATTAGGTGACTACCTTGCTTGGATCGATAAAGAATGTCGTTAATTTAATCACTTATATAAAATCAGTGACTTTTCTTTGATTTATCTAAAGGGTTTAGGTAAAACTAAAGCATATATTGTGTTGCAGATTTGATAAAAACTAATGGCTTAGGCTTTATGTAGCTCGAAAAATTGGCGAGATAAATCATAAAGGTAAGCTGCAACGCACAAGGATGAGATAAACCTCAGCAGAGATTGGCTGAGGTTTGAGACAAATTAAGCAGTAGAGCCAGATTAGCTTACTGCGATAACAGGGAAGTGGTAATTTATGTCGGATCAATACCTATCATCACAAGAATCTGAACTACGTGTACGTTATAACGACATTACACGCGGCGTTTATTTCATTGGCACAACGCCACCTAAAACCAGCACACCACTTGAAGATGTGGAAGGCATTGCTGATCGCCTTGTGGATCGTATTTGTGATTTAGCCATTGATGGTTTGATTGTTTACGATATTCAAGATGAAGCTTCACGTACTAATAAGCCACGCCCGTTCCCATTTAAGTCTACCCATGATCCGCGTCATTACTCATCGCTGTTAAATAAGAAAACAGATAAGCCTGTGATCACTTATAAGAGTGTGGTGCAGTCGGAAACTGAAGAGTTTGATGCGTGGCTAAATGAAGCGTGGGATGAATACCGTGTTCGTGACATGGTGCTAGTGGGTAGCCCGTCAGCGAAAAATGAGGTGTCGTTACCATTATCAGCGGCTTACCAAACCTTGGCGGATAACCGTAATAACTTCTTTACTGGCGGCATTATGATTGCTGAACGTCATGCTAAGAAAGGTAATGAGCATGAGCGTTTAATTGAAAAGTATAAGCAAGGTTGTAATTTCTTTATTTCTCAAGCGATTTACGACACCCAAGCGACCATTGATATCCTGACTCGCTATGCGATCGAGTGTAAAGAGCAAGGCTTAAAACCACAGCGTATTATCTTAACTTTCTCACCTTGTGGCAGTGCGAAAACACTGGAGTTTATTGAGTGGCTAGGGGTGAGCGTTCCTGAAGCAACCAGTTTACGTATTCTAAATGCAGAAAACCCACTGCATGAGTCGATTAAGATGTGTTGTAACAGCTTAAATCAGATCTTAGATGCAGTTGTGGAGTATGACTTACCGCTGGGCTTGAACATTGAAAGCTTAACTAACCGTAAAGAAGAAATTGATGGTTCGATTCTGCTGTACAAGTTGCTACGTTCATCAATGGATAGTCACTTAGCAAAACATGAATTCCGTGTGTTAAAACGTAAAGCTCGCGCAAATAAACAAGCATCGGTTTAACTTGTTTTAGTGAGAAAGCGTAATTAGCTAAATACAACGTTATATAATGGCTACCGACTTGAAAGAGCGGTAGCCATTTTTGTATCTAATCTATAATCTATGGGATTAAGGTTTAGGGATTTGACAATTCTTCTCGCTGGCAGGCTCACAACCACCAGTACATAAAATATCACCCATTTGGTTTTTGATCGCAAAGCCACCATCTTGCTTAGAACATTGGTAGTTACCTTGTTGATCTTCGATGCATTGCCCTTTACCACACAGTGGATTGCTAAGTTTATCTGCATAAATATGGTCAAAAGGCGGTGGGCAAACATAGTCACCTAAGGTTGTTTTTAGGCAGTAGCTGGCACTCCATGAGGAGGCAGAGAATAGCAGTAATACCGATAATAGTAGAGTTCTCACAATCCATTCCTTTTTCTGCTGATTTGAACGCTGTGACGTGCTGTTGCGTTTGATAGCCTCAGACAATTGTTCAAATTATAATGGCAAAATGGCTACCATCTAGGTAGCCATTATTGTTATTTATTAGTGCTCAGTGAGCGGTAATAGTTCAATTACATTAAACCCAGTATCGACCACCAAACTAGACCTGAAGTCATAAAGATGATTGCGCCACCGATGGAAATCACCAAACCGATCTTCATCCATTCTTTATCGTTGTGGTATTGATAGCCCATTAACAACGGGTTACGTGCATGGCTGTAAGTGGTTAGGTTACAACCGATATTGGTAATACCCGCAACGGCGAGAATCGCAATTAATGGGTTCACACCTAATGCCATTAATGAACCGATGATAACAGGACCTAATGCCACGACTTTTGCTGTACCTGAGGCAAAGAAGTAAGCGGTTAACAGGTAGAAACTCATCATCACGATCAGAATTAATGTAGGGCCTGCATTACCCATGCCGCTACTGATCATATCTGATACGCCATGACCGACCCAGCCAGTAAAGCCTAAGGTTTTTAGCTGGCTTGCCATGCCCATTAATACAGCGAACCAAATTAAGGTATCCCAAGCGCCTTTCTCTGCTTTAACGTCGTTCCAATTTAAAACGCCAAGTACGAGTAGGGCAGATAAACCAATAAACGCAGCCGTGGTTGAGTGAAGACTTAAAGCTTTACCGCCAACCCACATCACAATCAAAGCAATGAATACCGCAATTAGTTTCCACTCAGCTTGAGTCACTTTGCCCATTTTCTTTAATTCAGCACGGGCAAATTTTGGTGCTTCTGGGGTTTGTTTTGTTTCTGGGTTAATAAATTTGTACAGAATGAATGGGATGGTTAGCAGTAGCGTAAGTGCAGGAATTAATAAGTACATTGCCCAGTGGGTGAATGTCATTGTGATCCCAGCAACTGAGCTGGCAATACCAACCAATGCTAAGTTACCTGCAAAGCCGGTTTGAAAACCCACAGCTGACGCATCGTTCATAGCACTAACAGACGAGATTAAGTATTTACCTAATTTGGTATCGTCTTTGTTGATGGTTTTTGCTAATGAGTCGGCAATCGGAGAAACAATGGCAGAGCGTGCAGTATTACTTGGTGTCGCAGGGGCAATTAAGAAATCGGCAACCCCTAAACAGTAAGCAATACGCAGTGATGATTGACCAAATAAGCTTAACAACACCAATGCAATACGACGACCTAAGCCAGTTTTAGCAAAGGCTCGGGCGATCATAAAGGCAATGACGATTAACCAAATCAGGACATTATTAAAGTTGCTGGTGGCTGCCATAATCGCAGCTTTAGCAGAGGTTTCACCGCCTGCATGTAGCACGGCATAAACAGAAACTGAAATAACGGCAACAGCACCAGTAGGGAGTACGTTTGCGACAATGGCAGCAATGGTAGCAATGAAGATGATTGCGGTGTGGTAAGCAGCGAGTGATAGTCCCGAGGGTGGAGCAAATTGCCAAGCGATAATACTTAAAAGAATGATAGCAAGAGAGGGTATTAGTTTTATCGCTAATAGCGGTTCTTTAGGACTGGCTATAGCTGAAGATTGTTTCGCGTGTTCCATACTAAGCTCAACAGTAATTGTATTATGCTTAAATAGTATTTTAAAAACAATTGTATGCCTATGATCTGGATCACTGGTTATTTCTTCTGTCTATATTGAATAAAGTAATACTCAATGTGTTAGATATTCAGACAAATATTGTTTCGAAGTCGAGCCAGCATTAGATACTGACTCTCATAATTAACTAACAATGTCTATTTCACAGAACATATAAAGAATAAAGGAAGTTGTCACTTATTGGTGAGTAAGGTTACGAATATATTCTGCCTGTACTTCTTTAGTAAAAGCGTTTGGTCTAAGTGCTTGAACTTGAGTAATGACATCGTCAAGTTGCCACTGTTTCTCTAATAACAGGTGAGCGGCAAGTAATCCTGTTCGACCTGAGCCGCCCATACAATGTAGTGCGACCTTTTCACCATTATCCAATGCTTGGTGAAGTGCAGGGGAGATTGCATCCCAATGTGGCTGAAAACTTTCATCTGGTGCGCAATCATCTTCAATTGGGGTATTGAACCATTTAAGTCCGACTTGCTGAACAACTAGTGGTAAAAGACCAACGTTCTTTGCTTCCATTTCCTTCATGCTTAATGCAGTGACAACAATTGTGACACCTTGTGCTTTCAGTTGATCAATGCTTTCAATTAATGGCGTGCCCTTTGTTCCTGGACAAGGAGTGAGTACCAATCCTGCTGAATTATTGCTTATTGGTAATTCCCATGTTGGATGTGTCATGCGGTATTTCCTTATTGTCTTTTCTATTTCTAAACAGTTATACACTGCAATTATTACATATATGATTATTCATATGTATTGATTTAAAAATTGTCATTAATGTTTGACCTCAGGTTAACTTGAGGTTTTATCTTGTGTTGAGATTTACACACTTAATAAGGATCTTTTAATGAAAGCGATAGGTATTGTTTATTTCTCGAACACAGGTATCACGGAAGTTTTAGTCGATGCTTTTTGTAATGAGTTAGCATCAGAGCCTGTAGAGATGATTACGCATAAGATAATGGGAACAGAAATTATCGGAGGGCGATTTGTTAATAATGATTTGATGAAAAAACTACAGGACTGCCAAGCGATTATTTTTGCCTCTCCAACTTATATGGGATCTGTCGCGGCACAGTTCAAAGCCTTTGCTGATGCTACTAGTGATATATGGTCTGAACAGAAACTAGCGGGAAAAATTGCAGCAGGAATGACGTCTGGCGGTTCTGAAAATGGCGATCAATCTGAAACTCTAAGGTACTTCCAAATATTGGCATCACAGCATGGCATGATATGGATGGGGTTGGACATGCCATCGAATTATAATGAGCTAAAGGTAAATCGATTAGGTTGTCAGGCGGGTGTGATTGCTACCTCAAAAGAGGGGAAGCCTTTTGATGAAGATATTAATACAGCGAAATATTTAGCTCGCCGTATTTATCAGTTCATTAAGTAAGTTGGTTTATCTCAGTGCTTATCAAAAAAGTCTTTGTTACGTATGTATTTTTGCATGAAGTGATAGCTGAAAGGGCGCATTATCCAGCTAATAATTGAGCGTGATAGCCTGATAATTGTAGGGATGTTTTGATAAATTTTACCGTTGTGTAACCAGAGCATTTGACCAACATGCCAGTGCATAAATGGAATGGCAGGCAAAAAGGTCACGATATCTAAATCACAGCAAATTCGGTAGGTCTGGTGGTTAAGCGGGTAGTGTTTTTTAAAGCTCCAAAAGCCAGTGGCAGGTTGTCCAAAAGTAACCACACGTTTTATGGCTTGGGGGAAGTGTTGATAAAGATAATTTGCACTGAGCACTGCCATAGCACCACCAGAGGAGTGTCCGGTTAAACTAATATGTTTGCCGGATGCGATTAAAGGCGCAACAATGTGCTGGATTTGCTTAATAATATTGCTATTGGCGGCATGTTGGCGATAGTGAGGTAGCTGAGTGGCTTGAAATATATCAGCTTTTTGACTGTCGCTAAGATCAGGGTGGTATTGGTGAAAAGCGTAATTTCGATGGATGCTCTTTTGATTGATCAAATAATGATAACCCCAATGAACATAATACGGTTTGTTTGCAGTGATGACTTTTTTGGGAAAACAGGCAAGGTTTAGCAACCAGTCCCAGATATTTTGTGAGCCTTTAAATACCAAAACCACTTCATTACTTTCTCCCCATAAGATACGAATAATAGGTCGTCCCCAGCGATCGATGATTTCTTCTCTGCCTTCGGGTAAAAAACCGTATTGGGTATGATCAAAGTCGTCAGGATAGGCAAGGTGGCACAAAATCGCATATTGCTCGTATTGATAACGCTTTAGCTTTTTCATAATGCGCTTTGATTGGGGAAGTTAAGGTCAGGATAAACATGGTATTTATCAATCTAATGACAGTCATTGTGATAACTAAAATTAAATAAATAGTTGTAAGAATAGAAGCGCTGAAAGGAAATCGTCCAGCCTAAACAAAGCTGCCTAGGCCGGACTGAAATTAATGAGCACTCAGGAGACAGGCATGATTTGGGGGAAACAGCCAATCAATGTTCATTAATGCTACAAAGAGATTTGTAGACTTTGTCGAATGTTTAGCACAACTCACACTCTTAATAGCGCATGCGCTGTATTCATATCGACAGAATTATTTTTACGCTAAAATGAGGAAATTAAAAGAGAACAGTATAAGAAATAAGGTTTCCTCTTTATGAGTGGTCAGCGTTTAAAATTACAGTTCCAGCGGCTTTATAACCATTTCTCAGGCAAGACGACAGAAACGAACCTGCAAGATATCTCTGAAGTTTTATTTTGTACCCGACGTAATGTGCGTATGGTGATCAATAAAATGGTTGAGAAAGGGTGGATAGATTGGCAACCATCAGTAGGGCGTGGTAAGCAATCTCGCTTAGTATTTAATAGCACTGACAGTGAGTTACAGTTTATGCAAGCGCGCAAACTGGTAGCTGATGGTAAGCTAGAAAATGCCTTATCTGTACTCAATCATAACGCTGAAAAATTAGTACAGTTGATCCAAGAACAAATGGGGATTAGCCATGTTCATGGTCGCCAAATTGTGCGTTTACCTTATTACCGTAGCTTTGGGAATTTGAACCCACTTAAACCACTACGTCGCTCTGAACAGCATTTGATCCGCCAAATATTCAGTGGATTAACCCAATTTAATGAGGAAAAAGGGGAAGTAGAAGCTGATATTGCTCATGCGTGGGAGATGATCTCTAGTCGTCATTGGCGTTTTCATATTCGTCCTGCTATTCGTTTTCACGATGGTCGAATGTTAGAAAGTGAAGATATCATTAAAACTTTTCAGCAAGTAAAACAACAATCCTTGTTTAAACATATTGATTCGGTCATTTCTCCGTTTGCTAACACGATTGATTTTTACTTGAAACGTGATGATCACCATCTTCCTGAATTACTCACTAATATTAATGCGGTGATCCAACCAGCTGATGATCAAAAGCGCCCTGATGCTGATGTTTTTCCGATAGGCACTGGTCCTTATAAAGTGACCGTTAATGATAAGCAACGCTTAAAACTTGAAGCCTTTGATATGTACTTTGGTTTTCGTGCTTTGACTGATGTGGTTGAAATTTGGATTTTATCGGGGTTCTCAGCTTTTTATTTAAAGCCAGCATTAGAGTTAGAACAAAAGCAAAGTGTTTCTGTCTCTGAACGGTTGAGCTTAGATCAAGGTTGTAATTATTTGTTATTAAACCGTAATAAAGGTTTAGCTCAGCAACAAGTTTGGCTCGATTATTTTAAATCTCGTTTAAATAGCTTAAACCTGATGCGAGCGTTAGATCTTAATAAGGTCGTCGATTTCAAACTTATTAATGCCTATGGATTGTTGCCTGGCTGGATCTGTGATTGTCATTACACTGATGATGTACAAATACCAACAACCAAACGTGTAGTGACGCTGGCTTATCAGCAAGAGCATCCTATTTATCCTTACTTGGCAGAATTAATTGAAGGTATTTTGGCTAAAGATGGGATCAAGCTAAAAGTAATAGAAATGGCATCTTGCGAGATCATGATGGGTAAGCAAGCAGACAAGATTGATATGTGGCTCAATGGTATGAGTTTAGGCAGCAATCGAAGCGATGCCATCTTACCTTGGTTATATAATTTTGAGCATATAGAACGTGCTATGCCTGAAGCTGAGTTTGCACAGTTAGATGTGCAGGTTGATAATTGGCGGATGAATATTACCCAGACATTTCCATTAGAAAGTATTCAACATTTATTGGTGAATTCAGGCCAGGTATTACCCTTGTTTCATGCTTGGTTAGGGGTTGATGATAGTGGTCAGCTGGAAGGGATGGAGTCGAATAAATTAGGGTGGTTTGATTTCAAATCGGTATGGGTAAAACCAAGAACGCACTAATTAAAAAACAAAAAGGAAGTATAGTATTTACTTTACTTCCTTTTTTGTTATTCATCTTTGGGATTTTCTTCAAATTCAAGAATATCACCCGGTTGGCAATCTAATAACTCACAGAGTTTATCTAACGTTGAAAAGCGTACTGCTTTTGCTTTGCCATTTTTCAGAATTGATAAGTTAGCTTCTGTCATTTCCATAGCTTGAGCTAATGCTTTGAGTCGCATTTTCCGCTTTGCCATCATGACATCTAAGTTAATGCGTATTGTCATAGTTGGCTCTTAAATTGTGTAGTTTTGCTCATCAGCTAATTGATAACCTTCTTTCATTACCCAAGAGATAATTAAAACAATGAATCCTAATACGATAGTGAGGAAATCTAAGCCCACAAAGGTGAGCGTTATCATACGATGTCCCGGTGGATTATTAAATGTCAAAATCAATGACATGATTGGTTCGTACAAAAGACCACCACCTACCCAGTAAAAAATGCAATAACCTAACTTCTGGTAACTTTGTGCATTCTCTAGTGTAAAAATATTATTCTGCTCGTAGTTTTTAAACAGTTTAATAAGTACAGCTAATGCATACATGATTATTGTGCAATAAAGTAATGATGCAACCATTGCGAGTAATCGTGTGGTTAAGGTTAAAGGGACTTCTGTTAATTCATTAATGTCGAATGAAAGATTAAAGATTCCCGTATGGCTAATAAAATTGTATGGCGTGTTGGTGGTTAACCAGAAATAAATAACCATTAACGGTGTAAGTACTAAGAAAGTTTGGAAGAGTTTTCGTACTTTGCGGCTGTGTTTTTCAATGTTAGACATATTACCTCCTTTGTTGATGATGAGATAATATGTTTAAACTTAAATTTGAGCAATAAAAAATTATTGTTTTTCGATAATTTTTTATTGTTGATTGCGTTGGTATAACGCAGGGATTGGACTAGTTATACTAAGGTATTGATAAATAAAAGGAACAGCGAGCAAATGCAGCCAATGCTTGATCTACTCGCTGAAGATATGAGAGATATTTTAGTTACTTGCAGCATAACTTAAGTTCAAATGCTGCTGTGACTCCATAAATGCCACATGCAAGTTTATCAGCTGTATGCTTTCTTGCTGCCATTGTGGATCGGACTGATGTTGGCAAAATTCCACCATAGCGACAATGATGCGATCGAGCTTCTTTAAGCTCCAACGTTTTAGCTCTGCGCTGTAACTTTGCTCACAAACAATGGCTTGTAGCTTGGCATATGATAGTTGAATATAGCCAAAGGCTTGTTCGTTATAGCCTTGATGTTGATAGTATTTGGTTAAACGAAAACAAGCATCAAGCCAATAGGCAAGGGCTTCACTGCCAGTTTCTGTATCAAGTTCATCCATCATGCTTTGCGGTGTTTGTTGGATTACCGAGATTAAATCTGAAAAGTCATGGCTGTGATTGGGTTGGTACCAGCTTTTTATGGATTCTAACCAGCAGTGAAGTTCTGTCATGCGATTTTATCCTTTTGCAGTGCGGCTATTTCAGCTTCATCCCAGTTTGCAACAAAGTGATTGTCAGCCACTTGGCGATGTCCTGCGACCGATTTAAGACTGATGGCGCGGATCTTATCGGCACTTTGTGAATAGTCAGGCTCTGAATCAACTAATTTATTAAAGGGTAGATCAGGATCGGGCACAGCGGAAATCAATAACTTGGTATAAGGGTGTTGTGGGTTACGCAAAATAGAGCGAGTGTCTCCCCATTCCACAATACGACCACGGTACATGACTGCAGTTTCTTCAGCGATATAATGTGCGGTAGCTAAGTCGTGGGTGATATAGAGAAAACCAATGCCGATTTTCTCTTTCATCTCTTTCATTAGATTAAGCACACCTAAACGAATCGAGACATCTAGCATTGAGGTTGGCTCATCGGCTAGTATTATTTCAGCGCCAACACCAATGGCACGAGCGAGATTCACACGTTGGCGCTGACCACCACTGAGTTGGTGGGGGTATTTATCAAGATCTTCAATGGGTAACTCAACCAATTCCATTAGCTCATTCAAACGCTTTTCTATTGCGTCTTTACCCTTTACTTGCTTATGAATTAATAGTGGGCGAGTGAGGTGATGGCGAATAGTATGAGTAGGGTTTAACGATCCAAATGGGTCTTGGAATACCATTTGTACCTTACCACGATAATTTAAAATATCACGACGCTTATTGATGGTATCAACGTTCTCGCCTTTAAATAAAATTTCACCTTCAGTGACGCCATGGACTTTAGTGATCAGTTTAGCACAGGTACTTTTACCACAGCCTGATTCACCGACAAGGGCAAGGGTACGTCCTTTGTAAAGTTTAAAACTGATGCTATCAAGGGCGCGGAATATCTCGGTTGAACCAAAACCACCACTGGCAGTGAACTCTTTCACCACATTATTTAATTCAATAACTGGTTGTTCCATTATGATAATTCCTCTGCTGTGATGTGTACCTGTGGTGCTTCTTCATGAATATTCGGGAATGATGCCCATAGCTTTTGAGTGTATGGGTGCTGTGGATTGTTACGAATTTCACGGGCTTGGTTTACTTCTACAATCTTGCCGTGACGCATGACCGCAATGCGATCACAAAGTTGGCTCATTAGCGCAAGATCGTGGGTAATAAACAGTACAGAGAAATCAAACTCTTTACGTAACTGATAGATTTGCTGCAGGATTTCACGTTGAACAACCACATCTAATGCCGTGGTCGGTTCATCCATGATGATAAGTTTTGGATTTAAACATAAGGCAATGGCAATCACTAAACGTTGTCGCATGCCACCACTAAACTGGTGTGGGTACTCTGATAAACGTTCGCGGGGAATGTTGACTAAATCAAGCAATTTTTCTGCACGTTCTTTGGCTTGTTCATTAGTGTAGCCAAGGTGATGACGCATAACATCAGCAAACTGCTCTTGAATAGGAAGAACAGGGTTGAGTGAGTTCATGGCACTTTGGAATACCATGGCAATGTCTTTCCAGCGGATCACACCCATTTGCTGTTCAGTTAATGAGACAAGCTCTTTGCCATTGTATTTTATGCTGCCGTTAGTGATTAATGCGGGCGGCTTATGTAAACGGTTAATGGCGAAAGCGATGGTGCTTTTACCACAACCTGATTCGCCTGCCAGTCCGAAAATTTCACTTTTACCAATATCAAAACTCACTGATTTCACGGCTTTGAAATCACCATTATCGGTAATATAAGTGACCTCAAGATCACGGACTTTGAGTATTGGATCGGAATGAAACGCTTGTTCCATGGTGCTCTCCCTGCAAGATAATAAATCTACATGATAATGAAATTAATTATCATTAATATTTAGTGTAAGCTAAATGAGTGCAGGTTAGCTTGCAAAGGATCAGATCGAAGAAGGTGAGTTAGGTATCAAAAAAACATGTAATCACGTAAATAGGTTACTAACTTATACGTTTTAAACTGATTTCAATCTGTTGGGGGAATGCCTGTGTGACGTTAGGGGAAGAGGAACGTTATCATTCTGCGTCATTGTGGAAGATAACGTCGGCTTGTCTCTGTCTATTATAAGAAAAGCCGACGGTATTTAGTTACAGTGTCGCTTTCAATACCGTAATAAAGCGATCAATGTCTTCTTTAGTGATATTTAAGTGGGTGACAAAACGCATTGGGTTGCCAGCTGAGATCAAAATGTCTTGCTGTTTTAATTGTTCAACCAATGCTGTTTGATCGATAGATTCATCAACTTTTGCAAACAAAATATTGGTTTGTACATGAGCAAGGTTTACCGAAAAACCTTCAACATTATTGAACTGCTCTGCAAGGTATTTCGCATTAGTATGATCAGCAATTAAACGTGTTGTATTTTCAGTTAGGGCGATTTTACCAGCGGCAGCTAAAATGCCTGCCTGACGCATGCCACCACCTAACACTTTACGCCAGCGACGTGCACGGGCGATTAGTGCTTTATCACCAAGTAGTAAAGATCCCACTGGCGCACCCAGTCCTTTTGATAAACAGATAGTAAATGAATCGAAGTATTTAACGATTTCACAAATATCTATATTCAGTGCCGTTGCTGCGTTATAAATACGAGCGCCATCAAGATGAAGTTTTAAGCCGTGTTGGTCAACAAATTCACGTGCTTGCTGAATGTATTCTAGTGGTAGGACTTTGCCGTTAATGGTGTTTTCAAGGCTAAGTAGTTTGGTACGGGCAAAGTGAGGATCGATAGGTTTAATTGCTGCGCTAAGTTTGGCAAACGGTAAGGTACCATCTGGTTCATTTTCAATCGGCTGGGGTTGTATAGAGCCTAAAACGGCAGCGCCACCGCCTTCAAACTTATAGTTGTGTGCTTGTTGTCCGCATAAATATTCATCACCACGTTCGCAGTGAGCCATTAATGCAAGCAGGTTAGCTTGAGTGCCTGAACTACAAAACAGAGCCGCTTCAAAGCCATGGCGCTTTGCAGCATATTGTTCTAAATCGTTAACAGTTGGATCGTCACCATAAACATCGTCACCGACGGGAGCATTTGCCATTGCTTGACGCATAATGGTAGAAGGTTGGGTTACAGTATCTGAGCGAAAATCTATCATTTATTATTAGCTTCCAGTTGCGTTTTCTCTAATATATCACCGTGTAGTATTTGAGTTCTATAGTGGTTATATCCTGTTATTAAGCACTTGATAGCATTATGTTTAAAACGCTTTTCATTACTATTTTATTAATATTAAATTCTCATCAAACATATTGTGTAAACCATCTACACTTAAAAGGTCGGTTTTTGATTGTACTGTTGTTGAAGTGACTCAGAGTAGGCCACACTAGGAGGACGATGTGATGTTAGTGGAACAACGAGATTTTACCTTGTTAGGTAAAAAGAAGCGGCATGCTCATATTAGTGTGATCCCAACGGGAAAGTTACGCGTTAACATTCTGGAGGATAACGCAGAGCAAGAAGCTGAGTTCTCACAATTATGGTTTAGTAAAACCGGAACTAAAACATTATTAGTCTGCAGAGATGAATCAAAAGTCAATTGGCAGATAGATCTTAGCAACAAAGACGCGAAAGAGCTTGAACACCTTATTGAATCTGCGCAGGAAGATTATGAAATTTTAATGCGTGATTTATAACTATCTCAAATCTTGATGAATAGTTTGGTGGATAAATTTGATTTTGCGAAATGAGTGTGTTAACCCTGCCAGTAACTAGCAGGGTTTTTTTAATTGCGAGGCGAAGGTAAAATTAGACTTGCCTTTAAACCACCACGCTGGCTTCGGCTTAAGATTAAATCACCACGGTAACTGTGAGCCAATTCATTAACAATGTTAAGTCCAAGCCCTGTACCAGGAATGCTTTCATCTAAACGCACTCCACGTTTTAGTACTTGTTTGCATTTCTCTTCGGCAATGCCTATACCATCATCTTCAATGACAAGAGTTACTTCTTGTTTGTTGTTATTCGGTTCTTGGTAAACACGAATTAAAGAATTCGCCCATTTGTAGCTGTTCTCAATTAAGTTACCGATCATCTCATCAAGATCGCTACTTTCAACCGCAACCATTATATCGCTCTCAAGCTCATTTACTAAAATGATGTCACGATCGGCATACACTTTATCCATTGCCAATGAAATAGCATCTACACGGTTGGATACGGCGGTTTTAGTTGCCAAAATATTGACCGCACCAGCCATGCGAGCACGACCTAAATGGTAATCAATATGTTGCTGCAACTGCTCAAGTGCAGGTACTAATTTTGTTTGAGTTGGCGTATCAAGTAGTGCTACTTCATTGTTTAAAATTGCAATCGGTGTTTTAAGTGCGTGTGATAGATTACCTGAGTGGTTACGTGCTCTTAACAACAGCTCCTGATAGTGAAACAGTAGTGCATTCAAATCATCAATTACAGGTTGGATTTCAACAGGATACAGCCCAGTTAATTCAGTGGATTTACCTTCTCGCACTAGCTTTAAGTTACGACGTAGTTTACGCAGCGGCCATAGCGACCAACTTACTTGCAGTGTCGTTAACGCTAAAATACCTATCGCCATAATGGTTAAGATCAACCATAAGCCACGGGTTAACTGTTGCAGTGTTTTTAGTAAACGATCTTGGTTAACGGCAACAGAAAGCTCAACCGGATAATCACTGTCAGGTAATAAAAACTTACGCTTAACAACAATCAACGACTGTTTATTTGGACCTTGATAACCATCTTCAGTGTTACCTGAAATCGTCGTATCCCAAAGAGAGCGAGAACGAAGGTGTTGGTTATTCAGCTTTAACGACCAATATAAACCGCTATAAGGGGAGTTAAAGCGTGGATTAGAGAGTCGACCATCAAGATAAACTCGCCCGTGTGAGTCAATATCCACTAACGCTGTGATTTGATCCAAATAGATGTATAGCTGCGTTTTTTCTTGTTCGATGAGGTAGTTTTTTATAAAGCTCGGAACAAGATAGCCAGCCGTTAAAATAATCGCCATCAACCAAATTGCAGCAGCACTTAGCAGGCGATTACGAATACTCGGCTGACCTTTCTTTCGTTTATTAGCTAGCATTAATCCGGTATCCAAGACCACGAACAGTCTTAATGACATCGTTACCGATCTTACGACGAATACGGCCAATAAAGACTTCAATGGTATTTGAGTCGCGATCAAAATCTTGTTTATAGATATGCTCAACCAACTCAGTACGAGAAATCACTTTGTCAGTGTTGTGCATTAAATAAGACAATACTTTAAATTCAAGCGCAGTAAGATCGACTAACTGTCCTTGCCACGTCACCTTAGAGGTACGGGTATCAAGGCTTAAATCGCCAGCTTGAATAACAGGGGAAGCGTTACCAGTAGAACGACGAAGTTGGGCACGTACACGTGCAACTAATTCAACCATTTGAAAAGGTTTGGTAAGGTAATCATCAGCACCAGCGTTTAAGCCATCAACACGCTGAGTTAACTCATTACGGGCACTTAAAATAACCACAGGGCAGTTAACGTTTTCTTCCCTGATGCCTTTTAAAACTGTAATACCGTCTAATTTTGGTAAACCTAAATCGAGAACAATCGCATCCCAAGGTTCAGAAGTCGCGCGGTATAGCGCATCAATACCATCACTAGATAGCTCAGCTACCCAACCACTTTGTTCTAACCCAGCAATAATTTGTTCGCCAAGGGTTACTTCATCTTCTATAACAAGAATTTTCATTTTGGAGCCTTGATGACATTTTCTAAATGTCGTCCTTTTATCTGTAACATTTGCAAGGATTGAGCTTGATATTCAACTTTTATTATATTGTTTTCATTATCAATCAGTTTTAGTTCATAGATCCACTCACCATTATCTTCGTTGAGCTCTACTTTAATTATGCGTGCAGATAACTGTTGTGAAACTTTATGTTGAAGCGCTGAATAAGGCTTTATAAGCCCTTTTTCTACGGCTGTCATTACATCATCGTGGTGTTCATCGTCGCTAACACTAGGTGCAGCAATAGCTGCAAAGGTTAACGAACCGAGAAGTCCGATTATATATAAATATCTATGACGTATTTTCATATCTATAACTGTAACGTAGCAAGCATGAATGGAAAGTGAATGGAGGTTACTATGATAGCCTTGTAAATAGGTGTAAGTCGTTAAATATTTAAGCTTTTATTGTAAAACTATGATCCAGTTATAGCTGTCTAATTATCCAGCACTAGAAGTGTTGATGTTTTATTCAATTTCAGTGAATGGCTTGCTAGTTGGGCGTATTTGTCGCAAAATCTCGCGCCATAAAGAGTAATCGAAACAGGTAACGCACCATGGCTTCTAGCGCACACGCACTTCATATTTTGGTTAAACACAAAGAATTGGCTGACGACATTCTAGAGCAGCTAAAAAAAGGTGCAAAATTTCAAGATCTCGCTAAGAAACACTCAACGTGTCCATCAGGAAAGAAAGGCGGTGATTTAGGCGAATTTCGTAAAGGTGCTATGGTACCGCAATTTGATAAAGCGGTATTTTCTGGCAAAGCAATCAGCACTAGCCAAGCGTTAAAAATGAAGAACAACAACCTACGTGGTTTGATCCCAGAGCTGGTAAAAACCAAGTTTGGTTGGCATGTGATTAAAGTGCTATATGTATTGTAATTATTGAAAAATTAAAAATACAAAGAGAGCTATTTTAGCTCTCTTTGTTGTTTATAAAGTGCGATCCCGCCTTGGTGCTTGGTTAACTCATCGCCATATTGGTTGCCATTGCTAGCAATAACACTGAGAAGATTTTTTTGATCGTTGGCACAGGTAAGTGGTGAGTGGCTTTTGCACCTAATGGAGCAGTGAACCAAGAGGTACACACAATACCGAATAACGCTGGTAAATACACAAAGCCAGCGAAACCATCACTGATAGATAAATAGCTGCTACCAGAGGTGATATAACCAATAGAGCCAAACAGCGCGATCACAATGCCACACGCCGACGCACAGCCAATGGCCTTTTTCATATCAAGCGAGAAGAATGTCAATAAAGGCACTAACAGTGCACCGCCACCAATACCAATCATCGCAGACAAACCGCCCGTTATCGTAGTTAAAAAGGTAAGCACCACATTGTTTGGCATATTACGTGTTTTGGCGTTGTCCTTTTGGGTGCTGCTGTAGAACATCTTTAGTGCAATCAATGCCACACTTACAGCAAATACTATGCGTACCACATTGGCTGGTAATAAGGCGGCAAGAAAGCCACTGATCAGAGCGCCAAGGGCAACGCCCGTCATGATCCAAGGTGCTAAATCCCAAGGCACATTGCCGTTCTTATGGTGAGCAATCGCTGAAGAAGTCGAAGTAAACAGGATAGACGCTAACGAAGTGGCAATGGCAACAATCACCACCTGATCAGGCGGTAAAATCGCAAAGTGGAGTAAAATAATACTCAAGATAGGCACAATGACTAAGCCGCCACCAATGCCTAATAATCCCGCTAAAAAACCCACGCCACTACCAAGTAATGCGCAATATATTATTAACAATAATTCAGTCATTCCATTCACTTCTTCATCGTAATGTTAGTTAAGGTATTGAATAAAAATACATCCATTCAAAATTGGTTGAGCACTATAGCTTACAAATTTATAACAACTCAAACCTATTAACTTGAATTTTTCTCATGTTGAGTGTGAAGGAAATACGCTTTTATTGATCAAGCACCCTACGTATAACTGAATACAGACAGTACATCAGCATTCAACTCATTTCAGCTAAAAGGTAGAGGCCGCTATGACAAAGGATTTCACATTTACTATTAATAAGACGGGCCTTGATGAAAATTATCATCCCGCCAGCAACACACGTATTACTACCAATTTCGCTAACTTAGCGCGAGGGGAAAGCCGCCAACAGAATCTACGTAACGCATTAAACATGATCAATAACAGCTTTAATGCCTTGGCGAACTGGGATAACCCTAAAGGTGATCGCTATTCCGTTGAGCTTGAAATTGTCTCGGTAGATATCGACATTGAAGGGCAGGGGCAAACATTCCCATCCATCGAAGTATTAAAAACCCACATTGTTGATAATCAAACCAACCAGCGTATTGAAGGGATTGTCGGTAACAACTTTTCTTCTTATGTGCGTGATTACGATTTCAGCGTACTACTGCAAAACCATAATAAAGGTAAGCCACAGTTTAGTATTCCAGATAACTTTGGTGAGCTGCATGGCAAAATCTTCCAGAGCTTTGTTAATTCAGCTGTTTATAAAGAGAATTTTAAAAAGACACCCTTGATTTGTTTAAGCGTGTCAGACAACAAAACCTATTTCCGCACCGAAAATCAGCACCCAGTATTGGGCGTGGAATATAAACCCAATGAGTCGTCATTAACCGAGCAGTATTTCCAAAAAATGGGCTTGCAGGTGCGTTACTTCATGCTTGCAAACAGCGTTGCTCCTTTGGCGTTCTACTTCTTTGGTGACTTACTCAATGATTACACCAATCTTGAGCTGATCAGTACCATCAGCACCATGGAAACATTCCAAAAGATCTATCGACCAGAAATCTATAATGCAAACGCAGTGGCTGGAAAGTCCTATAAACCCAACTTAAAGAGCCCGGATCATTCACTGACCAAAATCGTGTATGACCGAGAAGAGCGCAGCAGGTTGGCGGGTGAACAAGGCAAATTTGCCGAGCAGCACTTCATCAAACCATACCAAACCGTGCTTGAGCAATGGTCAGCGAATTTCGTGACTAGCTAACATCAACATTGCTTTCATCATTTATATCAACATAGGACGTTAACTATCATGAAAACATTATTACCGACATCAACAGCAGGAAGTTTACCGAAACCAGATTGGCTTGCCGAGCCTGAAAAACTTTGGTCAGAGTGGAAACTAGAAGGGGATGCACTAGCGGCAGGTAAACAAGATGCGCTACGTTTATCACTGCAAAATCAACAACAAGCAGGGATTGATATTGTCAGTGACGGAGAACAAACTCGCCAACATTTTGTAACCACCTTTATTGAACACCTTAATGGCGTCGATTTTGAAACCCGAAAAACCGTTAAAATCCGTGATCGTTACGATGCCAGTGTACCTACTGTTGTTGGTCCTGTTTCTCGTCAAAAATCGGTGTTTGTTGAAGATGCAAAATACCTACGCCAGCAAACCAAACAACCTATCAAATGGGCATTGCCGGGGCCGATGACCATGGTTGATACCCTTTATGATGCGCATTACCAAAGTCGTGAAAAACTAGCATGGGAATTTGCCAAAATCCTTAATGAAGAAGCTAAAGAGCTAGAAGCGGCAGGTGTCGACATTATTCAATTTGATGAGCCAGCCTTTAATGTGTTCTTTGATGAAGTGAATGCATGGGGTATCGCTTGTTTAGAAAGAGCCATTGAAGGGCTGAAATGCGAAACCGCTGTTCACATTTGTTATGGCTATGGCATTAAAGCCAATACCGATTGGAAGAAAACCCTTGGCTCTGAATGGCGACAATACGAAGAAGCGTTCCCGAAACTACAACAATCGAACATCGATATTATCTCGCTTGAATGTCATAACTCCCATGTACCGATGGATTTACTCGAACTGATCCGTGGTAAAAAAGTTATGGTAGGGGCGATTGATGTTGCCAGTAATAAGATTGAAACACCCGAAGAAGTGGCTAACACTTTACGTAAAGCATTGAAATTCGTTGATGCAGATAAACTCTACCCATGTACCAACTGCGGCATGGCACCACTGGCACAAGATATCGCACAAGGTAAATTAGAAGCCTTAAGTGCAGGCGCTGAGATTATCAGGAAAGAGTTGTTGGGGTAGGGTAGTTAGAAGCTCTGCTTGGTGATCACAAATGAGTTAGCTGAATGGCTAACTCATTTGAGGGCAAAGCTTGTTAGGCAGTTTTTTATTGGGGGAAGTATTAGGAAAAGGTAAAAGTGTAACGTTATAACCTTGCTTACCTTGTCACGTAAATTTGAATACTACACCATGCTTTAAGAAACAATAGAGAGCCCAAAAGCAGTAACAAGCAAAAACAATTGGGAAAATTATGTCACTGAAATATAGCCATAAATTGTACGCTAAAACAAACTTTGATTTACAATCATACTCCAATTTGCTTCTTTTACGCTTAATATCCGCTGCTTCACCTGAAAGTGTACCGAGGTCTTCATTCACATGATGTTGGTCCTGTCTTTCATATTCATCGAAGATTTCTTGTTCAGAAAGTCCGATGACATCTCCACGAAGAGCTTTACTTTTATAGTTGATCCAACTAGGTAGCTCTTTTTTAACCACTTCAAAAGTGGAAAATACAGTGAACTTGAGAAGGAAATAGCCAAGAATGATTAATAGAAACCAGCCTGCAGTTTCTTTGCTTCCGGAAAGATCTAAACCAATAATTGCAATTTTTTCTGGTAATGCCGCTGTAATGGAAATGAACAATGCAATACCAGAAAGGGTTAATGTTTGAGTTTTTAACTTCTGGACTTCTTCACTAAGCTTTAACAACCTATTTCTCCGAAATTGACAAATTAACATAACGCTAAATTAGTATTCTGTTTTCTAGAATGGAATATCATCAAAGTCCATTGGCGCAGGTTGTTGTTGTAGCTGTCCCCAATTAGCCTGTTGAGGCTGAGGTTGGACTCGTTTTGACAAACATTTGCTACAACCTTTTGACGTATCTTTACCCATATATTGTTTATTTAGATAGGATCCACAACTACTGCATTCAGGAACTTTGAATAGCTCACTACCACAACCACCACAAAAACGGGTTTCGGCTATTGGGTACCCACATTTACATTGATAAATTAATTTGTCCCCACAGGAAGTACAGTGAATATCAATGCAGTTATCGATAAAGTTAGCCCCTTTATAGAAACCATTTGGTGACCATTGTGCATCTGGACATTTTAAATTAGAGCAAAGTGCTTTACTTGGTGTGTTAATTGCAAAATGCCCGGCACCAGAAATGCTTTTTAACTCTCTCAAAATGTCATTGACATTTTGATACCGATTACTTACTTCATACTCTAAAGCCTTATTTATTACATTTCTTAAAGCATAAGGAACTGAGAGTTCAGGCTTGTCCAGAGCCTTGGGCGTTGGTGTGCCTGTTAACAATTTACATAACGTCAGTCCCAAAGAGTAGATGTCTGTACGGTTATCGATGTTTTTCATATCGACGCTTTGTTCTGGAGACATGTATTCCACAGAACCTAAGTGGTCCCCAGTTCTTGTTGCTCTAGTAAATTTAGGGTTCCCTGAAGGGGCACATCCAATTGAGAAATCAATCAGGTAAGCGTGACCAGATGAAGACAGCATAATATTTGAGGGCTTTATGTCTCGATGAATAATTCCTTTTGCATGCACAAGTGATAATGCATCGAGGATTTGAGTTGCAATTGTGATGACCTGTCGTTGATCGATGACACCATTCTTTTGCACATAATCTTCTAAGTTTGTACCATCGATATACTCCATAACAATATATGGAACAGAATCGTATTCACATTTAACTTCACCGTGAGTAATCACATACGGAATCGCTGGATGCTGTACCTCTGCGAGTATGAATGCTTCTCTCTTAAACTTTTTCTTTAGTTCTTTGTTATTTCGATTAAATACGCTATCGAAAAACTTTACGGCAACAAATCTTTCTAAGGAGTTTTGCTTAGCTTTTTTGGTTTTACCAGAAAGTCCACTTCCAATATCCTCAAGAAGCTCAAAACCTTGTCGTTTTAGATGAATTGAATACTCGTCCAATATTTACCTCTTAGCTTAAAAATAATACTAATAGCTTATTAACAAACATTCTTACTCTTACATAAAAGAATGCCCATAAAACTAGATAATGATAATCAATTTAATTCATAAATATCATAAGCTTGATTGTATTATTTTGTTTCAAAGTGTTTATTTGAAATGTAGAAAGTAAGAAATGATCTTTAATCAGAAATGAGTTAAAACGATAAACTCACCGTGGCTCGTTATATAGCAATATCCTTAAATACGGATTTTAATTTTTTATCCTCTACCCCATGCTTATTCAAATAAAACATTATTTTAAATAAAATAAACAACTCATCAGTATTATTGCAGCAATTCATTTACAAATCTCAATCGAACAAAGTTCATATAAAATTTAATATTCCGAAACTGATATTTTCACGTATCGTTTTTTAGCATAGATTACGTCCATTAGTTATTTTTGAGATCATTATCACTATTAATAGTGGATGATCTTGATTCTAGAAAAGCATGCTTTTTTAGATAAGGAACGTTAGATGAAATTTAGTCGTAAAAAGATAAATACAGTAATTCGCTCGGTAATGACCATTTCGGCATTATTGACCTGTGGTTCGGCTTTGGCTGCTGAGAGTGGGGCAAAGACGGATCTGGATTGGCATGTATTAGATGGTGTTACGGTTAAGAGCACGGCGTCTTTGTCTCCGAATGCGATGACTAAAGTGTGCAACGACAAGATTTTAGATGCGCTGTATGCTGATAATAACTTTATGCCATATTGGTTAGATCCTGCGTTAGTGAATGCGATTATGCCGCAATTACAAGCGGTGGCTGATTCTAAAACACTGCCGGGAATGCAGCAGCGTTTAGATGAATTAAAGAATTTAAAAACACAGCGTGATGAACGTGGCTTTGATCTGTTATTAACCGATACTTACTTGGTTTATATCGATTATGTGCATCAGTTAATGCAAGATCCGCGTCCATTGTACAATTCAAAACGCGTGACATTAGCGCCGTTAACGCTGCAAATGGCACAGAGTTATTTCCCATTAACGGTACAAAAGATCAATTCTCTTCTGCCTTCTTCGCAATTTGTTCCAACAATGGGGGTAATTAACCACCTGTTAAGCTTGCCAGCTAACCCGCTTGATGCCGATAACGTTCACTTCGCTAAGGCGGTTTTACCGGGTGAAACCATTCCTTATGGTAGTGATGTGGCAACAGTGCTGTGGAATTTGGGGTATTTAACTCAGCCGCAGTATCAACAAGTGATTGCACAGAAGAAAATCATCAATACTGGTGTTATGAACCAAGCGATCAAAGCCTTTGAAACGAATTATGGCTTAAAGGCTGATGGTATTATCGGGCATGAAGTGGTGGGGCAATTAACTCGCCCATATTCGAGCTTGGCACGTATTGCGGCATTGAACTTACAGCGTGAGCGTTTTGCTCAGTTGGAAGGGGATGATCCACAAATTATTGTGAACATTCCTGATTACACAATGACGCTATACGAGAATCAAAAACCTGTGTTCGAGTCGGACATTATTGACGGGATGCCAAAACGCCCAACGAACTTGTTCCAGTCATACATTAATACGGTTGTGATTAACCCTTACTGGTATGTGCCTGAAACTATTAAAGTGCAGAACACAATTCCATCGGCTAAGGCGAATCCTAATTTCTTACAGCGTAACCATATGGATGTGATTAACAGTTGGAGTGATCGCTCTGTTGTGCCACCAAGTTCGATTAATTGGGCAACGGTGAATCCGAAGACATTCCCGCATGAGTTCCGTCAAGATCCCGGCCCTGAAAACGCACTCGGTCGTGTGGCGTTCTTGATGCCTGATTCGTTCTCTGTGTATATGCACGATGAAGAGCAATCAGAGTATCCGTTGTTTAAACGTCGTCAGCGTGATTTAAGCTCTGGCTGTATGCGTGTACAAAAGCCTCGTGAGATGGCAAAACTTATTTTGTCTTATCAAAATATGCCGAATTTGCCTTCTGTCGACGATATGATTAATTCCAATAAGCACCGTGAGATTGGTTTGAAGAAGCATGTGGATCTGGATGTGGCTTACTTAACGTCTTGGGTAACACCGGATGGTCAGCTAGCGATGCGTCCTGATATTTACGGTTACGATAACCCTCGAACTAAACCAATTAATAATCAGTTTATTTCGATTCCAAACTACCGTACTCATGAGCGTATTAAGTTGGCTCTGAACGGTCAAAGTAGCTAAGTGGTACGTTTAGTTTAACAAGACAAACAGCGAATTAAGCACACGAAAAGGCTAAGTGTTATGCACTTGGCCTTTGTTTTATTTCATTAAGCATTATATGTTTTAGCTTTTACCATTTTTCGATATTCACTGGGTGTAACGTCAAACTCATTTTTAAAGCGAGTAGAGAAGTGATATGCATCTTTATAGCCTACTTGTTCGGATACCTCGTTTATAGACATACCAAAATCACGTAATAGCTCTTTGGCTGTTTTCATACGTATTTTTTGCAGGTATTGATGCGGTGCAAGGCCGACTTGATCTTTAAATTTACGATTGAATGTTCTCAGTGGTAATTGGCAATGTTCAGCCATACTTTTTGCCGTAATAGGATTACTGATATTTAATCTGATCCAGTCTTGCGCAACGGCAATGGATTCATCGAACTGTACTTGTCCACCAATCTCATAAAAAGGCTGATGATCGGATTTACTGATCTCATGTCCGTAATGGGTTTCAATGATCTTAGCGATTTTCTGACCAAAATTATTGGTAATAAAATACAGCACCATTTCCGTTTGTGAGTTGATACTCTCAGTGCAATAAAGCCCGTTTGCAGAGGTTATCGAAGCTTGTTTATTAAGCCTGACTTTGGGGTATAGCTGCGAGAATTTTTCATAGAAATACCAATGGGTTGTTGCGGTTTGATCATCAAGCAGCCCTGTTTCTGCCAGCCATAGAACCCCAGTTCCTGTTGCAATGATCTTTGCGCCATTGTGGTATTGATTAATTAGCCATTTTGGTATCTCAGGATGTTTGGTTAATGAGGCTAAAGGGTTGCCCCACATAGGCGGTAAGATGATGACATCAAAGGTATCAGCATTAGCAAAAGTAATATCAGGCTGAATACGAATACCTGCTGTTAGTTTGGGGGAAGTAAGGCTAGGAGCAACGACTTTTATCTCAAAAGGGTCTGCTTTTTGACTTTTTCGATCACGTAAACTGGCGGCACTGGTCAGCATTTCCGCACTAAGCGAAATTCCTGTGATCAAAGCACGATGATAGAGCACGAATCCTATTTTCATACCTTTCTCTTTGTGAGCAATATATTAGTAATGCAGATAGTTGATTATCAAATTGGCATATATGGCAGTTATTTTGGCATAAATTAAAGGTGATAAACACTGTAATGCTGTTATTCTGTTTTAAAACAGTGTTTAAATAAGAGTCAGGGATTTTAAATGGCAAAGTTACCGCTGATTGTTGGTTTAGGTGGCATTAATGCCGCGGGCCGTAGCTCAGGTTTTCATAGTTATAAACTAATGGTTGCTGATGTGCTTTCAGAGCAAGTTATGCAATCAACATGGCAAGATCTTGCTGCTCGTATGGGACTAAATACGCAAGAGTCGATCACCGAAGAGATCATTGAAGCAATTAAAGCAAGCACTTTTGTGCGCCGCATTGATTCATTTGATCCTGATAACCTGCTGTACCAATACAAAGCTAATTTAAATACTGACAACGATAAGATTTGTTTTACTTTACGTAAGTCTAAACTGCCAACAAAAATTCCAGATAACTGGGAAGTTGTAGAAGAGGGCAGCAAGGTTCACATCACCGTTAATGGTAATCTTGATGCTCTGATTGAAGATCGTGTCGCTTTTCCTGTGACCAGTGGTGGTAATATTCCTGCTGGCTTTAATCCTGCTTCTTTATATAACTCTCGTTTCCATCCTCGTGGTTTAAGTTTAACGATTTACGGTGCATCTGACGCGCTTAACTCTTTAGGTGTTGAGTGGGATGAAATCTTACGCCATATCAAGCCTGATGAAGTCTCTGTTTATGCTGGTAGTGGTTTAGCCCAGATTGATGATAACTCGCTAGGTGGCATGTTAGCTGCGCACCTTACTGGTGGACGAGTTAGCTCTAAAATGATGGCGTTATCGCTTGCTGAAATGCCTGCTGATTTTATCAATGGCTATGTCATTAACAGTGTCGGTACAACCGGTACCAACATGGGCGCATGTGCCACATTCTTATATAACCTTCGTCAAGGTATGTACGACATTCAACACGGCAAATCAAAAGTGGTGATTGTGGGCAATGCGGAAGCACCAGTGATCCCTGAGATCATGGAAGGTTTCCGTGTTATGGGTGCACTAGCAGAAGATGCTCAGCTTAAAGCACTTGATAATAGCGATGTAGTTGATAATCGCCGTGCTTGCCGTCCATTCTCCGCAAATGCTGGTTTTACCATGGCTGAGTCAGCACAGTTTGTTGTGCTAATGGATGATGAATTAGCGTTAAAACTTGGCGCAAACATTTATGGATCGGTTGCAGATGTATTTGTAAATGCAGATGCAAACAAGAAATCGATCTCAGCACCGGGTGTAGGCAACTATGTCACTGTGGCAAAAGCGACAGCACTGGCGAAAGCGATTTTGGGTGAAGAGGGCGTTAAGCAAACATTCGTTCAAGCACATGGTACTGGTACGCCACAAAACCGTGTTACTGAAAGCCACATTCTTAATGAAGTAGCAAAAACCTTTAAGATTGATAACTGGCCTGTTACGGCAATTAAATCGTATGTCGGTCACTCAATGAGTGCTGCTGCAGGTGATCAGTTAGTGGCATCGTTAGGTGTATGGCAGCATGGCTGGATCCCGGGCATTAAAACCATCGATCACATTGCTGATGATGTTCATCGTTCAAACTTAAATATCTTGATGGATCACCAATTTGCTGGTGATAAAGGGCTAGATTACAGAGCTGTGATCTTAAATGCTAAAGGTTTTGGCGGAAATAACGCCACAGGCTTAGTGTTGTCACCTGCTCAAACGATTGAGATGCTTGGTGCGAAATACGGTGATGATGTGATGGCAAGTTACCATCAACGTAACCAAGCTATATCAGAGATTACAGCTGCTAATGATAAAGCAGCGTGTCATGGTGATGAGAAAATTCGTTATTACTTTGGTGAAGCGGTAATGGATGAAAACTCTGTAACTATGACTCAAGAGTCTCTTCAGTTATCTGAGTTTGAGCAAGCAATTGAACTTAGTGCAGAAAATCCATACTCAGAGTATCGTTAATAGGTATATTTTATAGCAATTATAGAGGGGTAAGTTATTATTTGACTTACCCCTTTTTGTATTTTGGATTTTAACGTGAAAAGTAACAAAGTAATTATCGCGGGTTTAATGGGCGTGTGTTTATCGCTATTTTCATTTTCAGCCGTGAGTATGGAATGTAATAGTGACACACAAGCTCTACCATTATGGGCGAAGAGTCAGCCTAGAACAGCATTATTAAATTTTGTCGATAATGTGACAAACAAAGGCAGCAAAGATTATGTGAAGCCAAGTGATCGTATTGCTGTTATCGATAATGATGGCACGTTATGGTCTGAAAAGCCGACTTATACCCAGTTCTTATTTGCTTTTGATCAGATCAAAAAGAAAAGTGTCAAACATCCAGAGTGGAAAACACAAACACCTTATAGTTGGGTATTAGACAATAATACTAATGCGATCTTTAAAAAAGGGTGGGCAGCATTACTGCCAATTTTAGAAACATCACAATCTAATATGACGCCTGAGCAGTATAATCAAGATGTGATCAATTGGCTGAAAGAACATCAGTCACCACGCTTTAAACGTCCATATACTGCGTTGGTGTTCCAGCCGATGATTGAATTGATTGATTACCTACATGCTCATCAATTTGATGTGTTTATTGTTACTGGTGCTGGTAGTGCGTTTGTAAAGCCTTGGAGTGAAGCGATTTATCATATTCCAGCACAAAACGTGATTGGTACAACGTTTGGTTATACTTATAAAGATGGTGAACTAGAGAAGAATAGCAAGCTGGTTTACATCAATGATGGGCCACAAAAAGCCATTAATATTGAAACTATTATCGGTAAACGTCCGATCCTTGCTATTGGTAATTCAACAGGTGATAAAGCCATGTTGAAATGGACGACATCGCAGAAAGGAGCAAGTCTTGGGATGTTAATTCACCATACAGATGCCAAACGTGAATGGGCATACGATGCGAACTCATTTGAAGGTAAGTTTACGCCTGCGTTAATGGATGCTGCCAAAGCGAATAAATGGCAGGTTGTTGATATGAAGAATGATTGGTGTCAGATTTACCCAACACCAGCGCAACGACGCACATTGCCATAGTTATTGGTGATTTTATTTGACTAAAACAACAAAGCCGAGCAAATTGCTCGGCTTTGATTTATTGGATTAGCTTTAAAGATTATTTCTTTAGAGAAGTGATCTTAGTTGCTTTGTTATTGATAGCTCGACGAAGACGTGCACGACGCTCAGCAGCAGATTGGTCTTGTGTCGGGTTATTCTTACGGCCTTCACGTTGACTAAATGCTGGCTTTGAATGCATACGCTCTAGTAATGCATCACGGCTCTTTGGCTCATAACCGATTAATTGAACACGGTGGATACGTTGACCGATCAAGCGTTCAATTTGCACTAGTGTTAACTCTTCTTCACGGCTAACAAAAGAAATCGCATTACCTTTTTGTCCCGCACGACCTGTACGACCAATACGGTGAACGTAGTCTTCAGCAAGGAAAGGCATGTCGTAGTTAACAACATACGGCAGGTTTTGGATATCAAGACCACGAGCAGCGACTTCTGTTGCTACCATTACACGTGCTTTACCTTCTTTGAACTCTTCTAGAGCACGACGACGCGCACTCTGTGCTTTATCACCGTGACAAAGTACCGCTTTGATACCGTCTAGTTTAAGCTCTTTAACCAGTTGGTTAGCTGTTTCTTTGTAGTTAACGAAAACAAGAACTTGTCTCCAGTTCTTCTTACCGATTAATTCAGACAGTAATTCCGTTTTACGTTCTTCATCAACAGGGTAAACCACGTGAGATACGGTATCAGCTGTACTGTTTTCAGGGGTTACCGTAATACGTTGTGGTTTGTGAAGAATATCAGCAGCTAGTGCGTTCATTTGCGCAGAAGACGTTGCAGAGAACAGCATGGTCTGTGGTTTAGTGCGGATATCGTCAAGGATCACGCGAATAGCACCGATAAAGCCCATATCTAACATACGGTCTGCTTCATCAAATACAAGGAACTCAAGGTTTGCTAGTGAAACATTGTTTAGTTCCATGTGCTCGATCAGACGACCTGGTGTAGCAACCAGAATATCAACGCCTTGCTCTAGGCGTTTTTCTTGAGACGACATTTTTTTACCACCAAAAACAGCAGTACAAGTGATGCTAGTGTATTTAGTGTAATCGCTGATGTTGTTTGCAATTTGCTCTGCCAGTTCACGTGTTGGCGCAAGAATTAATGCGCGCACATTGAAACGGCTTTTTGATTTTGGAGTATCAATTAGTTTTTGAATAATAGGTAGTGAAAAAGCGGCAGTTTTGCCTGTACCTGTTTGTGCAAGTGCAAGGATATCTGCACCACGACGTGCTTGAGGGATTGCTTTTGCTTGCACTGGAGTCAGTTTTTCGTAACCGATTTCAGTTAATGCTTTAACTAAATCTTGAGAAAAACCCTGTGATAAGAATGACATGCTTTGTTCCTAAACTGTCGGCTAAAGCCGATTACATTCATAAACGTCGTTGCTTATGAATGTAATCACCTTGCCGTTAAAAATGGTCGCATATTATAGTCGATTGTAGGTTAATTCGCTATATCAACATAATACAGTTGTCGTGAAGGTGAGAAATTAGAACATTTTGACTACTAACTTTCCAAAGCATGGTTTAAAAAGTATAAAAGAAAAATTGCTTGCTAGTACGTATTCAAGCTAATGCGTTAATTATTGTGCATGGTGTTTGAAATCCCACAAAATACTGTATAAATGTCATTGTATTAATTGGTCATGCGCCGCAAGGGTACGTATTACGGTTTATCATGATGGAAACCAAGATTGACCACAATTGCAGTGGCCGCCTTATAGTGATTAATTTTTACCAGTAAACGAGACACAAAAATAATGGATAAATATAAAACAAATTTACGTGCATTAATGGTACAAGGAACTACCTCAGATGCAGGGAAAAGTGTACTTGTTGCTGGTATTTGCCGCGTTCTAGCCAGAAAAGGGATCCGTGTTGCACCTTTTAAATCACAAAACATGGCATTAAATAGTGCTGTAACCAAAGACGGTGGCGAAATTGGTCGTGCTCAGGCAGTACAAGCCTATGCCTGTGGTATCGAACCAACTGTGCACATGAATCCAGTGTTATTAAAACCAAATACCGATGTTGGTGCACAGGTGATTGTGCAGGGTAAAGCGCTCGAAGACATGGATGCGATTGGCTACAACAGCTATAAAAAAGTGGTAATGGCACCCATTATGGAATCGTTCGATTTACTGACCCGTGAATACGAGACAGTGATCGTTGAAGGTGCTGGCAGCCCTGCTGAAATAAACTTACGTGAAAACGATGTTGCGAATATGGGGTTTGCTGAAGAAGCTGATATTCCTGTGATCATTGTGGCTGATATTGATCGCGGTGGCGTATTTGCTCATTTGTATGGCACTTTAGCGTTGCTTTCTGAATCAGAGCAAGCAAGGGTAAAAGGCTTTGTGATCAACCGTTTTCGTGGTGATATCAAACTGCTGGAATCAGGGCTTGATTGGTTAGAGCAGAAAACAGGTAAACCTGTGATTGGAGTATTGCCATACTTGCACGGTTTAATGCTAGAGGCAGAAGATGCCATTGATATTCAGCAAGTTGAAAAAGTAGAGAACACTATTACCGTTGTTGTTCCGGTATTAACCCGCATTAGCAACCATACGGATTTTGATCCACTGCGTATGCACCCACAAGTGAATTTGCAGTTTGTTGGTAAAGGACAAGCAATTCCCCCTGCTGATTTGATCATTATTCCGGGCTCTAAAAGTGTCCGTAGTGATTTAGCTTATCTTCGATCACAAGGTTGGGATAAACAAATACAGCGTCACCTTCGTTTCGGTGGCAAAGTTATGGGTATTTGTGGTGGATATCAGATGTTAGGTGAAGTTGTGTCTGATCCATATGGGATTGAAGGTGAGGTAGGAGAGTCAGAAGGTTTAGGCTATCTACCAATTAGCACTGAGATCACCAAGCATAAACATTTAAAACAAGTATCTGGCTGGATGAGCTTACCACAACAATTAACTGTTCCTGTAAGTGGTTATGAGATCCATGCGGGTATTACATCAGGTATAAATAAGAACGATGCACCTATTGAATTAACCAGTGCGGTTGATGGTAACAAAGAGATGGATGGTAAAATAGGCATTGATAATCATGTTTTTGGTACTTATTTGCATGGCATTTTTGAACAACAACAAGCTTGTGATGCAATCTTAGCTTGGGCTGGATTATCAGATATAGAAACACCTGATTTTGCCGCAATACGTGAAGAAGGGATTAATCGTGTTGCTGATGCTGTTGAACAATATTTGGATTTGAAAAGCTTAGGACTTATTACTGAATAAAGTCAGAATCTGATAAGTAATAACAAGAAGAGATCGACGTTACCAGTATTGCGTATTAGTCGGTCTTTTTTATTTCAATTAACATGACTTATCGCAAATGTAGAATATTTACTGATGATTGACTTAGTATTAGGAAAGATTAATACTGATAAAATTCGCTATTGCGATATTGTATGTAATATCTACTTTATTTATGAATAAGTAGAGAGGGCTTTAATTAATAAAAGAATAATATCTATTTCTAATGTTGAATTTAGTTGATTAACTACCTTGATAAAAAAAGAGAGAATATCAAGTCATTTCTATCTCAAATAGTGGTTGTTGTTAACTTACGAAACAATTAATCGAAAGATAGCTGTATCAGATTGGCGATGAATCTGGTGTTTTTATCTCATTAAACAAAGAATTAAAGATTTTTCATAGCAATAATTTAGCCAGTTTTACTTCATCTATATTATTGAAAACCTTGAGAAGTATTCACATTTAATGAGCAAATTGATGATCTATACGCGTAATTGTGCGGTTAATATCTCATATATAAAATGAAATTTATTTTGGTTGTTTTGCGATAAAAAGCAAGGTTGAAAATGTAATTAACGAGCAATGAATTAATTAAAGTGATGTCTGTCGCAGATACTTACCAATTCCACCTTATTTCTAACATTATTTATTAAAGAGGCTGGTAAAAAAATACTCAAACTATGTATAAAAGTTACAAATACAGCGGTGTCACGCTATCTTAATCTTTTGATGACGCAAAACATTGCTGTTAAACTAAAACAAAAGGACGTTTCCCCTTTGTATTGTAGCTGTTATTGATGTTAAAGGAATAATATGAGTAAGCTGTTATGTATTGCATCTCTTTTAATGATGATGTGTTCATTAAATGTGAAGGCAGAGGATTGGAACTCATCAAGTATTGACGGTCATTATGTCTTATCAGCTTTGATCAACTCGCCTGATTCTGGTGGTAAAAAGCTTTTCTTTAAACTTTATAAAGCTAAGTATAATAATAACGGTTTCGAACGTTTTTTAAGTCAGTGCAATATTCAAGGTCTCCATAGTACAGTTTCAATGGTTGTTAATGGCAAAAAGATTGAAATGGAAAAGTATTGTAAGAGAAACGAAGATAATTTGAATTATTGGGCATATACGCCTAAATCAAATACTGATTTAACATTTGTTGTTTCACAGTTTAAAAATACAGAATTTGTCGATATCGAAAAAACTTTTGTAAATGTATACAAGCAGAGAGATGATCTTTTCTTTCATATCTCTACTCAACGCTTCAGTGATGTTTGGATGCGTCTTTAAATTTAATAGGTAGAGGGAGAAGTCGATAGACTTTGCTCCCATTACCTAATTAAACGTTATATCTAATTTTCTATGCAATATATTTCTTTTAAATCGCTCGATTTGTCGTCATTTTTATAACGTATTTCCTAACGTAATCTTATTATTCGCTTAATGAAACGCGAATTAGATCTGTTCAACTTGTCGCAAGCCTATAAGTGTTGTAATTTCCTCACTTCGCAAGGGGAACACAATGTCAAAAAGCATTTTTTTATTACGTCATGGTCAAACAACGTTTAACGCACAACAACGTTTACAAGGACATTGTAACTCTGAATTGACTGCATTAGGACAAAACCAAGCTTCAACTATTGGTGCATCATTAAGTAAAAAGATAGGCAATATAAATCAATGGGCGGTCTATAGCAGTCCACTTGGTCGAGCGTTAGAAACAGCGCAGATTGTTTGTGAGCAGCTTGGTATTGATAGCGATAACATCGTCACTGACGAGCGCTTAAAAGAATTTAATTTAGGCGATTGGGAAACATGTTTTATTCCTGATTTAGTTAAACAGAATCCCAAATTACTTAATCACCGTGATTGGTATCTCTCAGCACCACATTGCGAGTCGTATGAGTCGGTAGTGAATCGAGTTAAAGATTTTCTTGCTGATAATGCGGTACCTGATAATGTGATCGTTATTTCTCACGGGCTAACCGGTGCTGTATTCAGAGGGGTCTATGCTGCAATGAGTTATAGTGAAACCTTTGAACAAGATTTACCGCAAAATGCTTACTTTTTGTTAGCAGACGATAAAATTAGTCGCATCCAATGTGAAGTAACAACAGTAGAAACTGTTTGAAAATAGATAAATGCATAATGTTTATTATTGCGTTATCGAATTTTTAAGTGTTATAGTTTCTGGGCTTTAGGCGACGGCTTAAAGCGGGGAGTGCAGAGAATAATAGTAATCAGCGACTATAATCTGACTCGTCACGGGTTGTGCCAACCTAGCTTGCGGTGACGTTAAGTTAGGAAATCGCCGACATGGCGGGGTTGAGGTTCGATGAGATTGTGGAGCTGACTCATCGTTGTAGGTATTCCAAAATCCTACCTCCCACTTAATCATGCTCTAAGTGCTTTATAATGTTGTGTATGCTAACGGCCTTTTAATTTATCAGTTTTCCGTTAGATAAGATGTTGCTTGATAACAATTAGTTATGTGTTCATCATCGGTTCATCTTAGTTCAGTTAGTTTGGTTGTAAGCTAAAAATAACTGCTACGTGAAGTGCAGAACAGTTAGATAAGAAAACAGTGTATTAGCACTGTAGTTCTTACTAAGAATTATAGAGAGAGGCTTAGCCATGAAAAATTTACTTACTGGTTTTGTTGCTGTAGTTATTGGATTATTTACTGTTTCATTTGCTGCGATTATGGCTTTGTTCATGGGTATCGCGGCATTAATCGCTAAACCATTCATTAAGCGTAAACTTGCATCTGAAGGTGTAGAGTTCGAACAACGCACATTTAGTGAAGGATTTGCGGGTCGAGATCGCAAAGTAAACACTAATTACCGCGAACAATCATCTCATAATACTATTGATGGTGAGTTTGAAGACATTACCATGCGTAAATGCTAATCATTGATTAGCTGTAATAAGAGTAACGCCAAATGTTAACGCATTTGGCGTTTTTTATTGTCTAAATCCAATTCCCCACATAAATCATCTTGTTATAAAATTTTCGGTTTTAACTTGATCTCATTTCTAGTGTCTTGATGCATATTTAAACAGTTTGAACGGTACAATACTTTCTAAGCCTATTAGTTGGAGAGAAGTCATGCCGTACGATTCATTGATCACCATTGTTATATTTATCGCAGTCGCAATTGTTATTATTGCATCGTGCGTTAAAACCGTTAGTCAGGGTTCTGAGTGGACTGTTGAGCGCTTTGGTCGCTACACAAAAACATTGCGTCCTGGGTTAAATCTCATTATTCCTTTTATCGACAAGATTGGTAATAAAGTCAATATGATGGAACGTGTATTAGACATTCCAGCTCAGGAAGTGATTTCTCGCGATAACGCCTCAGTAACGATCGATGCTGTGTGTTTTATTCAAGTGTTTGATGCAGCAAAAGCAGCTTATGAAGTGTCTGATTTAGAACATGCTATCCGTAACTTAACGCTAACAAATATGCGTACTGTATTAGGTTCAATGGAACTTGATGAGATGCTCTCTCAGCGTGACACAATTAATAGCCGACTGCTATCTATTGTGGATCAAGCAACGAACCCTTGGGGCATTAAAATTACCCGTATTGAAATTCGAGATGTTCAGCCACCACAAGATTTGACTGCTGCGATGAACGCACAAATGAAAGCGGAGCGTAATAAGCGTGCTGAAATTCTAGAAGCAGAGGGTGTACGCCAAGCGGAAATCTTACGAGCGGAAGGTCAAAAACAATCTGAAATTTTAAAAGCGGAAGGTGAGAAACAAGCGGCAATTTTGCAAGCTGAAGCCCGTGAACGTGCAGCAGAAGCAGAAGCCAAAGCGACCAAGATGGTGTCAGATGCTATTGCTCAAGGTGATATTAAAGCGGTAAATTACTTTGTTGCTCAGGGCTATACCGAAGCATTAAAATCGATTGGTCAGTCTGAAAATGGTAAAGTGATCATGATGCCATTAGAAACAACGGGCTTAATGGGCTCTGTTGCAGGTATCGCAGAGTTATGGGGTAATAAATCAGACAAAGGTAATAATGCATGATCTACCTACTAGAACAAATGAACTTCTGGCATTGGTTAGCAATAGGTTTAGTGTTATTGCTGCTTGAGTTACTTGGAACGGCAGGGTATCTGCTATGGCTAGGTATTTCTGCTGTTCTAGTGAGTATTTTAGTATTGATGCTACCGATCTCTTGGCCTTTGCAATGGATCTCTTTTGCTGTTTTTGCTTTATTCACAACTTGGTTGTGGTGGCGATACCAGCATAAGAAAGATAAATCCGATGCATCTGTTACGAAACTTAATCAACGTGGCGCACAAATGATAGGACAACGTAGTGTTGTTACTAAGGCGATTGTTGCAGGTGCAGGGCGATTACAATTTGGCGATACGACTTGGAGCGTAGTCACTGAAGTTGATCTAGAAGCGGGTCAAAAAGTGGAAGTAGTAGCAGTAGAAGGGATAACCTTAGTAATAAAGCCTTGTTAAAAAAGAAAAGCGCAGTTAATACTGCGCTTTTTAGTTACTTGTCAGTTTTCTTATTGTTATCAGGAGATAAATCTGAAAAATGGTCAGAATAAGAAATGGAAGGGTCGCCCTGACTCGTATTATTCCAAAAGAAACCTGTGAACTCATTTAGCATTAACAGTAAGTTCGGCTGTTTATAGACGACATAGTTGTAATAAGGACGTTTGTCCGATGACTGGCATTCAAAATGGCAGCTATGCTTTAGCGCCAGTGATTCTTTTTCATCGTAATCTGGACTAGGCTGATATGCCCAGTGATACATCTCAGGTTCGATTTTTATTGTTTGTAAAAATTGGCTTTCGCGATTTTCAATATAGGCTTTCGACGCACTGATAGCCAATGAACGAAATTTTCCAGAATCAGGATCTTTAATAAATGACATCATAGAAAAATCAAAAATGCCTTTATTATCTGTGGGTGTCATGAAGTAGTGCATGACTTTGGATTGAATACCCGATTTATCGATATAAGAAGCGTATATAACAGCCGTTGGCTCGCGTGCGTATTCTGTCTGAATCACAGGTGTTTCGTGATAAACTTTTTGGTTATCTATCACGAGCTTTGCAAATTTATCCCACTCATCAGTCGCAATTTTATAGCTAAAATCAGTGTTTTTAATACATTGATCATTTGCGTCTACTGCACACCATGCAGCAGAATAAAACTCATCCGTTTTTAAAAGGTAAACCCTTTCATTTTGTGTGACTAGTTTGCCATATTTTTTGGTTTGGCCTTTGATTAGCTCTTTTACTTTACTTCGTAAATCAGCTAAATCATCTGCATTAGCAGTAACAATTGTGATGTCATTACTACCAATGCGATCTTTTTCAATAATGTAATTGGTCGGCGTATGTGAAGGTACATATTTCATCCAACCGATGCCAGCACCGACAGCAGCCAAACCTATAGCACTGACGATAGCTGTCTTCTTTCCTATTTTTTTAAAAGGGGATAGATTCGCTTCTTCTTGGAAATTGATAGTCTCGCGTGTGAATTCACGAATTTGATAGCCAACGCGTGGCAATGTTTCAATAACATCACCTTTTTTCTTTTCGTTGAGCTTTACACGAAGTGCACGAATAACTTGGAAAAGAGAGGCTTCTGTAACAATACGATCAGGCCAGCCTACTTTTAAGAGTTCATCTTTAGTTACAGGGTTACCATAATTATCTATGAGATACGATAAAATATATTGCTCAGATAAATTCAACTTGAGCGTAGATTCAGGTGTTTTAAGAATGCCTTGGCTTTCTATGTAACACACATCCGTTTGGAATCTTATCTGCTCAGTATTTGGCATCCATACACCTCTAGCTATTGAAATCGTTAGACTTTGTATAATATCACGAAAATCTATAAAAAGTTATGAAAATAAATAGACGTATCTTTACTGTAATAGTTTTAATTTGTTCTAACTTGTTAATTTAAATTGTTTTTTCATTAACCATATCTAATGAGTGGATTAAAAGTTATACAGTTTTAAGCGTCCGTAAAATTGACGCCCTGAATAGGTCGGATCTTGATTTCAAATCTGTTTATTACTGTTACGGCTAGGTCGTTTTTTGCTTTCATTTGGTTAACAAATAAAAAAGGAGCAGTTAATGCTGCTCCTTCATAATATATAAATATCTTAACAATTATTTTTGAAAGATAGTTGTGAACTCACGTTTCATTGGTGGGTTCTGACGCGCTTTTTTAAGTTGCTTACACATATCTTTCACACAGTTGTGAAGTACTTTGTCTAATGCCGCTGCTTTGTATTCAGCTTGTGCTTCAGCGTCCATATCTTCAGGGAAAGTTGTGCCTTGCATTTCACTTAAGAAATCAACACCAGAGTAGCTTTGGCTTAGTGCAACTAAAGCATGAAATTGCTCGAAGTTATCAAGTACATTTTGTGCACTCGCAGGTAGTGAATTCCATGCTTCGCGAGTACTTGGCTCAGAAACCTTGTACACGTTAACCAGCATATCGATGAGTTCAGCTGGTACTTGCTCGAATTTAACAACTTGGCGAAGTTCTGGAGAACAGTCTTCTAGTGTAAAGGTTACTTCTTCAACGATTTGCTCGTCTTTATTGTTCATCTCAGACATGGTTTTTTCCTACAGCATAAGTTTAAGGAGAGGAATCCTATATTTCTAACATCAAATGTCAATATATCATGTAGAAATCAGTAATAAATGTGTGTTTAATTTCAATGTGATGATTGTCGCATCATGCTTATTAAGCTAGCTTTTATATAAAAGATTGACCAACTTAAAGTCAAAAATATATTAGGCATGTAAAATGCTTAATATAACTTACTTAGAAATACCAAAAAGGTATCTGAATGGACCCGATGCACATTTTGTTAGTGGATGATGTTTTCTCTGAAAGACTACATTTGGAACTAAGATTAAAAAAACTTTAGTATGTGGTTAAAGCTGTGTCATCTGGTCAGGATGCACTCAATTGTTATGCGACATTTGATCCGGATCTTGTCTTGTTAGATATCTGTATGCCTGATATGCAAGGTACAGAACTTGCGCAAAGTATTCGAGAGCGTTTTACCGAGTGGGTACCGATTATCTTTTTAAGTGGTCATTCTGAGCCAGAGTTGATTGCAGAAGCTATCGACAAAGGTGGAGATGATTATTTAACGAAACCTGTGAATGGCATGGTGCTTTCAGCAAAATTGAAAGCGATGCAGCGTATATCTGCAATGAGACGTAAGCTGCAACAAACCTCGTTACAGTTACAAAAAGCTAATGAATTACTTTATCAGCAAGTTAATGAAGATGGCTTAACAGCGCTGGCAAATCGACGCTATTTAGATCAGAAGCTGACTGAGTTTGTTTCATTACATGGAAGAAATGGACAGCCTTTGACGATGATTATGCTTGATGTTGATCACTTTAAGCTCTTTAACGATCACTATGGGCATATAGAAGGGGATAACTGCTTAAAGTTACTCGCTGATACGCTGAAGCATAAATTCAGTCGTGCTGGTGAGATCTGTGCACGTTATGGTGGTGAGGAGTTTGTTATTTTGCTAAGTTGCTGCAATAGCATACAAGCAAAGAAAGAGTGTGAACGTTTAAAGCAAGCGATCGCGGCATTGAACATCGAACATGGTTTTTCTCAAACATCATCAAGTGTCACTGTTAGCCAAGGCGCAATTACATGGATACCAACGGGATTAGAAAGTATCGAAAACTTATATCAAGAAGTAGATAAATTGCTGTATCAAGCCAAAGCTAATGGTAGAGACCAATATATTACTGCTGATTACATGAATATTCCCGCAGATCAAAGTGAAAACTAACTTTGATCACCAGAGAGTAAGTTGTTGTTTAAAAAGCAATCAAACTGCATTTTAAGCGCTTGCCGTGTAACTGGAACGTGCTATCTTCTTAGCAAGAACAATGACTAACATTGATACATAGCGTGCGTACGCTATTTATTATTTTATTTGGTGAGTTAGAAAGGGTGAAGGACGGTCATGGAAATTAATTTGACACAAAATCAAGCGCGCGTGATTGGCTGTATGCTTGAAAAAGAAATCACGACTCCAGATCAATACCCGTTGACATTAAATGCATTAACAACGGCATGTAACCAAAAAAGTAGCCGTGAGCCTGTAATGTCACTTGATGAAGCCACTGTGCTTGATACCGTAGAAGAGTTAAAAGCCAAGCGCATGATGGCGGATGTAAGTAGCTTTGGTAGCCGTGTAGCAAAGTTTCAGCATCGTTTTTGTAATACCGAGTTTGGTAGCCTACAGTTCACAAAACAAGAATTAGGCGCATTGATTGTATTATTGCTTCGTGGTCCACAAACTGCAGGTGAAATTCGTACTCGAACAAATCGTCTTTGTGAGTTTACAGACGTACGTGAAGCGGAATCAGTACTAGCAAAACTTGCAAGTGAAGAGAAAGGTCCATACGTTGTTAAGTTGCCACGAGAGCCAGGTAAGCGTGATTGTCGCTACATGCACCTATTTAGTGGCGAAGTTGATTTATCAGCCTATGAGAGCGCAGCACAAGCGGTTACATCTGCTGGCGGTAATAACGAACGTATCGCTCAATTAGAAAATGATGTCGCAGAATTAAAACAGCAAGTGGCTGAGTTACAAGCGGTACTAACATCATTGACGGAGTAAATCTGGCTTTGAGGTGATTTAAGCAATGATTTATTGCACCTAGTCGCCATACACGATTAAAATACTCAACACGAACAGGTTCAGCATTGCTGGGCCTGTTTTTGTTTTAAGCGAGATGAGTATTTGATGGGCAGTGAAGAGACAAAAACGATAACACCTTGGTATGTTTATTTGATCCGAACATCATCAAATAGCTTGTACTGTGGTGTCACAACGGATGTTGAACGTCGCTTTGATGAACATCAACACAGTAAAAAAGGGGCTAAGTACCTTAAAGGGAAAGGACCGTTGACGTTAGCGTGGTCACAGCAAGTACGTAATAAGCGTGATGCGATGGTGTTTGAATACAAGATCAAGAAAACCCTGACTAAGCAGCGAAAAGAACAATTGATTACAAAAAATACCTGCCTTTATCAGCTATTCCAACAAGATCCTGAGTAAAGTAAAGCGCATTATCTCGATTAAAATTCATATTTCTCATATCCCACTGTAATTCTCTGTTTTTTAACAACTAGTGCAGGTATGAGAAAGATTTCAAGTTATATGCCTCAGATCTGGCACTAAAAGTGTAAGACGTATCCTCAACGGAGGGCGTATAACATGCAACAGCAAATAAGTAAGGTTAATTACATAGCTACTAACGCCACAATCTACAAAGTAAACATGAACGTTGCCGACATGGATCGCCATGTCTATTTAGATCAGCAACATACCATTGCTTGTCATCCATCTGAAACCCTACAACGTTTCATGTTACGTGTATTAGCTTGGGGCTTAAACGCCGATCCAAACTTACAATTCACCAAAGGTGTAAGCACGACGGAAGAGCCTGATCTTTGGACGAAAAGTATCATTGATGATATTGAATTATGGGTTGAGTTGGGTCTACCGGATGAAAAACGTATCCGTAAAGCATCACACAAAGCAGATAAAGTCATTATCTATGCTTACGGCGACAATGCTGCGCCAATTTGGTGGCAAGCAAACAAAAATAAAATCAATGCATTAGATAATGTTTCAGTGGTTTTCATTCGTGATGAAGAACTACAAGAGCTAGAGAAGGTAGTTGAACGCAGTATGCAACTTCAACTAACTATCGAAGGAGAACAGGCTTGGTTGAGTGCGTCAAATGCGAACGTAACAATCCTGCCTGAATGGTGGAAGCGCTAATTTTCTATTAATAATGTTTCGCTTAGTGTTGGTGATATAACCCATTTTTGCGATATAACGCCGAAGTGAGTTAGTGGCAATAGTGATTGTATTACCGAAGTTACAACATTAAGACCAAACAAACTGGACGGGGTAGATTTGATCTACACCGTCTTTTTTTTGCTGATTTTATGATGTGATTCAGTATTTGTTATATAGGCTTGAATATAATATTGATGCAGAAGTAGCATGCCACCGTTGATTAGATCAGATAAGTTATTGCTATTCACGATACAATTATCAATATTGAAACAGCATTCTTGGCTTTAAGTGAATTTCTTATCTTTGTCATTATGCAATCATAACTAAGACGCATAATGCTATTTTTTACCAAGCTAATCATCAGTTATTACATTCTTAATGCTGCGTATAAGGACGATATATGCCAAAACGAATTTATGATCTAGCAAAGCGAATTTGGGACTATCACCAACTGAATCACACCATGGTGAAGAGTGATTGTATTTTCGTACTGGGAAGCAACGATGATCGTGTTGCCGAGCGTGCAGTTGAACTCTACAAAAAAGGATTAGCCCCGTACATTGTATTTTCGGGCGGTGTCGGTGAATTAACCGAAGGCTTATATAGCACATCTGAAGCCGAGCATTTTGCCAAAATGGCTATGGATATGGGTGTACCACAACAAGATATCGTGATTGAGCCTGAATCTACTAATACTGGCGAAAACGTGGTTTTTACCCGTCGTTTACTGGAGCAAGAAGGCTTACATCCAAGTAGTTTTATTCTGGTACAAAAGCCTTTTATGGAACGTCGAGCACTCGCAACTTTCGAACAACAGTGGCCGAATATGCCTGCGATTGTCACCTCACCTCAGCTGAGTTTTGATGATTATGCCAATGATATTATTAGTTTTGGTGATTTGATCAATGTCATGGTGGGGGATCTACAACGTATTCGTTTTTATCCTGAGCTTGGCTTCTCAACTAAACAACCAATTCCAGAAGATGTGTGGGATGCGTTTGAGTGTTTAGTCAATCATGGTTTTGATCAGCATTTATCGATACAGCTTTCAGAAAAAGTGTCATAACTATATGTTATGAAGCTTAAAAAGCAAAAAGGCGAACTAGAGAGTTCGCCTTTTTCATTTGCAACTAACAACCAATTAGAATGGTTTAGGAGCAAAACCTGTTACTTCTTTTAAGCCCATACCACGACCAACAGCCGTCATAGGGTGAACAACAACAAGACCTTTCACTGATTTCTTCAGTTTGCCCATGTCAGCTTGTTCTGCTTTAGTCAGTACACGGTTGAAAGCAAGAGACTTAACATCTTTACTTTTGCTGCTAACTTCCGCTGATTGACGGTGTTTAACGTTTTGAACTTTCTTCTTCAGTTTTTGAAGCTCATCTTTAAACTGCTTCATGATCACTTTGTCATCACGTTGAATAGCAGCAGCAAGTTTACGCTGGCACTTGTCCATGCGGTTATTAAGATTTTGAAGCTCTTGGTTTAAATTCATTTCATTACCTTCGTGTTTACGCTCGCAATACACCAAATCGCAGCATTGTGGCGAGTAGGGTATTGAGTTGACCAATATTATACCTTATATCTGCCAAATCGTGAGCAATATCATGAAAGTATTTTTTATTAGCACCTACTCCAAGCTTGTAACGAGTATCCATATTATCAAAGCATCTATAAAGCTAAACATCCAATCAGTGTGATGAGAACTATGCTTACATTGTTAAGAATCACAACAAACCAATAATGTTACCTTTTTGAACAACCTGTTCAGTTTCAGTTCTAATTAAAGGGCGTAGGTTATTTCTATACAAGTAAAATTCTTTATTATTACCAATACTTAGCTTTACTGCGAGAGGAGAGAATATGGAACACAGTAACATTAATAATGTCGTTTTCGATGTGGGTAACGTACTGGTTCGTTGGTCTCCTACCGAAATAGTAAAACTGACATTTGGTGATGACGTAAAGCCTGAGCCACTTGCACAAGCTGTATTTAATAGCAAAACATGGCGAGATTTAAACAAAGGCCTATTAACGGAAGAAGAAACAAAACTTCAGTATCAAGATTTTCACGGTTTAACTAAGCCAGAATGTGAACGTCTCTTTTACTACATCAAGCAAACTCAAATCCTTATTTATGATTCAGTGAAACTATTACAACGTATAAAAGCGGCAGGGTACAAAGTGTTTGCGCTTACTGATAATGTGAATGAAATTGTTTCATTTCTGCAGAATAAATACGATTTTTGGCAGCAGTTTGATGGTGAGATTGTTTCGGCGGACGTGTGTTTATTAAAGCCACAGCCTGAGATTTATCAGTCTTTGCTATCGAAATATGATTTAGAAGCCCAAGAGTCGGTATTTTTAGACGATATGCCACATAACGTGAGCGGAGCAAAATCAGTAGGGTTATCTGCTATTCAATTTCAACATGCAGAGCAATGTGAGCGAGAGTTACACGCAATGGGTGTAGCGTTTTAGCTTGCGTAATTAAGTAAAGTAACTTCGTTTAACATATTAAAAATAAACGTCTTAAGTCTTATTTGTGTATTGAATAGACTTAAGACGTTAATGATTAGATAGCAGCTATGGTTTAAGCCTTATCTTCAGCCATCCACTGTGCAACTTGCTTAGTGTAGTAACTTACAATCAAATCCGCACCAGCACGTTTAAAGCCAGTCAATGTTTCGTAAACCACACGTTTTTCATCTAATGCACCAGCAAGTGCTGCAAATTTAATTCCAGCGTATTCACCGCCCACTTGGTAAACCGCTAAAGGTAAGTGGGTTTCACGGCGAAGATTTGCTACCACATCAAGATATGGTGTACCCGGTTTCACCATCAGAATATCTGCGCCTTCTTCTTCATCAAGTAGCGCTTCTTGTAGTGCTTGACGGCCATTGGCACAATCCATTTGGTACTCTTTGCGATCGCCTGTTAATTCACAATCAACTGCAGTACGGAACGGACCATAGAAAGAAGAAGCAAACTTCACCGCATGAGCAAGAATAGCCACATGCTCAAAACCTGCGGCATCCAAACCTTCACGGATCGCTTTCACTTGACCATCCATCATAGCCGATGGTGCTAACATATCGGCATTGGCACGAGCCGCTGTAACACTTTGCTTAACTAATAGCTCAAGTGTTTCATCGTTTAGTACATGCTCATCGTGGTAAACGCCACAGTGACCGTGGGTAGTGTATTCACAGAAACAAATATCAGGAATCACCATCATATCAGGACATGCTGCTTTAATGGTTTTCACCATACGTGCCAATAAACCATCATCATTCCATGTATCACTGCCGATTTCATCTTTAGTGTGTGAAATACCGAACGGCATAACATAGCGAACACCTAGCTGATAAAGCGCTTTTACTTCATCTGCTAACATGGTTTCAGGAATGCGTGAAATGCCCGGCATGGTGCTGATTGGCACTTCTTCCGTTAGGGTTTCTTCGATGAAAATAGGGTGGATTAAATCAGCAAGTTTGAATTCATTTTCACGAACAAGATCACGCATATTTGCGCTGCGACGCATACGACGGATGCGTTTAAGGGGGGTAGAAGTAGAGTTAGTCATTGGATATTGTCATTTTTAATAATAAATACGCATACATCATACAAAAAATAACATTCATATCAAATTTTAATGAAACAAAAAACCTATTACATCAATAGATGGTTTTTAACGAGAAATCGTGCTACGCAAAACAAACAGCTATCATTTATTAAAGGGCTTATTTGCAGCGATATAAGAAGGACGATGAATAAAACTACTCAGGGAAGATTGATCTTCATTTTAGTTGGCATACTCATTTGTTTTGCTGGTGGTTTTGGGGTTGGAAAATATTACCACCAGCAAGAAAAGCTTGCTTTAGAACAAGCAAAGCGAGAACGCTGGTTAGATGTCGAGTAATGCTTACAGATCTCGCATAATAATTTCAAAGTTTTCATCGGCTTCGTCAATCATGCGTGATAAGAGCTCAGCGTCCTTGTTTGATAGAATAATGTCCCATGAACTTTTCACTGAACGAGTTTTGTATACCAGATCAACACCTGATTCGATTTTCTTAAAAGCTAGCTTGTGGAAATCGCCTTCTAATACTTTCTTTTTCCCTTCGATCATAAATTGAATCGAGCCTGTAGGGCTAATATAGACATCTACTTCAGAACTGTTGTTGGGAAGTTTAAAATGCTTATGTTCAATATACATAATCACTCCTTGGTTTGAGTTGCACCATAATATATTCAAGACTCGTACCAAAAATATAAGTAACAAAATCATATGATTAATAGTAATGCGTGAGATTGTTTCCAAAAAATGCCCAAAAGCGGTGAGCTATTGAACTAAAACAGTGCATCAATGAAGGCTCAATAGTGTGTGAAACATAGCGCAAATCAATTATTGAGTGAAAAGCTATTTGTTACTCAAATGTTATTGTGGGTGTTGTCACTAACTAAAATGTATAAGTTGTTTTTTGCTTTCCAGGCCTATAAACATAATTAGCGTATTTTATAAAACAAAAGGAATGGTTATGAAAAAGCACATTGGATTGTTATCACTTGCCTTATTAGCTGGTTGTGGGGGAGGGGGAGGCGGTGATAATAGTGTTGATAAAAATAATGAAGAGATATCTCCAGATTCTCCGCATTGTGGCAATATGCCTGAAATGTCTTGCACCTATAACTTAAATGATCTGACTTTTAACTATTGGTTAAGCGTAAAAGATGCAGTAGAAGATGCAGAGGCTCCTTATGAACTGTATGGTGCTGCAGTCATGGTTAATTCCACCCCAGAAGCCGTATCTATTGTTGAGCCGGACAGAATTGAAGTGGTGTCTGATGGTAAAAGATATCAAGCAGATACCGTTGCTGTTGGTGGAAAACGCCTTGATTTTAATAACTTACCAATGGATAAAACCTACGAGATCTACTGGTATCGTAACGATGACATCATTTCTCATGCTTATATTGATGATTTGCCTAGCGGAGTCGCATTGTTTGAGGTTGAAGCTAACCAGCAAACGGATACATTGACGTTTAGCTGGCAAAATATACCAAGTAACCCAAGCAATGCTGGTGATATTCGCTATCTTACGTGCACTGACAATAACAATATGAGTGATTTAGTCTCAACAACGGTGGTGACTTATCAAGAAAACCTCACCTCACCATATACTGCACCATTAACAATAAAAGAGTTATTTGGCTCGTCATTGACGGAGTTAAAAACACAATATAAAACCTGTGATATCAATATAACGACTTTCACTAGTGACAATGCAATAACGCCAGTTAACTACACTAATGAAGCGATGTTGATACACTTAAAGCGTGAGCAAGAGCATATCAGATCTCTGTTCTAATGTTGGTAAATTTGCTTTTTATGTTGGGAAATGTAATGTCGTCTTTTCCCAACTCATAGTAATACTTCTAAGCTAAATCCTGCCATGTAGAATCTCTCTACTGACCTATCTCTTTTATCGTCTAGCAATAGCTGTTTCTGAATAAAAATTAGTCAATTTTATGTATTTTCCGATTGCAAAATAAAATTTTATCCTGCAATCGAAAATGACCCTTAATGCATTGTCACTCAATATGTTATGTGAAAAATGGATATGTTTTTGGTGAAATACTCCAAATGATCAATGTTGCATTTTTGTAAATAAAATCTTTGAATTGTTGCGTTGTTGTGTACTATGCACTGGCTCAGCAGCAAAATAGTGTTATTAGCCACTATTAAATTATAAAAATTCAACATAACAGTCGGAGATGAGCAATGGATAAATCGCTCTCAACCAAGATCTTTGTCGGTCTTTTTGCAGGTCTAATAATAGGAACAGCAATCCAATATGTTTTTAACGATATAGCACTCTTTGATACCTATCTATTAGGTGCAGCAGAAGGGGCAGGTGGTATGTTTGTATCACTGATCAAACTGCTCGTTGTGCCACTTGTCTTTGTATCTATTGTTTGCGGTATCGTAGAATTAAAAGACGTCAAAGCGTTTGGTCGTCTTGGTGGTAAAACTTTTGCGCTTTACATTATCAATACCATCATCGCGATCAGCGCTGCGTTAGCGGTAGGTATGATTTTCCAGCCGGGTAAAGGGGCTAACTTAGCAGGTAGCGTATCTGAAACCGTTAAACTGACAACAACAGAAACGCCTAATATCTTTGATTTAGTGGTGAACATTGTACCAAGCAACCCAGTACAAGCTTTTGCTAATGGCGACATGTTACAAATCATTTTTATGGCGATTTTAACTTGTCTTGCAATTCAAGCACTTGATTCTCGTGGTGGTCCTGCTATTCGTACCTTTAAGGTAGCCAATGAGATCATGATGAAGCTGGTTGGTTTAGTGATGAGCCTAGCACCATACGGCGTATTCGCTCTAATGATCCAATTAGGGGCAACACTGGATTCAAATACGCTGTTATCTGTTGCAGGTTACGTCGCGTTAGTTGTTAGTATGCTGGTGTTCTGGATCTTCTTCTTCTATCCAATGGCTGTAAGTATTGCGACAGGAACATCTCCGAAAATCTTCTTACGTGCGACTCGTGAGCAGATCTTATTCTCTCTATCAACAGCAAGTTCAAACGCAACTATCCCTGTAACTATGCGTACCCTTACGGAAAAATTGAACGTATCAAAATCAGTCGCAGGTTTTGGTGTACCACTGGGTGCAACCATGAACATGTCAGGTGTTTCTATTTACATTGCATTGGCAACCATCTTTGTTGCGAACGCATTTGGTCAGCCAATTAACTCGTCAGATATCGTGACATTAGGGTTAACTATCTTGCTATTGTCTGTAGGTGCTGGTGGTGTACCGGGCGGTGGTATCGTGATGGTAGGCGTATTGCTGAACCAATTAGGATTACCAGCAGAAGGCTTAGCCATTGTTGCGGCAGTCGATCGTATTAACGATATGTTCTGTACTTCATCAAACGTGGTAGGTGATACAGCAGTAAACACCATTGTTGCTAAAACCGAAGGTGCTATTGAAGAGCCAGTCAATGCAGAAGTAAACCCTGCTTAAAAGTAAATTCATTCAATGACAAAGCGGAGCTCAGGCTCCGCTTTTACTTATATTAAATCTTCTCAATTGCGGAAGAGATATCATTGAGCAGTAGTTTTGCATCATCACTTCGTATTTGTAGTAAAGCCATGAAAAGAAGATCAGTAATAACGTTCTGGGCTGTACGAGAAGAGATAGAAGAACTGCGAAATTGTATTTCATCTGCAATCGTATCAATAGTGTAGTGAGCTAATTTTCGCAATGGATTGTTCTTTACGTTGGTCAAAGCAATGACTGTTGCGCCTTTTTCATAAGCATATTGTGCAGCCATCAGCACTTCCTTTCGTTTCCCTGAAAAGGAGATCGCGATGAGAATGTCATTCTTTGTTAATGTATTAGCTGTTGCTATTTGGACATGTGGATCTTGCTCTGTGAGTGCTGTAATACCTATTTTTAACAACTTAAAAGTAAGATCTTTAGCTGTTAATGCTGAGCCACCAATACCAACAATTTGAATACGTTGCGCTTGATTAATGAGTTTTACGACTGTTTCAAATTCCGCATAATTAAGTGCATTAGTTGTTGCGACCATTGCATGTGTTTTTTCTTGAAGTAATTTTTGTGCAATAGTTAGTGAAGAGTCACCACTATGAATTTTGTTATGAATAGGTCTTTTTGGCTCAAGAATCGCATTTTGTTGAGCAAGATCTTCAATAATGGCAAGTTTTAGTGCTGTAAACCCTTTAAAACCAAGTCGCTGTGCAAATTTGATCACCCCTGATTGTGAAACACCTACCTTTAACGCGACATCTTGGCTTACGTAGCTACTTAGAGAAGCGGGATCTTCAAGAATAAAGTCTAATATTTTCACTCCATTACTCGATAAGCTACTTCTTTGGTTTTGCATTCGCTCTAAAATACTCATTTTTACCCAATTTTAATGAATTAATTATTCAATGAGACTTAAACATTATTCATTCGACTTAATTGTTGCTAACTGTTTGAATAAATAAGTTACTTTTCTATTTTTTAGAATGATTTAAAGAGTTATGACTCGTGTTTATTCTTTAATTTTGGCACAAAATGAATAATTTTAGTTGTGATAACTATCACTTAAATGAATTTTTTATTCGTTATGATGCCTCTCAACGAAACCTTCAAGTGATGAGAGCTGATGATGAAAATTGATCTAACAACCTTAGTGACTGAAAGTCGAAATGTAGCAAGCGAGAATATCGATATGCTTTCAACAATCGATATGTTGAAAGTGATTAATCAAGAAGATCAGAAAGTCGCGTTAGCGGTAGAAGCGATTATTCCTGAGATTGCCAAGGTTGTAGATCTTATTGCAGAGGCTTTTCAATCAGGTGGTAGGTTGATTTATACTAGTGCTGGCACATCAGGCCGACTAGGAATTTTAGATGCTAGTGAATGCCCTCCAACATACGGTTCAGATCCTGATTTAGTGATTGGCTTAATTGCTGGTGGTCACAAAGCCATATTAAAAGCAGTTGAAAATGCAGAAGATAACGAAGAACTTGGCGCAACTGATCTACAACAAATCGGCTTTAATCATAAAGATGTACTCGTCGGTATTGCCGCAAGCGGTCGTACACCTTACGTAATCGGCTCGATGAATTACGCAAAAAGCGTGGGCGCTAAAGTTGCGGCATTAAGCTGTAATGCCAATAGCCCAATGGCAGAGATTGCAGACATTAATATCACACCGATTGTTGGTGCTGAAGTCGTCACTGGCTCTTCAAGAATGAAAGCAGGAACAGCCCAAAAATTAGTGCTTAATATGTTAACCACAGGGGCAATGATTCGTACGGGAAAAGTCTTCGGAAACTTAATGGTTGATGTTGAAGCAACCAACGCCAAACTTATCCAGCGTCAAAAAAATATTGTAGTTGAAGCGACAGGGTGTAGTGAATCACAAGCAGCAGAGGCACTCACCCAATGTAATAACCATTGTAAGACTGCAATTCTTATGATTTTACTCAACATTAATGCAGATCTAGCAGCAGCAAAACTCAGTAAGCATCATGGCTTTATTCGTCATGCACTTTTAGACCAAGAATAATAAATAATCGGTTATATCGAGGATCATAAGATGACCAAAATAACTGCTTCAATGATGCAAGAGATACTCACTGCAATAGGCGGTAACGAAAACGTTATTAAATGCGGAAACTGCATGACGCGATTACGTCTTACGTTACGAGATGATAGCTTAGCTGATCGTGACTCAATCAAACGTATTGCAGGGGTAATGGGGTTAGTTGAAAGTGACGATCAATTTCAGATCGTGTTAGGACCGGGCAAAGCACAAACCGCAGCTGAAATGATGAATAGCATGCTTGAGAATGAGCAAGGTGGGGAGGAATCAACGCCCAAAAAACATTCCGACCTAAAAGATGTTGCTTCTGCACATAAACAGCAATTAAAGAAAAAACAAACAAGTGCAGCACAACGCTTTCTAAGCAAGTTTGCAACCATATTTACGCCTTTAATCCCCGGTTTCATTGCCGCAGGTTTATTACTAGGTATAGCGACCTTGCTGGAACAACTTTTTGTTATAGGGCAGGCTTCGCCTAATGCGCATTTACTTGATTTAATTGCGTATATGAAAGTTTTCAGTAAAGGTTTATTTAGCTTCTTAAGCATCCTTATTGGCTATAATGCGCAGCAAGCGTTTGGTGGTTCTGGCGTAAACGGTGCAATTTTAGCTTCATTGTTTGTACTTGGTTATAACCCGGATGCAACGTCTGGGATTTTCTCAGGAATGAACGACTTTTTCGGCAATAGTATCGATCCTCGAGGCAATATTATCGGGGTACTGATTGCCGCCATAATTGGTGCTTGGGTTGAGAAAAAAGTCCGCCAATTTATTCCAGATAATTTAGACATGATTTTAACTTCTATGATCACCTTATTGATCATGGGTGCTGTTACCTTTGTAGTTATCATGCCAATTGGTGGTGAGCTGTTTAAAGGAATGTCATGGTTATTTATCAACTTAAATGGTAATCCATTCGGTAGCGCGATCTTAGCGGGTTTATTCTTAATCTCAGTAATGTTTGGTATCCACCAAGGTTTTGTACCTGTTTACTTTGCACTGATGGACGCTCAAGGCTTTAACTCACTTTTCCCGATTTTAGCTATGGCAGGGGCTGGTCAAGTGGGTGCAGCATTGGCTTTATATGCTAAAGCGAAAAAAGAATCTTTGTTACGTGTGCAAGTAAAAGGGGCGATCATTCCGGGGTTATTAGGTATTGGTGAGCCGCTTATCTATGGTGTGACATTACCACGGGTTAAACCTTTTGTTACTGCTTGTGTGGGTGGTTCTGCTGGTGGTTTCTTTATTGGACTCGTCGCGTATATGGGATTACCAGTAGGTTTGAACACTGTATTTGGCCCGTCTGGCATTGTGGCTTTACCGTTAATGACTTCTAGTTCAGGTATCTTTGCTGGCATGGCAATATTCACCATTGGTTTGCTGATCGCTTATATAGTAGGTTTTGTAGCAACATGGTTCTTCGGTACGAAAAATGTCGATTTAAGTTAAGATTGAGTGGTAATTGAATAGCCAGAAATTCTAATTAAAACGCAAATAATGCAATGACAAGGCGGAGCTCAGGCTCCGCTTTTTGTTTATAGCTATTTTACTGGTGTAAATAATTATTCTTGTGTGTCTATATTTTCTTACAAATTATGATTTCGAGCCTTTGCGTTTTGGTGCTATCGTTATTGATATAATGAGCTTTTGTTTTTATTGAGCTGTATTTAGTGCCTTCTTTTTTAACATTCTCATTGCCAAATAAACCGTGTAGGTATTTGTGAGGTAAACATTATATGAAAATAGCAAATAGATAATAAAAATATATGTCATTAAGTTTTTATAATGATTTTAATAAAAAGTTATTATTAATTGTTAATCATCATCGATTTTATAATAACTATTATGTTAAAAGCTATTTTTAATAGGTAGTGTCAATGATAACGACTAGATCTCAAGAGACAAATGTAAAATTGTGGGTCGAGATACTTATTTTTCTATGCTCGTATTATCCTCTTTTTCTAATATTATTTATAAAAGATATAAATAATAATACAGATGGTATTCCTTTCGGACTTATTCAATGGGGACTGAATATTAGTATTTGGTCTTTAATTGGTTTGTTAATATCTTCAGTTGCCACTTTATGTACAGGTTTTATTATGAGAACCTTATTTATACGTTCTGAAGGCGTAGATGAAATTAGACTTACAAAAGTTAGAGCCATTCGTGGTGATATGATTAATTATACACTTCCTTTTCTTATTGGTTTATTTGCATTTGATTATAAATCTTGGCAGTCAATTTTATCATTAATAGTTTTTTTAGTGTTTATGTTCGCATTTACACGAAATGAGAAAATCATTTTACTTAACCCAATGTTCTTACTCTTAGGAATACGTTTGTATGATATTGAATATAAAAAAGTTGGTCAGCCTAATATAGAACATTCAGCAAGTGCACTATGTATGGGAACAGCTAGTAAATCAGAACAAAAAGTAAGGTTTCTTGAAAATTCAGGAATAAATTTTATTTCAGCATTAGTTGATAGGTAGCAACATGGCAAATAATAAGTCGAATATCGTCGAGGCATTACAAGAAGAAGTTCAGCATGAACCTGATCAAGCTAGTTTGGATAAAAAACTAGCTGATTTAAGAGCTATTGATCTTTCTAAAGCTACAGTAAATTTATGGGTTACTAATGTTAAAGTTAGTAATAAATCCAAACGTTTTGGTGATATTAAAAATCTAAAAGTACATTCTGAATATCAAGAACACTTTCGTCAGTATGTAATTCATTGTATTAAAGGAACCGAGCATATTGAAGAATTACGTCCGATAACGACTATTCAAGATAATAGGTTCTTTTATGTTGAATCAAGTTCGACAGATTTAACACAACTTATCGAGCAAGTTGAAAATGGTGAGTTGACCACTATTACGCAAGAAACAGAGCTAAATAATTACAATGCTTATGTGATTCAACTTACTTTTGATGAGCCAGAAAAAAACATATATGCTTTTCGTTATATCAAAGGTGCTTGGTCTTTGAATAATACTGCAAATAAAACATTGCGTACAAGTTATCAAAATAATCGCCTTGTAGTTGAAATTGATCAAAGTAATAAGTTTCAAATAACACCTTATGTTGATTTTATTCAATATGAATCTAGCGTTTTTATTGCTGATTTAACTCAGTTTGAAACTGCTATGAATTATCATGAGCGATTGAAAGAGAAAAAAGCAGAAACAATTTCTGCATTGGGTAAAAGTTTTGCGATGAATGCTGATGAATCTAACAAACTTATATCTATTATTGGCGATGATAAGCGTTTAATGCGTCAATTAGCATCTGTCTATGAAAAGCAACATTTCAATAATGAGCTCTGGTTACGTAAATTACGTGATGCGGCTGATGAAGCAGGTAATTGGCAAATTAAGTTTGATGATGATGGTAAGATTAAAGTTATAGAAAAGAAGGAATATGTAAAAGAGTTATTAGTTCTTCTTCAGAATAAGCGTGTTAAAACGGTAGTTGACGGTCTAATGTTCGATGTAGAAGGTGAGTTAGTAACTATTCAACCGATACAACCCTAAATTTCTTTTGTTACTAATAACGAAAAGCCAAAAAAGCCGCCATAGCTAGGTAGGGAACTATGGCGGCAAATTGGTAATACCTTAGGGTAGGCAGTCAGGTATTACCAACGTAGTAGCAAATTATTAAATCTTATTAGTAAAGGTACGGCTAATTACATCTTGTTGCTGTTCACGAGTTAGTGAGTTGAAACGCACTGCGTAACCAGAAACACGAATTGTTAGCTGTGGGTATTTCTCTGGGTGCTCAACAGCATCTAATAACATGTCACGGTTTAATACGTTCACGTTTAGGTGTTTACCACCTTCGATGCCATCTGTTGCGCCTGCTGCTTCGTGGTGGAAGTAACCATCCATTAGAGCTGCAAGGTTTTGTTTCTGTGTATTTTCATCTTTACCTAATGCATTTGGCACGATAGAGAAGGTGTATGAGATACCGTCTTTCGCGTAAGCAAATGGTAGTTTAGATACTGATGTTAGTGATGCTACTGCACCGTTTTCATCACGACCGTGCATTGGGTTTGCACCTGGGCCAAATGGCATACCAGCACGACGACCACAAGGTGTGTTACCTGTCTTCTTACCGTACACAACGTTTGATGTGATGGTTAAGATTGATTGTGTTGGAATTGCTTCACGGTACATGCTCATCTTCTGAATCTTCTTCATGAAGCGCTCAACAAGATCGCAAGCAATGTCATCTACACGTGGGTCGTTGTTACCGAATTTAGGGTAGTCGCCTTCGATGTTGAAGTCGATTGCTACGCCATCTTCGTCACGTACTGGTGTTACTTTGGCAAACTTAATCGCTGCTAGTGAGTCAGCAACTACAGATAGACCTGCAATACCACATGCCATTGTACGGCGTACATCGCGATCCATTAATGCCATTAGTGATGCTTCGTAGCTGTAACGGTCGTGAGAGTAGTGGATGATGTTCAGTGCTGTCACGTATTGTGTTGCTAACCAATCTAGCATTGAATCGAAGCGTGGCATTAGTGAATCAAAGTCTAATACTTCGTCGTCAATTTTCGCTAGTTGTGGACCAACTTGTGCTTTTGATTTTTCGTCAACACCGCCGTTGATTGTGTAAAGTAAAGCTTTTGCAAGGTTAGCGCGAGCGCCAAAGAACTGCATATGCTTACCAACAACCTGTGGGCTTACACAACATGCGATTGCGTAGTCATCGTTGTTGAAATCAGGACGCATTAGGTCGTCGTTTTCGTATTGAACAGATGATGTTTCAATCGATACTTTCGCTGCGTATTGCTTGAATGCAATCGGTAGCTGCTCAGACCAAAGAATCGTCATGTTTGGCTCTGGAGCTGGGCCCATTGTATGTAGCGTATGTAGGTAACGGAATGTTGTTTTCGTTACTAGTGTACGACCATCAACACCCATACCCGCCATTGCTTCTGTTGCCCAGATAGGGTCACCAGAGAACAGTGAATCGTACTCAGGTGTACGTAGGAAACGCACCATACGTAGCTTCATGATGAAGTGGTCGATCATCTCTTGCGCTTCTTGCTCGTTGATCAAGCCATTTTGAATATCACGCTCGATGAAGACATCAAGGAATGTTGATGTACGACCTAGTGACATTGCTGCGCCGTTTTGAGACTTAACTGCTGCTAGGTAGCCGAAGTAAGTGAACTGAATCGCTTCTTGTGCTGTGCGAGCAGGTGCTGACATGTCGATGCCGTATTTCAAGCCCATTTGACGGATGTCTTCTAGTGCTTGTACTTGATCTGCTAGCTCTTCACGTAGGCGAAGTGTTTTTTCTAGATCTTGACCTTGCTCTAGGAATGCTTGGGTTGATTTGTATTGTTCTTGCTTGTCAGCTTTAAGGAAATCAATACCGTATAGTGCAAGACGACGGTAATCACCAATAATACGACCACGACCGTAAGCATCTGGTAGACCTGTGATGATACCTGATTTACGACATGCTAGGATTTCTTTAGTGTATAGATCGAAACATGCTTTGTTGTGTGTTTTACGGTAGTCAGTAAAGATTTTCTCTACGTTTTCGTCTAGTTGACGACCGTATACTTCACATGAGTTCTTAACCATGCGAATACCACCGTTAGCGATGATTGCACGCTTAAGTGGTTGGTCAGTTTGAAGACCTACGATTTTTTCTAGATCTTTGTTGATGTAGCCAGCATCGTGAGATGTGATTGTTGATGGTAAATCAGTATCGAAATCAACTTGTGCGTGAGTGCGGCTTTCTTCTTTAATACCTTCTAGAACGGTATTCCATAGTGATGTTGTTGTTTCCGTTACATCAGCTAGGAAAGACTCATCCCCTTCATATGGCGTGTAGTTAGTTTGGATAAAGTCACGCGTATTAACTTCTTGCTGCCAGTTACCAGCACTAAAACCTTTCCATGCTTCTAGCATTTCAGTAGTAGGGATTGTCATAATGTTTACCTCAATAGGTGATATATGCGAATGCGTCATGATGAGATGGACTCACCATAAACTTAAAATCTGATGTGTGTTGAGCACGATCGGCTGATTTTAATTCACTGCTTTTGAAGCTTTTTTTGATTATTAACAGGCGTTATTTCGCTGTCTTTGCTGCTTCTTGGCTTGAGGCAAATACTATGATTTATAAGTGTATGAGTAAAATGAATGCTTTTCATTTTTTAAATGCATTTTGTGCATGTCGATTATGGTTAAGCTGAAAGGATAATTACTTTATTTTTTAAAAACAGTATGTTATTTGTTTTTACTTGTCAGTGTGGCATTAGAAGCATTTTGTTGTCTGAGGGATTTTACATTCAAAAAAAGTTTGGACTTATTACATTTTTCTATAATTAGGCCCTGATCCACTCTCGGGTGGTGTCCATGAAATGTTCTGTGATGGATCTTTTATATCGCAGGCTTTGCACTGTAGACAGTTCCCTGCATTAATTTGAAATCGTACTTGGTTATTTTCTTCTATAACTTCATAAACACCTGCTGGGCAGTAGCGTTGGCTGGGTTCATCAAACTTGGTGAGGTGTTGCTGTATTGGAATTAAAGCATCATGCAATACAAGGTGGCAGGGTTGATCGTCTGGGTGATTAATCGAGGCAAGATACAGCGACGATGTTTTATCAAAACTTAATTGGTTATCAGGTTTGGGGTAGTGAATAGGTGTGGCTTCGGAAATAGGTAGTAAACATTGGTGATCGGCTTTGCTGTGATTAAGTTGCCATTTGGCGTTACCGTTAAAGAGGTTCTGCTCGATTAACGTTGCAAAAGCACCTGTAAGTTGTCCGAATTTCTGAATGTTAGCGCAGGTGTTTCTGGCTTGATGTAATTCTTCATATAGCCAACTACTTTCAAATAAGGCTTGGTAGCAAGGTTCGGTATGGCTGTGATCTTTCATCAATTCACTGTATATCGCTCTTGCTGCTAACATCCCGGATTTCATAGCGGTATGGCAACCTTTCAATTTGTTCATATTCAATGTGCCAGCATCACAACCAATAAGTACACCGCCTTGGAATGATTGTTTAGGTAGGGAGGCTAAACCACCTTTGGTAATCGCTCTTGCACCGTATTCAATCCGTTTGCCGTCTTTAAGTGCCGTGGCAAAAACAGGGTGATGCTTTAAACGTTGAAACTCATCAAATGGGCTTAAATAGGGGGTGCGATAGTTTAAGTCGGTGATCAAGCCAACTGCGATATGTTCATCATCCATGTGATACATAAAAGCGCCGCCAGTGGTCTGCGATTCACTCAAAGGCCAACCTAGAGTGTGAATGACATGCCCAGCTTTATGATGTTTAGGTACTTGCCACACTTCTTTAATGCCTAGCGCATAGTGTTGTGGCTGGCTATGTTTATCTAATTTCAGTTTTTTGATCAGTGATTTACCCAAGTGACCTCGGCTACCTTCGGCAAAAATGGTATAGCGTGCATTAATCATCATGCTAGGTTGATAGGTCGATTTAGGTTCGCCTTGCTTATCTATTCCCATGGCTTTGGTAATGATGCCTTTCACACTACTCATATAGATGGGCAGATCTGCATTATCTTCAGTGACAATGTCACTTCTTTGATGCTCGAATAATACTTTCTCTGCACTGAATCCAGGATAAATTTCCACACCAAGTTGTTCTGCTTGTTTTGCTAGCCAGCGGCATAATTCACTTAAACTGATCACGTAACTGTTTTTATTGTCGGCGTTTTTCGGGCGAAAAAGGGCAGGAATAGTAATTGATGCGTGATCATTAGTAAGCCAGTAGAAATCGTCTTGTTTTGTTTTGGTGATAACGGGACAATCGGTTTGTTGCCAGTCGGGAATAAGTTCGTTTAATGCGTGGGGATCAAACAGTGCCCCCGATAAGATATGCCCGCCAATGTCAGCACTTTTTTCTATTACAGCAATGGAGAGTGGGCGTTGATGGTCTTTGGCTAGTTGCGCTAATTGAATTGCACTTGATAACCCCGCCGGACCTGCCCCGACAATCAAAACATCAAAAGAGATACTTTCTAGCGTACTGTTTTCTTCTGCCATTGCGTGCTCCTTTACTGTTTCATTTAACTATAGTCCAGTTGACGTAAACGTAAATTCAACTAGGCTCAAAGAAAGTAACACATTCCAGTATTAGCCGTTAAATCAACGACTTCTTATAAGAGGTGTGCGATATGGCAGAGTCTAGTTTGAAAATTCTTGTTGCGATTAAGCGAGTAATAGACCCGTATGTGGCTATTCGTGTCAAAGACGATCACAGTGGTATTGATGATCACAATGTGAAAATGACCATTAATCCGTTTTGTGCTATTGCTCTTGAACAAGCGGTACAAATGAAAGAGCAAGGCTTAGCACAAGAAATCATTGTAGTAAGTATTGGCGATGACAGTTCTAATGAATCATTAAGAACTGCATTAGCATTAGGCGGTGATCGTGCTATTCATATTAATACTGCTGATTTTCCATTAGATAATGCTACAACTTCCAGTGTTAGCCTATTTACACCATTAAAAGTTGCGAATGTGTTAGCTGTATTGGCACAACAACAAGACTGCGATTTGGTGTTGATGGGAAAACAATCTATTGATGGTGATAATAATCAAACGCCACAAATGTTGGCTGGTTTATTAGATTGGCCTCAAGCCACATTTGCTTCAGAGATAACGCCGGATCCAAATCGTGGTAATCCTGCGTTATTAGTCACAAGAGAAGTGGATACAGGGCTTGAAACCTTATCGGTCAATTTACCTTGTGTGGTTAGCTGTGATCTTCGACTAAACACACCGCGTTTTGCGTCTTTGCCAAATATCATGAAGGCGAAATCCAAGCCGCTTATTTGCTTTTCTTTAGCTACTTTCATTGATGACAACATCTCGCAATATCCCAATTTAGCGTCATTAGCTAAACCATCTTCTCAAACCATTATTAAATATAGTAAACCTCAACAGCGCAGTGCAGGTGTGATGGTGGAAAGCATTGATGAGTTGATTGATAAACTTACTCAGGAAGCGAAGGTGATCTAATGGACAGTGCTAAAGTATTGATCATTGCTGAACATGATCAGGTGAATCTATCTATCGCTACACGTAAAGCAATAACAGCGGCTCATTCATTAAAACAATACAGTGACAACGTCACTATATCTGTGCTGGTGGTTGGCTGTGATTGTGCGAATGCGGCAGAGCAAGCTTCGTATTTAGAGGGTGTAGAGCAAGTATTGGTTGTAGATGATGAATGTTATCAATATTTGCTTGCTGAAAATATTGCAAAGTTGGTTGTCGACATCGCCCCTCAATATACTCATCTATTTATAAGCTCAAGCACTCAAGGTAAAGATCTGCTCCCTCGTATTGCAGCAAAACTGAATGTTGAACAACTGTCAGATGTGATGGGATTTACGTCTCTACATTCTGTGGCTCGACCTATTTATGCAGGCAATGCGATTGCGGAAGTGAGTTCAAGTGATTCTTATATCGTCTCAACCATTCGTGCCGCAAGTTTTGATGCCTGTAATAGTAGTGATAGTCGTGCTGAGATTGTTCATCTTGATAAGGCTTTTGAAAGTACATCGACACGCTTTGTTGAGTTACAAGTATCTAAAAGTGAACGTCCAGAGTTAGCTAATGCCAATGTCGTGGTTGCTGGTGGCAGAGGTGTCGCAAGTAAAGAAGGCTTTGTATTGATCGAACAACTAGCCGATGTGTTAGGTGGTGCAGTGGGGGCATCACGAGCCGCTGTAGATGCTGACTATATTTCAAATGATCACCAAGTAGGGCAGACGGGTAAGATAATTTCCCCCGATCTGTACATAGCTGTGGGCATTTCAGGGGCGATTCAACACATTGCAGGTATAAAAGATGCCAAAGTCATTGTGGCTATTAATAAAGATCCTGAAGCTACAATTTTCAGTTATGCGGATTATGGATTAGTGGGAGATCTATTTGAACTGATCCCTGATTTTATTCATAAATATGAATAATGTTTTTTAGCATAGAGTATTGACTGTCAGAGCATTGTCAGTATATCTATTTGCATCTTAGTGGAATAATTCGTATTTAACTTTTTAATAGTGATTTTTTGCTATGCATGATGCATTTTGTTGTTAAGATTAAAAATTAATCTAAAATTTAGATTTAATAACTGTATCGTGTTTGTTTTGTGGTTTTATATTTTACTTGTTAAGCATTTGTTTAGTCTTATAGTCTGAAAGGTAAATGTAACACAATGTTTCATAGTTTTTTGGGTGTTTTAATTAATTGCTTTTATAACATGTGGTTACATAAATTATACAATGTAGCGATATTATCCTTTGTTGAATGATAACTCACTATGCTTTATAACGTTTCTGGTATTCATTTATTGAATAAAATTGAGATTGAAAGGAATAGTTATGAGCAAAGAGCAAGGCACTCTATTAGGACACCCAAAAGGGTTGTTCCTACTTTTTGGTACTGAATTGTGGGAACGCTTCTGTTTTTACGGCATGCGTGCAATCCTCGTTCTTTACCTTACAGAGAAAACCATGAATGGTGGTTTTGGCTGGACAACGAAAGATGCCTTGGGTCTATACGCAACATACACGGGTCTTGTTTACTTAACGCCTTTGATTGGTGGTTGGATTGCCGATAACTTTTTAGGTCAGCGCCGATGTGTGATGATCGGTGGTGTAGCAATGGCAGCCGCTCAGTTTGTTTTGGCATTGCCTAACTCCGTTGTTGGTGATTCTGCACTGCATGTTTTCTATGCTGGCCTGACTTTAATGATTGTTGGTAATGGTCTGTTTAAAGCCAATATCTCAACCATGGTTGGTGACTTATATGAAGAGGGTGATAACCGTCGTGATGGTGCATTTACTATCTTCTATATGGGTATCAACTTAGGTTCGCTACTTGCGGGTATTATCGCAGGTACGGCAGTTTCAATTTGGGGCTATAAAGCAGGTTTTGCGACAGCAGGTATTGGTATCTGTATTGGTCTAACACTGCAAATGCTATTTGCTCGTCGTTTACTTGGTCGCATTGGTATTGAGCCTGCAGCAAAACGTGACGCTGCGAAAAACAAATCAGGTAAGAAAGAGCCATTAACTAAAGTTGAGCGTGATCGCCTAAAAGTGATCATGATCATGGGTCTATTTGTTGTTGTGTTCTGGGCTGGTTTTGAGCAAGCTGGTGGTTTAATGAATATCTACACTCAGCAATATACTGACCGTGTTATTGGTAGCTTTACAGTACCAACTGAGTGGTTCCAATCACTTAACCCGTTCTTCATTATTACACTAGCGCCTGTTATCGCTGCACTATGGGTGAAAATGGGTCCTAAAGAGCCAAGCTCACCAATTAAGTTTGCATTAGCATTGTTCTTCTTAGCGATTGGTTTCCTATTCATGGTAGGCGCTGCAATGGAGCAAGGCGGTGACTTAACAGTGAAAACATCAATGCTATGGCTTGTAGGTGCATATTTCTTCCATACGTTAGGCGAGCTGTGTTTATCACCGATTGGTTTATCTATGGTGACAAAACTTGCACCGCTACGTTTATGTTCATTACTAATGGGTGTGTGGTTCTCGTTTAACGCATTAGCAAACTACCTAGCAGGTATTATCGGTTCTCACATTGGTGATGCAGGCGCACTAGCTATCTTCGGTGGTATTGCTTCAGCAGCAACGGTTTCTGGCCTCATTCTTATCTTGTTCTCAGGTAAACTTATTGATTGGATGCACGGTGCTGAAGGTCAGTCAACAACTGAAATGAAAGAAGCAGAAGCACAACTTGCAGAAGCGAATTAATTCTAAATAAATCATTTTTGTTTAGCCCATGGTTAGGTATAGCCATGGGCTTTTTTGTTATAATTTGATGGTCGATTGTTGTGATTATTTTTATTTTGTTATCTTGATGATAGGAATAATCATATGTGGTAGAGCTGTGAGCATTTTGAAATGCGGAATGATTTTAAAATTAAAAATATAAACTTTTGTTGCAAACGAGGCACTTTAAGCCAAGGGAATAAGCAACAGGTATTAAGTTTTACTGAAACTAAGTTACTAGAGTTACTCTTAAACGAAGTTAATGAGATAGTGTTAAAGGAAACGTTAAAAGAATTTGCTTGGCAACATACTGTAGTAACAGACTCATCTTTAACCAAATCTATTGCTAAGTTAAGGAAAGCTTTAGCGTTTTTTTTGGAAGATGAAGAATTAATTATAACTATCCCAAGAGTTGGTTATAAGCTGGTTTCTAACGACGTTACTCCTATAGCAGAAATGGATAATTTAACTGATCTAGAGGAGTATTTAGCAACTGAAGATAGCCTTATTCAAGCTACTGAGTCGACGAGTGAACAACCGTCGGCAATGTCTTTACGCAATAAAATTTTATTTGTGCTATCAGCACTTTTGATTGGTGGGTCTTTATTTAATTTTTTACGTTTTCTTCCCTCTGATAACGAGCGCTATATTGATGATAGCTATCACTTAATAGAATTGAGCAGTAATGGTTTTACTCATACGGTGATCACACCTAAAAGCATGGAGTTACCTCAAGAAATAAGCTATCTATTATCACAGCAAAAATGTGACTGCCTTTTCTTTGTCGATAAAATTTCAGGCCATTTTAATATTTCTTATTTTAATCCTGCAAAATCTCAAGGGGTGAGCCTCATTCTTGATGAGAAGAACCTGATAGAAAAGTTAGGTAGTAATTTGCCTAAAGGTGATAAGTAATGAGAGCCATTTTATTCTTTATTTCTTGTTTATGTTTATTTGGTTATTCACTTTGGTTCAGCCATGATCAGTTTGTGAATCATACAAAGTTTGTTTCAGAGCTTCGCGAATTTACTGACCAGCATGGTGATTGGCGTATTTATACAAAAGTTAATTTTAAGCGCAATACATATACAGCAGAAGTTTTTGTTGATGGTGATGATATCAGTGATACTGCAATCTTTAGAGAAAAAGGACAGTTTTATAGTTTTTTTGATGGTAGTTATCGAGTGAAATCTAATCTGGTATTACTGCAGCAAGTAAAAGTTAATAATGCTGCTAAATCATCGCCTTATACTCATTTCCTTTTTACTTCTCAGCAAGGGAAATATCGAAATTTCAAGATGATATATAACGATTCAAAGATAGTTATTATTCATGTTAATGATAACGATTACGTGCAGTTATACATGAAGAAAGGGCTAAACGAATAGATAATAACTAACGGCGATATGTATTCACATAACGCCGTTTTTGTAATTGGGTGAGTTAGAAATGGTACGTTACATTTGTCATTAATGTAGCTTCATCTTGAAGGCTTGCTTTAAAGATGACCATAGTACTGTCATCTTCAGCATTGTGTAGCGTGTAACCTAATTCTCCACCAAATGACCAATGATTTAGGTTGTACTCAACCCCGGTTTGAATACCGTAAACCATACCATCAAGATTGCTGTTGTCTTCAACCATTTCATAGCCTAGGTTAGCGCCAGCGGTTAAGTTAATATTATTTGTTAAGTTGAACACGTAATCATATTTAGCTTTTACTGTATCTAAACCTGTTGATTCACTATCGTCCTTTAAAGAGAGTTCTTCGTGAGTGTAACCTAATGTTATACGGTGATGATCATTAAGTGTTACACCACCATGAATACCGTAAATCGCACTATTGTCTAAATCATTGTCAGATTCATGATCCGTAATGGTATTTTTTAACATCATGCCGCCTGAAAGACGAAGACCAAGATCGCCACCTACAAAGTAGTCTTGTTTAACAGCTGCGTGTGCTGAAGTCATAGCGAAAGAAGAAACGATTAATGCTGCTAATGGCGTGATTACTTTTTTCATGTTTTAGTCCTATTTATGATGAAAAATTTCATAACATGAGTGCTTGTCACTCTTCGTTGGTCATCACAATAAGCGGAGAAACGAGAAAAGCTAAGGGAATAGCAAAGATAAACGCGGATTAAATATAAATCATTATTAAACAATTAGTTGGGTTTGTTTTTTTACATTTATTTAGATGTGTTCCTTAATTATAAAGATGAAAAAATAGTGTTTTAGATTATTGAATGATGTTTAAATTAATGGGTAGTGATGACTTAACAATCATTACCTATTTTTAAAGAGCTATTAGCTTCTTTTGATTTTGTAAACCATCCATGTCGTCAGCAGCAAACTACAAATAGGTAATGCTACCCAAACACCGTTTACACCAAACAGATGGGCTAAAACAAAGATAAAAACTGAGATCAGTAACAGCTTGCCGCCAGTTAAGATTGAGGCTTCTTTTGGCATGTTGATCGATTGGAAGTAAGTCGCGCCTACAAGTAACATGCCTTCAAAGGGTAATCCCCAGAAGTAGAGGAACATGCCATTCGTTGCGACGGGCTGTAGTAGTGCATTGTCTCCTGCAAACAGGTACACCACATAATCAGGGAAGCTATAAAGTACAGTAATACCAATGGCTGCAACGGCAAGAGTGACGGCAAAGGCAAGATTACGGGCTTTGATTACGCGATCTTTTAATCCAGCAACGGTATTAAAGCTAGTGATTGGTTGAGTACCTAATGCAATCCCTTCGAAGATCAAATAGAAAAACGCTTCTGTGTAACTGACGATACCGTAAGCTGCGACATGAATAGGTTTACCAACCATTAAAAAAGCTTTGTTGTGCAGGATCAGTACCACAGAAAGGTACATATACATTAATAGGCTTGATGTACCGAGTTTTAAGATCTGTAGGCAGGTATCAAGTTTTAGCTTTAGGCTATCCCAGCGAATACGCAGTGATGATTTGTCACTAAAGAAGTGCTGTAAACACAATACACTGGTTGCAGCTTGTGAAAGCATAGTTGCAATAGCAGCTCCCGTTAAACCCCAAGGTATAACTACAATCAGTAACCAATCTAGAACGATATTCAGTACGCCACCGAAAATCATAATATAGGTAACGCGGTTGGGTTGTCCGTCGTTACGTAATAATGATGAAAATGCCATTGAAAGAATGGCAAAGAAGCCCATGCTGAAATACCAGAACAGATAATCTGTTGCCATGGTCAGAATTTTACCTTCAGCACCAACCCACTGAAGAATGTCTTTACCGAAGCTAATACCTAAGCCACAGAAGATCACAGAAGCTATTAAACAAAGACTGAACGCATTGCCGACAATATTTCGGGCTTCCTCTGTTTTATTTTCGCCGAGTTTAATTGATACCAGTGCAGAAGCTCCCATACCAATTAACGCACCTAGCGCATAAAGAATAGAGCCAATTGGGTAACCAAGAATAATGGCAGCGAGACCGTCTTCACCAATAAAGTGACCAACGAACATGCCATCAACGGCCACGTAAACGCCCGTAACCAGCATGGCTGCAATCGTAGGAAGGGTGTAACGCCAGAATAAGCGAAAAATAGAATCGTCGCGTAAAGATAAAGGTTGCGTTAATGAGCCAGACATAAAGACTTCCGTGTAAAGCGATAGTGAAATATCACACTAGCAACCGATGAATAATGTAGAAAATAAACGTTATTCACTCGATCAGTCCAAAAAGTTGGCGCATTTTCGATGGTTATTGCAACTTAGTCAATCTTATAAATTGCAGTTAGGAAGAGATAACGTAAAACGGGAGACAGATCATCTGTTCTTTGAAAGGGATGCTGCAATGCCATACTTCCAGTTGCGTAGTTGAAGCGTTGCTTTATGCTATTTGCTAATGAATCATCACAAGCTTGAAGTTTTATCCCAACAGTGGCGTAGTCTTGATGATTAGCAGGCAACTCACCGAGCCACCAAGCGGGGATTTCTTTACTCGCTTTACTACGATCAAACCAATGATCGGCAACGATCATAAGATAATGTTGTTCACCTGGAGCGAAGTTTTGCTGCAATAGTGCAATGGTATTGAGTAGGGCTTCACGTCTTGCTTTATTCGCACTAACAAAATGATGTGCAATCACCCAAATACAGCTGTTGTCATGTTCTAGACGATAAATAGCCTGTGAAATTAAATGACTATCTTCAATACGTTTGGCTATTAAAGGAATATTTGTTTGTGCAGCGTTAGTGATAATACGACGACACAATGTTTTTGCGAGGTGGTTTTCTTGCATTCCACGGCTATGAATGGTCGGGTAGTGTTGCTCACATAGCAACATACAGTCATGAGCGAGTTGCTCTACGCTGGTTGCTAAAATATCACTGAACAAAATGAATGACCTGCATGGGATAAATAAACACAATAAATACTCAATATGCGAGTTAATTATCGTAGCATATAATTTTCTAATGTCATGTAATACATGAAGATTTGATAATTTTTGACACAGAATTCAAAAAAAGACCTGTACCAATTGGGATTTAGGTACAGGTTACTAGACAGTGAAAAGCATTCACTTAAATCGGTGTAATTCGGTTATTTGTTAGCTAGGCATCGAGGTTTTTTGCTCTCTATTACTACCCAATTTAAAAAGCCAGCGTTTCAGTTTGTCTTTTCGCCAATACAGTAGGGCGCAAGCAACAATAAGATAAATAACAGGCTCAGTAATACCAGATTTCACAGACCAAAGATAATGTATAGGGCTTAGGAGTAGTGCAACATAAACCCAGTTGTGTAGTTGTTGCCAGCGAGCCCCTAACTTCCTTTGTATCTTTTGCATTGATGTCAGAGTGAGTAGCAATAATATAATCCAACTAATAGCGCCAATGGCTAAATATGGGCGTTGGATGATTTCTTCACCAATTAATGCTCAATCGAAACTTAAATCCAATGAGACATAACTACTTAAATGGAGTAGCGCCCAAAAGAAGCTGTATAAGCCGAGTACTCTACGCACTTTAACGAGTGTTGCTTGTTTTCCCCAACGCGCAATTGGACTAAGAAGAAGAGTGAGAAAGAGTGTATTTAGTGCAGCTTTGCCTGTGTAATGTTCAATACCTTTAACTGGATCTGCACCAAAACCACCATTGAAAGTTTGTATTATCAGTATAGCGACAAACAATAGACTTATAGCGTGAATTAACACTTTAAGCCAAGTGATGTGCTGTGGTTTTAATTTAAACTTGCGGTTTTTGGTGCTTGTGTTTGCCATCAGTAGTTCCTTTTCAAATCCATGCCTTGGTATAGACTCGCAACAGCTTCGCTATAACCATTGAACATAGCCGTTGGCTGACGTCGACTACTAAATAAACTGCCTTCACCGATGAAGCGTTCACTGGCTTGGCTCCAACGAGGATGATCAACGTTAGGGTTTACATTGGCATAAAAACCATATTCGTTTGGAGCAAGAATATTCCATGTAGTTGGCGGTTGTTTGTCAGTTAAGGTAATACGAACAATCGACTTAATACTTTTAAACCCGTACTTCCAAGGTACAACTAAACGTAATGGTGCACCATTTTGAGGTGGCAAGGTTTTTCCATATAAGCCAACGGAAAGTAACGTTAAAGGGTGAAGCGCTTCATCAAGACGTAAGCCTTCGACATAAGGATAATCAATTCCGCCACCCAGCGAACGTGATGCTTGTCCTGGCATTTGTTTAGGATCGTATAAAGTTTGGAAAGCAACATATTTGGCTTTGCTAGTAGGGTCGGCACGCTTGATGATGTCGGCAAGGCTAAAGCCAATCCAAGGAACATTCATCGACCACGCTTCTACACATCGTAAGCGATAAATACGCTCTTCTAACGGAAATGATGAGAATAGGTCGTCATAATCTAACGTTAGTGGTTTATTGACTAAACCATCTATTTTTACTTGCCATGGATTGGTAATAAAGTTTTTAGCGCGTTCTGCTGGATCGGTTTTATCGGTACCGAACTCATAGAAATTATTGTATTGAAGGATCTTTTTCTCAGGTGTGAGTGAGAGTGTTGGATTGGATAATGATGATTTTATCGTGGTTAACGAGCGACGATTATCAACAACACTCGTTTGATCATCAGAACTGAACACATCAAAAATACCCGCCGTAGCATTTGATGCTAACGGAAGGCTGGCAGCGGCAATACCTAGCTTCTTTAAAATATCGCGTCGTTGGTGGTAAATAGGCTCCGGCGTGATATCGCTTTCACGCAAATCCCACTTGTTAGTCTTCTTAATTAACATAGCTTTCCTTTTCTAATTTTGATAATCGGTACAAGTAAATAGAACCACCGAGTACCGATTATCTTTCACATAAAAGTTAAAATTTTTGCAAATAATGCTATTTAATTGAGCTAATAATCTTTTGTGCTGTTGTAGTAGTTGAACTAATAAATCTGTTTGCCGTTTAATGTAGAAAAGTTATTCATTGAGTTTGGTTGAGGAAACTATGGCGAGTGTGAGCCAATTTAATGCTGATTTGGAATTACAGCACATATATTTGGAAGTATATGCTGAGCGTTATCATCATCTAAAAGCATTTGTCGAGGCATATTATTGCTTTACCCATGGCGCTGTAACTAAAAATGATAAGCCTGACTGGGAAGCAATTTTTGATACTGGACTCAGAACAACGCAATCATGTGGTGTCATGGATCGTAAATTGCTAGTAAGAGATATGTTGGTGCCATTTTCAGTATTAGTCGGAATGATGAAAGTCATGGTAAGAGATGATGATTTAACCATTGATGGGTTACGTCAGTTACTTGATGAAAAGCTACAATATGTCATTTTGACGCGTGTTGAGTATTCAAAGCTTGTTAAACAGGGCTTAAAAGAAGCGATGCCAGCCGGTTTTTATCAGACAAACAGTCATTATTATCAGCAAAATACTGCACGTTATGATGTGGCAGATATCACATTAGTCGAATAGCTTTAGTGTAAATAAAGGGTTGTCACTTGATAGTCTGAAATTTACCTATATTCTGGCTTACATGTGTACGCTGAGTATAGAGTAAGTGAAGGATGATAACTCAACAGCAAAAACCCCCAGTCATTTGGCTAAATGTAGCCGTCTTTAGTGTAACTTTCTTGGTTGCCCTAATTGGTGTGCCACTTTACGCCTATTATTATGGCTTTGATTGGATACAAATCACGATGCTGCTTGTGGCATTTAGCTTTTGTGGTATGTCGATAACAGCGGGGTACCATCGTTTATGGTCACATAAAACGTATCAAGCTAATGCAGTTTTGCGTTTTATTTTTGCAATTGGTGGGGCGTTTGCATTGCAAAATAGTATTTTGCATTGGTCGTCAGATCATCGTATCCATCATCGTCACGTTGATAATAACGATAAAGATCCGTATTCAGCGAAAAAAGGATTCTTCTACAGCCATATCGGTTGGATGCTTCGTGCATATCAAGCAAGCCGTTATCACGATTATGAAAATTGCCGTGATCTACAAAAAGATAATATTGTGATGTGGCAGCATAAGTATTACTTACCATTAGCCATTATCACTAACTTTGGGATCCCTCTTGCTTTTGGTTTGATCCATGGTGATGTATGGGGCGCATTGTTGCTGGTGGGTTTCTTACGTTTGGTATTAAGTCATCACACCACATTCTTTATTAACTCATTAGCGCATATTTGGGGCTCACAGCCCTACACTGATAGAAATACTGCCCGTGATAATGGTTTTCTTGCGCTGTTAACTTTTGGTGAGGGATACCATAATTATCATCATATTTTCGAAAATGACTATCGAAATGGTATTTGCTGGTGGCAGTTTGATCCCACTAAATGGCTGATCAAATTATGCTCTTGGATTGGATGGACAAAGAATTTAAAAGTGACACCTGCGGATCGTATCGAGAAAACCAAAGCGAAGATGCAGTTTACTCGTATTCAAGCGCACCTAAGTTCAATGCCAAACAACATGGCAAGGATGTCGCAACTAGAAGGTGAATATAACGCATTGATAGCGAAAATCTCAGACTACTACCAAGCTAAAAAACGTTTACTTGAATTAGAGAAGCAGAAGCTCGCTGATAGTTACGATAATTTTGAGTTTGTGCAGCAATATAAGTCTATGAAAGAGCGTTTAGAGTTACAACGACGCGAATGGAAAGGGCTAATACAGCAATATGCGTTGTAAGTTATTCAAGCGAAAAGTGAAATAAAACTAAGAGCTGTCAGGTTTAACCGTAACCTAACAGCTCTTTTTTCATATAAACGGTATAGTAATACTTTTCGGTGACTTCAATTATGTAGAATTTCATATATCGAAGTTACTTCATTAAAAAGATACAATTACTGTTAATTGTATAGTTAAGCTACGTAACTGATTGACTATACATAATGAGGCTAATGTACTGCATAGCGCTATGCTAGTAGAATTGGTCTTTATAAAGTACTATGGATTGTAGAGATTTGTTTATAGTTGGTAGTAAGTATTCATACTGACTATGGCAACAATATCGTTTGGATTGTTGCAACACTCAGAAATTTATTAACGGAGACATCGTTTTGTACCGCGCATTACTTCTTTCACTTACTTGCTTGGTTTCATCTGCAGCAAATGCAATTGAATATCAGTTACCAACCGATGGTAGTAATATCGTTGGTACACCTAATTATTACGAAGTACAAAAGGGAGACAGCCTTGCTGATATCGCCAACAAATACAATGTTGGTTTCCTTGGTATGATGTCTGCTAATAAAGGTATTGATCCGTTTCTTCCTGCTCCTGGACGTTTATTAGAAATTCCTACCAAAGTTGTACTACCAGATGTTTCTCATAAAGGTATTGTTGTTAACCTTGCTGAACTTCGTTTGTACTACTTCCCAAAAGACGATGCATCTAAAGTTTATATTTTCCCTATTGGTATCGGTCGAGTTGGACGTGAAACGCCAAGCATGACAACGACAATCAATGAAAAGGTGAAAAATCCAACGTGGACACCGCCAGCATCTATTCGTAAAGAACACGCTGCACGTGGTGATATTCTTCCTGCCGTTGTACCTGCTGGCCCTGATAATCCACTTGGTGACTATAAAATGCGTCTTGCTTATGGTCACGGTGAGTACTTGATCCACGGTACTAATAAAGATTTTGGTATCGGTATGCGCGTAAGTGGTGGCTGTATTCGAATGAACCCGTGGGATGTTGAGTGGTTATTCCCTCATGTAGCTTTGGGTACACAAGTACGCATCATCAACCAGCCAGTAAAATATTCGGTAGAGCCTAACGGTAAGATTATCGTAGAAGTGCATTCACCATTATCGAAAGATGAGTCGCAAATTGGTGAGAAGAAGACGTTAACAGCACCTAAGCAGTTAATCGAAGATCTAAACTACGATAATGATGCTTACCAAGTGCTAAATAAGGCACTAGATGATCAATCTGGTATTCCAGTCGTATTAAATTAATTTCTATATTGATATTGATATTGATATTGATATTGATATTGATATTGAGATGATAGCTGTTGCACTCGTATCAAAGAGGTAAGTGATCCTATTGATATGCAAAAATCCGATGGCTTTAGTTATCGGATTTTATTATATATGTGTATTAGATCTCGATATCATAACGATAAATTTCAAGCATTAAAAAGCCAGCAGTTATGATGCTGGCTTTTTCGTGTCTGCTAACTAACAACGATTAACGTAGTTGGTAAACTTGACCTTCTTTATCTGCTTTAACAGCAGCAAAGCTTAGTGGGAAAGGACCTTGTGCTTGAACTGATGCTGGTAGGTATTGGATTGCTTGGCGAGCTTCATCTTTTGTTGCGAAGTTACCGTAGATCACTGCATACCAGTTACGACCGTTTACACGCTTCCAGTTAACCCAGATTGGCTCGTTACCTGTGATTGGTTGTAGGTAACCACGAAGGTTACGCTCCTCACTTAACGCAAGAATTTGTACCGTGTAACGAGAAGGCGAAATATCACCGAATGCTTGATCATTCGTCATTGACGTTTCATCTTCTAAATGTGCGTTATCATTATTGATGTAGTCGCTGTCAATCACTGGTGGCGGTGTTACTGTTGTTTCTGGTACTACAGTGTCAGCTGGTTGTTGTTGACACTGAAAGTTAGCACCATCAATTTTAGATGGCATTAGGTAACCTGAATCACATGGGCTGTCAGAAGATGCACAACCAGATAATGCGAATAGTCCTAAAAGAATAGCTGCCTTACGATTCAGCAACGTCATACGTCTCTCCATAATCTTTAGACGAGAATACTAAATTGAAAAATACCGTTAGTTGAAGGTATGGATGTTTAGTATCAAATGTTATTTCGTCTATTGTATCCAATAAAGGCATATTTACCGCATTAAAATATTATAAAAAACGTTGTTTGATGTTTTTTTATTCGATTAAAACAGTATTTTATTGGTTATTTGTATGTTTGTGCTTTCTATTATTTGAGTGGTGAAATGAAAGCAATAAAAAAGTGATTTTAGGTCATAATTTGTATTAAACTGTATAAGTGTACAGTATATTGAGTGTTATCTAATGAGTGCGTATCCGTACTTTATTGAATCCGTTCCTTGTGGTTTTCCATCTCCTGCTGATGGTCATCAAGAGAGCTTAGACCTTGATGAATATCTTATCCGTCATCCTAATGCGACTTTCTTTTTTGCGTGCCTCTGGCGAGTCCATGATTGGGGCTGGCATTTATGATGGTGATTTGCTGGTGGTCGACCGTGCTGAAACGGTAGCTCCGGGCAGAATTGTGATCGCACGTATTTATGATGAATTTACCTGCAAACGTTTAGTTCGCCATCAGGGAGTGTGGTGGCTAAAAGCCGAAAACCCTGCAATGAAGTCTTTTCCACTACCTCAAGATGCTGAAATATTTGGTGTCGTCACTCGTAATATCCATAACTTGCTATAGCGTATGTCTGACAATCTTATCGGGAAGCGGGATCAAGTATGGGCATTAATTGATGCCAAAAGCTTCTATTGCTCCTGCGAACAACTCTTTGATCCTACTATTGCCAACAAACCTGTTGTGGTGCTTTCTAATAACGATGGTTGTTGTGTCGCGTTATCTGAACAAGCCAAAGCTCTTGGTATTACTCGTGGGGCTCCTTGGTTTAAAGTCGAGCGAGAAGCGCGTTCAAAAGGTGTTGTGGTACGTAGTTCTAACTACACCTTATATGCGGATATGAGTCGACGTTTTATTGAAGAACTTTCGAACTTTTCGCCTTGTGTGGAGCAATACAGTATTGATGAAGCCTTTGTTCGATTAGATGGTTTTAAGCTTGATCAACTGGAAGATTATGGCCGTCAAATCAAGCAGACCATCTATAAAAATATTGGCTTACTGATACGTGTTGGTATTGGTGCAACACCAACATTGGCAAAATTAGGTAATCAAGCAGCGAAAGTCTATGAGCAACGTGTTCAAGGTGTGGTTCAAATAGATAGCGATCATAAAAGAGAATGGTTACTAGCCCGTACAGATGTACAGAACATTTGGGGAATAGGCGCAAAAACCGCAACTCGATTACGTACGATGGGAATTGATAACGCATTGCAACTTTCACAAAAAAGTGCCCCAGAGATTCGCCGGATATGGAATGTGGTATTGGCACGTACCGTTATGGAGTTGCAAGGCATTGCCTGTATCGATCCCGGTGATATTGATGAAACCAAGAAGCAGATCTTATCTAGTCGTAGTTTTGGTCAGGGCATTACTGATTTTGAAGAGCTGAAATCAGCATTAGCATTTCACTGTCAGCGAGCAGGTGAAAAACTAAGGCGACAAGGTAGCCAAGCAAATGTCGTCGGTGTTTTTCTTCGTACTAACCGTTATAAACAATTACCACAATTGAATCGTAGTAGTGCTGTACCGTTAATGTGCCCGAGCCAAGATAACTATAAGTTTATTGATTCAGCGCTACAGCAGTTAAAACATATCTATAAGCCCGGATATGAATACCAGAAAGTAGGGGTGATCTTAGATGAACTAACGCCTGCTATAGATGAAGGCTTTCAACTAGATATGTTTGATACCAGCGCCTTTGATGAAGCTAAACGTCGAGAGTTAATGGCAATTACCGATATGATGAATGCCAAGTTCAAGAATGGTATAAAGCCAGCTTCTGTTATTGCCACCTCAAATTGGCATATGAAACAAGCATTTCGCTCTAATCGTTGGACAACACGATTAGATGAATTACCGATTGCTAAATGTTGAACCTCTGTCGCAGCGAATAGTTTTAAGTTGACAAAAGCCTGACCTAAATGAAGATAAGTTGTCACATAACTCGCTTAATCTCGCGTTTTTTACACGAATATTAAGGTTTTATATGCGTTATCTTGCTTTGTGTTGTGCTCTGGGCGTTGTGGGGATCACCGCTTGTCATTCAGATGATAAACCCGATCCCGTTACTGAGTATCAATTTGGTACAAAAACAACTTATGCACCGCAGCAGAAACTCGGAACTTACCAACAAGCACCACAAGGTTATGAGTTAGTTTATTCTGAGTTGGTCTCTCGTCATGGCTCCCGTGCACTTTCCAGTTTTAAATACGACGATATTTCAATGCAAGTTTGGCGTGAGGCACAAAAGCAAGGTGCACTTACTCCATTAGGTGAAAAGCTCGGTGCTGAAATCGAACGTATGACTGCAGCTAACGAAGCGCTAGGCTACGGTAATTTATCCGGTTTAGGTCACGATGAGTTGGTGGCGATTGGTCAGCGTGCAGCGCAGCGTAACCAGTCTTTGATTGACCAAGCAACAGAAAATCAACGCCATATTGTGGTCGAGTATTCAGGTAAAGATCGCGCGCTTGCAAGTGCCAATGCGTTCACTGAAGGTTTGACAGAAAATAACCAAGATCTTACCGATTTACTGTTAGCACCAAAAGTTAACAAAGCGCAGCTGTATTTCCATAAAAAACAAAGAATACAATGACTATGTTGATAACGATGCTGAATTAAGAGCTGCTATTGATCGCTTATTTGATAGCGATAAATCTCATCAAGTGGCACAAACAGTATTAGAGCGTCTCTATAGTCCTGAGTTTGTACAACAATTAGTAAATGGTGAACTGAAGTTTTATTCAACAGAAGAGCCTGATGAGTTATTAGCAGAAAATGAAGTCGATGTAGTGATTCATTTGTTTAACCTCTACTTAATTGCGCCTGGTATGGCACAAGAAGCAGGTCAAGAGCCTTGGCACTTTGAGCAATTCTTTACCCCAGAAGAAACGCAATGGTTAAGCTATGTATTAGACGGTGAAGACTTTTATGAAAAAGGCCCAAGCTTTAACAATACTGATATTACTTACAAGATGGCATGGGTATTGGTTGATGACTTTTTTAATGAAATCGAAAAAATTAAGCAAGGTAATGATCAGGCGGCACTAAAGGTACGTTTTGCCCATGCTGAAACTATTATGCCTTTTGCTGCGAATATGGAATTGAAAGGTAGTGAAGAGGGTGTTGATCCTCAAAAAACCTTTAGTTATGACAACAATGATTGGCACGGTAAATGGGTAGCGCCTTATAGTAGTAATATTCAGTGGGATGTGTATCGTGGTGAAGCTGATGATTTGCTTGTGAAGATGCTCTATAACGAGAAAGAAATTAGCTTTAAATCATCATGTCATCCTATTGAGCCTGATAGCTACTTTTATAGCTTCTCGGAACTAAAGAGTTGTTATAACCAATAAATAAAAATGCGTACATAGTGAAAGTTAAGTGTGAAGCAAACAATCGCTATGTACGTTTTTGCTTGTAGATGCGTGATCTATTTATTTATATATACGAGCTAGATAGATCTTTTTCCTCTATCAAATAGTGAATCGATATTTTTTAACATTCTTCACTCTATTAGTATTAATAGAACAGATAGGAGTGAAGTATGAAAAAATGGATACAGGAAAGAAATCAAACGAAAGCCAGAGTTACTGCCGCAATATTAACTATTGGTTTAATCATGGTGTCTCTAATGACATCAGGTTTAGCGAGTGCGTTATGTGATCTTGCTGCTTTTTTAATTTTGATCACTGTCGTTTGGATGAAAATAGACAATAATAAGGAACAATCTCAAGAAAAGATCTTGGTTAATAGCAATGAAAAGCTAGAGATTGAACCTTAAATAGTGAGGTAATAAGGAATAACTATCTCATTCGATTAAATTTGCTCAATGGATGATTTTACAATGGCGGCACTTCATTGCTATTAACCAGATTGTGCTGATAAATTGTTCTTTTTATGACTAATTAACTATCTATACTTAGAAAATTTAGCAATTTCCCCTCTACCTTTGCTATTTAACCTCTCCATTTGTTAAGGTTGCTGAAGATGTCTCTTCTATTCATGCAAAAGGAATGCTTATGCGCTTGCTTATAAGTCTATTAGCCTCTCTACTTATCTGTTTTTCCGCTCAGGCAAGTGAAAAAAAATATTCAGAAACCGATATGTTAGAAAAGCCATTCATGGAACGTTATATTCTCGATGAGCTGAAAGATTTACGTGAATCTCAGCAAGATCTTGAACGTCGAATGGTGATTGAAATTACTGACCGTGAGTTAGCTGTTGCTGATAAATCTCTGAATTACGCCAATGTCACAGTGACTTACTTTTTCTATATTATTGCAGGTGTCGCATCACTGATTGCTTTTGTTGGTTGGCAGTCATTGCGTGAGTTTAAGAGCAATACAAAAGAGATGGCAGATAAGCGTTTAGAGCAAATCGCTCAAGAATATGAAAAGAAATTCTTAGCACTTGAGCGAGATTTAAAACGTAAAACACGCATTATCAGTGAAAATAATAAAGAGATTGAGAAAATTAACGAAATTCATAACTTATGGCTTCGTGCGCAAAGTTCTCAAACGCCAGAGCAACGTATTGATGTTTACGATGAAATATTATTGATCCGACCTGGTGATCTTGAAGCATTAACGTATAAAGCTGATGCTGCGATGGAGATAAAAGAATATCGCTGGGCGTTGAGTTTATGTAATCGTGTATTGGAAGTCGACGATACTAATGGTCCAGCGCTATATCAACGTGCGTGTGCTTATTCTCGTCTAGGTATTGAAGAGCAAGCGATTGAAGATTTAGAACGAGCAATTGTTGCAAGCCCTTCAATTAGAGACTTGATTGCAGATGAGCCAGATCTAGATATCTTGCATGGTAATAATCGTTTTGATTTATTGCTGATATCCGTTGACTAAAGCTCCGGTTTATCTTTTTCTAAAATTAGTTGTTCTATTAAAGAAGCGGTAAATAATTACCGCTTCTTTTTATTTTAAAATAACTGTCTTTTTCTAAATATATTTATCTTTATTAGGTATAACTGGATTCTATTTAAAAATAATAAGGCACAATACCTAAAAAACGTAATACATCCTTATTTAGAATTATATTTATAATATATACAAAATAATTACATTAAAACTTATATAAATAAACCTAACCATAAATAATATTTCATATCTTTTATTTATTTGTTTTTAAATTTATTAATGTGTGATTCAACGCTATTTTCTGCTGTTATAAACTTAATATTATCGCCTCGAATTTACCGCAAAAATACAAGTGACATATTTTGTATTTTGACTTTGTTGTTTAAAAGCGATCATCAGGGAGAGCGATGTGTTTTTAATTGAGTTTTTAATTGTATTAGGTTGTATCTTGATCGGTGCCCGCCTTGGCGGTATCGGTTTAGGTGTTATGGGTGGTGTAGGTTTAGCGATTTTAAGCTTTATCTTTGGGTTGCAACCAACAAGCCCACCAATTGATGTCATGTTAATGATCATGGCGGTTGTAGCGGCGGCTGCTGCAATGCAAGCGGCTGGTGGTCTTGAATACTTAATCAAAATTGCTTCAAATATCCTGCGTAAAAATCCTCGTCATATTACCTTTATTGCACCATTAGTGACTTACACCTTTACCTTCTTAGCTGGTACAGGTCACGTTGCTTATTCAGTATTACCTGTGATTGCTGAAGTGAGCCGTCGCAGTGGTATCCGCCCTGAGCGTCCAATGGGGATGGCTGTTATCGCTTCTCAGTTTGCGATTGTTGCAAGTCCAATTGCTGCTGCAGTTGTGGCGCTAGTTGCCTTCCTTGAGCCGCAAGGTATTACTTTAGCTGACGTATTAATGGTTACAGTTCCAGGTACATTCTGTGGCTTGGCATTAGCTTGTGTGATTGTAAACAAGCTAGGTAAAGAGCTAAAAGACGATCCTGAATACCAACGTCGTATGCAAGATCCTGCTTTCCGTAAAGAAATGGAGCAGGAAGTGAAGGTCGAAGAAATTGCGATCAAACCAGGTGCGAAAAAAGCGGTAGGCTTATTCCTATTTGGTGCATTAGCTGTAGTTGTAATGGGTGCGTTTCCTGCCTTACGTCCACACTTTGATGGTTCACCAATGGGGATGGCACATACCATTGAAATCGTGATGTTAGCAATGGGTGCATTGATCATCTTGATCTGTAAACCAGACGGTTATGAGATCACTCAGGGTTCAGTGTTCCATGCGGGTATGCGTGCCATTGTAGCGATTTTCGGTATTGCATGGTTAGGTGATACGTTTATCGCAGGCCACGATCTGATGGTGAAAGAGGCAGTATCTGGTCTTGTAGAAGTTGCGCCTTGGACATTTGCTTTTGCCTTGTTTGCACTGTCTGTGATGGTGAACAGTCAAGGTGCGACAACAGCAGTACTTGTACCTGTAGGTATTACATTAGGCTTACCACCTGAAGTGATCATTGCGACGTTCGTTGCCGTTAACGGTTACTTCTTTATTCCTAACTATGGTCCAATCATTGCGTCAATCGACTTTGACCGTACGGGTACAACTAAAATCGGTAAGTTTATCTTCAACCACAGCTTTATGATCCCAGGTTTATTGAGCATGGTGTTCAGTATTATCTTCGGCTTCATTTTTGCAAGCTTTGTATTGTAATTGAATAAGTTACTGTAATAACACAGCATAAGCCTTTATATCGTAAAATTCGGTATAAAGGCTTTTATGATTAAGCTCACGAAGCGACCAAGTAAAGGTCGCTTTTTTTTGTTATTACTGCGAATGTGAAAGCCAATATTTGTTGGGTTAATATGATAAATGAGGCCATGGATGAGCAGTAAACTTGAAGATTATTCAGTACATATTTCCATTAATCCTGAGCTGGTACATTTCCAAAATGCAGTAAAAGAAAAACTGTATGACTTTAATCATGCTCGTCCTAGCGATGAAGTGACACAACGTAAGATCCTTAATGAATTATTGGGAGCGGTTAATCACGCCGTGATTGTTGCGCCTTTTTATTGCGATATGGGTAAGAACATTCACTTCAAGCGAGGTGGATTTTTAAATGCTGGCGTGAAGATTTTAGATATCGCTCCTGTTTATTTTGGCGAGCATGTTTTGATTGGCCCTAATGTGGTGATCAGTACAACAGGACATCCGATTGATATGGCTGAACGTGTATTGCCTGTGGCATCAGGCAATCCTATTACAATTGGCGATTGTGTATGGATTGGTGCTGGTGCAATTATTTTAGATGGCGTCACCATTGGTGATCGTAGCGTGATTGGTGCCGGTAGTGTGGTGACTAAAGATATTCCAGCAGATTGTATTGCGGTTGGTAACCCATGTCGGGTTGTTAAGCAGATTGAACACGGTGAAATGCCCACAGAAGCTGAACTCGAAGAGTTGTGGCGACCTGTAATGGAAATGTAGGTTTAACTATTTATAGCTCATCATATAACAAAGCCAGAGTTGTACTCTGGCTTTGTATTTTTACTTGTCTTATTTTGAAACGTAAGCTTTGATTTAAGGAATAAACATTTCAATATAAATCAAAGAGGCAATACCAATTGCTAACCATAACAACACGCCAAGTAGCATAGGCTTTGGTCCTGCATTGCGAAGTTTATTAACGGTAATACCTGAACCAATTAAGAATAAGCAGACAACCAACAAACGCTTAGATGCAATGAAGATCATATCGTACACAGGTTGGAATTGCGGTAAGAAGTGAGCGACTAAAATCGCTACACAGTACAATACGATAAAGTAAGGAACGGCAATTTTCTTACTATTACCTTTAAACAGTAACGCACTGATAAAGGCAACTGGGATGATCCACAGTGCGCGTGCAAGTTTTAGTGTTGTTGCCGTTTTTAAGGCTTCATCACCGTACGAACCTGCAGCACCTACAACGGAAGAAGTATCATGAATAGCAATGGCTGCCCATGTACCAAAAGCGTGTTGGCTCATATCTAGTAAATGACCAATAGCAGGGAAGATAAACAGAGCTACTGCATTTAATACAAATACTGTCGCAAGTGCGAGAGAGGTTTGATCGTCACGAGCATTGATAGCCTGTGATACCGCTGCAATGGCACTACCACCACAAATAGCAGTACCCGAAGCAATAAGGTGACCTATTTTTTTATCCAGACTTAAAAAGTGTGTTGCAATCCAGCCTAGTAGTAAAGTGAAAAAGATCGAACAAATGATTAGCCCTAAACCTGCTTTACTTGCTTCAATAGCCTCATTTAAGTGAATACCGAAACCTAAACCAATAATGGAATATGACAAAAGTTTTTTGGTGAGGGCGGCGATATTAAATTGCGTTGGAACAAACCCGAAACTGGCTAAGAGAAAGCCTAAAATTAAAGCAATGGGTGAGCTAATAAATGGGGTAAGACACAATAGCGCTGTGCAAATAAACACAGCGTCTGTCGGTCGAAGACGTTTGAAATTGTCGATAATGGTCATGTGATAGCGATAATAATAGAGTTATATATTTAAAAATTATACGCTTACCACTGAATTTATAAGAGTTAAATTGATTGAGCGTGGGGTTAAGAAAAACTTAACATTATTGTGGGTTTATTTTTTAATCCATTCACCAGTTTTTGTTTGAAAATAGTACCCTGGTAAGGTCTTTTGCTTAGCTTTAGCACGTCCCAATGCGGTGACTTCTTCAATGCTCATGTTATTTTGCTGGCTAATTTGTTGGTAGCCTAGCTTTCTTTTTTGATTGGTATCATCGATCAGCTGCTTTACTTTCGCTGTTGGTGCCGATTGAACACTTGCCACATAGCCACTATTGGCTTCACCGATCAAACCTTGTTGCTTTGCTTGCTGTAAGGTGAGCGCCATTGCAGTGTTAGCTAAGCATAATACGCTTATAATCAATGCTGTTTTAATAACTGAACGATGGAATTTAGAAAACATTTTTGTCCTTGAATAACTCATTAATTTCATGATCGGCTTTCACGTTGATTTCATGTTTAATATTAATGTTTAAGTTAATTTCAATCGGCTTTTCAGAAAGTGCGACTTCAACTTTCGGTGTACAGCCACTCATAAGTGCAGTTCCCATCATGAGTACAAACAAACCATGAAGTTTGCGGAAACGAAACGTTGGAAAAAGAGCTTGATTGAGTTTTCTATTCGTTGTCATACAGTTTTTAATCTTCTTATTATTGAACGCCAAGTTGTTGTTTGATTTGAGCAACAATCGGTGATGAGTCAATGAATTCCTTTGAACGTAATAACTTAGGGATATTATCATTAAGTTTAATATTGACGTTAATAGGACGTCCATGTTGGAAATCTGGATTATTACCTTCGATACGTGTTTTTAACGATAAATCGCCGTTTTTAGCATAATCAAAGGCAAGCGCAATGGAGTTGTAATGATAATTGCCTAATACTTCCACAATATTTAGTGGGCTATAAGTACCTACTTCTTTTACTTTTTTATCGATGGTTGAACCTTGGATATAGCGTAGAACACCACCTGGCTTTTGGGTTTGTAGTGTTGCGTTACGTATAACGATACTGCCGTCTTCTAATGCAATTGGAATAACACCATCGATACGACCAGTTAATTCAATATTATCTTGATCGGCTTCTGCGATGACACGAGCAAGATCAACACCAGAGACGGTAAACCGTACTTGTTTAATATTACTTAGGCTAGTGATTGTAATTGGCTCAATGGTGATATTGCCGCCATACAGTTCAGTCGTGCCATGGGCAATGTGGTAGTAATCATTGCTGGTATCAAATTCAGCCAATAGGCGAGGGTTAGACATAGGCACACCCACATCAAGATAATCTGCTGAGATCTCTAATGGCGATTGGGTTTTAACGCCTGTCGATGATAACGCCAGATGAATATGACTACCCACGTTACCAAATCGGAACGACTCATATTCGCCAGTAATACGATGCGTTGAAAGATCAATAAACCCAGATATTTGCTTATCTTTATTTACTGTTATGTCAGCACTTGTTGTTAGCTGACCTTGAGTAATGTTCAGATCAATAGGCAACACTGGGATATAAAAGCTTTTCAGATCTTGCTCTGGTGTAAAGGTGAATGTATGGCGTTTTAATTTAATGTTAGACACACCTGTATCGAAGTTAGATAGTAAGCGCATATCAGCAAATAAAGCATGATTACTGTTTTTAAACTTACTATTAATATTTAACTCTGAGCCATTTAGCTGTGCATGACCTTGGCTGTAGATCTTACCCAGTTTTTGGTTATTACGTTGCGCACTAAAAGTAATATCGTAATCAGATTTAAGCTGTAACGGCTTTACTGTTACTGATTCATACAAAACTTGGTGTTCTGCACGGATCTTTGCTTGGATCGCAGCAATATCGGCACCTACTTTATAAGGAGCGGTAAAATCGACTTGTGGAGATAAATCTTTTAGATGTGATAAACCCGTTAGTTCGACCAACTTTTTAATAAGTATTAACTTTTTAATAAGTATTGTATCGATGCTATCAGTCGTAGTTTTTTCTTTAACAACCACTGGTTTTGCTTTAACAGGTGGTAGCGGCTTGATCAATTTGATCTCTTGGCTTAGATAAAAGTTGTTCACTTTAATGCCTAAATCCGCACGATAACGACTTAATGAATCATGATCGTTATTATCAAAATCTTCATTACGGTTAACAATGAACTCGGATGTTAAAGAAGCCTTGGTATCTGCGGGTTGGTAAACTGTAAAGTTACCCACTGTTTTAAACTTATCTTGAGTATAAAGCCCGATTAAAGAATCCAGATGGAAGTTAATATCTTTACTTAGGCTTTTTTGTAGTCCGGGGATCCCTTTAACATTCACTTGATCCATAGAGATATTATTGTTCGTCATTTGAGCGATCAATAAATGGTTAGCCCAGGTTGCAACCATATGCGTTTTGAATGTGAAGTCGTTAATTTGGCTTTCAGGCATTGGGTAAATGGTCTTTGCCTGTGCTTCTACTTCTGCATTGATGTGACATTGCAGATCAGGATATAAGCAGTTCAAGTCATTGAAATCAAAGTTTATAGATGACTGGGTACGCTTATTTACAAAGCTAATCTTTTCCTTTTTGTCCCTTAAAATTACACGTAACAGCTTATCGTAGAAGTTGACATTAAAATCAATTCTTCCATCAGTGATCATCTGTACGTCGGCAAGCTGCTTTTCTTTTAATCTATTAGTTGTTTTCTCAGCTTTCTTTTTAAAAAGACCTGCTGGTATTGCATATTTATTAAGAGAAATAGCAAAAGATTCAGGTAATTCAAAACCAACATCGTAGTATGCCGTAGCTAGTTTGTTATCCACCAGCATACGTTTATCTTTTGGTGCATCAACAGGGGCCTCGGTTTGTATCGCAACAAAACGTAAAGGACCATTGATTTTGGCGTCAGGTAAACCTTTAAGGCCAAGGCGATCTGTAAATTCTTTAGTACCTTTAAACTTGGCATTGCAGTTCATGTACTTAGGAAGAGGTTGAGCAAAGAGAATGACAGTATCACAATCAAGGCGATTACCATCATTACGTACAAGGCTGGTATGCACACGGGCATCGGTTTTCGTTAAATGGCGAACCGTTACATCTAAATTATAAGGATCTGGCGCAAGGGCTTTACCACGAACAATAAACTTGGCTTTAGTGTGGGTTTCTTCTGCAATATTAAGCTCTTTCGCTTGTTGCTTTGCTTTAAGCTCAGCTTCTTTCCTATCAAGATCTTGCTGAGTTTGAATTTTCTTCTTTTTTTCTTCTTCTTGGTCTTTTTAGTGGCTTTCTTATTATCTGCTGTTGGTGTTTCAAGTAGAACACGCGCATCTAAAATCAGATCACCATAAGTGAACGATTTAACTCTGAATTTGTGCATAGGTAACTGAGCCAAATTAGCAATAGTTTGGCCTAGGTGATATCCCTTGTTATTGATATCAGCGCGTTCCACGAATTTGGGTAAAAACTTTGGTTCTTCAAGATGAAGCTTATTGGCGGTTAACACCATAGATTCAGTTGGGTGTTTAAAGTCGATAGAAAACCCAGCATTAGTAATGATCTGCTTTTCTAAAATTGAATACAGGGTTTCCCACTGAGGCTCCATAGTACCAATGTTAATTTTAAAAGGTGTTGCATCACCTTGCCAGCTAATGGAAAAACTGCCGTCGTTAAAAGGCAAACGGTAGTGAGGCGAAGGATTATAGTCGGGGAAAAATAGCGTGATCACGCCTTTAGCCATATTACCCGTTAGTGAAATATGCGGATCGCTATCAAAATTTACGTTCACATCTTCAAGAATTTGAACGGCATTAGGCCAACCAGTCACACTGTTAGTATGTAGGGCTGATGATGTCACTTTTCGAGCATGAGCAGTGAAACGAAATGGCGTTGAGAAATGGGTAAATTTCAGATCAGCATCGTAAAAGTGGATATAGTTAAGTTTGATATTCTGATCAGCTAACGTTTTAGTCGCTGCTTTTGGTAGCTTAACAGAAGATTTCACCGCAAAAGGTGATAGGAGACATCACCCGTCTCTTTATTTTTGTTACGACGTAACGAAAGGCTCTCTAAATCAATCGTTGTATTATCAATACTGACAGAGATTTTCTTTGCTGCAATGCCGTTATTGAAGGTTAAACCAGAGACATTATTTAAGTGGATGCCCTTGGTGCTTAACCAACTTGATAAAATCACTGGTGGTGTGACAACAAAAATCAAAATAGACCAAAACAGAAAACGTCGGAAACGCTTGTTTTGTGGTACTACTTTAAGTTGTTCATCAGTGTTTGATGAGTTTGGTTCTATATCATCATTTTGTTGCTCTTTTTTATCCGACATAGAACTCAATCTTTCCCCAAAAAACAATGAAACCCATCACTAATATTAACATGACAATAATAAATATATTAATTACTTATAATAAAGGTGTTTTTTTTTTGCTTTGTCATATTTAGGTTATTTATAGATTTTGCTCACAAACTTCTCAAATATTAGTGACGGTGTCACGTTAGTGCTCAATATTACTTACTCTGCTAAATAGTGTAACCAACCTTGGTTTATCACCGTAAAATATTCGGGACAACGTAACTTTTGTTGTTTCCTTTCTGCTACGGGTAAATTGCTACACATACTACTTCCCCGCATATTTTATCGTTATGTCTTTTTCGTGATATTTATAGTGTATGAAGGAAAATATCCAGATAAATATGCTAACTATCTACAGATAACTTTCTCAATATGAATTTATATTCTCATTTCTAAAACAAAACAGGTTATCTATTTACACAGGGTTAATAGGGTTTTCTATAGTGTGTATGCGGCGCTAAAAGTAAGAACTTATTGTTACACAACGAATACTTACGGAAGGCTAGATAACAATGAATATGGAAAATATATCAATAAGAAACAAACTACTCATAGGGAATGGGCTTATTGTGCTGTTGCTAGGCATATTATGCGCAATTGTTTGGAATGCCATTGTTACGATGGATAAAACCGCGAAGATGGTTGAACACACTTATAAAGTTATCGATAACTCAAATATCTTAGTGTCTTCGATGGTTGATCAGGAAACAGGTTTACGCGGCTTTGCCATTGGTGGGCAAGAAGAATACCTTGAACCTTATATTTCAGGGAAGAAGGAGTTTGATAAACACTTAAACATAGTCACTGAATTAACCAGTGATAATCCAGCACAGCAAGAGCGCTATGCTTTTGTTGCCACTGAAGCCAAAGCTTGGCAAGCATACGCAGATAAAATCATTCAGTTACGTAAAGATATCCAGCAAGGCGAATATTCCGAGCAAGCGATTGAGAAATTGTTAGCATCAGGCATTGGCAAGCAGCTTATGGATAAAATTCGTATTGAAGCTGAAGAGCGACGCTTTGGTTATCAAAGTAATGAGCTTTTGCAAGCAATGGTGAATATGGAAACGGGTTTGCGAGGCTACATCATTAATAAGACGGATGATTATTTAGAACCTTACTATCAAGGTAAAGAAGAAGTTAATCGTATTCTGAAAACTAACGATCTTGATGATAAAAATATTAATGCATGGATCAACGATTACGCCGAAGTTGCGATTAAACAAATCAAACATGGGCTTCAATACAAAGCCATGAATGATCTTTACCTTGAATTAGAGAAGAAGCAAGGTAAGGCGTACATGGACGATCTTCGTTATCGTGTTGCTGAGATCATTGGTGTTGAGCAAGCACTGATGCAACAGCGAAAAGGATCTGCCATTGAAGCGGCAAATCTCGCAATAATGGTCATCGTCGTTGGTGGCATTATTACTGCGATACTCGCTTTTGCTGTTGGTGTCTTTATTTCCCAAACCATAACTAAACCTATTGGTAGCGCTGTGGATGCTGCAAAAGAGTTAGCACAAGGGAATTTAACCTTACAAATATCACGTCATGGTAATAATGAAGTGGGTGTATTGCTAACGGCACTGCAAACTACCGCCGATAGCTTGAAAGGTATTATCGTTAAAATGAGTGATGCCAATGATCAACTTGGTAGCGCATCAGATAATTTGACTGCTATTACGACTCAAACCAGTCAGGGCGTAAAAGAGCAGCAGCAAATGACCGATGAAGTAGCTGTGGCAATGAATCAGATGTCGATGTCTGTTCAAGAAGTCGCACAAAACGTGGGTACAGCGGCACAATTTGCGAATGAAGCACATACCGAAGCACAAACAGGCATTGTGATTGTACAAAATACCGTAAAAAGCATTAGTCAGCTTGATGAAGAGATTAACTTAACTTCAGTTAGGCTTAATGAACTCGTACATGAAACAGAAAATATTGGTGGTATCTTGGATGTCATTCGTGCCATTGCTGAGCAAACCAATTTATTAGCACTTAATGCGGCGATAGAAGCTGCGCGTGCTGGCGATCAAGGTCGAGGTTTTGCCGTTGTTGCAGACGAAGTGCGAGAGCTAGCAAAACGTACTCAAGATTCAACAACCGAAATTCAGTCTCTAATTGAAAAAGTCCAACACGGTACAAGTGAGCTTGTGCTGAACATGGATAAGAGTAATAGCATCGTAAAAGAAAGTGTGTCGAACGCTACTAAATCTGGTGATGCGTTTAATGTGATTACTGAATCCATCTCTAAAATCAATGACATGAACATTCAAAATGCCAATGCATCAGAAGAGCAAAGCACTACGACAGAGGAAATTAACCGTAATATGGAATCGGTTAATATCATCTCTCAGCAAAGTGCCCAAAGTGTCGGTGAAACAGCAAAATCTATGCAAGTGTTATCTGAATTATCGCAACAAATGCACAGTATTATTAGGCAGTTTAAAATTTAGCCTTAGCTGGTGGAACAAGGCATTGTATTCGCTATAACAAGTAATACGACAATAAAAAAGCAGCCTTAGATTAATATCTAGGCTGCTTTTTTGTGAGCACTTTATATAGATAGGTGTTATTAATGATCGTTACCAGCGTATACCCACATGGGTTCCGTTTTGCCTGCTCTCTCAAAACCTAATGCTTTATAAAACTCGACGGCTTTACCATCGGCTGTCAGCATTTGTTGGTGGAAACCACGGTACTTACTTTGCATAAGTTCCATCATCATTCTGCCGACACCTAGACCTTGGTAATTAGGATCGACCAGCATATGCGGATAATAGACGACTAAATGACCATCAGAAATAGCGTTACCGATACCAATAAGTTTTCCACCTCTACGTGCAGTGACTAAGGTTTCTGAGTTTAATAATGCAGGGATCAATTTTTCAGGAATTTCCGCTGAAGACCATTCATTGGCTCGGTATAAATTGATCACTTCGTCTTGTTCAATCTCTTTACTGATTTCGACTATAACGCTCATATTGTTTGTGACTTCCTGTCTTGAATGCATTCTTAAAAAGGTAGCAATAATTTAAATCGATGTTATTACTTCCTAGGAGCTTAGCTATCTTTTTTATCAATAAGAGGGAGTAGCATTTCAACTATGCCATCTTCTAGTTGAATATCGATACTAAAGCCTACTTTCTCTGCTAAGTGGATCATACCGTGATTTGAAGGCATGGTCATACCCGTCATAAATTGTAAGCCACGGAGTTTGCAGTAGTTCACTAGCTTATTCATTAAGATGCTACCTAAGCCCAATCCCTTCATATCAGAACGTACCAGAATGGCAAATTCTGCATCATGGTTTTCAGGATCAGAAAGGGCACGAGCAACACCTAATACAATATCTTCTTTTTCATTCGATTCAAGGTTGATATGGGCATCTTTGGCAACCGCGACAAATGCCATTTCACGGTCGTAATCAATTTGTGTGAATTTGGCTAAGGCTTCATGGTTTAGCTCACCAATATCGGAGAAGAAACGCTTATATAAATCTTCTACCGAGACTTTCGACATAAAGGTTTTATGCAGTGGCTCATCTTCGGGCAAGATAGGACGCAATAGCAAGGTTTGTCCGTCTTTTAAGGTACAGGTTTCTTCGTACTCTTTAGGGTAAGGACGAATAGCAAGGCGTTTTTGTTTATCACCTGTAAATGGCTCGATATCCATTGATGCATCAAGCACAGTTAGATCGCTACCGCTTACGAGTAGTGGGTGAATATTCAGTGCTTTGATCTCTGGGCAATCAATGATCAATTGCGAGATCTTGACCAGCAAGCCACACAGTGCAGGAATATCAATCTTCTCTAATGCACTACGCTGTTTGATTTTCCCAGTCTTAAGGGCGTTGATCACCATATAGCGAGCCAGCGCCATATTGAGTGGCGGAATGGCAACGGCGGCGTCACGATGAATATCCCAACGGGCATTATCTTCACCCATTAAGATCACAGGTCCAAAAATGGGATCGTTGTGAACATCAATACGCAGTTCTTGCGCTCCAGAACGATCAGCCATGCGTTGAACTAACAAACCATCGATACGTGCGGTTGGATAATGCATAGCAACACGATCAAAGATTGCTTGGACGGCATTTTCAACTTCATTAGCGGTACGAAGATGCAGCACAACACCGTGAATTTCAGACTTATGACGAATATCTGGCGAGCGAAGTTTTACTGCAACTGGGTAACCAATCTGCTCGGCAATATGTACCGCTTCTGCAGCATCAAGTGCAATCCATGTCGGTAGGGTTGTAAAACCATAACACTCTAAGATAGGACGGGCTTCATGGGTTTCTAAATGGCGAATATTATTGTCAAGTAACTCAGTAATTTGCTCATGGGCTTGATGCGTATTGTGGTTGCTATAACCAATTGAAACTGGCGTTTCCATTAATTGTTTTTGGTTGCGACGGTACTCGACCATATGCATGAAGGCGGAAATAGCACTCTCTGGGGTGCGATATGCGGGATAGCCTGCTTCAGTAAAGGTTTTACGGGCAATATTCGCTTCGTTCTCGCCAGCCCAGTTAGTCAGAATATTAAAGCGTTTGGTTCTTGGGTGCTGATGTAACATTTCAATTAACGCATTAGCAGTTTCAATATCGGGAGCGATGGCCGATGGGCTGTGCATGATCAGCAAACCATCAAAGTCATCGCTATCTAATAGAATTTTTACCGCTTGCTGATAACGATGAATGTCAGCATCACCAATAATATCGATAGGGTTGGCATGAGACCAACAAGAAGGTAATACGGCGGATAAGCGATTAATGGTTTCTTGGCTTAATTTAGCTAACTTACCACCACGATCTGATAAGGCATCGACAGCCATGATCGCAGGACCACCACCATTGGTTAATATCGCTAATCGTTCACCTCGAAGGGGCACTGAATGCGCCAAGGTTTCTACCGCAGCAAACAACTCATGGGTATTGTTCACCCGTAACATACCTGAACGTCTTATTGCGGCATCATAAACAGCGTCTAAGCCAATATCACCACCAGTATGTAAGTGTGCAGCAGAACTGCCTGCTTGGGTTCGTCCACTTTTTAATACTAGTATGCGTCTATTACGTGCAGCGGCTCGAGCAGCAGACATGAAACGTCGGGCATCTTTAACGGAATCGATATAGAGCAATATCGCATCGGTTTTGGAATCTTGGCATAAGGTATCAAGCAATTCTGCAAAGTTAATATCGCAGGCATCACCTAATGATAAAAACGTTGAGAAACCAATACTTTTGTTCTTTGCCCAATCTAATATCGTGGTACACACCGCCGCAGATTGGGAAATAAAAGCAATTTTACCTTTGTTAGCACTAATAGGAGAGAACGAGGCATTTAAGTTCAGCCAAGGCAGTATCAACCCCATGCTGTTAGGACCAATCAAGCGCATGTCGTATTCTTTTGCTTTTGCCAACATTTGCTCTTCTAGACTTGGCTGGTGGCTTTGGCAAAAAGGATTGGTATGTAGTTGAGGATTGTTCATGCCAGCTGCAAGAATGATCGCAGCTTTTACACCTTTTCTGCCAAGTTGCTCAACAATATCAACATTGAGTTCTGCGCGAGTGCAAACCACCGCAAGATCAGGGACGCGAGGTAAGCTAGCAATATCAGGATAGGCAAGAATACCCGCTACGGCATCATATTTAGGGGTAACAGGCATAATAGGGCCACGAAATTGCCCTGATAATAAATTACGGATCACCACATTACCTGCACGTAATGGATTATCTGATGCCCCAATAACGGTAATTGATTTCGGTTTGAGTAAGCTTCTCATCCCATCCATGATTGATATCCTACTGTGTTGAATATTATCTATTTATAGAGAATAAGCTTTTATCTGAGAAGAAGGTGAAAACAGTAGAAGAGCTGTGATCTGAACGCAAAAATTAACTAAGTAAAATATCCTTACAATATTTTATAAAATCCATATTATAATATGCCCAGAAAATTGTGCAAAACGCGCACTTTGTTGAGGCTGTATTCCTCTTTAGAATTATGAACGTTGTATTTAATTTTTGTTACACTTTCTTTTGGTGTCTTAGAAACATCTAGATTATTCTTCGCGCGGATATAATAAGAAGAATGAAGAACAAGATGCTATCAAACTTTAATTTCCACTACCAACCCAGATATATCAACGGTGAAATATCATCCTACGAAGCACTTTTATGTTCAGTTGGTGAACCTGTTGATGTCCAAGATTTCGTTATATCAATAAAAGATACTGTTAGTTTTGATTTATTGGTGATCAAGCGTGTACTTGAAGATCGTGCAAAATACGATTGTGAGTCCAAGATCAGAGTTGCGATAAATATTTCAATTAGTAGTTTGATTGATAAAGATTTTGTAACAAATTGCAAAGCGATATTCGCCGTTGAACAAAATATTATTCTTGAGCTAACAAATCATGATAGTTGCCATCACTTTGATCAAATTCAGGCGGCTATTGCTGAGTTGAAAACTGTTGATGTCTGTTTTGCGTTAGATGACTACGGTAAAGGCTATGTAAACAGCGAGATGTTTATCCATCTTGATGTTGATTATATAAAGTTAGATAAAAAACTGATCAGTAACATCGCTCAAAACTATGTGGCTTACTCTTTAGTGCGCACCACTTATGAAAAAATAGCGAATGTACTCGGTAAAAAGGTCATTGTTGAAGGTGTGGAAACCTTTGAACAGCTAAACTTGCTAAAGCAGTTTGGACAGATGGAATATCAAGGTTTCTATTTTTCTAATACTTTACAAGCTAAGCAATTAGAACCAACATTAGGTATCTGTAATAAACAAAAGAAGAAAAAGTCGCTGTCTTTAGCGTTAGATAAAGCGATTTACGATATTAATCGTGCGCAAAACCCTATCGAAATAAGAGCGGCGATACAGAAACTTACTAAGGTTGATCATTACAACATTGTTGGAGTGAGCCCTAATAGCTTTGATGTTTATGCTGAGCAGCAACGAATCAATGAAAACTATAAAGAAATATTAGAAAACTCCAATAGCGCACATTTTCTATTGATGTCGTCCTTAATCAGAACCTGTGATGCGTTCGTGATTATTCGTGATAATAAAGGCAATGCTATTTATAACAATGAGCAACATATTAACTACCTTAATATGGATCTTGTTAATGTGTCCGTTGAAGAAGTGTGCCGTGTTTTTCCAGATTATCGCACTTGTTTAGCGTTAGATCAGGAGCTACTTAATGGTAACTCTTGTTTTATTATGTCCAATGAAACGGTTGAAACTGAAAACGGTACATCTTTCTTTCACACTTACCGTCAGAAATTAATGCATTTTGGGCAAGACTTCGTTATTTGTAGTGTTTATAAAGATGAAAACAGGATCTCAGTTGATAAGCTGACAGGCTGTTTTAATAAAGAGTATCTAGAGTCGAATGAAGTAAAAGATCACCAGAAAATGGTTTTTGTTGACTTAGATGGTTTCAAGCCGATTAATGATCATTATGGTCATAATAAAGGTGATGAAGTGCTCCGAGAGTTTGCTTTTAAAATGAAAAGTATGCTCCGTGAAAGCGATATTATGATCCGCTTCGGCGGTGATGAGTTTATTTTATTGTTTGATAGCCAGCTAATGGATACTGTGTTGAAAAGAATGAATAAGATCAGAAAAAATATAGAGCAACATTTTGCTGATATGAATTTACAGCTTAGCTTTTCTTATGGTGTTTCAACATTAGAAAATGGCTATAAGCAAGCGCTAGAAATGGCTGATAAAAAAATGTATCAGCAGAAATCAGAACGTAAGCAAATCGCTTAGTCAGTAAAAAGAGATCGTCATGGTCTCTTTTTTGTCTATATATCCATGCAGTTAATCACTCAATAAAAAAGAGCTAATCTGAAACTCATCAGTTAGCTCTTTTTTGTTATTGGTGCATGTATTAAACCCATTACACTTGGTAACGAGATTTATCACCAATATCAAAGTGCAGTGGCATACGCCATTTGTTAAATGCAGCAAGGGCTAACAAAATCGCGCCCAACATGGCACAGGCGATTACGCCAGCTTGCACATTAAAGATTAAGCAGAACCAAAAGCCAGCTAATACCAATGGTGTTAGTAAGAGAGCTTTGATTTGAAAACAAAAGTATTCTTTTACCGCTAAAGCACTAAATACAAATAAAGCGGCACCTAATGCCAACGGCTGCCATAATCCCGCGATTATCCACATAGTAGCAAATAAGCCTGCACCTTGAATTAACCAACGAAAGCGTTTGTCATAAACATGGACTGTTGTTGATGCTAATAAGGCAACGATAACGAGAAATGGGGTAGCTTGAACGGTCTCGTAACCGATGATTGCCATGATTAAAGCTGCAATACTTAATGCTGAGCGATAAAGGATCACGGTGAGTTTATCTAATGCATCAAGATCGCATTGAATATGGGGATCAGCCATATAAGCTCCTATAGGAAAAGACTAATTACAAAATTGTTCATAGTGTACGTGGTAGGAGGAGAACCATGAAACAGTATTTGGATCATTTGTCATTTCATTGACTTGAAGGGTTATAAACAGTGAATACATGGTCAAGGTTAGCTTTTATTCGAAAGTAAAGAACGTGAACACGCTAGCATATATTAACGATGCCTGAACTAAGCACAGGTTATAGTTGATTGGTGAATGAAGGCACGGCAAAATACCGAGCATGATGTTGCTTCACTTATCTTAGGTCTGAATATAATTATGAAAAAAATTTTCGCTATCAGTATGCTAGCTACACTTACTGGTTGTATGTCTCTGTCTGATAATCCAGCGCCTGTCGAAAAGGTTAACCAGCCAGTTAATACGCAAAAAATGAAGCCTATTGATACTGTTGCTCAAGTTGAAGCATCTGTTGTTTCAGAGCCGTTATATCTTTCAAGTGATTCAGTGGCGATCAGTGAAACACAACTTCCTGTGAATGATTCAGAAGCACATGCAGTTCCAACTGAAGCTGCCACTAATAGTACAGAAACGGTGGAAGCAGCCCAGGTTGATCATCAAACCTCAACTGCAGCGCAAGATCCGGTGGCTGCCGAAGTCGCAGATCAAACACATCCAGATCAGGTTAATAATGATCAAGAACGTATGGTTGAGATCGTAGGTGAAGATCATCAGGTTTCTTCGGATCGTGTAGAGCAAACAACAGAAGCGCATAGTGCAGAAGTTGCAGCTGCTGCGGTAGCGACAGATCAAGCAACAGATAATACTTCAACACATTCAGAGCCAGCTGTTGAAGCGCAACAAGAAAACCACACTACTGAACATGAAGCGCCTGTTGCTGATGAACCAGCTATTGAAGCTACGCAACCTGAACAAACAACAGTTGAAGGTGGAGAAACAACGGCAACAGAAGAAACGCCGATAGGTGAGAAGACAACATCTATTCAAGGTTACAGTATTCAGCTATTAGCGTTGCGAAATGCGAGTGAGTTTCTGCCTTACTTAAAACAATTACCGAGTGATCAGCCAGCTTGGTTAAATGATAAGACAATTAACGGCAGCAGCGTGTATACCTTACTATATGGTCATTACAGCGATTACGATGCGGCAAAAGCGGCATTAGCAGGTATGCCAAAGAAAATCACTCAAACCTATGCCTTTGTGCGAAACCTTGCTGATATTGAAACGACTCAATTTCCAAAACTAGAGCGTATCCGTTAATTAAAACCTACGTTTCAAGGTTATAGCGAGAAGCCATTTACTGCGGTAAGTGGCTTTTTTCTTTGAGTAAAATTGTGCGATGTCTCTCATTTGATTGTTGAAGACTCTCATTTGATTGTTAGTGGTGTGTTAGATGCGCTGATTTACTAAGCAAGTAAGTAATTAAACTTAAAATAAATCACTAATCACGCGAGCAGAGGGTGCACAGTTTCGTGTTTTTTGATTACTATGTTGTTCACACAGACTTTGACGATTTTGCATTGGTTTTATCTATATCAAAGTTATTACTTATTTTACGTTAGCGTATCCGATTGGCTAGCGGCATTTACAAGGGATGATGATGAGTTCTATCCATGTTTTATTACTATGCGGCGGTGGTAGTGCCGAGCATGAAGTTTCTCTCGTATCAGCGAACTTTATCGAAGAACAACTAAAAACGATCAATGGCGTTACATACACTCGTGTAGAAATGACGAAAAATGACGGTTGGTTAGATTCTGAAAATCGTCCATGTGAGTTAAACCTAGATAAAACATTGATTGTTGGCGATCAAGAAGTTGCCATTGATTACGTTATTCCTTGTGTTCACGGTTTCCCTGGCGAAACGGGCGATCTGCAATCTTTACTAACATTGGCTGGTCTTCCATTTCTTGGTTGTGGTGCTGAAGCAAGCACAAATTGCTTTAACAAGATCACGACTAAACTGTGGTTTGATGCGCTAAACATTCCTAACACGCCTTACGTTTTCCTAAGTGAAAATAACCAAGAAGCGCATCAGGAAGCACTTGAAGCATTTAAAAAGTGGGGCAAGGTATTCGTTAAAGCGGCATGTCAGGGTTCATCGGTAGGTTGTTACTGTGTAACCACTGAACAAGAGTTAACGGATGCTGTAAACAATGCTTTTGGTTACTCTGATCAAGTGCTGATTGAAAAAGCGATTCGTCCACGTGAACTAGAAATTGCTGCTTACCAATACGGTGATGAGCTAGTGATCACCAAGCCAGGTGAAGTCTCTTGCCCGACGGATAAGTTCTACAGCTACGAAGAAAAATACAGCTCAGACAGCCTATCAACAACGAAAGTTGAAGCTGATAACTTAACAGAAGAACAAGTTGAAGCGATCCGTACTTACGCACGTAAAGCGTTCGTACAAATGAAGCTAAAAGATCTTTCTCGTATTGACTTCTTCCTAAGCGAAGATGACGAAATCTTACTAAATGAAATCAATACCTTCCCAGGTATGACGCCAATTTCAATGTTCCCTAAGATGTTAGAGCATCATGGTCATAAGTTTGCTGAGTTTATTGAACAAGCAATCAAGAACGCTGTGAAGTAATCATCACCACATTTAGCTAAATATAAAGCCTGTTAACATACTTATAAGCAAGTAGTTAACGGGCTTTTTGCTGGTGGATGTTAAGTTATTTATCGCTGTTTTTCTTCGCAAATTTCTTTAATTCATTATCGCGTTTACCACGTTGTCCAATATATTGCGCTGGCATGGCAGGGCTTCGCCAACGACCTTGGTGCTGTATTTGGCTCACGGTTAATCCAGCATCTGCCAGATCTTGGCTGGCCCCAACTCGAGGAGATTGCCCTGAGAAAATGACATCAGTAGGTAAATCTAACTCTTGGCTGGCACGACGGAATACACGATAAATAGAAGAGTGATCCAGTGGGTTATCACCGATATTGCTATGACGATCGATGCGTCTGAACAGATAACCTTGAACGATCATACCAAGGGTTAACCAGCGTTGTACCGCCTTCGATGACACGTCACTTAACGCAATAATGCGTTCATCAACAGTGATATTAATTAAGCCCGAAGGTTCAATTTCGACGTTATCAATGGTTAAGGCTGCCACTTCAGAGCGTTTTAACATCGCTTCGAAGGTGATAGCCCAAATTGCCATATCACGAACGTCTTTCGGTTTTGTAGAGATCGAGAAGGTATCTAGCAGGGCTTGTAAGTGGTCATCTCTAAAGCCTTGTGCATGAGTATAATCATCATGTTTATCAAGTCGTTGCTTATGCATCGCTAATTTGATTTCTTGGCTTTGGCACGGGTTAGGTAGGGCATGACATTTATGGATTAACCCTATGGTGACAACGTAACGCTTAAGGCTTGATAGTTTACGACTTTCTGCCATTTTTTCGATAAAACGATGAACCGTTGATGCAGAAGCCGGAAGTGGTGCGACCTTGTTCTTTTCACAAAATACCAAGAAGTGGTTCCAATCGTTCTTAAATGCCACCAATGTATTTGCTGCGTAATGGTTATGGGTGAGCGCTTGCCAGATAGAGATGTTATCTGATACTTGGCTGAATTCAGCAATGCTTGAACTTCTTTGCGTTTCGCTATCAATTACGGGGATCTTTTTTGCCATTAGAGATACCTAATGCACTATAACTTTATATTTAAGTTAAATTATAACATATAAACTTGAACAAGATAGGCAAAAAATAACCAAAGAAAGTTCTAGTAGTATGAAATTACTAGTTATAATTAAGACAACGTGATTAAATTGTTGTGTATTTATAACTGATTGCAACTTCATTATTATCAAGTTGTTTGAAGGTAGAGCAGGAATCAACTCTATGAAAAAACGGATTTTTCACCGTGGATATACGATTGAAAATACAACGGGTATCACCAATGACTGGACGACTTCGATTAAAGGAAATTCTGTCAGCGGCACATTAACCGAGGTGAAAAAAAGCGTCGATTGGTGGTTAGATATGAGCACTTTTATTCATCCTCAGAAATTCTCATCTCCAGCCTCAAAGCCCGCAACGAGTTCAACATCAGAGAATTATCGTGGATTCATCATTCGTAATGATACGGGGAAACCCAATGAATGGTATTTATTGTTGCGAGGTCAACTTTTAAAAGGTAATGCGACATCTATTAAGCAATACCTTGATAAAGTGATAGAAAAACGAGCGAAAGCACAATAGTTTTGCGACAGCATTATCGTTTGGTAAAACACAGTTCATAAAAAAGCCTGCTTCAATGCAGGCTTTTTTGTCTATTAGCGACAAAAATCTTAATCGTCTTCATCATTTTTGGTCACATCAACAAGGTAGTCATTTGCTAACCAGTTACGACCAATTAATAGTTTGTATTCTAACTTGCTGCGATCACGCAAGTTCACTGGAATTGCTTTATTTTGACCATTCCAAATTAAGTCCATCACTACCGCGTAACGACGTTCAACACCTTGGGCATTTCGGATTTTGCTTACTTTAATTATCTTAGCTGTATGAGAAACTTCCTGACCTTGTTCGTTTTTTGTTTTGAACGTAACCATATGACCTAAGTTGTCGTACATCGCTTTTTTACTATCATCAGTATCAGGCTTGCCATCAACTTTAATATCGTAAGCATTAATCGACGTTGTATTAGCACCTGTATCTATACGGGCTTTGTAGCTAATCCCTAAATCTTTCACTTGGATCGTTTCAACTGGACCCACAATTGATTTTCCATCACATTGTGGTGATGCGAATGTTGTTCCTGAGGCAAGTAATAGCACCGCAGAGATAAGAATGTTTTTCACACGTACTCCTGAATGAACATTATTATTCTTTCAAATAATAGACTTATTTCATGCTCATTGGTTCAAATATGTGTCAGAAATTATTTAACTAACTGTGTTTTTATACTAAATGTAGCAAGGAGTTCTTCTATCTCATCAATACAAGATTGAGTAGGTGTAAAATGTATGGTGTTAAATCCTAACGCTTTTGCGGTTTCAATATTAGGGTAATGATCATCAATAAATAAACATTCATGAGGATTTAGTTCATAACGTTTGCATAAAAGAAGGAATATTTCAGGCTCTGGTTTCATTGTCAGCTCTTTGCCTGAGACAACGCCACCATCAAAGAACGATATGAAATGATGCTTTTCATAAAGGGTTTCAAAAAAAGCACTGCACATATTTGTTAAGTAATAAAGTGGGTAATTCTGATCTAGTAATCTAAAAAATAACGCTTCAGTTTCAGGAATTTTCTCTAGGCTTAATTGAATATGATTAAAGAAGTCTTCCATACGTTGAACGGAGATACTCGTTCTTGCTGCAAATTTCGGGATTTCTTCAGCAATAAGCATGGTGCCACGATCAAGTTCAAGCCAGTCTGGGTGTCCCAGCACTTCACGCATTAAAATAGTCTGCTCATCAACAGATTGAGTGAAAGTTTCAACAATATGTTGAGGCTTCCATTGAAATAACACGGCACCAAAATCAAATACAATGTTCCGAATCATAAGCAGTTCCGTTTAGTGTTCTTTTCTTGATAATATTAGCTGAAAGTGAATAAGCAAGGCTCATACCTGAACTTTAAGGCTTATTCACATTAACTCCGCAAATAATGAGACTGATTGCATAATGAATGATAACAGCCGTTTAGTTTTCTCAACCGAAACTGGTCGAATTAAAGAAGAAAAAGTAGCACCTGAACGTCCAAAAGGCGATGGTATCGTACGTATTCAACGTCAAACAAAAGGACGCAAAGGCAAGGGGGTTTGTATTGTGACCGGGTTAGATGTTGAAGATACTCAACTAAAATTAATTGCGGCAGAGTTGAAGAAAGTGTGTGGCTGTGGTGGTTCTGTAAAGGACGGTAGTATTGAAATTCAAGGTGATAAGCGTGATGTGATCAAAGCTCACCTTGAAAAGAAAGGGCACACAGTTAAATTAACTAGTGGTTAATTAATCTGAACAAACGAAAGACCAGTCGATAACGACTGGTCTGTTTGTTTATTGCCAACAACTTTTTGAGCGTTATACGTTTTTTATTTTGAGCAAATTGTGCTGTCACATTTTATAAGTATGTGGTGATTCCATTTCAATCACTTTCGTTGCGTCTATGCCTTCAAGTGCTTCAACAATATTTATCTTACATTGCTGTGGAGAAAGGTAAGTTCGCAAGTGATAGTCTTTATTTCGGGTATCAGCAACGGATGCCAAAATGGTGTAATCATTAAGTACCGACCTTGTAAGGTGTTTATTATTAAGGTGAACACCTTTCATCAATCATGGCTTGGATATGTGTGCCGTAGAAAGAATCATCGCCAACCCAGCCAGCAGGATTGTCAGCATTAGGCATAGTTAGATTTGCAGCTTTTTTCAATAGCATATTGCAATAGCTGAAGGAAAGATCACCGATTTCATGACATCCAGCACAAGCCCCATCTCCTAATTCTGCAAAGGCAGGAGGGTTAGTCCAACCTTGTGATGATACTGGCTGATAACGTACATTAGGATCAATATCGTAGTCATTGGAAATATCGATAGCGGTACCAGGGTGGATTAAGAAAACATTCTTACCTCGATGGCATTGGGTACAGTTTTCACCGAGCATATCACCATTATGAATGTCGGCAATTTTGAACGTGAGATCTTCACCGCCGCGAATACGTTGTCCGGTTTCTTTACTAATATTGTCCCAGAAACAGGCTTTCCCTGTGTTTGCACTCTGGCATATGATACCCAATAAATCCACTTCGTTGATACCTGCTGCTTCATTAATACGCCAACGAGGTAATGCCATACAAGCCCCTGGTACAGCTGGATCGCTATACGCCCATACTTCAGTGCGATCACTGCCTAAGAAATCAGTTTCTGCAACGCCACGGTATTCCCAATCATTTGAACCCCAATCAGGCGGGATTGGTACATCGTTATCACGACAGGTTTCAATGTAATCATCGGAATCTTGTTGCTGCGGTGGAATAAGAATTAAGTGCTCTAGTAACGAACGTTGGCTAAGAAAATCAAGAATCCAAGAGTAGTCCGCTAAACGTGAAATAGGATAAAGCAGGTGAGTGTGATGGCGAAATAAACGGAAAGAAGGGAAATACTTATCTTGTACCGATTTATCAGCGTTGCTTAGCATGGCATCAATAAGGCTATTCTTAAATAACACCTTATCGACATTTTCCGAGTCTTTTAATGCTTCAAACGCAGTTTGTGTTTCAGTGAATGTTTTTTGTTGCTCGTCATCGAGATTAAGTAATACATCGTTAATTAACTTGTCTTGCATTAGTAGAACTTGATCTTTATCTATCTCCAGCCCTTTTCCTGATTCATCGTAAATAAGACCATAATAGCCAATAGCAATATCTTCCACAGCAAATTTAGGTACATTTTGTTGATCTTCAATCTGAATTTCTACCTGGTCGTCGACGTCAGTAACCGTATCTGCAGCATCTTGTGTAGAATTTGTTGATGAATCATCAGAGCCTCCACCGCCACATCCCATATAGGCCAGTGAAGTAAGCACAATTAAGAGTGAAGATAGTTTCATGATTAAGTCCCATATCTATCGGAAGTAAAGCAACTTAAAACATGATAGTGAGACTAAAAGTGTAACGAGATTTCAGAGTTAAGAATCGCAGAACAAAAACAGGAATGTTCTATAGTGAAGGAAGAGTTATTGCTAAAGGGGATATTGATGCTGCTGGGTTATATATGCAATTTACAAACTTATGTTTCAGCACATAAATACTCTTTCCTAAATACTGCGTGATAATATCTTAAAAAAATGCTTTAAAACGCAAAATAAGAGAACTAATATGTCAGAACTCAACGTTTTTAAACAGCCAAAACCCTTTTATCTCATCTTCTCTATAGAATTTTGGGAACGCTTTGGCTTCTATGGCATGCAAGCCATTCTCACTGTATATCTAGTTGATGTACTGGCAATGACGGAAGCTGAGTCCTTTACGCTTTTTGGGGCTTTCTCAGCATTAGTGTTTGGTTCCATTGCGATTGGTGGATGGGTAGGTGATAAAGTCCTTGGTACAAAACGCACCATTGTTTTAGGTGCAATAGTGCTAATGATTGGTTATGCCTTATTAGGCTTTTCAGCATCGAGTGAGTTTAATAGTAAAGAGCTTATTTTCATTGCTATGGGCTTTATTACTATGGGTAACGGCTTATTTAAAGCAAACCCATCAAGCTTGTTGGCAAAAGTGTATGAAGAAAATGATCCGAGATTAGACGGTGCATTTACCATGTATTACATGGCGATTAACCTCGGCTCGTTTATTTCAACGCTATTAACACCTTGGATCTCAAGCAAGTTAGGCTATGGCATGGCATTTGGGGTAAGTGCTATTGGTCTATTGATCACCATTGCAAACTTCGTGATTAGCCGTCGTTTGGTACAAAATATTGGTTCAGAACCTGATAAAAAGTCGGTAAATGTTGGGAAGTACCTGCTTATTATTCTTGGTACCATTGTACTGAGCCTAGTTAGTGCTTATTTGTTACAACACGTCTTTTATGCTCACCTTATCTTAGCAATTGTGGGTGTTACTATTGTTGCGCTTTATTTTAAAGAAGTAGCGAAAACAACAGGTTTAGAACGTGCAAAAATGTTAGTGGCCTTTGTACTGATGCTACAAGGTATCGTGTTTTTCGTGTTGTATTTCCAAATGCCAACCTCGTTAAACTTCTTTGCTATTCATAATATTCACCACAATATCTTTGGTGTTGATGTTCAACCAGAGCAGTTCCAAGCACTTAGCCCGTTTTGGATCATGGTTAGCAGCCCAATCCTTGCGATGGTTTATAACAAAGCTGGTGAAAAGTTCTCAATGCCATACAAATTTGCCTTAGGTATGGTGCTATGTAGTTGTGCATTCTTAGTCTTAACCTTAGGCAGCCATTTCGCAGATAGCAAAGGGCTATTAAGTTCTAACTGGTTAGTATTTAGCTACTTATTACAATCACTTGGTGAACTACTTGTTTCTGGTTTAGGTTTGGCAATGATTGCTCAGTTAGTACCACAACGCATGATGGGTTTTGCAATGGGTATGTGGTTTTTAACATCAGCAACCGCTGCGGTAATTGCAGGCTGGGTGGCAACATTAACAGCAGCACCAAAGGGAATTACTGATCCGCAACAAACCTTGCATTTATACAGTACTGTTTTCCAAGAAATTGGTATCGCAACAGGGGTAATTGCACTTATTACATTGCTAATTGCACCTAAATTAACCCGTATTATTCAAGGTCAAAACTAACAAATTAACTAAGCTGATTGGCAACAGTCACACTGACAATAAGACATCATGGTGCGTAAGAAATACTGACCAATATGTTTTCCATGTTCATAATCATGGTTTAGTGAGTGAATATCGCTGCCAATTAGCTTAGATTTCAATGCCCGGTGAGGATGTATTTCAAAAATATTAACGTCATCCGGTGGATTCAATAAAAACGCTTCTGTTTCGTTGTATGCCTGTTCATGGGTTAACAACATATCTATTAGCTCAGCTGTTTTGGTTTTCGGTAAGCTTAATTTCACTCTATTTAGCCATTCATGATTGCCATTACAGCCGATAGGGTTAGTACGAATCACTACAATATTCTTATAACCCCGTTTATAGGCTTCAATGGCTGGAATAGGCGCATGTAAACCACCATCAACCCAGTAATGCTCTTCTGAATATATTGGTTTACGGTTCAACACAGGGATCGCACAGGAAGCCTTTAAATGTTGATCCCACTTATCCGAATTGAGATCAAAATAGCCTGTTTGTTTATGGTCGATACCTGATGCTGTAGCTAATACCGTTCGATTAGTCATATTCTTTCGACCAGTTTCCCAATCTAATTTTAAATTGGTTTGTGTCTGCTCTAATAACCAATCTAAATTCATTCCACCGCGAGCAGAAAATAGTTTGGTATAACTAAAAAATTGCTTTTTTGTGGTTATTTCTGTAATAACACGATAAGCATGTTTTTTTTGCTCACAAATATAAGAGGCAAGGTTCAATGAACCTGCAGATGTTCCGATTAATAATGAAAATGGATTAAAGTCATGTTCAAAAAATATATCAAGTACACAGGCAGTAAATATCCCTCGTTGACCACCACCTTCCGTGACTAACGCAATATCATCAATATTTGATTTTTTTGCATATAAAGCTTCTAAATTATTTAGACAGTAAGAAATATGTTTGCCGGACATGAATTAAATCCATTTTAAAATTAGTTATTATTATTAGTAAATATATTAAGCAGCACGGACTGTTAATGGTAGTTCACGACCATTTTTAGTCAATGATAATTGAATGAGGTTTAAATCACGAGAACGGAAAGCCCCAGCGCAACTTAGTAAATAATAGCGCCACATACGGTGAAAACGTTCACTGTATTGTTCTGAAATTTTGTACCAATTCTTCTCGAAGTTTTCACACCACGCCATTAGAGTAAGATCATAATCAGGGCCAAAGTTATGAATATCTTCAATGTTCATTTTACCTTCAATGGCTTGGCTTAATTGCGCTACTGACGGGACGACACCGTTCGGGAAAATATATTTATTAATCCAAGGGTCGGTATGATTTACAGAAATAGGGCTACCAATGGTGTGCAATACAAAAATGCCGTCATCTTTTAAGAATCGATCTGCACATTGGAAAAATTCATCATAGTTGTCAGGTCCCACATGTTCAATCATACCGATGGAAACAACACGGTCATATTGCTCTTTCGGTTGGTACTCACGGTAATCTTGAAGGATGATCGTAACAGGTAAGCCTTTCTCATCAGCTAATTGCTGACCAAGCTTCATTTGTTCTTTAGATAAAGTTAAACCATCACAAATAACGCCATATTTTTCAGCGGCATAATTCATAAAGCTTGACCAACCACAACCGATATCCAATAAGCGCATACCCGGTTGTAAATCTAATTTACGGCAAATTAGGTCTAGTTTATTTTCTTGTGCTTCATTTAGATTCGCGGCATCTTTCCAATATCCGCAAGTGTAAACCATGCGTTTGTCTAACATATTGGTATATAAATCATTACCTATATCGTAATGAAAAGGGACGTCTTCTTTTACACGGGAAACAGATTGGTTGTTAATAAAGTTTTTTAACTTAGATACGCCAATTTTAGCCGCCAGTTTAAACTTTTCTGTATTTGATAATTTTTCTTCAATATTTGCACGTAACAGTTTTGAAATTAAGATATCTATACGTTGGCAATCCCAAAGATTATCCATATAACCTTCACCAAAAGCGATAGTACCTCTAGCAAGAATATCATCAAATAATCTTTCATCATTAATAGTAATATCCCAAGGACGATCACCATTAATTTCAATGTCAGCTTGACGTAATAGATCTGAAAATAGTTCTTTATTTGGCATAATACACCTGGTTATATTTTTGTTTCGATTGATTATTTTTAATAAATATATTAACAAGCAATATGATTTATAAAATTTTAAATAAGTGAAAGACGTGTTAAGCGTTATAAAACGTATAATACAAACAACGACTTATGTATCATTTCTTTGTGTGAATATTTTAATATATGTTTTATTTACTGTATTTATGATTAATGACAGATAAGTGCTAAAAACAAATATCAGCCAGACACTAAATAAAGACAAAAAACGGCGACCAAAAGGGATTGCTCGCCGTGGCAGTAATTCGATTAATATAGCTTAGCCATGAGCCGCTAAGCGGTTTATTTACAAACTTAGGTGCGGGAAGCTTGATAAATAGGGTCGATTGTTTCTGCCAAAGCAGCATCAAACTCAGATTGAGGCTGATCTGCATATAAATTATCGGTAAGTACACGAGAGAAACTTGCAATAATACCGTCGTTTTCTGCTAATTTTTCACAGGCTTTTATTAGTGGGAAACCACCTGATAAAGCAACAACTCTAATCACATTAGGATGTGAGATCGTATCGGCATAGAGATTAGGTTGTTCTGGCAGTGTGAGTTTCAGCATAACGTAATGGTTAGGGTGCAAATTGTCTAATTGAGACATTAACTCACGATTTAATATAGTTTCAGCTTGTGCTTTTTCAGGACTATCAATGCTTACTTCAGGCTCAATAATAGGTACTAAACCAGCATTGATAATTTGTTGAGCAAATAGAATTTGCTGTGCAACCACATCTCTAATGCCTTGTTCATTGGCTTCCCAAATCACAGAGCGCATTTTAGTGCCGAATACATCTTTAGTTTTGGCTTTAGCTAAAAGCTGATCTAGCTCTGGCATTGGTTTCATTAATTGTACGCCATTAGCTTTATCTTCTAAGCATTTATCAACTTTTAAAAAGGGAACAATGCCTTTTTCTTCCCATAAATATTGTGAAGTTGGTTTACTCTCAATTTCACGGTCTAACGTATTTTCAAATAAAATAGCGCCGATGATTCGATCACTTGTGAAGACAGGGCTTGCAATAATACGAGAACGCATGGCATGAACAAGATCATACATTTGCTCGTCATTATTGTAGTCTGATTCATTAATACCATAAGCTTTTAATGCTTTAGGAGTGCTACCGCCACTTTGGTCAAGCGCTGCAATGAAACCATCTTGAGTACGCATTTTTTCTAGCTGTTTTGAAAATGTCATCATAATTCCCCCTGGGGCTGCTTGTGATTCAATGCCACATGCTTCAGCGTTTCTACACGTTTATTTGGTACAAACTATAACGAACTCTTTGATTGCTGAATTTTTAATGTTTGACAAAAAAAATCTAAAAACAGTCATCGTGTGTTTTTTATGCGGACATGTCGATTAAGAATGGCATTTACCTCGGATTTAACATCATCACGGCTTCGCCATCCCCATAAACGTTCTCTTGCTTCTTTGGAGCTACGTTCGAGATCAACAATGGGTGAGAGATAACAGCTGTTGTTATCAAGTTGGTACATCACAATTTCTAATTCTGTGAGAGTCCAAGGTTCAAATAGCAAAGGAGCGGGGACATTTGCTAATTCAGGTACCCATTTATGGATAAACTCTCCATCAGGATCATGCTCTTGTGCCTGTTTGGTCGGATTATAGATACGAATAGTGTTAATACCAGTGACTCCAGCTTGCATTTGGAATTGGCTGTAATGAATACCGGGTTCGAAATCTAAAAACAATTGAGCAAGATGAGTGACACCGTCACGCCAGTCAATATTTAAGTGGTGGGTCAGAAAGCTAACAAGCATTGAACGCATTCTAAAATTGATATAACCCGTGTGATACAAACATCGCATGCAAGCATCTATAAGAGGGATCCCAGTATTGCCTTCTTTCCAAGCGTTAAGTTTCAATTCGTCTTTAGAACAATACTGAGCCAATAAGCGATCATAAGTACGATTCATACAAAAAAATTCAATATCAGGCTCTGATTCAAATTTTTGGATAAAGTGGCAATGCCAGTGCAGCCGAGATGACAAAGCGATCAAACTTCGGCGAAAGCCTTTAACGTTCCAGTGGGCGAGAACTTGTTGATAAACCTGCCGTAACGAAATATTGCCCCAAGCTAAATAGGGAGAAAGGCGGCTACAAGCCGTACGTGATGCAGTTGGGCTGGAAATGGAACGATAATATTCTTTACCGCGTCGGCTAAAAAAATCATCAAGCGTTTGCAATGCTAACGTGCTTCCTCCCGTTTGCATTCCCTGTACACGCTCACACCATGACTTTGGTGGAGAAAATAGCATATCGGCCAATTGATCAGGTGAAATACTTACCCAGTTAACCTTGTCTAAATTAACCGAATATAAAGGTGCTCGCATGACACGATTCCAATGCTTATCCCAGTTCGTTCGGGTTTTTGCGCCTCTTATAACAGCACCTTGTTGAAATTCGTGCCATTGAATCTGCTGCTTATCGCACCATGCTTTTATATTAAGATCACGCTCAAAGGTACAACCTAAGCCAATTTCTTGATGAGAAAACAAGGCATTAATAGGGAAGTGGTGCATTAATTTATCTAAACACTCAACAGCATTACCATGAAAGATAAAGACTTGGCTATTTGCACCAGCAAGTTGATGATTCATATCTTCTAAAGATTGCCAGATAAATCGCCAATGTCGCTCACTATAATGAGGATCACTGAGTAACATTGGCTCCATGATATAAATAAGCATCACAGGCAAGTCGCTATTTGCAGCAGCTGAAAGCGCTTGATGATCGGAGAGGCGTAAATCACGTTTAAGCCACACCACATTTACTTTTTTCATCAATCTAAACGTTCTTCTATGATTAAAACAACCTATAGCAATACGAAGTAATTAATCTTTTTTCTCACTTGGCACGTAAACATGCTGCAGCACTCATTTCGTTTAATGTTTAAAACTAAGAGGAGGTACACATGACAATGCCACTAAGTAAACTGGAAAAGTTCTTCTACATTGATAAATTGGTTGTTCATTCGTTAGATCTATCCTTGTATCAAGCATCAGTAGTTATAGATGATCAAGAACATTACATTACGAATGAAAAAGGTGATTACATCCGAGCGATTTCTATATTAGAAATACAAAAAATGTGTAGGAAATTAAAAGTAAAAAGCTGGGTGCTCAGACAACAAAGTGCCTACGATGAAATGGTAGGTATGCCAAATGGTAAACAAGATAACACGCTAGAAGTGCCACTGAGCAATAATAAGCTATATTAATCTTAGTTGGTGCCCGTTTTAAAATCTTTAATATATTTATTATAGATATATTAAATGACTTTATTAATCACAGTGTGAATGGTAGGGGTGTAAACGTTTAATAAGCGCGATTTAATGCTAAAGTGTAAAATTGCGTTATTCATAATGGTGATTGCTAGGATATGTTTCAAAAATAAAAAGTTAGTAATATTATATTCCTATTTTTCGATAGAAATGTTTTCTATAGACTTTAGAGTACAATATTCACTATCGGCAAAAATCAATATGTTCCTTATTATCTCGCAATAATAAGCGACTATATTAATAGACGATTAAAAACATAGTGGAAGCATTCATGTCTTCTTATCGCCTAAACAACACATTAAAAACAAAAATAAAAAAAACGTTACTTTTATCCTTAATTGCATTACCGATTACTGCTTCAGCGCATACTTATACCGACCATCATTCTCATCTTGATAAAAAACACCATTCACTAAAAGAACACTCAACTACATCGCACCATACACATCATGTAGCCCAAACACATACACTACATAGCAAACATCACCACAAAAGTGAGACAGAACATAAGTCAGCTATTTACCACAAAACAACACATGAATTAAAAAGTGCACCTAAGCACCATTCAGAACATAGTACACATCATGCTGTTGTACATGAGCATCACAAAACGAAAAGGCATGAAGTACAGCATCATTTGCATACAAAAAAACGCTCAAGTGTTCATAAATATCACCATATAGTAAAAAGAAAACACACGATTCCAGTTGATTACTTCACAACGGCAGGGCATTACGGACATCATCATTCGATGTGGTCTTCATTAATGCATTTCAGGCTACCAAGCAGAATAAAGTCTAAAATCTGGCATTCTTATGAACGCTGGGCACACACACCGTATCGCTATGGTGGCACAACTCATCGAGGTATAGATTGCTCTGCGTTTGTAAGGCGAGTTTTCTCTGAAGTTTTCCATATACATTTACCAAGAACATCGCTGCAACAAGTTAAGCTAGGTTTTAAAGTTAAAAAAGAAAATGCCCATTATGGTGATCTGGTTTTCTTTAAAACTGAGGGTTCGCATCATCATGTTGGTATCTATTTAGATCACGGACGATTTGTAAATGCTACAAGTTCTCGTGGTGTGGCAATATCTAATATCAACCATCCATACTGGCGAAAACGTTTATGGCAAATTAGACGTTTAGTCGCCGCTTAAACATAAAACGCAGCTATGGTAGCTGCGTTTTTATTTGTCTGAATGTTTTAAAAGCCTCAAGATCTGATAGAGAACTTGAAGCCGTTTTGCTTTTCGGTAATTCCAGATAATCCTTGTTAAAGAATGCACAGCGTTCGCAGAACAAGAATTATTAATGGTAATTACCTATTTTATGGTAAATCCGCAATACTGTTAAATGACCCTGTAACAAACTAAAAAGCACGCTTAATCAGTAAAGTAGTGTGGATTGTGTGACAACTAAATTCCAACTATAAACAACATTATTACCCCAGACATTCTATTTAACTATTCTGGGTTTTAGTGAGGTTTATGAGTAAAAAAAACACAAGTAACTGTATATATTAACTTAATATTAAATATTGCAGTCGAACTACATTCATGAACCTTGTTTTAGTTCATGAGTTCATTAATCTACGTATAAAAAATATACAAAAATGGGTACCTAGGTTCATGAACTTTAATGTTTTAAATTGTGATATTAATCACAATGAAATCGACGCTATTAATCCAAGCCACATCATTATCTGATGGAAATTAGGAATCTATTATTTATGATAGCGATATTGAAAGCTCATCTGCAATAAACCTAATAATAATCTAAATTGAATATAGCAAAAATGATGCAATGTGGGAGTTGAATACTTTTTGAATTTTACTCAGATAATAAAACAGTGATATCCATCGTTCGCAGAGTTGATGAGTATAAGCTTAAATTCAAAAGAGAGAGTTTAGGTATTTGTTAAGTACATTCAGAGTGCATGTGAACCTAGTCTGATAAATAGAATGTACGTTGATTTTTGAGATGGGTTTGAATATGAACCAATATCTCTCTGCATGTGCTTCTTTGCCTTGCTGAAAGATTGAATAGTTGTATTACCTTGGTAGTAAGTATCGGCAACACTAAAAGTTGGTATTAGTACCGGAGTAATAAGTACTAATTGTTTAATGGTCACAATGTCCTGTTGATTACGTAAATGAATAGCTAACAATAACCGTAACTTATTAAGAGTATCTTAGAAACATCAAAGAAATAACCCTTCTATCATCCTTGAATCGCTTGAGGTACATATACAGCCAATTACATTTGGTGATCGTATGAGGTGACTCATTAGTCAACCATAACAATGATATCGTTGTTATGGTTGATTGACAAAAACGTTTCTGAACCTTAGGAAACGCAATAACGATATCTGTTGAATTCAATTAATTTAAGCAATTGATTGTTATGTAATTATTGCTTTGTAGAGTGTTGGGGATATAAGTTGGTGACAATCGGATACGCTGCAAAGTGACAAACCAATCTGAATATGGGCGCTGTTCGTTTCAAGATAAGCATCTTGGTGATCGACCAGAAGTATTACTACGATATCAATTGAATAATTTTAGTGAACATTGATGGTATAAGTTTGTGACAATTAGATGCGTAGTAAAGAGGCAAACCAACCTGAATAGTGTATGGATACGTTATTAGCTTCAAGAAAAGCATATTGGTGATCAACCGGAAGAATTACAACGATGTTCGACCTGTGCCATCAGGCATCAATGATGTCATATGTTGCCCTGACAAACTTAGATCTGGTTTGTGGATAGATGCATACCAAACATAGCTAAAATATGCCCACAAAAACAGTCCTAAATTTCCAGTAATATTTCGTTACGCTTATGAAATTTACCTTACAACACGCAGGTGTATTATATAGGTATATACCTATATATCTATATACTTATCTGAGAATTATGAAAAAGGCAATATTGCTTACAGGTTTGTTCAGCGTTCCAATACTGGCTGCGACGGAATCCCCTCAAATTTTTGTTGGGGTAAAGGGTGGTTATCAATGGGTCCTAGACGACAATTATTCCCATTCAAATCCAGAGGGCACAATTTTAGGTCTCTATGGTGGGTTACAGTTTGCTCCCTCTTGGAGTTGGGATTTAGGTTATCAATATCACGATGAACTAAAGGCGGACGCCACATCGGTTAATGTTAAAACTTGGTTGATTGAAAGTGCTCTTCGTTACGATTGGTACCTACAAGATGACCTAAGTTTATACGGTCGAATTGGTGCTGCTTATTGGGACATGGAAAAAACGCAACTGTCTTCAAATGAGAGCGATGCAACAGGTTTTTCTCCTCTCGGTGAGGTAGGGATTAACTATCACTTTAACCCTAACGCCCGATTATCAACGGGCTATCAATATATTGACAGTATTGGTAATTCAAACACGGGTAAGTATGATAGCCATGGATTATTGGTCAGTTTAACCTATACATTTGGCAGTACAACACAACCAGCGTTAGTCGAAACAGCGCCAACTTCTATTATTGAAGATACTCCTGTTAAAGAGACTGCCACTGTAAAAGTACCTCCTCAAATACAGGCCTTTTCACCAAAAACTACAGATCGATTGTTATGAATAAATATTTTAAATCACTATTTGCAATCGTGATTTTTCCACTATTAATGCTATTAACCGTTTGTAATTCAGAAGGTGCTTTCTCCGATTCAACCGTAAAATTAGAACGTATAGACATCACCGCTTCACCGATAACAACACGAGGTGTTAGTGGATTGACGCTTGCGGTAGGTAACAAGCAGCCCTTTGAAGCGGTTGGTCACTACTCTGATGGTTCATCTCGCACATTGACGGATTTTACCGTGAGTGCTTGGCACACAAGCAACTCTGATGTAGGACGCTTTGATGTTCCAGGCGTATTTACCGCGACTAACGTGGGTAATACGACCCTCACAGCCACCAAAGATGGTGTAACGAGTAATGCGGTGGATGTGAATGTGTCGGCAGCGGTCATTACATCGATTCAAGTGACGCCTTCACCGGTCAACGTAGCAAAAGGTCAGACTCAGCAGTTAACTGCAACAGCGACATTCAGTGATGCGACGTCCTCTGACGTGTCTAACTCAGTGACGTGGACTCCTATCGATACGGCGACTGCTACCGTGTCATCAGCAGGTTTATTGTCTGCGGTTGAGGTGGGTAATACGACCCTCACGGCTACCAAAGATGGTGTAACCAGTAATATGGTGGATGTGAATGTGTCGGCAGCGGTCATTACATCGATTCAAGTGACGCCTTCGGTCAACGTAGCAAAAGGTCTGACTCAGCAGTTAACTGCAACAGCGACATTCAGTGATGCGACGTCCTCTGACGTGTCTAACTCAGTGACGTGGACTCCTATCGATACGGCGACTGCTACCGTGTCATCAGCGGGTTTATTGTCTGCGGTTGAGGAGGGTAATACGACCCTCACGGCTACCAAAGATGGTGTAACCAGTAATATGGTGGATGTGAATGTATGTGCGGATTTGGCGGGTGCATGTATTGATATCTTTGATACGGGTAGCGGTAAGTTATTTACCAATTCACCATCAGTGGCCTATCTAGACAGCATTAGCGGAAGTGCTACAGACGATATTGTGACTTATCCTTCCAATTCTTTCGGCCCAGCTGGTGATTTCTACAAATTCTACTGGACTAACGCAAATGAACTATGTACTACCTACAACACCCTTAGTCTCGGCGGACGGACGAACTGGCATTTACCGACACAAGACGAGTTATTTGAGCTAAAACCAGCATTACATTCAGGTGGATTTAACGCGCGCGATTGGTCTATCAGCCCCGCCTATTGGTCGGCGACTCCTGATGGTTCTAACTATTACTTAGTTAGCCTTCGCAGTACCAGTAGCGGCACCGCCAGCCGCCCTCCCGACCATTTCGCAATTTACGTATCCTGCGTCTCAAATCCTTAAAGTTGAGCGTTTAGAGTTTAACGTTTTAATTTTTAATTTTTGAAGTGTCAGAGTTGCATCTGGCACTTTTTAAAAGGGGGAAGATAGGTGAATATTGAAACTAAATTAGCATTGGTTGAAAGCAGTCAACGTATTGTTGGCATAAAAGAGGGGATGTTTGTACGTTTCTATGAGCAATCACTCTTTGGTTGGCAGCAGTGGGTATCTAAACAGGACCAATTACCGACATTGAAGGTGTTAAGGAAAAAGGTTAAGAAATTGAATGGAAGAGAGGTGTTGTATGGTGGGCTTCCTATAGAATCATTAAAGCAAGCTTGAATTGACATAGGTACAAAGGCTGTTATTGAGTTAGAAATAATCATCGATTTTTCTGAGTGGGAGTCTTGGAGGCAAGAGCAGCGTGCTCAAATGGACAATATTGAAGATAAATCATCTTGTGCCCCTTGTGATGACGATCTGTTAAATCGTCGATATGTTCGATTATTTTTACCCGAAGCAATCGTCAATAAAGTGATGATGACGAAAGCTTCAAGCTCTTCATCAGATTGGTTGTTGATTCCTGTCAAGCAAGCGATATAACGTTTTAATAAGATGGTTCTCGGAAAATCAACAGGGAACATAGCGACAATGTCGTGCTCAGAGAATGTTAACGTTAAGGTGTTAACATGTGGGCCCTGGTATGTTATCGGCATTTATGACCTTATGGGTATTCAAGGGAAGCGAGTCGAAAGGCAACACTTCGAGTTAAACAATAAATGCAAACGCGCGCGGTTGGCCGACGAACAACAACTATTGGTCGGCGACTCCTGATGGTTCTAACTATTACAACGTGAACCTCAACAATGGCATCGTCAACAGCAACAATCCGAGCAACACGAACTACGCATCCTGCGTCTCGCCAATAGAGTCCAAAGATGCCAACAGCACCTCACCGACACGCAAACCATAGGCGAACATCAGCCTGTGAATAAGGTAATTACGATACTGCTGGAATGCATCCTTGAATGGGTTTTGAGGGTTGTCCACTTCCTCGAAATATTCACCAGTCTCTGTATCGGCGAACGCAGGGGTAGAGGGAATAAGCATATTATTCAGCTCAACATTCTGCTTTTCCGAGATACTCTTATACCTGTGTACAGGAGCGTTCTGCGCCACCTCTATGCTGTTAAAATCTTTCATCACGTATTCTAGCTTTTCACGATTTGCCTTGCTGAAGATGTGAGCTTCATGTGGCGTTAGATCTTGATATGCCGTGTTCATGTAACGAATGTTGAGATACCGGAAGAAGCCGCTAACATTCCTTATGTGATTGCCATAGGTAACCTTGTTTGACTTGGTGATCCCGGAGTAGAGAAAGTCCAGACCGACAATATCTTCTAGATTATTGAGGTGCTGCTTACCAAGTAGGTACTTGAAGAAACCATTAAACTCATCGATGAACTCCGAGATATCGTAGCCAGCCTTATGGAAGGCGTAATCGAAGGTTACCTTGTGCTTTTTGAAGTAATAGACATAGAAGAAGCGCAATGAAGCGTAAATGTTTTCCTGAATACCTAAACTTTTCTTACTCAGCTCATTCCGTCCATAGATAGTCACAAACAATGACGGAAGGGTGGTCACGTCATCGACCATGACATGCGATAGCTGTCCGTTTCTTGAGATATGTAAGTTGGTGTAAGACGTAAACTCATCCATATTTAACTATTCTGGGTTTCGGTGAAGTGCGTGAGTGAGTGAGTGACATAAAATGCATCTAAGTGACTGTACTTTTTAGATTTTATGTTAAACGGGGCAGGGAGCACGCATTCATTAACCACATTTTAGTTCATGAAGTCATGAATCACAGTACAAAAAATGCACAGAAAAGAAATTTAGGTTCATGAAGTTCATAAATCAAATTTGTGAGATTAGTCACAAAGAAATTCAGTTTGCCTCGCTAAAAACTCCACACTCTGTTGTAACTGAGAATGTGGAGCTACGTGGTGTTGGTCACTGGGTTATCCGCAACCAAATCAATGAGCATCTAACCTAAATACGCAAAATGCGTATCTCTACTCTCCATGGTGCCTAGGAACCCTGACCAAATGTTAGTTATATAGCTAACTTTCAGAGCGCTAAGCTGTCTGAGATCATTAAAGATCGAAACTTAAGGTGTATCAACATGGCTAACAAAGAAAAGTGTGACAACAAAGTTTGAAACTCACTTTTGCCCCATTATCATTCAGAGCAAATACTCATTCATATCGCATTAACGTGATTTTGGATTAGTTTTATTTACTGTGTATATCAACAGTTATAATGAAACGTGGTGATTTTATCGCTTTAGTTCTGTTTTTAATAAGAAATATTTCTTGTTAAAAACAGAAAGTGAAATCATAACCAATTGAAAATTATACCATTTAATATTTCAGTTTGTATTTAATAAGACTGACTAAATACATTTCTTACTTTTCACATCCTCTCATTGAGCGTCAGGCGTGAAAAATTGTTATCAACTTCATGATATATATAGATTATATCTAGTATGATAAAGATTTTTTATGCGTGTATTTTTGCGCGAAAGTAAGAATGCTTATTAATATACTGTTAGTTTTCAAGAGGTGAATATGACTAAAATAGAAGAGATCCGTAAGAAAATTCGAACGAAGAAAGAGTCTGATTTTGAAAGCTTAACATTTACTTTTTCTGCAAACGATATCGAACTGGCTCAAGAATTGGCAAAGATAGATTTTTCTTACTATCAAAACAAATATGGTCGGCAAATCAATAATTCTGTCGATAGTTCAATGGTAGGAATTCTTGGAGAAATAGCGGTATATCACGAATTGGATAGTTTACAAGATTTTACTGATATGTCTTGGCTTGCTGGAAAGGAACGAATCTCGATTCTTGATGGGAAACCTGATTATCAATTGGCAGATTTAGAATGTAAACAAGCTGGAGTAAATCGAAAGATCGAAGTTAAAACAATTAGGTTTGGTGATCCAGAGGGGCAAATTCTCGTCGATCATGCTCATAAGTATAAGACCAACAATATTGACTATGTGGTGTTTGTTCAAGTAATGGAGTTAGATGAAAGCTGGAAAGCCAAAATATATAATATTGTCGACTTGAACCAAATTGTTGCTTCAAAAGTTACCACCAATTGTTTTGGTGCTCCCTGCTATGAAGTTCCTAAGACTCAGTCTGTATACTAAGAAAACTAACAAAGCGTTTAAGAGGGATTCTCAACGCTTGGCATTTTCAGTTTGATTCGGCTTTAGTGTTTACTGCACAATGGTTTAGGTTAGGTGATCGCGTTGTTCACCCCTTAACGCGGCGTTAGGTGGCTAGGCCAAGCTTGGTTATCAATTCACCATTACGGAAAAGGAAACTGTTCAAATGGACGAAAATTTATCTCTTTTTATAAAGTCACTTGAATCTCTACAAGCCACTATTGATGGGGCTGCTATTAATGAAGCTGGTTTTCAAGTCCATGGCTGGAATCAAGTACACCTAAATAAACAACAAGTTTCATATGTTATAGCAAACCAAATTTCAAAACTAAAATCTTATGGTAATAAAAAAGTCACTGATGGATTTACGACAGCCATAAATAGCCACATTGAAAAAATTGACCTTTTAAATACTAATTCAAAAACTTATTTTACTGATCATCAACAGCATCTCATACATTCCGTTCCCGTAATATTACTTACACTCCAAGTTATATTTAGTGATATAGATTATGAATTGTTCTCATACGAAAATATCCAAGATAAAAAGCTTTTACCAAGGGGTTTAGCTGCTCGACTGAGAAGTGCGAATGCTAATTTAGATAAGATCGATGAATCAAGTGAGGATCTCAAAGGTAAAATAGCCGTTATAAATGAAGCCCATGAAGCCGCTGAGTCTTTACCAACTGATTTAGCAAGCTTAAAAGAAGCAAAAATAGAACTAACTAGTTTAATTTCTGCTGCAAATAGCGAACTCAATGCAACTAAAAAAGAACTTTCAACTTTAAAAGAAGAAGTATTAGTTTTAAAAAATGAAGCTAAAAAATCTAGCGAAGAAGTTGAGTTGTTAAAAGACAAAGCAACATCTTCAGCTGAAGAAGCTGAGAAATTAGTTGAGCAATGTGATAATGCTTTGCAAATAACAACAACGCAAGGTCTTTCCGCAGGGTTCGACCAAAAAGCAAAAGAACTAAAAAATTCAATTTGGGTATGGATTTTCGGATTGTTAATTGCTTTAGTCGCTGGTGCGTGGATTGGCTCTGAAAGAGTAGAAGCATTTACTCAAGCTTTAAATAATAACCTTACCGCGGGGCAAGCAATATTACACACGGTTATGTCTGTTTTCTCTATAGGTGGGCCATTATGGCTAGCATGGATTTCAACTCAGCAAATTAACCAGAGATTTAAGTTATCAGAAGATTATTCTTATAAAGCTACTGTGGCTAAATCATTCACTGGTTTTAAAAAGTTTGCTGAGCGTTTTGAACCAGAAACAGAAGAAAGGTTATTCAACTCAACCCTGGATCGTTTAGATGAAATGCCTCTCCGATTAATTGAAGGTAAAGATTATAATAGTCCATGGCATGAGTTTGTTGACTCTGAGTCTTTTAAAAATGCTATGGCTACGTTTCCATCTTTAGCTAAAGAAGCTGGAAAATTTGCAAATAAAGCCGCTTTAAAAAGTAAACCTAAGAAACCAAAACAAAAAGTTGAAACTACCACTGCACAATCAGAAAAAGTGGAAGAAGAATAGCCACTTAACAAGTTGCTTAAACGGACAAAAAACAGCTGGCTTTTGCTCGTTCCTCGCTAATTTTAGCCAGCTATTTTATTGCCGCTTAGCAAAGCGTTATAAACAAGAGGAGATTTTCGATGGGAAGTAAGATCCCTGAAGCTAGGCTGGGATCTGGCAATCGTGTAGCTGCAACTGATTATGAAAATAAGCCCTATGGGGCTCTATTTTGTGCATCTCCTAGTTGTAGTGCACAGTTATCATTTGTGAAAAGGCATGATCGAAAATACGCCACTAAAACTGTAGAAATAGCTCCATGTTTTCGATTAAAAAGAAATGAAGAACATAGCGCAAAATGTAAGTATAACATTGGTGGTCAGCTCAACATCATAGCAAAATCATCTGACTCTGCTGTCTTTTCCGCAATTGAGAAATCAAAATATGAATTTCGACTTCATATTCTTCTTAAAGCACTTTGGGAGATGTCTAAACCTGAGATAGAAAACAAAGGAAAGACTTGGGGTTCTTCGGGAGAGTCTGATAAGAAATACTCCAACAAAGGTAAACTAACCAACTATCTGAAAACATTGAAGCAAATACTTCAGTTGAGAGCACTATGTGAAGATAACAAAGAGCTGAAAAGTTTAGTAACGCTTAACTATCGGGGCAAGAAAGTTAGTTGGGAACGTTTCTACTTTGATCATGAGAACCTTCATAACTTTGTAAAGCACTATAAAGTTGGTGAATACACTATGCCTCTTGCCATTTCTGGGCATATTCATGAACTTAGAAAACCAACGAATGAGAAGTTCCCTTTTCATGTAGTGGAGCTAAATTCTCCATTTGTGGAACCTGATAAAAATGGAGTAATTAAAAAGCCAATTCCACAAATTATTTTAAAAAATAGTTCATTGCTTAAGTACATAGATTCTTCAAAAGAATATATATTTTTCGGACGCTGGAAGCCTCGTGAAAGAAAACGTAGTGGTCGCAATGAGAACTCAAAGACGCAATGGGTATTTGAGAATATAGAGATGTACATAGATAACAAAGATCACTTCATCGAGTGCTAGTTTATAACAGGGCGTTATATTTCCTATTGAGATTTCCATGAAACAATTATTTAAGTATTTACCTGAGCCAAGAGATCTCTTCGTCGATGGATTTATTCGGCTTTCTCAGATTGTCGCTCTGAACGATCCTTTTGAAGCTTCTTTTTGCAAAACAAGTCTTGATGAATTGTCATCACACTTCGATGAATCGTATGAGTTTGACACTGAGTTGGGTGAAGTCAGTTTTTCTGACTACGTTCAAATTAAAATGAATCATATTGGCATAATTAGCTTCTCAGAAAACAAAGAGAATTTGTTGATGTGGGCTCACTATGCCAACGAGCATAAAGGACTTATTGCGGGTATCGCTCAGCATCGCGATTTTTCAATTTTCCATAATCTTTTCAGAGCGTGTACTTTGATAAATACATCTTTCGGAGATGAGTTCTCTCCGTTTGATGGTGTAGCGAAGCCTGTCTCATACCGAAAAGGTTTGCGCTATAGAAATGATAAATTTGATAATGATTACTCAAACATATACGTAGAAGGTGCAGATAGAATTTTGTATGAGGTGTTCATGCAAAAAAGTGACGAGTGGATTTACGAGCAAGAACATCGGGTCGTACTGAGGCTTGAGCAAGCAGATAGAGTTATTATCAACTCTATCGAAAATATTGAGAATGTAACAATTCGCAACTTACTATCTACCAATCCTAATGTATCCATAGATCAATCTACGGGGCGGTGCATCATCGATTTATGGCAGTTTGATGATGAGTACCAGCGTATTGCTGTAGCTATCAATTTGGCAAAACTTAGTACGGATCCTAGTTCAATTTTTCTAATGAAATTGAGTGCTAGCAGCATCAATAACTGTCTTATTGGATTAAATTCAAACCTTCAAAAACAAGATGTTTTAGATGGGTATGCAAACTCTGTCGGTTATCTAGATGTTTGGAAGGCAAAAAAAAATGATGACTATTATAGTTTGGAGTTTATTGAAATATAAAAAATAAGGATATGTGTCGCGCAGCCGACACCTATCCGAAGTGTTGGACAAGCCCAAGCCACCTTATATAAGTAAATATCATCAAGAGTAATGTCAAACCCTTACTTTTCCTAATACCTAAAAGCCTAAATAGAACAAACGGTCTAAGAAGCTTTGTCCATGGGCGTTCTTCCACGCCCTGAACGACAGTGTGATCACCAAGCGATTCTGTCGTATCGTAATTACCAAGGGAATGTGTCGCGATTAATGTACTAAGTGTTGAATATCGTACTTTGAAACAGATAGTTAATTACATCGTTTTAGAGAAGATAAAAGATTTCTTTAATTAGAGGAAAGCAAATTTTCAAGTAACGAAGCTTTATCTTCATCGCTTAGTTTTTCAATTGCACACACAAGCTCCGCACTTAATTCATTCTCACAGAAGAAATATTGCAGCGGAACACCTAGCTCTTCAGCCATACGCTTCAAAGTACCAATATCTGGCACATGACGCCCTTTTTCATAATGATTCATTCGTCCACTTGCTGAGCTTTCTTCCATACCAATCTTCACCCCTAAATCCTTTTGGGTGATTTTTGCTTTTTTACGCGCTGCTTTAAGCCTCGCTGGAATGGGGTTGTTGTATTCCACTTAGACATTTCTTTAAGACCTATAGATAACTTAGATTGTCTAAGTTTTACCGATTTTTGTATACTTAGCAATCCTAAGTTTTTATTGGTCTAAATTTACACATGAATACAATCATCAAAATAAATACTCATATGTTTAACCTATTGATTGAAAATAAGATGGATGATTTTTCGGTGATAGAGCTTAGAGATGCGCTACTTAGTCTGGATGTGTCGTTTACTGATAAAGAAGATGCGAGACAATATGTGTATAGACAACTTCTATCGTTTGAAAAAAATGGATGGCTAACATCTTTAGGAAAAAGAAGAGATAAACGCTACTCAATAACAGATAAATTTCGATCTCAATCTTTTGCGCCAAAACGTGATGAAAAAGTAAGATCAACAAGTTGTGTTGGCAACATTATTGAAATCCTAGTTCAAGAGAAAAAGGAGTACGAGGCTGAGCTCGCAATTACACTGGGCGAAGTAGAAGAATACCAATCATTACTTAATCGTTTCCCCAATGATGAGGAAATATTGACTCCGCTTTTTGATGCTGCTAAAGAACGCTCCGCTAAACTTTTGGGCAAAGTAAATGCGTTAACAAATCGTTTGCAGGTAAAAAATAGTAAGGTGTCCCTATGCTGAGGTTGTGGCAGTCGGAATGTGCTAATAAAGCGTTAGATAAATATATAAATGGACATTCACACTTCTTTTGCCAAGCGACGCCAGGTGCTGGAAAGACCATTATGGCTGCAGATGTCGCCAAATCATTATTGGATAATGATGAAATAGACTTAGTACTCTGTTTTTCGCCTTCTTCTGCAGTCGCTGAGGGAATTAAAGCGACATTTTCATCTTATTTATCATGCACGTTTAGTGGCAGGTTAGGAACTTTAGGAGCATCATACACATACCAAAGCATCAAATATCTTGATGATTCCTTTTGGGAAACGTTAAAGAAATATCGAATTTTTGTCGTGTTTGATGAAATCCATCATTGTTCGTTTGATGAGGATGGGAAAAGTAATTCATGGGGAGAGCAAGTCGTATGTAAAGTACAGCGACTAGCTAAATATACATTAGCGCTATCAGGTACGCCTTGGCGCTCTGATCGTTTACCCATAGCAATGGCGGAATATTCTGATCCTGAAGGAATGCTTGTCTGTGATTATCAATACACGTTAAATCAAGCTGTTAAAGATAATGTCTGTCGTCGGCCTAAGATTGTATTGGTTGATAATGAAGGTTTATCGATTAAAGATGAATCTAGTCACTCATTTTCATCAATTGCTGACTTACTTCAACATACAAAAGCTTCATATCAATCGATTATCCATAATCAGGCTGCTGTTATCTATATATTAAAGTCGGCTTGTATAAAGCTCTGCGAGATTAGAAAAAGAACACCGAATGCAGCAGGGCTGATTGTTGCAGCTTCAGTATCACACGCTAAATGGATACAAAAGTTGTTAGATGTTGAACTTAAGCAAACTGTTTCTATCGTTACTTATCACCATCAATCTCCAATGGAAGAAATTCAACGTTTTAGAAATGATAAAACACAATGGATAGTCAGTGTGGGAATGATTAGTGAAGGTACTGATATACCAAGACTTCAAGTTTGTTGTCACTTAAGTGCGGTTAAAACTGAGTTATATTTTAGACAGGTCTTGGGGCGTATTTTGCGTGTAACTAATAGCGTTAATCAAGATGCATGGCTTTATACATTTGCTGAAAGTAATTTGGTCGAGTTTGCTGAACGTATAGAGCAAGATATACCAGAGTCTTGTTTGTATATCGATGTTGAGCAGCCTGTCGAAGACATCATTAGTAACACGAAAGTAAAAGCAACTGAAAGTAGTACTACTACAGATAGTGGCTTTTCTTCACTTTTAATTGATTGGGAAGACGAAGTGTCAAATAGTTCTAACAGTAGTAGCGAAATGATTTATCAAGAATCTGAACGTATCAAATTAGGGCAATATAGAGAGCGAGTAATTGCTGCTTTTTCTAAATTAAAGTATCGCAGTTAATCTTAATACAAAGTGTTTACTAGGCTGTTTAATCTTGTGAGCAACTAAATGAACGAAATAGTCGCTTGGTAGTTAAGATACGACAGAATCGCTTGGTGATCACACGAGCTAGCTTCCATGGCTAGCAAATAAGAATAGCTGTCGCGCAGCCGACAGCTTTATTCAGAGTTGAACAAGCCCGAGCCTCTTAGCAGAAATGCCCCAAAACTTGCTAGATCAAATACTCATTCATTTTTTATTAACGTGGTTTTGGATTAGTTTTATTTACTGTTTATATGAACAGTTATAATGAAACGTGGTGATTTTATCGCTTTAGTTCTGTTTTTAATAAGAAATATTTCTTGTTAAAAACAGAAGTGAAATCATAACTAATTGAAAATCAAATCATTTAATATTTCAGTTTGTATTTAATAAGACTGATTAAATACAATTCTTACTTTTCACATCCTCTCATTGGCGTCAGGCGTGAAAAACTGTTATCAACTTCATGATATATATAGATTATATCTAGTATGATAAAGGTCTTTTATGCGTGTATTTTTGCGCGAAAGTAAGAATGCTTATTAATATACTGTTATGTGTTTTTCTTTAATTGGGAGTTCAAAGTTTGAAAATAACGGGAACTGCGGTAGTTGCGATGTTCACTTTGACCAACTTAAGCTTTGGCTTTTTGCTAGGTTGTACCTTTGTAGGGGACTATTTTACTGGTGTAAAATGGACTGATGTAGCAGCGGGTGTTGGTGCTCTAATCGGAGGTGGTGCAACTGCTGTAGCGGCTTTTTTTGCTTACCGTGCTTTAAGTACGTGGAAAGAACAGTTTGCGCATTCCCAAAGATACGAAGCAATAATTAAATTGGAAAAAAATTACTATCAGTTGCTTCGGAACTTTGAAACATATAAGGAATCAACTCTTTGGGTGGCTCGAATTGAGAATGGTGCGATCGTTCACCCTGATATTGAAAAATTGGCAAATGATAATGAACCGCTTAAATATGCATGGCTTCGTTCAATTTCCCAGTCAAAATCAGACCTAGAGTGGGTGGCTACGTTCTGTACAGATGAAGAAGTGGGAAATATCTCGAATACCGTCGATTTAACCGAGGGATTAATGGAAAACTTACTAGCTTCAATTCCATATCAACAGCAAAGTGCAAAAATAGTAGCGTATTCGGTTTCTGCCGAACAATCCTTATCAACCGTTTGTGACAATATAAAGAAAGAGTTTTGTACTATGCGAAAACAAACACATAACAAAGCGTTTAAGACAGATTCGCAACGCTCGGCATTCTAAGTTCAAGTCAAGTTTTGGTGTTTAAGGTGTAATGATTTAGGTAGGTGGTCGCGTTGCTCACTACTTAACGCGGCGTTATGCTTTAAGATAGATTTCGGAGTATTAAAAATAATGAAAATAAATATGCACACATCTCATCCTTCAGCTTTTATAAGTTCAACATTTGTTGATTTGAAGTCTGATAGAGCACAAGTTGCAAGCGTACTTGCTGATAGAGGGTTGAATGTTAATGCTTTGGATATCCAACCAGCATCTAGCCAAACATCTAAAAAAGAAATCTTAACTGGCATACGAGAAAGCGACTTTGTAATTCTCATTATTGGCGACAGATACGGATCAATTTTGCCAAGTATGACGGGTAGCTCGACGTTAAGTATTACGTTTTGGGAATACAACAATGCCATTAAAATGGGTAAGCCAGTTATCGCTTATTTCAAATCAGGAATTAGCTCTGACCCTATATATCATGACGATAAAAGTGATAAAGAGTATGCCAAGAAAAGGAAGCTATTTGAACGCTTTAAAAGTGTCGTGTCTAGTCGCCACAATCCAGCATATTACTCATCTCCAGAAGAGTTAGCTGATAAGCTAGATAAATCTCTCATTAGCATCTACCGATCAGGTGTAAAAAAGCTAACCTCTGAAAAATCAGAGTTGAATTCAAAAATAGTAGAACTGGAGAGTGAACTTACTAGGTTAAAATCTCAAACGAGCTTAGGGCAGCCTGCTAAAGCTACAGAATCCCAGCCAAACTTCCTTTCATTGGGGTTGGGTAACCTTAAAGAGCCAACAGGTAATACTAACTCTCTAACAGGGCTGGCGTCTTTGATGGGTAGAAATAAAGCATAACAAAGCATTTAAGAGTGATTCGCAACGCTTGGCATTTTCGCTTCGCTCAAGTATAGCCAAGCGTCGCTCACACCTTAATGCGGCGTTATAAGTACATGAGAGTTTGTCGTTAATGAAAAAGTATAAATTTATATCTACACTTCGTTACCTTTCGATTTCTGAACCGGTAGAAGAATGGGTAACTTTGGTGCCGGGAATTGATATTACAAACAATAAAAAACTCATATCGAACATTATCGACAGTGAATTTAAAGAAGTCGCTGGGATAATCGAATATGAGCACTTTAAAAATGCTGCCAATATCATTTATTGTGAAATTGACGAGACAATTTTCAATAAAGGTGAAGATAGTCACCAAGCACTGTATGTCTGGTTAGTTTGGCTAAAAATGCTTTTAAATGATCTATGGTTTTTAAAAGATAACGCGGTTGTTTGTGAGGCTGCTTTTTGTAAGTTAACGGACTCAAATCATAGCTCATGGACTAGAAATAATTTGACTGCTCCTACTTACGTGAGCTCGGGAGTCTCGTTTCAGAATACTGAAATGACCATCGAAGAACTGAAGCAATGGGATGAAAAAAGTCATCAAATTCAATCTTATCTATGTAACACTAAGTCTACATTCAAGGACTCATTTACCAACACTAATTTCTCACGTATCGGGCGAAGTATGAGGTTCATTGAAGCAGCTGCACGTGAAAGACATCCAGCAGTCAAATTAGCTCATTATTGTAGTGCTTTCGAGAGTCTGTTTTCGACTGATAATTCTGAGTTAACTCATAAACTTTCTGAGCGCGTTGCTTTTTTTCTAAAAGACTTTGGCTTTAACCCTGTTGAAGTTTTTGATGATCTAAAGTCATTTTATGTAATACGCTCAAAGGTTACTCATGGAGATAGTTTAAAGACTAATAAAGAGCAATCTTTGTCTAGCTTGAGCCAAAAGTGCGATAACTACTTACGAGTAACACTAAATATTATCCTTAGCGATAGTGAGCTTATGGCATTGTTTGATGGTAAAAAAGAGCCTTTCGAGCAGTTTTTTAAAAAGAAACTGTTTATGGTGAATTAGTACTTATAACAAACAATTTAAGAGTGATTCCCCACGCTTAGCATTTTTGGTTTGGGTCTAGTTTAGTGTTTACGGTGTCCAAAATGAGTGTCGTGGTCGCGTGGCTCACACCTTAATTGGGCGTTATATGTCAATGAAATAGAGGAGTCAGAATGACGTTTACAGATGATTTTTTGAAAGCTTTAGGAGCTTGGCAAAAAGGTTGGAATGAAGACCAATCTAAAAAAGCGGAATTAGAAATAGAACTTAAATCTACAACCGAACATCTGCCTAAGAAGTACAAGTCAGTGTCTACTCCTTGTTATAGGAAACGCTTTCTTCACAAAGGTGAGCTATATGAAATTATAATGGTCGATGAAAAAGACGAAGGTGTTACAAGTTGGACTATAGATAAGCGATATGCTGAACGGTTTAAAGGGGTATACAAAGCAAATGCAGTAAGTGGTGCTATTTTTGAGCATTCACCAACCTCGGAAGAGGTAATCGTAAATATTTGCGAGTTATGGAAGTGTGAGCAGTTTACTCTTGCGGTACAAAATTACACTGAAAGGCTGGGTGAGCACAGTGATGCTTTAAATAACTTCAAAGCAACGCAAGGAGAGGTCATTTTAAGCTCTCCACTAAAAGGTTCTGAAATTATTGCACTTACTGGAGCTGCCAGTCCATTTGACGAGTTGTGTGAGCAGGCTGGAATTGAAGAAGAAAAGAGAGATGATTATTATCGACAATTAGTCGAGCAAGACATCTATCCAGACGAAATTCAGTACACAACTAAGGAAGGCACTCAGCGTGTCATACAAAAAACGATAAAGCGAATGGATGCCTTGATCCAATCTGTAATGGGCAAAGACATATAACAAACAATTTAAGAGTGATTCGGCACGCGTGGCATTTTTACCATGCGTTGGTTTTAGTGATTACAGCGGTATGCGGTGGCATTGGTATTGCGTGCCTCACACCTTAATTGGGCGTTATAAATCCTACTCAACATTGGGTGTAATTAAATATGAGTAATGAATTAACGATGTCTTTTTTGACTGCACTGCTTGTTTTAGTAGGTATTGCTCAGATTAGAATGCTGTTTAGCCAAAAGCATCAAAATCAACTTGCTTTACTTCAGGATTATAGAAACAGGTGGTGGGGCTTAAAAAAACAATGGGCGAGAACTGTGTATATTGGACGAGGAGAAAAGGACTATTATCAAGTCGCAGACCAAGTTCAACTTACAGAATTAGAGCAATTAAAAGGGGATTATTCTTTAAGTGCGCCTACAGTATGGGCACTAGAGTCAGTGCGAGGAGTATCTAATATATTTAGTGATATCTGTATACGTATTCTTCAAGGGCACTTAGACATCAAAGATGTATATCCGATATTTGGCAGTGAGTTACTGCGACAAGGTCGTCCACTAAGAGTACTTCTCGATGTTTACTACCCTCAAAATCATGACCCAATGGAGAGCAGAGCGCATAGAGGAATTAGGAGGGAAGTGCAAGATTGGTTGGTTTATCATGACGGAATAAGACGACGCTGCTTGATATTGATTGATCTCTTATGGGCAGAAGGCGTTCGTCTTGGTGATATATGCCCTACTGACATAAAAAAAGCAGCTATAGCTAAAGTCCATACAGCTAACAAAATAAATAATAGATTGGGTGAGGAAACACGAAAAGTTAATGGCTCGATGTCCCTCATCAGAATAGTGAAACTTAAAAGTCATTTAAAAAATGCTCAGTATCGCAAAGGCTTTTGGGAGAACGGGCTTGATGAGGTCGAGTTAGATGAACGTGAAAAAAAGTGGGAAGCAATGCTACTTAGAGAGAGTGTCTGAACAGATTTATAACAAATAAGGATATGTGTCGCGAAGCCGACACCTATCCATACTTTTTCTAATACCTACCAGCCCAAATAGAGCTAGCTATCAAACAAAGTTTTGTCCATTTTTGAGTCAGCGTTATCATGCGCTGACTCTTTTTCTTTAATACATCAAAAGATGGTTGTCTTTATTTTATAGACTTATCCTTACCTTCTTGCTTATTACTTATGCCTTTTCTTGGCGGATAGCTCGCGGATTAAGTCTTTTGCAAGTAAGTCTTCAACATTAAATGGGCTTACTGCATCAATCTGAGCGATGATGTCCATAACAGCAAAGATGTTCCTGTCATATTTAGCTTTAAAACTATTCAGCTCTTTCTCTAGGCGCTCAGCTTTGCTGATATAGGCTGCACCTGTCCGGCCTTGAGCCAGCATTGCCAGTTCAACATCTGATAGTTCATTGTTGCTGTGCTGACGCTGCTTGGCTTCCTCGATCATTTTCTTTCGAGTAGGAGTACTTAAAGTGCTTAGCTTGCCATTAATGATACCTTTGGCCTTCAAGCGAGCATGTAACGTTGAGGCTTGGATAGGGGCTTTTTCAAGCCCCTCACGTTCCATGGCAAGAAGCTCACTCATGATGTAGTTATCAAGCTCTTTGCCTTGAATTACTTTGTCATCTTTATTGCGTACTTTAGGCATCTTGGGCTTCCTTATTCGCATCTCTCTCCATCCGTTTTTGCTCAATGAAGAACATGTCGGCAAGGGTTTTTGGCTTTTTACCAATCACGGTTTGTTCATTTGCGCGTTCGATGATTCGAGCCAATGGGTTGTCTTTGTCTTCGGAAAGAAGTGATACAAGTTTTTTGGGCTTAAGCGAGTCAATGGCCTTACTCTCAAATGCCTCCAAAACAATCAGGGCTTCTTCCTGTTCTTTTAATGCAAGCTCGAAAGAGGGGTCTTCTTCATGCAGCTTCCGAAGCACAACGATGTCTTTCTTCTTGGCTACTAAGCTCCGTGAAATCTCGACTTCTTCGCCCATACGGCTTGTCAGGGAGAAGTAGCCACAAGGTAAACCTGTTTGACATTTCATGGCATGCGGGCAGCCCCAGCGAGCAACATCCCTTGTACAACTACCAAAATCGAGAGGATGTAACTTTGCATGGCGTTCTAGCAGGGCTTTTGCCGCAGCAGCTTGTTTTTGTTCGATTAATTTGTCATGGGCTTTTTTAATGTCAGGTACAAAATTGTCAGACATAGCTCCCTTAACAAAGTGGGCAACTTCTGCTGGAGTCTCACCATAGGTCTGCATGTTTTGCTTCATATTGAGCTCCATGCTTAGCTTTGGATCAACCATCATAGCTGCACTCTTTTTAACGGCATCAACCCCTGAACGAGGGCGGTTATCTGCCGCTTTAGCCATGGCTGCCATACGACGACTTACAGCCGTTTGCTCCTTTGGCACCAGAGATTTTTGTGGGAGAGGCGGTGTTGGCTCACCCTCAGAATCAAACAGGGATAGCTGGTCATCTTTGGACAGGGCTTTCTTGTTCTCTTCCACTGTTTTTTCAAGAGCTGTCACAGCTAGAGCAGCAGTCCGGTACTCCTGAGACTCTTCTTGGTGTTGATAATGCTTATTCTGCGTGATATCAACACGTCCCATTAAAATTGCTTGGATATGATCTGTTACACCCGCAATAGCAAGGAATGTATTGATGTTGTGACGAGGAACATGCTTCTTGAGCTCAATCCTAGAGCCATCATCCTCATGTAAGTCGTAAGAATCAAAGATAGACTTTCGGTTCTTTGCGCCACCCAGCCATGCCTCAACAGACTTCTCATCTAACGGCACAGGGTGCCTCAAAGATACCAAATCAAAATCGATAAAGAAGCTCCCTTTAGGGGCAATAAATAGCAAATCTTCGTAATTGAAGTGCTCCCAATCACCACCGTTTTTAGCAGAGATTACACACTGGTGACCCGTTTCAAAGTTCTTGATGGCTGCATATCTTTGGTATACATAGTCATTTAGTTGACCTTTGGTGAAGTAGTTATTCTTCAATTGGTTGTTAACAGGGATTACCTTTGGCTCATGTCCTGAGAACTTCTTAATCGAGTTGATAATGCTTTTGCTTACTGCTTTACGGACACCACCAGTACCAGTAAACATTAGGCCAACCAAATCACGACACTCTATCAATTCATCTGGTAGCTCCTTGATTTCATCAGGCAGAAAATCTGTAAAGGCCGACGCTCTGTAACCTTTAAGCATCTTACGGCTTTCAGCTGTAAGCGCCTTCACATTGTCGAAGATAGCTTCAACAACAGGGTATGAACTTGGTGCCAGCCAATGGATACGCCAGCCTGCTTGTTTGGCACCAAGATACTCAATACCTAAACGATATGAAGGCCAACCATTGTCAATAGCGTGCTTCCGCTTATCCTTATCGGTAATGTCCCGTTTAACGAGGGAGTCTTCTGTCAGGAGTAATAACTCTTGAAATCGGAATCCACAGATAATACCTAGTAGGAGCATATTGTAAAATATACGTTCCGAATCTTTTTCAGCAAGCATTATCAGTTCAATTACACACATGAATGCACGTATAGAAATCAACTTTTCATCGTTTGTGTGCTCTGGGCTTGCATCTACTGCTTTACGCCTCTGCTTCGTACCGTTACTCTGATTGCGACAAGGGTATCTGTTAGCAACTTCAATATTCACTATGGTCAGGTTGTATCTGCGAATGTTTTTAATAATAGTTACAGCAACATCACAATAGTCACTAACATTGGGAGGGCTTTTTGAATTCTCTTTATGCCGATCCATTGCTGCATAAATGATCTCAGCAGTGAGGTACATCGGATGTGTTTGCCCAGTTATCTCGACCATCTCGAAATACCAACGCTTCATGACTTGCAAGTCTTTATTTAATTTCGAACCTGAAGGAAGTCCATCCGTAGAACAGACTACCTGCATGTGATAGGCACGCATAAACGATTGATACTCATTTGAAATCGCCAGCTCTGTTAGTCCTTGGTATTTCTTGGAAATAAGGGAAAAGTTAAAGCCATGGTGTTTAGTTTCTTTGAGCCACGCAACGCCTTTTTCACCGAAGTACCAATAGGGTGCATCCCATTCCATTTTTCCAGTAGCATTATACTCAGTTAATCGAGCGTCAAATTTTTCACGGAACTTTTCTATGTAGGCTGTCAGATTATTCCTTTGTTCAAGCATCTTGTTGTTCCTATTTTTCCTCGATGATTTGAATGCGAGCAATTACCCGCATCACATTCTGTTTACAACGGGTAAGCTCAACAAGCAAAGGGTGATTTTTCGTATTAGTGTCGTCAGCAACATTTCGGATTGAATCTATCTCATCATTGAAGGAGCTGAGGACTGCTTCATGGTGACCATCAGAGAATGGTCTGAAATATAAACAGCCATAACAAGCACGCCCCTGAGAGAAAGGGCAGGCAGACTCTTCGTAACTACATCCACCCATGTGGCAGTGAAGTCGTTCACCAATGGTGCAAGCAACCTTGCGACCTTTCCACTCTGAACTATGAACCACGTCACCTGTCATCATTAAAATAAGCATATTTTTAAATACAGGATTGCGGCCTAAGGCTTGCTCACGAATATCTGCTATATCTGGAGTGGCAGCAACATAGCGTTCGGCAACAACAAGTGAAGACTGACCTAGAATGTAGGCAATCTCAGTAGCACTAGCGCCATTCATAGCCATCGAGTGACCAACGTTATGGCGGAAAAGGCTTGCTGTGTATGAAGGTAGCTCGTAATCTTCTTCAGCTACTGCTTTTTTGATTTCATCTGGTGAGAATAGTAGTAGCATACGCTTGATCGCATCATTCACTGGCTTGATTGAAGTACTTTTCTTTGGAAGCAAGGAATCTTCATCACTCAGTCCCTTCAGGCGCTTATAAAGTAAAATTAACTTCCCAAGTTCGTCAGGGATTGCCACACGAATACGGTCAATGGTGAGTTTTGATTTCTTTGCATATGGAACAAGGATTGAGAAGCGGTTGCCATTCTCATTTTGAGTATCAACAACAATGTCTCCACATGCCGTTTTACCTAACTGGACAGGGCGCATTCCAACATAGTAAACAATGCCTGTTATCACACAATCACTTAGCTTATCTAGGTTAATCATCTCCTTAATTGTATGTAAATGTGCAATTTTTTCCTCCTTAGTTTTCAATTGAGGCGTTAATTTTGACGCCCAGCGTTGGATACCACTTTCAATCATGTGGCAGACCTCACTAGGTATCACATTATCTAGGTTTTGATAGACACCCCAATTACCATTCCTTGGACGTGGCACCTCAAGTAATAATTCTTCCAAGTCTGCCTTTTCATCAGAACTCTCGAAGAAATCCTTACGATCGAGTACTCTTAGGCAAAATAGGGTGAAATAAAACTGCGAGATATCACTGTGATTTCTTTCAGGGTTGGCAACTATCGAGCGCAATTTCGAAAGTAAACTTTCACGTGTGATGGCATCAACTTGAGAAAAAGTGATAGCAATGTATCTTGCAGCATCATCAACAACAGAGGCAGAGTTCTCTTTTATATACTCAACGGACACCAACTTAACGAGTTTTAAAATCTCTGGTTTCAAGCTATTAAAATGTTTGCCATTAACAAATGGGATACTCCTGTTAGCGCCTGAAAAGCGGAAACGCCAATCGCCTTTAAGGTTAAGCCATTGGTCATCGAATTCAGTAGCACCTTTCAGGAATACCTGTGTAGGTAGGATAGTGGAGTTAACCCAAGCCTTCTGCTCGGGAGTGAGAAGCGGGCTCAGCTGTTCTGTTTGTGTGCTTCCTTGCATCTGAACATTATAAGAATTCATCAAAGCCCTCATCATCTAACACGTCGAATGTATAAGTGTTGTCATTATTCGTATTGGTTATCGCTTCAGGGACAGCCACATACTGATTGGATTGTTTTGTTCTGCCTAGGTTGCTACGATTCGCAACAATTTCGATGAATCGTCTGGCATATCGTATAGGCATCGTACTAGTTTCAGACCACCCACCTAATACCCTAAGCTGATCAGCGGCTGCATCAAGGAGTCCCTTCATCCTCGAAGTGATACCATAATCTTTAGATAGCCTTAGCTCCTCCTTCAGCAAATCGTTATAGATGTATTCTAAAGTCATATATGCCCAAGTATGACGACCCACATGAGGGGTAAGCATGACCATGGAATCAATATTGCGCTTCTTCTCACTTCGGTAGTAGGGGTGAAGTACGATAAAAGAAGGATCGATTTTGTTCTTGTAAAAAGTCCTAACGGCATCGTAAGTTAACGGAGTCAACTTACCCGTACTCTTAATAAATAAGACGTCGTGGTCATCCATTTCTTTTTCTTCAAAAAGTGAATCACGATAACTTTCGATATAAATCGTCAATAGGCTGTAATCATCCACATCCAGCTCGATATGGCGGTAAGAGTTCGCCGTCTTTAACGAAGGTGGACGCTTCCTTGGATCTTCGATATCGTCAGGAAGGTTCTGAACAATAAGGATGTAATGCACATCCCCCCGAGCATCTGGTAACGTTGGCCCAATAGAATCCTTCGTCAGCAATAAGCACTCAGCCACGCGAAGCCCATAGGTGTACATTAGCCTGTGTATTAAGTAGTTACGATATTGCTCAAACCCATCATTAAATGGGTTTTGTGGATTGATGACCGCCTCATAAACTTCCCCTGTATCCACATCGGTAAACTCTGGAGTAGAGGGTATGAGCATGTTGTTCAATTCTATATTTTGCAAATCAGTGATGCTTTTATATCGATTGGCTGGCTCATTACTCGACACCTCCAAATCACTGAATGACTTGATCTTAGCAGAAAGCGCCTTATCGTTGTTTTTGTGTATATCGTGGGCGTCAGCAGGTGACAAATCCTGAAACCTGACGTTCATATACCTTAGGTTGAGATATTTGAAGAATCGCCCAACTGCGCGAATGTGGCCGCCATAAGTGATCTTGTTGTGTTTGGAAATGACAGTGCCAAAGAACCCGAGACCAAGTATGTCTGACTCATTGTTAAGATGTTGCTTGCCAAGTAGGTAGTAAAAGAAACCATCAAGCTCATCTATGAAGCGGGAAACGTCATACTTGCTGCGATAGAAGTCAAAATCGAAAGTTCGCTTGTGCTTCTTGTAGTAGTACACATAAAAAAAACGCAACGACACCATAGCATTTTCTTGGGTTCCCAGAGCTCTCTTGGATAGCTCGTTTAACCCATAGATTGAGAGAAACATCGAAGGCAAGGTGGTCTCATTATCAACCATGACATGAGTCCATTGACCATTTCTTTTGAGATGTAAGTTTGTATATTCCATGAACCTAACGAAAGCCCTCAAAGTATTTAATTTGAGATCCTTGTTTAAGTCACCAAGGTAATAGCAAAATATAGTTGTACAAGAATGCTTAGCGTTCGCAGAACAACTATATTGATGTTTATTACCTATTTTATGGTAAATCAAGAATACTGTTAAATAGTCAGCATTCTATGAACCTAACAAAAACCCAAAATTTAATTTTGTGAAGTTATCGTAAGCCCATCACGAAACTTTGGCAAGTGCTTAGGATGAGGCTAAGTTGTTGATATTGATCTGCTCATGAACTTAACTTAAAACCAGACATATTTAACATAAGGTACATAATGCGCACCAATGTAGGGTGTCATGATTTCTTAGTGTTTAGAATCCTAGGTACCATTTTTTATCTTTGATAGTGAGAAATTTATAGACCTTTATAGAATTTGTTACTAAATGCATATGTTTTGCATAAAGTATTTCTAACTGATTTGTTTTTAAATAAAAAATGCTACCTTTAGACGTATAAACCAGAATTAACATTGGTGCCTTAGTGAGTAGCAGTTTAGAAAAAGTTAAATGTTTTGTTATCATGCCAATCTCAAACCAAAAAGGTTATGAAGATTCTCACTTTCTTATATTATAAAACCCGCTATTGAAGAAGCTGACATGCTCCCTGTACGGGCTGATGAAACGAAAAACTCTAATTTAATTCAGTTGGATATCTTAAAAAATGTGATTAAGTCACCGATTGCTATTTGCGATATAAGCTCTAAGAATCCTAATGTGTTTTATGAACTAGGATTGAGACAGGCATTCGATTTACCTACTGTCTTATTAAAAGATAATATTACAGATGCTCCTTTTGATATTAATGGATTAAGGTATTGTGACTATAATCATGAGATGAAGCATCGTGATGTAAAAAGTGCAGTCCATCGATTACGTGATATGTTAATTGAAACATACAATAAGAAAGACAATAAAGGTGAAGTAAATTCTCTTATACGTTTATTAGAGTTAACGTCACCAGCAGAGGTACCTCGAAATTCTATGTCTGGTGAAGAGCGTGAAGGAGCTTTGATTCAAATAAAATTAGATTCTCTTATGGAAAATGTTTCTACAATGCAAAAGAAATTGTCTTCTATTGAAATAACTCAATCACTTAATGATGGTTTACAACAAGTGCCAACAATGAGTGCGCGAGATGGACTGTTGGCTGCTAGAGAACGTTTAAGAAGTAATCAAAAGAATACCACTACAAAAGTTATTGATTTTGATGATGATATTCCATTCTGACGTATATATTAAAGCTAACAGTATTGTTAGCTTTAATAACGATTAATTAATGATGCAATTAAAAACAACTTTTATAATTGTACTATTTCCTCTTTAATTTAGCCTGTGATCCCCCTTCTATTTCCTATTGATATATCAGCGTATTACATCGCTATTTACGTCTAGGATTCGACACATTTAGTATCTGAGAGTTAGTGTTATTGCTATTGTGTGAAGTTTTACACAAATGCTCATATTCATTGTTTTGTATATTAAACCGCTTTTAAACCGCAAGGATTGCTGTGTTTGATTTTACTGTTTATAACAACACAAGGAATGGTATGAAGAAGTTGATTTTTCTCGTAGTCATTGGTTTTGCTGCTTGGTATTGGTGAGATATATTGTTTGCCTATGTCTCGTGGCGCTGAGATCTTTAGCGTTCCGCGCACTTCTTGGCTACCGGTTTGAAGTAAGTTTTCTGTCTCTTTTACGCTATCGATGATCTCTAAACAGGCCTGATGGTACAGCGCGCCAGATTCGGTTAAAGAGATATGCCTAGTACTGCGATTAGGTACATAAGAACGGCGCGGCCATGTTCTGCCAGCTATGGCATGTTGGGCGTGTGTCTCACCCTGTATTTCAAAATGGTGATAAGCCGATTGCGCCATCGGCACTTAGACCTGTTGAAACTAAGGTGTGGATTGCGGATGAACAAGGCAATGGCAACATGGTCGATTGCGTTGAGCCAAGAGCAATGACACAAGCGGATATTGATCGGGTTGTTGCGGATTTTGCTTATGCTGCGCAACGTGCCATTGATGCTGGTTTTGATGGTGTCGAAATTCATGGCGGTAATGGCTATCTTATCGATCAGTTTTTACGTACTAACTCTAATCACCGTACAGATGGTTACGGTGTCACTATAGAAAACCGTATTCGCTTCTTATTAGAAGTGGTTGATGCCGTTAGTCTTGTCATTGGTGCTAATAAAGTGGGTGTTCGACTTGCGCCCTTCATCACTTTTAAAGATATGAATTGTCCTGATATTGTCCCGACTATTTTAGAGGCGGCAAAACAACTTCAAGCCCGTGGTATTGGTTATCTGCATTTATCGGAAGCGGATTGGGAAGATGCACCAGTTATCCCTGAACAGTTTAGAATTGATCTGCGTAAGTATTTCACTAATACGATCATTGTTGCTGGCAGTTACACGCAAGCGCGTGCGGATGAAGTGCTAAATAAAGGATATGCGGATTTGGTGGCGTTTGGACGTCCGTTTGTGGCTAATCCTGATTTTGTATCGCGCCTACAACAGCAACAACCATTGGCAGAACTGGATGGTGCGACGTTATTTGGCGGTAATGACCATGGTTATACCGACTATCCTACTCTTGGTTAATTAAGCCCTAATTCTGAAGGCATAAGTATTAAGGCATGGGCTGTTTGCTCATGCCTTGTTTATACTTGGCTTTTATACCAATCGCCCTGCTTGCTTTAATACCCCATTAAATATCGACTCACTAATCTCAGTAGGAAAATCGTTAGGCAATTGCTGACGGACTTTTTCTATCGCACTTGGTGCTTGGGTTTTCATTTCAGACATTAATTCATTAGCACGTTGAGTCGAAAATCCGACCGCTTTTGCTGTACTTAAAAAATGACGAGGCTGAATGGTTTGCCATTTGTAATATTTCTTGGTGCCCGTTAATGCCATCGCCATTTTTGCTTTCTGTTTTGGAATACTGTTTGAATCCATTAAAGGATAAGCAGAAATGATGTCGTATAGCGGTGTCATGCTATAGCGGCTTTCAGGCTCTAGAAATAAGCTGAAATTTTTACCGTGTCCATCAATGGCTGCTAACAACCAAAACAAGATCTGTGCTTTAAAAAACATTTCTCGATCTTGGGTGGATGTTCGTGAACCTAATAGAAATTGCATGATACTGGCAATGTTAGGCCCACCGTCTGATTCATATTTTAATGCAGGTGCAACACCTAACGCTTGGCACATGTCTTCTTGGGGTAAACGCATTAGCCAACTGCCATCTTGTGACCATCGACGATCAAAACGGGTTAATGCTAATGCTTTTACTTCTTCAACATAGATGATGTTGGCATCGTTCACTTCAAAGCCAAATGCAGCCGCGATTTTTAAACATAGCCATTCATTTTCACAGCTATCGCTTAAGTCTATGTTTTTGTGCGGTAAGATCCCTATTGGCAATTTCAGAATATGACTCGTTGGGGTCGAACCTAACGGTAAATGCCACTGATCTTGATACCATAACAGGCCTGTTTTTTCCTGTGCGCCTGCAATAGAGATACGAAAATCGTCCATATCATCTAGCATTCCTAGCGGCGCATCACTTTGGTAACCTCGTAATACCTGTGCCATACGAGCTTCAGTTAATGGCTCTGTCTGTATTTGCCTCACATCTTGTAGGCTATGTTGTGGTGAATAAAGCTGAATAGCACCAACACAATCACTGCCTATTTTACTTAGTAAATCAAAAGGTCGTTTAGTGGCTGCTTGAAAACGAGTTTGAATACGGCTGCGAATTTCTTCGTTATCAGGCAATAAGTTATCGAAGAAGTTGTAAGGAATATCACCATGATAAGCATCGTGACGTAACGGCATAGAAAGTGAAATCGCACGGGCACCAGGTCGTGATAACCATGATGGATCATATTGAAACGATATTGCACCAGAGCTTGCTTTGGTTAAGCTGCCGACTAAGATCCCATTCATTGCAACCGTTAACACGTCCATGTTTACCACTCCTCATTCCATTTCTGTTGTGTGGTGTGTGGTTCGGTGTTTGTGTTACGTGGTTGAACATGGAGCTCTAGATCTAACGCGGCGAGTAATTTAAAAAGCGTTTCTAGCTTGGTACTTTCTGGGTTATTTTCAAACGCAGATACGGTGGTTTGTTTAATCCCCACCAGTTTAGCTGTATCACTTTGGGTTCTGCTTTGGGCTTTTCGTTGGTCTCGCACGGCATTGGCGAGCATTTTAGCTGATGTGATTTGCATGGTTCCCACTTTAAATTATCCGCTATAAAGGTTATTTAAAGCATATCCCCTACAGCGGATATTTTCAATTTATCCGCTATAAAGGATATTTTAATATTATCCCCTGTAGCGGATAATAATTAGAGCTAGGAAAGGCGATTAAAAGCGGTAGCTTGTGCCGACATAGAAATTGTTCATAGTTAAAATTGAGCTGTCAGCAAACTGGTAACCTACGTTGATACCCATTCCGTTGTGGAAGCGTTTTTCCCAACCCACTTGCAGATCAGCACCAACCTTACTTTCATTGTGTTTTACGTTATTCATTTTGTAATCAACATCGTGATAAGCAACACCAACTTTTGCGTAAAGTGCATTACCGTGACTTAGTGGATATTGCCCATACAGTGACAAACGTGGCCCACCGTATGACGATACATCAGCAGATGATAGCAAGCTGGTAAAGTCGCTAAAAATACCATCGTAGCTTCGGGTATAATCGGCTTCTACACCCATGTGATCGCTAAGCATATGACGGTAATAGATATCAAATGCTACGGTATCTCCATCATTGGCATCGTATTTTAAATTAAAATCTTGGGTACCATAGCCAATAGATCCACCAATGATATTCTCGTTCGCTACTGCAGTTTGAGATAGCAAAGTAAGTGATAATAAAGTGAAAGCTGTTTTTAATCGCATGTTATCTCCTATCAGTAAACAGGCTTATGTTATAAGCTTATTTATTGATATTTATATGTTTTTTATAATTATATGAATAAGTAGAAGCAGACGGTTTATCTACTATTTAAGTGACGCTATTTGTTTAGGTCGGCAAGTATATGAATAGATTATGAATGGAAACTGAACAGTGTATAATTTGTATTTGTGTTAATAATATCTAGCTGGGTTTGAATTGGCTGTGTGTATGCAACGGTAGGTTAAATATCAACATATAAGCTGAGTTATAACAAAGGAATAAGCATGGCTACCTATTCCTTTTGTGTTTGTACTATTTACTTTTTAGCCGCACGTTGCAGCTCTTTATGGTCAAGTTTGGCTTTTTTACGTTGTTCTATAAGTTGTGCTGCATCACCACCAACATGGGTTTCGCCACGGGCATTTGCTAATTGCACTTGTTTTTCACGTTCACGGAAACGGGCTTTTTGCTCATCGCTGTGTTTATCAATACATTTCGGACAACTTACCCCTTGTTCAAAATGCTCAGAAGCTTTGTCTTGTTCAGTGATTGGTAATCGACAGGCATTACACACATCGTAATCACTTTTTTCTAGTTGATGATTAACCGCTACACGGCCATCAAACACGTAGCAATCACCTTCCCACATGCTTTCTTCTTGTGGGACTTCTTCTAGGTATTTAAGAATACCGCCTTCAAGATGATAGACCTCTTCAAAGCCTTGCTCTTTCATGTATGCGGTTGATTTTTCGCAGCGAATACCGCCAGTACAGAACATCGCAACCTTTTTGTGTTTGTTAGGATCGAGGTTGTCTTTCACGTATTGCGGAAACTCGCGGAAGGTTTCTGTATTTGGGTTTACGGCATTTTTGAAAGTACCAATATCGACTTCGTAATCATTACGGGTATCAACCAGAACAACATCAGGATCAGAAATAAGAGCATTCCACTCTTTTGGTTTTACATAGGTTCCCACCACGTGACGAGGATCGATCCCCTCTACACCCATGGTAACGATTTCTTTCTTAAGTTTTACCTTGGTGCGGTTAAATGGCTGCTCTGCATTAAATGACTCTTTATAAACAACGTCGGCTAAGCGCGGATCTTGTTTAAACCACTTTAGTAACGCATTAATAGATTCTCGTTTACCAGCTACAGTTCCGTTGATCCCTTCGCTGGCCAGTAGCAATGTGCCACGGATGTTATTGGCTTCTAATAGATCTTTTAGTGGCTGTTGGATCTGTTGGTAATCATCAAGTGCAACAAATTTATACAGCGCACATACAACGTATTGAGACATGTTTTTTCCTTCTGCGAGCTGGAGCGTAAATCCAGAGCGTTATCCGTATTTTATAACCATAGACTTTTTTAAAGTCGACGCAGTATATCTGAGTCAATCTATGACAAAAACCAACTAAAATTAGGGATATATAACAACTATATTAATAGTGTTATTTATAATGATTTGAAATTTATTTGATTTCTGTTTGGTTTAATTTCAATGAGAACATTAAAGTATCCGCATCTTCTTAATAAAATATTAGTAATCTATGAAATTTAAACAACTATGCTCAGCATTAGTGCTAGGGCTATTATTAACAGGTTGTGCGGCAAGTAATGTATCTTCATCTAATGTGCCTAATTTACCTATTAGTCAGCAAACTAAAGGACGGGTTTATATTATCAAGTCTGATTTACTAGCTAATGTAAAATATACAGAAGTAGGTAAAGTTAAAGCCAATGCCAGATATGGTTATGACAGTGTGGTGACCTTATATCCACTACTAGCCGATGAAGCGAGAAAAATTGGTGCGAATGCCGTTATTGATTTATATGGTGGTCATACAGTTACTGCTTTTTCTTGGGGGGCTCCTTATACGGGCGGTACTGCAATTAAAGTTGAAGACATGAAGCAATTAAAACAATATGACGTAGAAGTTTATTAACCTCCTTTCATTGCTAATCCTTTTTACTATTTTATCTTTATCGTTCGTTTGCCTGTATTGAGCTATCAGTACAGGCTTTTTTATATCCCTAAGGTAGCTAATTTCTAATATTAACCAGAGTAAAAAACACACAAAAAGTGACAGTGTAATGTTAGTTACTATGGGTAAAGTGACAATGTAACTAAAATTAGCGTAGTTAAACGTTACAATCACTTGTTGTTTTTTAAACTTGTCGCCTTTTTATATTGTAATTATTTAATTAAATATCATGTGGTTACTTAAGGTTTGATTTTGGTTTGGTTTTTATGTGGTGATGGTTTAGACGGTTTTTAACAAAATCTATAACCTCGTATTCATCAACACCAAACACGTAAACATGATCGAGGGTTTAATGAAACATTATAAGCAATGGCTATTTGCTGCTTCACTTTCTATTATTGCTGGCTGTAATTCAGGTTCGAGTTCTTCAGAAACAAAAACAGTGACACGAGTTAAACCTGCCGCAGACTACAATTTTAATGATGAAGAAATTGCGAAGCTTGTAAATGATCGTGAACAGTATCGTAACAGTCTTGACCTTTCTTTTGACGGTACAATTTATCATCACGTTAAGTTCGCACAACAAATGAGTGACGAGTTAATGGTTGTGAAATTAGCTGATAATTACGATCATGATATTGATTTAATGATTGATTTTAGTGATGACGCAAGATGTATTATTTATAAAAAAGACAAGTACAAAGAAGTTTTTGATTGTGGTGAGTTTAATAAATCCATAACAGGTGATTCGACATTTATTCAATCAACATCAATACCGCATATGAATAATGTCATGCTGACTTATGAAAACGATAAAATTGAATATTTACCTGTTATTGGTTCAACCTTATTAACAGTTGAATATTATAGCGATCAAATTGATATTTTAACTTCATTTGTATTTAAAGACTTCTATAACGAATTCTTAAAAGATAATCAGGATATCACAGAGCGTGATCTTAATCGTTCATCGTTAGGTTTAACAACTTATCAGCAGTTATCTAATATTGTTCAAGACTATTACGGTCAGAATATGCTATTGAAGTTTGATAATCATATTGGTGGTAGCATGGATGATGATATTAATATGTATACTGGCTTGATGATTCGAAATAATCATATGGGAACGATGGTGACTCGCAATGGTTCGGTGTTTTCTGGTGGTACTGATTTATTTACTGCTGGTGAAGAACGCATTTTAGAACTAGCTCAGCCAGTAACTAACATTGAGCTAACGAAACAAGTGGGTGTTCATAGCTGGGCTGAAGATGATAAAACAGCAAAAGAATTCCCTTTTACAGATTTAAGTCATCGTAAACAAGCGACCTACTTTGCAAAAATGTTGGGTAATAAAGGCGTGGATTTCTACCTATACACTCTAGATTCAGCACCAGCATCAGGTGAGCACTGGGTAACGAACGATGAATCTGCTAAATATGGCTTAATCTCAGGTAGCTATTACGAATAAAAACAAATGATAGCTAATAAAAAACCGACATGTTTTGGCATGTCGGTTTGCTGTTTTAGACGTTAAGTATTTGATTCGGCCTTTGGTATTCGCGTTTAATGAATCGCGCCAATTCGATTGAATCTCACCCCATTTGGTAACCAACTTGGACATGATGAATCAGGATTATGGTTAAAGGTGAAACTAATCCAAATAAATGTCGCTTTACCTACTAGGTTTTGCTCTGGCATAAAGCCCCAATAACGGCTATCAAGGCTGTTATCACGGTTATCACCCATTGCAAAGTAATGACCTTTCGGTACAACCCACTCACCAACAGGTGAACCTGGTTGTTGGTAATAACGGCTATACATTTCAGGTAGATTAGGATCACGTAGAATATGGTGTTCTACATTACCTAAATGCTCTTTGTACTCATCGAGATCTGTACCTAGCTCAGTAAACTTAGTAACACCTACGAATTGTTTTGGCACTTCATACGCTGCCGGACATACTTTTTGACCATTACATGCAGGCTTAATGTATAAGGTTTTATCACGGTAAATAACCGTATCCCCCGGTAAACCCACAATCCGTTTGATTAAATCAATCTTAGGGTTTTCTGGATCGATAAATACGGTAATGTCACCACGCTGTGGCTTACCCGTTGGGATCAGTGTCTTGTGAAATACAGGATCATGTAAACCATAAGCAAACTTCTCTACCCCAATAAAATCACCCGGTAATAAAGTTGGTTGCATTGAACCACTAGGAATTTGAAATGGCTCAATAATAAATGAACGGATGATCAAAATGGCAAATAATACAGGAAACATAGAGCGAGCTTGTGCAACCCACCCTGTTTGTTCTTTATCGGTAACGCCTGTTTCTTTTTCTTGTTGAGGTTGCCAGCGGTACTTATCTAAAAAGAAAACGCCCCCTGTTATTACAGTAGCTAGAGTGAGTATTAGCGAAAACAATTCCGCAGAGTTGATAAATGAAAGCATGTTTTGTCCAAGGGCTATGTATTGTTCTAATAATAGTTCTAGCATATTGAACATGAATAACTTATTAAGGAAAATGCCCTTAATTCGCAAACTTTGATCCCACTTGAGCGATAACGATTTAAGGAAAAGCTGTTATTAATCTTCAAGCTCTATTGGGTATAAGGTAAACGCAAATCCCAACGCCAAATTTGCAAGTTGTTTGATCACACTCGGCTTGATTTGCTCAATGAATGCTTGGTGAGTCGATGATGTGTTGTAGCCAACATTCATCACTTTATGTGAAATATTATTCCATTCTTTTCTGACGTCTTCTGGCATACTTTCAAGCCATTTACAGTGGATTTCCAAACAGCGATTCGCTGAGCTGTGATCAGTGAATGAAATATTTGCCATCCATTGAGAATGGTATTGATCTGGCGGATAAATTTCCGTCCCTTGGTATTTTTGATTTAAAAACGACAGCAATGTATAGAATGGCTGATCTCCATGAAGCTCCAAATCGACAGTGATATATGTTGTTTCCATGATAACTACCTTTCTATATCTTGTTTTCAGCCGCTATTAATTTGCCAAATGGCATGATGGCTGAAGATAAGTAACTTTAAAGAAACGCAACCATATAAGGATAACCATGACTTATCAACAATGGGCTCTTATTGCAGATATTTATACGCCAGTGATCGCATTGGTGTGTTTTATTTCAATTCTACGGGTGATGTTAAAAGGTAGCATGCAACAAGGGTTAATGCGGTTAGTCTTGGTAATTCTGTCGACTATATTTATCTATACCATGATGTTCATTGATAATATCTTGCATATTTGGTCAGCATTTGGACTTGATTACAGTACCCACACCGCTATTGCTCTTGTGTTTGTTGCGTATTTTATTGTCTATAAATCACGTTTAATGCACTTAATAGTGATATCAATGTTCAGCTATGCCTTGATTATGGTTCATCAGCATTATCATACTGTTGCGGATATTTTAACAACCACAGTGTTTATTTTGCCCGTCTTGCTGTTAATTCAATCTCGCAAGTTTACTAAGTGTTAATCGTATATTTCAGTTATTTTTGAAAATACTAAAAATTACAGTATAAAACATTCCCTAACTGAATGTTTTTTGTCTCATTGGTTGTACTTTTTATAAATTCTCTCATTTTGTTCTGTTATTGACTCATTTTACTATGTTAAGTTTGATGCATAGAGAGTGTTATAAAAAAGGTAAGTCAATGAGTGTGATCAAACTGAGCTATAAGATGTTTTACTATTCATCACTAGCAATAACGATCTTCTATACCTACCATTTTTTTTCGTTAGCATTTAATCGCTATTCTGTTTTGCCGCAATGCCTCATCCTGGCTCTATTTAAATGTGTCGCGAGTGGCATTATTACCCTGATCGTATTACGTGCGAGCTATCGACAAGAAGAGAAGCATTTGAATAAACGCTTTGCTAAATATGATAATCGTGCTATCAAACGTGATTATATTGATTAATGATGTATGCAATATACGTATATTGTCAGCTTAACTTCAGCTTTCGTAAGATATAAAGCAAAAAGGAAGTAAGCCTAAAATAAGGGTAATAAATGAGAATTGGGGTGATTGGTTTAGGTGATATTGCACAAAAAGCATATCTACCTATCATGACACAACTAAACAATGTTGAGCTTGTCTTATGTACTCGTGATACTGCGGTATTAGCATCATTATCAGAAAAATATCGCATCAAACATAGCTACAGTGACTATCGTCAGCTAACTAAAAAGAATGTTGATGCTGTGATGATACATGCTGCAACCAGTGTTCATTTTGATATCGCATTTTGGTTTTTAACCCAAGGTATTCCTACCTTTGTTGATAAACCATTAGTAGATAGTGGTGAACAAGTTGAACTGCTTTATAACTTAGCGGAAAAGCATCAAACTCCCCTTTACGTTGGCTTTAATCGCCGCCACATCCCTCTTTATAATAAACACCTACCTGAATTAGCTTCTGGCAACGTGGGTGAATTGTTATCACTACGTTGGGAGAAAAATCGCCATAATTTACCAGGTGATATCCAAACCTTTATTTTTGATGATTTTATTCATGCACTCGACAGTGTGAACTTAAATTGTAAAGCCACTCTTGAAGATGTGTATATCACTCACCAAATGTTTGGTAACCAGCTATCGCGTGTTGATGTGCAATGGCAAGCGGGACAATGTTTATTGCACGCATCTATGAACCGTTTAACCGGTATCACTAACGAAACGGTTTCTGCAACTTATCATAATCAATCCTATCAATTTAGCTCATTTACTCGTGGTCAACGTTGGCTAAATAACGAAGAGCGTATTCTTACTAGTGAAGATTGGACACCAATGTTAGCAACCAAAGGCTTTGAAGGGATGATTAATGATTGGTTGGGCGTTATCGAAGAAGGCTCGATGCCATTACACACTATTGAACGTAATATATCATCTCATCAGTTAGCAGATTTACTCTCTCACCAACTACACAGTTTATTTGAACGTCATTAATAAACGTTGATTGGTGACTTTGTCACACAGAAGAAAATACCATTAACACTCGGTGTTAATGGTATTCAAATGTCTTTTGGTATTGTTTTAGCGTTAGGCCAAATTGATGTTGAAATCGCTGAGCAAAACGTAATTCCGACTTATAACCGCATAGATGTGCTAACTCTATTTGTGAGTAAGGTTTGTTTTGCAGCAAGCTCAGTGCATAGCCCATTCTAAGCTGTGCTAACACTTCCCTAAATTGAGTGTTCTCTTCTTTCAAACGCCTAATTAACGTTGATTTACTCAAACCAAAATGCTCACAAACCGATTCAATAGAATGGTTCGCTTTGGGATCCTCATTAAAATATTGAGTGAGTTTGTCTCGCCAGCTTAAGTTTCGCACCGTGAACAGTTGATGTAACTGTCCGCTATTTGCAAGATGCTCAAACAAAGCATTAACGATATGTTGCTGTACGCTTGGCCTAATATCTTTTGGCATTGTGATGATACTTTGCCATAAGTATTTCGCGGTGCCGTCAATTGTATATTCTGGTGTTTGATCAACTTGCTGATTTTCTAATGAGCGTTCAATGAGTGCATCACTTGGGCGGATTAAAAAACTCAGTTGGGTTGAGAAAAACTGGCTTTGATTAGGATTATTGATAAAAGTTAGCGACGCATTGCCGTGCGACAATAACCAATTTTTATTATTGAAACTGATCCAATCGTTTTGCCATTGCAGCTGTTTCTCCCCTTGTTGAATCCAAAAAATAGAAGGATAAATAATGGGAACATTACGCAAGCGTTGCGGTTGGATACCGTTGTAATAGTTAAGCTGAATAAAACTTTTCATAGCATATACAAAAGCCCTGTTTACCATAATTAAAGGTAAGCAGGGCTTTCACTCTAATTAAATTAACGAGTGTAAGTCGCTGTAATTGTTGATTTACCTAGAGAGGTCATGTTTAACATGAAGCTAACTAGTGCACATGATGCATCATCTGGCACTTCTAGTTTTTCTACAGGTAGCGCCCACACAGTGAACTGGTAACGGTGCATACCATGACCTTCTGGAGGACAAGCACCGCCGTAACCGTTGAAACCGTAGTCGTTACGCATTTCAAGACCAGCGGCTAATTTACCAGAAGCACCCTGCTCTAAAGATGTTGTTGATGCAGGAATATTGATCACTTGCCAGTGCCAGAAACCACAACCTGTTGGTGCATCAGGATCAAAACAAGTAACTGCGAAACTTTTTGTACCTTCAGGAGCGTTTGCCCACTCTAGTTGCGGAGAAACGTTATCACCATCGTGACCAAAGCTATTGAATGAAAAACGCTTTTCTTTTGGTTGACCTTCAGCAAGGTCATTACTGCGTAATGTAAAAGCTGTCATTTTTGATGTCCTATTGTTTTCTTGTTGGGATAATAATAAGACGAATCGAACAAAGATACACATCAAAAAGTGTCAAAATTAGGTTTTATTTATTATATTTGAGACTTATTGTATCTATGTCCAAGCAACCTAAAGATGCAGTGTTCAGCGAGACGACCTTAGTTCTCAGGCGCGGCAACGATTCGAAGATATAGTGGTTCTACATTGAGAATCGTTAACAAAGTCTGAGAGCTAAGGACGCTCGCCCTTTGGGAGCGTGTCACTGAGACGACTTCTTGCGTCAGACAACTTGGAAAGAGCTCGCTATTCCGCTTCGTTGTCTTCCTTGAATTCAAATCAGTGACTTCGCTCTGAATCAGGCATCTTGAAGTCGCTTGGGTATATATCTGCTAATGCATTGTTTTGATGGGAAAACTAGCGTTTGCAATAATGATGGATTATCACAAACGCTACAGATAGAGATTACTTCATTAAGCTTGGTGATTTAATTGCGTCTTTCGCCAACTCTTTAGCAAAGTCTTGAATATCTGATTCAATCTTATCGATTTCTTGATTGATAGATTTCACATTCACCGTCTTCATTTGACGGTTTTCCATCACGACTTTGCCATTCACAATGGTGGTATCAACATTACTTGGGTTAGCTTGGTACACCAATGTTGCATACGGATTGTAATTAGGACGCATATTCGCGGAATCGGTTTCAACAATAATGATGTCAGCTTTCTTCCCCGTTTCTAACGAACCGATTTCATCGTCCATATGTAGCGCTTTTGCACCACCAATGGTTGCTAACTCAATCACTTGTTCTGGGATCATAATCGTACGATCATCATGCTTTAAGCGTTGCATGTTAGCGGCATAACTTAAGGTACGCCATAAATCGACTTGGTTCGAACTCATTGGTCCATCAGTACCTAAGCCCATTGGAATGTCTTGTTGATACATTTCCCATGCAGGCGCAATATCGGTTGCCCCTTTCGCATTTGCCATAGGATTGTAAGCAATACCTGCGCCTGATTGTTTAACTAGCGCAATGTCTTCTTTGGTTAAATGAATGCTGTGTGCTAGCACCATGCGATCGTTTAATACACCGATTTTATTCAACCATGCGACAGGACTGAGTTTGTCCGTGTTATCTTGAATGCGCTCTGCTTCATTACCAAATTCACTTACATGGATCAATACAGGAACATCAAGCTGTTTAGATAATGTATTGATTTCTTGCAGTTTATCTTCTGCTACAGTGTAAACAGCATGCGGTGCAAAAGCTGGTGTGATCAGTGGATCGTTTTTGTATTCACGAATAAATTGCTTGGCATATTCAATACCACCATGAGGCTCTTTAGCATCTACCACTGGGAATTTAATCACGGTTTCACCAAGAACTGCACGCAAGCCGATCTCTTTGGTTGCCTTTGCCATTTCATCCATGTGGTAATACATGTCAGCGTAAGTAGTCACACCACTTTGCGCTAAATCAAGGGTACCTAAACGGGTTGCTTGATAAATGAGATCACGGCTTAATTTCTCTTTTTCTAATGGGAAGAAATAAGCAAATAAGCGATTCGCAATCCCTTCTTCACCTAAGCCACGAAACGCAATCATAGGTAAATGGTTATGAGTGTTGATCATACCCGGCATGACAATGCCATCTTCTGCATCAATCACTTTACTTGCTGAATACTGCTTAAGTAACGCTTTAGTACCAATCGCGATAATTTGATCACCTTTAACAACAACAACACCCTGTTCAATGATGTCTTTATTGTCATTCATGGTTAGCACTTGACCATTTTTAATGATCAGACTTGCATTATGGTTAAGTTGTGAAGTTTGAGAGCAAGCAGAAAGTAAGCTTACAGCCAGTAGTGAAAGAGTCAGTTTTTTCATAAAAAGGATAAGTACAGTAAAGGAAGTGGCGTGAGTATGCCGACTCCATTACACCAAGTAAACGTTTGCCTAGTCTTGTTACATCAAATCTGTGATCAATATAGATTTTGATTTTTATACTGTTTAATCTCGGTTAAAACTATCCTGTTTATTCACAGATCAATAAATTCAACTAATTACGACCATTTGAATCTTGAATTGATGTTCATAAATACTGTTTATAAAATCACTGTTGTTATATACAGTTGGATATAAGTAATACTATGCGTATTGAATTAATGATTAACAAACTGAACCTATCTGAAACTCATTTTACTAAAATTGATGAAGAGTTTACTCGCCGAGTTCTTACTGTTTGGCCTGATGCCAATGTGCGTGTTCGTCTTGGTGGTAACAATGATTTGAGCGTTTTAGGTTGCTTAAGCGATGAAAAAGAACGTGTAGAAGCACTTTTACAAGAAATGTTTGATGAAGCAGATGAGTGGTTATACAACGATATCGATATGTATTAATTAGTAATGCAGCAAGATTGCATAAATCATGTAGCACGGTTATTTGGTTTATTAGCTTGCTAATTTGTCTATCTATAAAGCAGTTTTCATCACCTATAATAAACACATATTCATCAAACAGTTATGTGGTTTACTATGAGTGATTTTATTTCTAAAAATATCTGGTCTGACTTTACAAAAGATCCTGAAATGCCAGGATTTAGCTTCCGCGATACAGATGAGAAAAACGAGAACTGTGTAACTGCACTACTTGAACGTTGGGATGCAGGCACTTACGAAGCACCACACCACCACCCAAATGACGATATGTCGATCATTGTTAAAGGTGAAATTGCGATTCAGTTTTACATTAAGCAAGACGGTGAATTAGTAAAAGATGGTGAAGAAGTGATTCTGAGTACGGGTCAAACTGGCTACATTCAAGCAAATCGTATTCACAGTGTGCTATACAAAACAGATTGCGACATGGTTTATATTCAAGATCGTGTATTCGGCTTTGAAAGTGACGAATAAGCTTTCATTAGCAATATCTAAATGATCTGTATAAATAAATACAAAAAAACAGCCATTCAAAGAGTGGCTGTTTTTATTTATAACACTATCCAAGGTTCATGATGAACCAGTTCAAAGCACACCTTGCTATTATCGACGGTAAAATGTAGCTTCTCATTATAGGTATCAATTTCATCTTGGTTGTTACAAGGCCAGAAAAAATGAATACCATAACTAACTGTTGCGTAACCACTTTTTGAATCAGGCGATAGCTCGACCATATCCACATTCAAACTTCCCGTTGCGAACTGGTAGCGAAGATCCTGCTGATCATGTTTACTGAATAATGCAGATGAAAATTCGTTTTCATGCCCTTGTAGATATTCAATAATATTTTCTGCAACAGAAACTTCAGTATTGATATCGAAACTAACGGATTGTGTCGTCATAATGCACTCCTTTTCTGTGCCATCATCATTACACATTTAGCATAAAACGTCAGTCTTAGTAGCAAAAAGTGATTTTGCTATTATCGTTTGTTGTTATTTTTGCTTCTGCTTTTTTATTGATCACCACGGACGAATCATCTTCCATCACACCACCGATAGTGCTGTTTACTGTATTACACATAGTGGCAATTGAGTGTTCTTTCATATCAATTTCAACTTGATTCACTCTTGCTGATAATTCAAATAGTGAATCAGTCATCAGTGATAAGTTAAGTTTTCCTAACGCTTTTTTCGCATCAACCGATGACGACTGAAAAGCAGTGATGGTCATATTTTCAGCAACCACATTCACCTTTGCGTGAGCGTTATCAGTTAACGTCATATCTAAGTTTGTCGTTGAGCCGTTTAGTTCAGCATACGATTTTTCAACTAGAGTCGCTGTGAACCGAGTAGTATCGATAGCGCAATCATCGATATCTACCCTTGCATGATTTTCTATGATCATTTTTACAAGGGGCTTTGCAACGGTAACATTCGCAACGATATTTGTTTTTGGGTTTTCTTCTGTTGCTGAATATAACTTAAGTGTCGCGTTGTAAACTTGTAACTTAACGTTTTCGAGTTCATCTCCTTCAAAGGATATAGACGGTAATTTTCCGCAGCTAATATTAATGGTTAAGTTATTAATGTTGCTATCAATCTCGTTAAACTGTTTTAAATAAATATTTGTTGCGCTTACGCTGGTGGAACAAAAGTAGCAAAGTAAGATAAGACGCTTTAATCGTTTCATAGTCACACCTAGATCCCTTTCCACCCTAATAGTCTAAGTATATGTAATTACCAAAGATGTAAGCGTATCAAGTTTACAACTTAAAGTGACACCGTAACAGTTTAATTCTGAGCTAGCTAACGACTACTATATCGATAAATTACGTAAATTCGGAGAAAAAATAAGACTAAATTTTAAGCAATAATGAAGTGATAAGATCAAAGCTAGTGATCTTTTAAATTTACGTAACTGACAGATTTATATAGTAATTTAATCTCAGTCTTATATAATATCCCTTATAGCAGATCTAGAATAACACCTGTAATGCCTAATAATGTTCCAATGGATCCACGTTCCTTCTCTCTTAGAGCCTCTTCGTTACGCCAGCAAACTGAACTCGCTCAACGTGTAAACCAGATTCAATATACTTCATCAAATCCAGCGCTTTCGTATATTTACTCTTTAGCAGCAACGGACACCACTGGCGGACAAGCGAATGCCAAATATACGCTTGAAAGACTGTCTCGATATATTATTGGCGATAGCTTTCAACTTATTGATTGGGCTTTGTTATTTTCTGATCCAACAAGATTAATTGAGATTGTAAAAGCGTTTTTAATTCAGCGTGCTCGCCAAAAAGCGAAAATGAAAAGTCAGCACTTTTCTGAGAAATTACCACTGAAAAATCTTCAGGTTAAACCCCTTCTCAATGCGTTATTAACGGTAGCGAAATACCTTCAATCTGAAAAAACGTTATCTTTGGCTGAAGTAATACTCTTTGAAGAACATCTTTCATGTTTTAATCTTAATGAAGATAAAAAAATAACGTTAGAACAAGGATGGTTACAACCTATTGAACCTCAATTTTATCGTTTTGAATTAAGTACGCAGTCAAGGGTTATGTTAGAAGCATTTAGTTGTTTTTGTATTCGCAGTTGTGTGGAACGTTTTGATTGGATCACCCTTTTATATGCGCCTGTACTTCAATCGACAATGCAATCATTCTTAACGGATCGAATCGAAAATACATTTGGTGATCAGAAGAAATCTTACGCTCCTGCTACAGCAGATAATTTGCTCAGAATGTTACGTGGTGTCGCACAGCATGCATGGTTAGCTGAACTCATTTCGGTTGAAACACTTGAACGTATTAAAGCAATAAAATTACCGCGAGGTTCGCGTCAATCAAGTGGTCGCTATTTGAGTTATCAAGAGTTAGATCATATTTCCGCACTCACTTTAGAGCAAAAAAACAAAGCTAAAGCATTGAGAGATAATGGTATTTTCTGGTTAATGTATGAGGCAGGTTTACGTCGAGCAGAAGTTGTCAGCTTAAATATTTATGATATTGATATGGATCGTTGCCAACTTAGAGTGGTAGGTAAAGGTAATAAAGAGCGTTATGTACCCTTTTCAATCAACAGCGATCTTTATAGCGCCATGCAGCAATGGCTTGTGGTTCGTCAGCAAAATAGCCAAATGGATAAGCCTGCTTTATTTTGTACCATTAATCGATACCAAGCGTTAACCCATCAAAGATTAACAACACAAACACTTAATGATTTATGTAAGGGACTGAATAAAAAAGGATTTAATAGAGTTGTTTCGCCCCATGACTTTCGTCACTCTGTGGCAACCAACTTACTTCGTTCGGGATTTGACTTACTATTAGTAAGTAAGTTCATGGGACATAGCAGTATTACGACAACACAGCGCTACGATAGACGAACAGATGATGATTTGAAAGGTGTTATTCCAGCAAGGTGATGTAATTAACTGATTAATAGTATTTATAAAATCACGGCCTAACTCTCATTTTAAAACATATTGGATTTCATTGATTTACATAAATGAAATATAATATTCCATATTAAAGGAGTAAGTCATGAAAATGTGTTTTATCACTTCAATAATATCGATTATTTTGCTTATATCTTTCCCATCTGGAGCACGTAGTTTTGAGCATTTTGTCGAACAGTATAACGTTGTGCCATGTAGCGGCTTAAAAACAAAACTTCTTAGCCTAAATAAACGTGCTCCGATGGTAAAAGATGTATCATCTAATCAAGAGTTAAAAACTTTTAAAAACAAACAGAAAGCAATTAAGTACCTATTTAAGGTGAAAAAGTGTTCGTAACTTTTTGTTTAAAACTACGATAATGTAACTAATAGATAACCGTTTAACGCAACAACTAATGTAACAATAACGACGCCAGCATAATTAACATAAGTATTGTTTTTAAATTCACCCATCAGTTTTTTACTATTTGTAAAAATGAGCAATGGAATGATAGCAAGTGCAATACCAAAGCTTAGAACCACTTGGCTCATCACTAAAATTTCAGTTGTATTAATAGCTAATGCGATCACAATAAATGAAGGGATCATGGTAATCACACGACGTAATAACACTGGAATTCTAAATTTAACAAACCCTTGCATAACTACATCCCCAGCCATAGTCCCCACTACTGTTGAAGATAAACCTGATGCAATTAATGAGATTGCAAACAAGGTTGATGCAGCTTTACCGACAAGAGGCGTCAATGTTTGATATGCAGTTTCAATTTCAGCAATGTGTTGATTACCTGAGTAATGAAATACTGCTGCCGCCATTGCAACAATCGCAATATTCACAAAACCAGCGATGACCATCGCAATTAACACATCAATACGTGTTGATTTTAAACGTCTTTGTTTAGTCTCACCGTAAGTATTTTTAAACAGTGCAGAATGAAGATAGATAACATGCGGCATCACGGTTGCGCCTAAGATACCCGCAGCCAAATAAATTTGATGCGAATTATCTAATGTTGGAACCACTAAACCTTTCACCATTTCACTGGTTGCTGGGTGGGCAAAAAATAGTTCGACAACATATACCACAGCCACTAACAGTAACAGTGATCCTATTACCACTTCTAATGGCTTCTGGCTTTTATTACTAAGTAGAAGAATCGCCATTGTTGCAGCAGCAGTGATCAACGCCCCTTCCATTAAAGAAATACCAAACAACAATTGGAAACCAACAGATGCACCTATAAATTCTGCTAAATCCGTTGCCATCGCAATAATTTCAGCTTGAATCCAATATGGACCAATAGCCCATTTAGGTAAGTGATCACGTAAATGTTCAGCGAGATTTTTGCCTGTTACGATGCCTAGTTTTGCAGACAAGTATTGAATTAACATGACCATTAGGTTTGCCCATAAAACAACCCAAAGCAATTGATAACCAAATGCCGAACCTGATTCAATGTTGGTTGCAAAATTTCCAGGATCGATATAGCCAATCGCTGCGATAAAAGCAGGACCTAGTAATAAAAGTTTCTTTTTTAGCTTTAAGCTAAAGTTAGCCATATCAGGCTTTATTGAAAGTGTCGAACTGGTCATGGCTAACTCCTTATTTAAGATAGAGTTATACTACCAACCGACAAATGAGAATCAATATCATTTAAGATCTATTATTGATTTGTAAGCTTTCAAAAATGAATCTGTTGACTTTAATAGGTATCAACAATCGTTGTAATTTAAAATTAATATTACGCACGCTATAAATATATATATTATTAGTAGATATTTGCTGCCATAAAGAAATATAAATATATCCATTATTAACAAACACTTAATTACTTAACCTAAAAAGAATTAGCAAAAATATACATCTAACCATATCACTTAACTATATTAAGAATACATTTGATTATGTGACCGAATATTCGTTTTTTATTAACAATTAAATAAAAAAGCTGTACACGATATTCCTTTATGGTAGTGTGACCTCCGTTGCTTACTAAGATTTATAAATAAGTATATGTAAAAAGTATAATAAGGATAATTATATGGATGTTAGTAACAAAGATGACCTGCTTTCACATGGTGGAGATATCGTCCATTTATACCTAAAAGATATCGCTGAAAAAGATCTTTTGACCAAGGAAGACGAAGTGTTATACAGCCGAAAAAGTTTAGCTGGCGATGAAAATAGTAAAAAGGTTTTAATTGAAAGTAACTTAAGACTTGTTGTTAGTATCGCCAAAAAATACCGTGGTAGTCCAATGCATATCAGTGATTTAATTGATGAAGGAAATATTGGTCTTATTACAGCAGTAGAAAAATTTGACCCAGAGAAAGGCTTTCGCTTTTCAACTTACGCAACATGGTGGATAAAACAAACCATTGAACGCGCTATTCATAATCAAGGTAGAACGATTCGATTGCCCGTTCATGTTTCAAAAGAAATTAATACCATTGTCAGAGCCCACAAACAGTTAGTTAAGAAAAATAACGAGGAACCTAGTAAAGAGCAAATTGCTAATATATTGAACAAATCACTGCATGATGTATCGACGACACTTTCTTACGAAACCCCTATTATCTCGTACGATCAATCAGTTAACGGTGAAGTAAATGCTCAATCTATGGCAGTGCTTATCGCTGATGAAACCATGGCAAAGCCAGATCAACATGTTGATGACTTAGCCATTGAAAAAATTACAACGAATGTCCTTAATTGTTTAAATAAAAGAGACAAAGAGATCATCTGCCGCCGTTTCGGTCTTCTCGGTTATGAAGCCCAAACGCTACAGGAGGTCGCAGAGGAAGTGGGGTTAACCCGAGAACGGATTCGTCAATTACAAGTAATATCATTATCAAAATTAAAAAATTCACTGACTCGAGATAAATACGACTTGTCAGTTTTGTTCGCAAACGGTTAAGTTTTTCATTTTAATAAAGAAGCACGTAGGTTTACGTGCTTCTTTTGTTTATCATGAGCTATAAATTATAGAATCGTTATTCTTTTACTAAGGATTTATATGCGTTTAAAAGCTCTGATCATCGCTAGCTCTGCATTCATTTTTGCTGGCTGTAGTAGTTACGGTGTCACTGAAAGTGAAATGCAAAACTACATAAATAAAGAAACTAACGTTGAGCGCTCTGTTGGCATTCAAGGTATCGCCTACGCAACAGGACGTTTTGATAACGTAAAAGTCGGTATTGGTCGTGTGGCAGATAATCGTGTGAACGTTGACGCTACTGCAAGTGCAAATCTAGAACTTGCAGGCCAACAACCACAAGATATTGTTATAAAAGCAAACTTTAGTGCTATTCCCTTCTACAATCCCGACGAAGGCGCGATCTACTTACGTAGCCTAAACATCGAATCTCTTAATATTAAGCCAGAAAAATACAATAACATGCTAACTAAGCCTGTAGTCACGCCTTTTGTTTCACTGATTGGTCAGGTGTTATCCACTAAACCAGTGTATAAGCTTGATGAGTCTGAGATGAAGCAAGCCCTTTTAAAATCTACTAAGCCTGACTTAATTATTAAAAATCATCAACTTGTTCTCGATTGGTAAATTATTTATAGAATCACAATATAAAGTTATAGTGCATTAGGTTGTTAGACATAAACAAAAAGAGGTACTTAATGTGCCTCTTTTTACTCATCGCCCAAAAAACATTCTTCTTGTTAGCATTGAAATTGATATAAATTATTCACTGAGCCATAGAGTTCCATTTCCCCGAGCAGTTCAAATCCTAATTTTTCTAACAATTTGTTTGAAGCTATGTTATCGGGGTAAGTAACCGCTTGAATTTTGGTTAGCTCATAACGTTTCATTTCATCACTGATTACGGCTTCTGCAGCTTCAAATGCATAGCCTTTGCCACAGTATTGACTTAAGAATGCATAACCCAAATCAGGAAGATCCAGTTCATCCCTTTTTAATAATCCACACATACCAATAGGTGTATTTGTCGATTTCAAAATAACCATATTTAGTCCAAAACCATGAGTGTTGTAACAAGCAATTGGACCTTGCGTTAAATAGCGAATAGCATCGTCGTGAGTACGAACATTTTTGTCTGCAATATAACGAAAGAATGACTCTTCGTTGAGTAAACTGATAATAAAGTCAGTATCAGTTAGTTCAAATTTGCGGATCACTAGCGATTCAGTTTCACAGACAATATTCATTCATGGTTCCTAGAATAAAAAAGGATCTGGCATGTGCTCAGATCCTTATAATAATCATACTGTTATACGCTTATCGCTGTTAAATCACAATGAAATAATTCGCAACAAAAAGCAGTGCCGCTAGTAACCATACCGGACATTTGAACTGTTTAAATGCAATGAACCCCACAACAACTAATACGATATCAAACCAAGATTTTATGCCGCTTGTCATAATTGGCGTCACAAATGCACTTGCTAACAAACCTACTACTGATGCATTAACTAATGTAATTGAGTGCTTCAAACGTTGATGAGCAAATAACGCTTTCCATGCAGGTACAAAAGCAAATAGTAGAAGTGCTCCCGGTAAAAATACAGCAATAGTAGCAATAAGGCTCCCCAATACAGGATGTAAGGAATCAATAGATGCGCCTAAGTAACTTGCCATTGTAAACATTGGCCCAGGAACAAGCTGTGCTGATGCATAAGCATTAATGAAGGTTGATTCACTAACAAGTCCTTCCATCATAGGTTGTAATAATGGAAGTACCACATGCCCCCCACCGAATACGAAACTACCAGCCTGATAGAAGATGTTAAACAGATTAAAACCTTGACTATAACTTGCGATAAATGGCAATACAACCAATAAGATAATAAATGTACTTAGTATTCCCATGTGCGGTTTAATACTAATGGCTTGCTGTGTTTTTGCAGGCTCGGCATTTTTGTACGAAAGCCCATAACCAATAGCGGCGGCGATACAAATCGGCAAAATTTGCCCTAGTAAACCTGTGCTGAAATAAACCCAGATTGCCGTTATAACAGCAATCGTGATAGTCAATGCAGAGGTAAGATTCTTCTTTGCCATTCCCCATAATGCGTCAGCAACCACGATAACAGCTAGCAATTTTGCGGCTAGAATTAAGCTATCAACAACAGAATTCTGGGTAACACTGCTACTCGCCATCGCAACAGCGGTTAATAGTGCAAATGAAGGTAATGTAAAACCAATAAAAGCGGCAACAGCTCCTAAATAGCCCGCTTTTTTATAGCCAATATACATACCTAATTGGCTACTTGCTGGGCCGGGTAAAAACTGACACAGGGCTACAGCGTGGTTAAAATCATCATCACTGATCCATTTCTTTTCTTGTACAAACGCACGCTGAAAAAAGCCGATATGTGCGGCTGGACCACCGAAACTGTAAAAACCTAAAAGTAAAAATGTGGTGAAAACGGTAAACATGGGTTCCTCCATAAACTATCGTATTATCATAGCGTTAACCTCTTCATTATTAAAATCGTTTAAAATGATGTTATTTATTGTTTTTACTAATAGTTATATTGATGTTTAGTAGCTAAACCATAATAATGCTTTGGTTATTAGCTTCCTCCTCTTATTTTATGTGACAACGTCACCTAGGTTTATGAATGCTTGATAATTTACAACAAATGGTAATATTGGCAGCAGTAGGCCATGAACAAAATTTTACTCGTGCAGCCGAGCGTTTAGGTATTTCTAAATCACAGGTAAGTAAGCAAATAAAATGCTTAGAGGATAGGCTCGGTTGTCAACTTGTACAGCGAAGTACACGTACAGTCGTGCTTACTGAGATTGGACTTCAATATGCTGATTATGGTCAGCAACTTATTGATACGGTAAGTGAAGCAGAAGCGATGGTTGCAGGTTATCGTAATGAAATCACAGGTGTTTTACGCATAGGTATCGCACAATCATTTGGCAATATTCATATCACCTCTGCCCTTGCTGAATTTCAGAAACAAAACCCTAATTTAGAACTAGAGATCAGCTTGTTTGATCATCGCCCTAATTTATTGGAAGAAGGTTTTGATTGCTGGATCGCTATTCATGAGCATCCACCGGAAGGAATGGTCGCAAGAAAACTCGCCAAATGTGAGTTTGTCGTTGTCGCCTCCCCTGACTACATTGAGCAACATGGCACGCCAACAGTACCGGGTGATTTACGCCAACATAATTGTATCACTTATGAAAGCCGCGAGCGTAAATATGTCAATTGGGAATTCAGCCGTGATGGTCTTAAACAGTCTATTCGTGTTAGTGGCAATTACCGTATTGATAACGCCCCTGCAGTCCTTGATGCCGCTGTCAGTGGCTTAGGTATTGCTTATCTGTCTACCTATTTACTGACTGATGAAATTGAATCAAACAAGCTTGTTACCCTGTTATCAGACTGGCAAACAACGGTAGATTTACCTATTTATGCGGTATACCCACGACGTAAATATCTAGCCCCTAAAGTAAGATGCTTTATCGATTTTATGGCTGAAAGAATGGCTATGCCGCCATATAAAAACAACAACCCTATTCTGACTAACAACTGATTGTCCTTACTTGCAATAAGTTAATAGAAGATATCTCCAAGTAACCTTGCTCAATATACTAGACTGATAATAAAGCATGTATATTGAGCAAGCTATGTTGTTAATTCATCAATGCTTTAAGCGCTGTTTCTCCATAAATGCTTGTACTACAAGTATCGTCTTTCTATTGGCTCTACTTATACCAAAATCGGCAATGACCATTCACAGTTTTAGCCAAACTAATCCTATATCACACCCATTGATAACCGAGCTAAATCACTACCCTGAACAAGGTATATTGGTGGCGTTTCCAACTCACTATGACGTCATTTATTTTGAAAATGACAGTAGTCAATTAACCATTAATATGAAGACTATTTTAAATAATATTGGCTATTTACTTGATACATATAAAGAAACTTATCTTGTTATCACTTTACACACATCAGATGATTTAGCATACGATCGACTTTATAGCATGGCTGATTACATTGCGATGCAATTTAAGATCGAACAAGAAAGAATACAAATAATACTAACGAGTCAGGAAGAGACGAAACACTACAAGCAGTATGAGAAGAACTGGAAAAACAGTACCGAATTAATCATGCCAAAAACTATTATCGTGACTTATGATCCTGAACTAGACATGTATTAACAAAAGAAAACGGCACTCGTGATAAACCTAAGTGCCGTTTAAGATTTTATTATTGCTGCTGTTTTTTCAATGCTGGTAATGCGTACATTTGTTTTAAAATGTCATTTACTGCATCACTGTGATTTTCAAACTTCTTAGCAAATAAGGATTTTTCATCCTCTGTAACAAGCTCTGAATCCATTTCTGCTGCAATATAGTTTGCTGGGAATAAATGGTAGTTCTGCGTAATTTGACGATCAATTTCTAATGCTAATTCTTCTGGTGTTTCAGGGGCATTAGTAATCACATCACCAAAGCTAATATGAATACGTCGCTTCTCACCTACAATACCTTGAATGATGCTTTCGATATCTTCAAACTCACCTTTTTCGTAACTACCTGTTGTCGCTTTCTGGTGTAATTCTTCAGCTTTTGCTACATCACATGGATCGTTTTCGTAAGAAATCGCCACAGGCACAATATTTAAACCACTCATAAAGTCTTCAAATGATTGTTTTCGCTTACGGCCTTCCATGTAAAACATTTTTAGGATAGCAGGATCCGTTTTATCGTTACCGTCTTTCGCACGACCTTCTTTCTGTGCAATCCAAATATTGTTGCCAGTTTCTAGTGAGTACGAAATGTAGCTTGATAGCAAACCTAACGACTTCATTAACTCACGCGGACCTTTAGCTGAACGCTTAACAATAAAGCTCTTATTTAAGCGCATAAGCTCTGTCGCACAAGGTTTCTTTAAAAGGTTATCACCAATCGCAATTCTTACTGTGCCCATTTTCTCTTGATATAGGCACCAGTTCACCATCGCAGGATCCATCGCGATATCACGATGGTTAGAAACGAATAAGTAAGATTGGTTAGGATCAAGCTTATCCAGACCGGTATAAATGACACCGTCACATGAATGTTCAATCGTGCCATTCATGTACTTAGCAACTTGATCTTGTACGTCTTTAACCGTTTTGATACCAGACCATTTCTTGACAAGAAAACGCTTTATTAAAGGAATAAGTAACCACCCAAACATGCCCGATGCATGCGGGAATCGGTATTTTAAAATAGCATTGATAAAATCTTTATCATCAATAAGGCGTTGAATCGCACCACTAACTTCATCGTCGTTATAAGGGCGGATTTCTTTATAAATATCGTTATCTATTTGCACAGTCATGCTTCATCTTGAAAAAACTGGTTTATTTTACTTATAAAAAAACATTAGCCAAACAACCTACATCAATAACCGTGATGGTTGGAGGTCATACCTCATTATTTAGGCGAATTTTTAAACGTTATTTCGATGTTTTGTCCTGATTTGCTCGACTAGTGATTGTTATCTACAGTATTTAGTTATTACATTCCTCTCTGTGTTGACGCTATCAGAAAAAAACACGAAGATGTGCAGGCTTATGTGTTAGAGAGTCACTATGAAACAAGCTATTGAGTTTTCAAACAACGAACATCCTTTCCTTTTTGTGGGTTCACGTCGTAAAAGTCATTGTTCTTACTTTATTGTCGTCACCAATGGCAGCGTACTGATCCGTTTAGGTAAACATGAACATATGATCACTAAAGGCCATGGCTTTTGGATCCCATTTGACTGTTTACATGCAATTACAGTGCTTCCTGGTACTCAATATTACAAAGTCGCGTTTTCAGTTCGAATGACACAGCCATTGTGTACAGACGCTGGCTTCTTTGTTGTTTCTCCTATAATCAGAGCTGTACTTGACGAGTTATCAAAAACGCCTGTTGATGAACACCAATGGGAAGGCGCTGAAGGTCGTTTGCTACGTGTAATTGCTGATCAAACCTCTAAGCTCTCTGTCTCAACTCAGTCGCTATGCCCTGCTATTAATAAGCAACATCATAATTCGTTAGCTCTGATGCTATCGGGTAATAAGCTAACAGAAAAAGCAACAATCACTAGCCTTGAAGCTGTTATGAATATGACAGTTAAAGAATGTGAAGCCTGCATTATGATGCGTGAAGCGCTGAAACTGAGTCGTTCCGGTCGTAAATTGCCACAAATTGCAGCTCAGCTAAATACAACCGAGCAGATGATTGAAGCATTATCACTGCTTAGGTTCTTGGTGAAACCTTGAAATAACCGCTTTGAATACACAATCTGATAGCAGATTCAGTAAAAAAGTGAAGAAAAGAATAACTAAAACGCCCACAACGGGCGTTTTTTATTACTTGGAAAACGTTAATTGATAGGAAAATGTAGTTGCATCGACACACCATCTTCAACATGGCTATTGTTGTGCCAACGATAATCAAACCTCACTCTCGGCGTGTGCCCTTTTGGATCACCAAATCCTAAACTCATTTGCAAACCATGGTTTAAGATCCAACTTTCAGCGCCAGCTACATCTGAAACGTCTTCTTCATCATATTGCTCTGGCATCCAAAATCCTAAACCATAAAATGTCGAGGCACTGTGATCCATAAAAACGGGGGAATCGGCAAAATCATCATTCCAATGTAACCAAAATTGGCTGCCGTAGTTGCTCTGATCTAACTTCCATGGTGATGAATGCTCTTGTGCCGTTACATCATTTAGCTGACGGTAACGTGTAAGATCATGGCTATTAGAGAAAACAGGACATGTTGCGCCGTAATTTTGATGAAACTGGTTTGATGCACCGCCTTCCAAATATGAGTCATTGCAATTGAATGCCAACGCTGACGAAGAAAAAATAAACGAAAAGCTACATATAATCGATAACAGGATTGTTTTAAGCACGATGTCATAACCCCTGAAACTTAAAATTGATAGCGCTCATCTGTCATCAACAACTGACTAACACTTGGTGTTGTCAGCTCACAGATGTTTTCTCCCTTAGCCAACTTTTCACGAATTAAGGTACTTCTTATTGGTAACGTTTCTGGACAAGCTAGCACTTGCCAACGGCTAAGTATTTCTTTTGACATATAAAACTTGCCAAAGTTCAGGAAATTATCTGGGCCGACAACAAAAGTGATTTGATGCTCTGGAAAACGCTTTTCAAGCTCTTCAAGTACAGCAAAGGTTGTTATTGCTTCATCATCAATGGCAATCTCTTGCTCTAAGGTTGAGAGTTCTAAATTGCTCTGAGCAATATCTTTAATAAACGCAGAGACAAGCTGACAACGAAGTGAATAATCCAGCATAGTTTTACCCCAAGCATGGCTATAACTTGGTAATAAAAGAACTTTGTCATAATGCGCTAAGCGTTCTAACACTGAGCGATGCCCTAAACTGGGCGGATTAAATGCGCTACCAAAGACGGCGAGTGTTTGTTGCATCCATCAGACCTATCAAACTGTTTTTTCGCTAAGATTTCCTAATGATGTAACTATTATTTAAGCATTTCCTAGAAAATTGCTGACTAATTTTAGTTAAATCTATCTTTAGCATTGATCATAATTAAGAGTTATCGCATGATTTTGAAAAAGGTGTAATGGTTTGGCTCTCATTTCTCCATTATATCGTTTCAAATGATTAATATTTGGGCTAACGCCCTTAAGGATTCATATACCATGGAACAGCTTATCCGCACTGAAATGCGTGTGTTACCTGAAATTGACGTTGATTTTGAAATCCAACGTCGTGTGGCATTTATTCAGAAAAAACTTAAACAATCAGGCTGTAAATCTCTTGTGCTAGGCATTAGTGGTGGCGTGGATTCAACAACCTGTGGTCGCCTTGCTCAATTAGCTATTGATGGCTTAAACACAGAAACCAATACTAATGATTACCAATTTATCGCTGTACGCCTGCCATACGGCGAGCAACAGGATGAAGATGAAGCTCAGCTAGCATTACGCTTCATTAAGCCTAGCCACTCGGTTAGCGTGAATATTAAAGATGGTGTTGATGGTACACATGCAAGTACCCTTTTTGCTCTTGAAGGTACTGGCCTTATCCCTGCTGATGAAGCAAAAGTCGATTTCGTTAAAGGTAATGTAAAAGCACGAACTCGTATGATTGCTCAATACGAAATTGCAGGCCTTGTTGGTGGTTTAGTCTTAGGTACAGACCATTCTGCCGAGAACATTACTAGCTTCTATACCAAGTTTGGTGATGGCGCTTGCGATCTTGCTCCTTTATTTGGCCTAAATAAACGTCAAGTACGTAAGGTTGCGGCGAAGCTGGGTGCGCCTGAGCAGCTCGTATTTAAAGTGCCTACAGCTGATTTGGAAGAGCTAGCACCACAAAAAGCAGATGAAGATGCGCTTCAAGTTTCTTACGATCAAATCGATGATTTCCTTGAAGGTAAGCCTGTTGATGATTTCGTACGTGATCGTTTAGTGTCTATCTACAAAGTCACTCAACACAAACGTCAACCAATCCCGACTATTTACGACGAAGAATAATCTTATTCATGCCTGCCGCGAGTGGATTATCGCGGCAACAAAAAAGCCTTTGGTTTAGTTTATCTAAACACAAAGGCTTTCTTTTATTAGTTATCTAACCAAGCTTGTTAATAGCAATTAACACAGTCTTTTGCATGTATTAGTGAGTCTAATTCATCCCAGATTTCATCACATAAACCAGGGCGGAATACCGCATGTTTAAACGCTTCATGCTCAGCTTGATACATTAAATAATGACGACGGGAACTATTACTACTCGAGCGAACATTCGCTAATCGATCACAAGCTTTTACGATCAATGCTAAACGCGCAGCATCTTCAGCAGGATTAAGCGAGAATAAACGTTGGTTGATCTCTAATTTGCGCTTCGCTCTGTCTTCTAACTTAACATCAGTTACGTAATTAACTGCATCAGCAATGGTGTAGCCAAATACATCTGCTAATTCGTCAAATGTAGTTTCTGTATCTTCAATAACATCATGAAGTTGGGCAACAATCATCGCATCGGTACCGTACGGGCTTGCGAGCTCTGCTACCGCATCTAGATGAATGTAGTATGGGTAATCTCCATATTTTTGTTCACCATGGCGTTCCTTCGCAAATGCTTGTGCCTGTAAATAACGGTCATTCATATCATTACCCCAAAATATAACTGCTAATTTATCTTTTATAACAAAACTTGATAATTGAACAGCCTTTTATTTGGAATGCTAGAATTCAGATATAAAAAAAGAGCCGCTAAGCTCTTCTTTTAATTACTCTTCTTCATCACTGAAAGATTCACCCGCCGCCTCACGACGTTTAGCATCTTCTTCACGAATTTGGTTAGCTACGATCATGATAGCTTCACCGCTACTAATACCTTGAGCCATCAACTCATGAATACGCTCTGCTGCTTTTTGCTGTTCTTCGTGAGTGAGCGTTGGAGTGTGATTGTACATAACTGTCTTCTTCTTGATGAATGAGGCGTTATTTTAGAGTGATTAATCTGTAATGTCACTGATTATAAAACCCTTCATGTTCAATGAAAAAATCAATTAACAAGGTTTAACCAGGATGCCCATCAACTCATGGCTTCGTCAAAATAGGAAAATAAACGATGGCGAAAATTGCAAATGCAAATGCCCAAAGCGAGGCTGATAAAACATAACTGTTCATCGTTAAACTTGGTATTGCGTAGACTAAAACAACTCTCACTAATAGTGAGGTAAATAGAGCAATAAACGCCACTTGCATGATCATATTTACTTTCAATGTCCTACCTGTATGCCCCAGTGAAACACGTGAAATCATTGATAAAATCATGCCGCCAATACCACCGATTGCCAATATGTGGATTGCAATAGACACATTAACGACAGAACTAAACTCGCTTAATCCTAGTACTAATAGCCCAACAATTAAGGACAAATATGATAGATGCAGAGTCCATAACAATGGATTTGTTAATGTAGAAAAACTGCGCCAACGGCTAAATCTAATTAAATTCGTCATCGCAGTAATAATAGCGAGTACACCTACCCACTTTGCAGGTATCAGGCTAGACGGCATTAGAGTTGCCAATAACAATAACCACACAGGTATTAGTGCAGCAAATTCAATCACTTTAACACGCGTAATTTGCTCTGTTTGTGTACCACGCCATGTGAAAAATGGGATCACTCGACCACCAACGACTAAGGTGATTAAGGTAACAACAAGCACAATAGGTAACGTCAACGCGCTAATCGATGAATGTAATGCGCCAAGCGCCACTAAGTGAAACTTAACATTCATCATACCAAATAGTGAAAGCACGGGTACAAAGAATAGGTTTCTGTATTGCTTAACCTTAATAATTGGCACTGCAAGATAATACATAGCAAGGAAAATCCATGCTGTATCGACAAATAGCCAAATACTACTTACTGATCCAAACATTAAGCCTAAGCGTGCACATAACCACAGAGCAAAAAGCACAAGCAGTTTCGTTCCCTTGATGCCAGTCTGCCCTGTCCAATTTTGAACCGCCGTTAAGAGAAACCCAATAATGATAGCGCCAGAAAAACCGAATAACATCTCATGGCTATGCCACCAAATCGGGTTTGAATACATAATACTAGAGAATTGAGATTGACCAGACCAGAAGAGTGCCCAAATAACCATAGCTAATACAGAAAATGTGCTGGCACCAAGAAAGAACGGCCGAAATCCCAAACGTAAGATAGCAGGGATTTTATCCTCTTTGCTCTTATCAACTATTTGCATTGTCATGCCTCAAACATTAAACATGTATTAATTATACATGTTTAATGTTATAAAAAAACCACTCATTAAAAGTGGCTTTTATCAGCTATTCCAGCTCATCATCTGAGTAGTCAATTGGGCGCGTGATACTTTGAATATCTAAGATAGATAACTCACCCTGCCAACGGCTCTGAATTAAACCCACATCAAGCCAATATCGACCTTCAGGAATGTTCAGTTTTGGTAACTCAGTCGGTAAACGAGTATCCACTTCTTCGCTCCATAATGGTCGCCAATCAGTATCATTCAAATCATACATTTTGATCGATAATATTGGAGCAGGACAAGAGCTATTTGGCTTCTTAATCTTATCGATGCGCCATGAATTACTGTCTTTCCACCCTAGTGTTTGTTTCGCTGGCGGTTCATTAAGCACTACCCATTTGTTCCAAACAGGCTCACCTTTAGCCACTATTGTGAGTTTATAAAGACCCGCTTCAACCTTGTGGTCAAGCTTATGTGCTTCAACCGTAAAATAGCCACCATCATCAATGACAGGTGTCGCATCAATCAATGAGTAATTAGGGTATTTAGAGAATGTGATCTGAGTGATATCGACACGAGTTAAACCAACGATAGAAAGCTTTAATATTTGTTGATTAATATTTTGAACGACAGCACGTTCAATCGATAGCTTAGACAACCAAGTGGGTAGTACGGCTTTATCTAGGCTATGACCACAATCTTCACCGATCGCAAGATCGAGCAAATCATTAAGGTTTGACTCTTGATCATAGTTAGGTGATTGCTGCCACGCTTCTACAATAGAGCCAAATGCTTGAGCGGTTTTCCCTTGGAGCAAATATTTATGTGCTTCAGAATAAACACTTTGGTTAACAAACCAATCAGCATTGGCACTCGCTGCAAAAAACAGAGAGTGCGCAATACCTAGACCACATAGAAAAGTCGTTATTCTTCTCATTTGACAGCCAATACTTATGGCTTCATACGATAGCCAACACCACGTAATGTTTCGATATCAATACCTGGTAGCTTTTGGCGTAACTGCAGAATATGTGTATCTACTGTTCGTGTTGTTGGGTAATGGTTATAGCCCCACACTTGATCTAGTAGTTCATCACGAGTAAACACTCGACCCGCATTCTTCGAAAGGAACACAAGCAGTTCGAACTCAGTTCGCGTTAAAGTAATATTTTCATCACCTAGAAGCACTTCACGGCTCTCTTGGTTAATGATAATACCCCCCACTTTAATGATGTTTGCTGCCGCAGTATCATCGTCATCACCACGAAGGTGCACACGAACTCGAGCTAACAATTCTTCTTCAGCAAAGGGTTTAGTTAGGTAATCTTTTGCACCAGAATCTAAACCTACAACTTTATCGTTAATTGATACCATTGCTGTTAATAAGATTACTGGTAGATGTTTTTTCTTAAGCCATGCGCCTAAGTAGTTTAAAGAATCACCTTCAGGAAGCTGACGATCAAGCACAACAAGATCAGCTTCTTTCCATAAAGCATCTACTTTACTTGCGCAATCTGCGTATAAACAGTTGTATCCAGCTTGCGTCAAGCAATCGAGTAAACCATCGGCAAGGTTGCGGTCATCTTCAACCAGTAGCAGAGTTTGATTCACACGGTATCTCCAATATAAACGTTGTTGGTGGGCCAGAGAGTTTCAACGTCCCCCCCATTCTATTAATCATCGATTCTACAATCGTTAAACCTAAGCCTAAACCTTTCTCTGTTACAAATGGCTTTCTCAAGCGAGACCAATCTTTGGCTGTTAAAGGACCTTGATCTTGCACGATAATCTTAAGTTTTCCATCATTGTACGATGACGTTAATGTAATTGGTGCTACGCCATATTTATGGGCATTTGATAACAAATTGTTTAAACAGGTTGTTAGCCAATAAATATTAACATGTACACTTCTATCTTCAGAAAGATGCAAAGTTACATCATATTCTTCAGCAAGATAAGTAAGCCATTCATTTAAAGACTCCACTTCTTGCGTGCTTAATTGCTGCTGATTTGCTTGCAAATAATCTTTACTCGCTTCAGCTAATTGTCTTAACCGCCTTGAATCATCGGTTAGACGTCTAAATTCATCGTATAAAGCTTCAGGTAATATATCAAAGTGACGCCTGAAGCCTTCCACCGTCATTGATAAACTTGCAATTGGCGTTCTTAACTCGTGAGTTAAGATTTGTAGAACAAGCATACGCTCTTGCATATCACGTCGACGAATACGGAAACGGTAAATACCCCACCCGACCAGTACTAACGCATTACTCACTAACAAACTAATTAATAAATAGTAGGTTAAATGTGACTTGTTCTCCTCGCGCCAACAAATATTACCATTTTGTACTAAACAAAAGTCCTTACGGTTAAAACGTTTTAAATGCAAACCATGTTGTTCTAAGACTTTTAGCCACGTACTTTGGTTATAAATATTATACTTGTTGCCATTTCTGACCCACAAATCCCCATTAGATATGAAGTATTGTGAACCTGAGATTAAAATTTTCTTTTCATCACTACTCATACGCTGTAATCGACCAAGCAATGATGTTGCTGACGCTAAAGGGCGTTCATTTATGTGTAAAAACTTACTTAGCTCTGCTGCTTTATCAGGATGCTTTGCTAAATAACGAATAGCATAACTACCGCCACCGGGATGAATGTAGCCCGAACGGATAAACCAACCCGGAGGTAAAATCGTTTTATTACAGATAGCTCTTGTAAAAACAACAGGTTGCGTCACTAAAGGGCTGTAAGGCCAAGGACCTTTACATGTCAACGAATTTTGATAGAGCTGCCGTAATGCCGAAAGTGGGTATTTCTTTGTTTGAGGCAGTAAACTCGATGACAACAACAAAGGTGATGGATAATTACTTTGAAATTTTCGAAAGTCGTATGATGCCACCGGTTTGCTTTCTAGCAATTCAGCACGAACAGCGGCTAAACGTTCCGGTAAAGAAATTCCATCTGCATAACTAGCAGCAGAGAATGCAAGTGTAAATAAAAGTACATACGTTTTCATCAATCCAGTTTAACACTATTTTTAAGAGATTTGTCAATGAAATGTCATGTAAAACTATACAGCTAATACAGAATAATGCATTGAATCCCATAATATTATTGTATGTCTATACCCTACTAAACGAAAAAAGCCACTCAATTGAGTGGCTCTGTCTTAGTGGAGATTATCCATTAAAGATGTTCAAGAATCTTCAAACATGTATCTTTTGCATCACCGAATAGCATCTGGCTATTCTCTTTGAAGAATAATGGGTTTTGAACACCTGCATAGCCTGTATTCATCGAACGCTTGAAGACAACAACTTCTTTTGCATTCCATACTTCGAGAACAGGCATACCTGCGATTGGACTATTTGGATCTTCCATTGCAGCAGGGTTAACCGTATCGTTCGCGCCGATAACAAGAACAACATCAGTCTCAGGGAAATCATCATTGATTTCATCCATTTCTAGCACAATGTCGTAAGGTACTTTGGCTTCAGCAAGCAGTACGTTCATGTGACCAGGCAAACGACCCGCTACAGGGTGAATACCAAAGCGAACATCAACACCCTTAGCTCGTAGCTTTTCAGTGATCTCGTGAACTGGGTACTGAGCTTGTGCTACCGCCATGCCGTATCCCGGTGTGATAATTACAGAGCGTGCTTCTTTCAGCATTTCTGCCACATCTTCAGCGAATACTTCGCGGTGTTCACCGTATTCAACATCTGAAGAAACAGATACTTCTTGACCAAAACCACTAGCAATAACACTAACAAATGAGCGGTTCATCGCCTTACACATAATGTAAGACAGAATCGCACCAGAAGAACCAACAAGTGCACCTGTTACGATTAGCAGATCGTTTGCTAACATGAAACCTGCCGCCGCCGCTGCCCAACCAGAGTATGAGTTCAGCATTGAAACAACCACTGGCATATCCGCACCACCGATTGAAGCAACAAGATGGTAACCAAATGCAAAAGCAATCAGCGTCATCACGATAAGAGCAAACATACTACCGTCAGCTTTCACGAAATAAATCATTAGCAAAGTAGAGACAACTACTGCTGCAAGATTCATTTTGTGCTTATGAGGCAGATTCAACGGTGAAGATGAAATAATGCCACGTAGCTTACCGAATGCGACGATAGAGCCTGTAAAGGTTACCGCACCGATAAACACACCTAGGAACACTTCAACCATATGGATAACGTGTTCAGTGTGAGCGAACTCACCAGAATATACTGGTGGTTCAAGGTAGCTGTTATAACCCACTAGAACCGCCGCCATACCTACAAAGCTGTGTAGAATTGCGACTAATTCTGGCATTTCTGTCATTTCTACGCGTTTTGCGTAGTAGATACCGATAGCACCACCAATAACCATCGCCAGAATGATCCATGTCAAACCTTGCGCGTATGGGCCAAAGATAGTCGCAATGAGCGCGATGCTCATACCAGCGATACCAAAATAGTTACCTGATTTTGCTGACGTTTGCTTTGATAAGCCAGCAAGGCTCAGAATGAAAAAAAGTGCAGCAACAATATATGCCGCTTGTGCTAATCCTGCAGACATTCTCGCTACTCCTATTAATCTTTACGGAACATTTCAAGCATGCGCTTGGTAACCGTAAAGCCACCAAAGATATTTATGCTTGCAATGAGTACGGCAATAAATGCGAGGAAAGAAACTACCCCGTTGCCTTGACCAATTTGAAGTAGCGCACCCACAACGATGATGCCTGAAATAGCATTCGTCACTGACATCAGTGGTGTGTGCAGTGCGTGTGTAACGTTCCAAACTACGTAGTAACCAACAACACAAGCTAGAACAAATACTGTGATATGTGATAGGAATGCTGGAGGAGCAACTGAAGCCACCCAACCAAACGCACCTAAGCCAACAACCAAACCTACCAGTTTTTTAACAGGTGATGTTGGCTCTTCTACTTTCTCTTCTGCTACAGGTTGAGGTTCAACTTTTGCTTGAGGTTGTGCTGATACTTGAATAGGTGGTGCAGGCCACGTTACTTCACCGTCTTTAATAACAGTAACGCCACGTAGAACGACATCTTCAAAATCAATATCGATGTTACCGTCTTTCTCTTTGCAAAGTAGCTTCAGTAAGTTAACAAGGTTTGTACCGTAAAGCTGAGATGATTGTGTCGGTAGACGACCCACCATATCTGTATAGCCGATAACCTTCACACCGTTTGGTGTTGTTACCACTTTATCAGCTTCAGTGTAAGCACAGTTACCGCCATTAGCTGCCGCTAGATCGACAATAACGCTGCCCGCTTTCATTGAATCAACCATTTCTTTGGTGATTAATTTAGGTGCAGGACGACCTGGAATAAGTGCTGTTGTGATAATGATATCAACATCTTTCGCTTGCTCTGCGTATAAACGCTCAGCCGCTTTGTTGAATTCATCTGACATTTCTTTTGCGTAACCGTCTCCTGTAGAAGTGTCTTCTTTGTAATCCACTTCTAGGAATTCAGCACCCATTGATTCAACTTGCTCTTTTACTTCAGGACGAACGTCAAAAGAGCGAACGATAGCACCAAGGCTACCAGCAGCACCGATAGCAGCAAGACCAGCTACACCTGCACCTGCCACTAATACTTTCGCCGGAGGTACTTTACCAGCAGCAGTAATTTGACCTGTAAAGAAACGACCAAATTCATGTGCAGCTTCAACTACAGCACGGTAACCCGCAATGTTTGCCATTGAGCTCAACGCATCTAATGCCTGTGCACGTGAGATACGCGGTACAGAATCCATCGCCATTACGTTGATATTTTTTGAAGAAAGTTTTTCTAACAACTCTGGATTTTGTGCTGGTAAAATGAAGCTAACTAAGCTTGCACCATCTTTAATAAGATCAAACTCATCAACACCATTTTCAGGGTTTACCTGAGGGGCATTAACTTTAAGAATAAGATCCGATTGCCATGCTTCATCTACTGAAACAATTTTTGCGCCTGCTTCTTCGTAAGCTGAATCATCAAAGCTTGCTAAGCGTCCGGCTCCTTGCTCAACGACAACGCTGAACCCCATTTTCAATAGCTGCTCTACTGTTTTAGGCGTCGCAGCCACTCGCGTTTCATGCGCGAGCACCTCTCTTGGTACACCAATCTGCATTATTATTCCCTGAACATTGGCTATAACATAATCATTTTGTATCCAACCCAATCGGCAATATCAAGCCTTTTGTAGTAAAAATACAAAAATCCCCGCATCTGTTAGTCAAAAATCGCACATTAGTAATTATTTAACTGAAATTAAAATACATTTTTATGTATACATTCTATTTTTATCAGTTTTCAATGTGATGCAGTATCTTCTTTAATGCTTGCTTTTAGCTGTTAAAACAGTAATGACTCGTTATACCCAATAAGCCACAAAATAATCGTATAACCTATTGTTTAAAAACACCTAGCCGGGTTTAAAATCCATATAACTGACAAATCTAACTTTAACTTATTCACAAAAAGCATAACTATGCTGTGCGATATCCATCTTATGATTAAAGAAGATACTGACATACCAACTCAATTGCAATGAAATTTGTTGAATATTACTACAATTTTCAATCAAACATTTTCTCGCCCATCTGGTCGATGAACATTTCAGATTTTTTGATCATGAATGTTTCAGCATCATGACGAGAACTTAACAAGTCAGAGCGAATAAAGTGATGTGTCTTCAGTTCTCCGTTGATCTCTTTGCAAATGCGTCCAGCAATCCTAAATTGCCCGCCTTCTTGTTTAGGCTCTGGGTAAATTAAGTAATCATTATAATGAGTTGGCTCGATCTGTTCGTTTTTTGACTCTGATTTTTTTGAGCCAAATAGCTTTGAAAAAAAGCCCATCTTTTTATTCTCCAAGTCATCAAAGAGTGACTACATGTTTAATCAATACAACAAAGAATTCTTTAACCTAAAAGTTAAAAATATTCATTATTTTTGTAAGGTTATAGCCGAAATTAGCGCAAAAAAAAAGCCGACAATGATGTCGGCTTTAAAAGTTTCAATACAAAATGTTATCGGTACAGACCAATATCTTTCTGTAAATGTACTGGTAAATCTTCAATACTGTAAGCAACCGTCTTTTTTGATCGGTTAAATACAAGATCATACAGGTGTGCAATCAATCCTTTGATTGTAACTTCATAACTTCTCTTATCCTGAGCTGTTAGTGGTGACGCAGCATCGATATCGAAAGTATGTGCCATGATTGCCCCTAAAAATACATTGTTAACTCAAAAACTAAGGCTAGTTTATACAGCTACTTCATCGCTTTTAAATGACAATATTTCGTTATTAACATTAGTTTTTCTTATGTGTTAATGCTTGATTAAAATGGATTTTTTGTTTTGAGCAGATTACGCCAATAATAACGATTACATTATTTTACTTGCGATATATTATTTCAAATTTGGCTACTTTCTATGTTTCAATAGAATTTATGATAACAATAAGTTAACAAAGGATTTTTAACTTATGCTTTCTTTTATTAATAAACATTCAGCACCATTACTGATGGTGGCTGGCATTATTGGCTTTATTTTCCCTAATGTGAGTAAAACCGTCTTTCCTACTCTGCCCTTTATCTTGTTTTTTCTCATGCTTTTCACCCTACTTGGGATCAAACAAGAACAGCTTATCAAACAGTTAATGCGACGCTCTGTGTGGAGCTATGCTTGTCTTCACAGTATTGGGTTAACCCTTATTGCCGCGAGTCTCTTATGGTTGCTCAATGCCCCAACATCCCTATTCATTGCTGTTACCGCTGTAACTGCTACGGGGACACTGTTTGCAACGCCTGCTATTGCTAAAACCCTTGGCTATGATGTTTTACATGCGATGGCACTCACCATTGCCTCAACGTTAATGATGCCATTGGTGCTATTTATCAATTTGACGCTACTACAAGACGATGCGGTAAAGCTTGATCTGGTTGAATATATACAGCGTTTGGTTATTTTTATTATTGGTCCTATGGCTATCTCATCTTTCTGCTATAACACCATTAATCGTGAAAAATTAGTTTATATTCATGGGCAGCTATCCAAATTCACAGTATTGTTGATATTTGCCTTCCCATTAGGATTGGTAGCCCCATTGAGAGAGATGTTTAACCGCTCCTTTAACGATGGGCTATATTATCTCATGCTAGGTATGTTGCTTTGCGTAGTGTTTTTCACCGTCACTTTCCTCTGCTATCACCGCTATAACAAAGCTAATGCCACACTGTTTGCCATTACAGCAACTAATCGAAATGTTCTTTTAACTTACACCATTGCTAGTAGCTATTTAGGCACAGAATATCTTGCGTTAATGGCTGCAATTCAAATACCTACTTATGCATTACCTGTGATCGTAAAAGCCAGAGCGAAACTAAAATCACAACCATCACCAAACGTGGAGCACAAAAAAGCCGAATAACCTATTCATCACGAATGAGCTATTCGGCTTTTGCTATTACTTAACAGCAAACGTTAAGCTACGTCTTCATTGCCAGTGCATGGAAAATAAATCGTATTGTTATTCACTGGCGCATCAAACGATTTCTTTTGCTTAGCGAAATCTTCAAACGCATCAGCCATAGTCACGTTAATAGGCTTAGGCTCTTTGGCGTAATCTAATAACGGCGCATAGCCCTCTTTACCTGTTGCAGTGTAACCAGAAGAAACAGAAGTATAGACTTTCTCATCTTCAACAGGGATCCACTCACCGTCCTTTAAATGCTCTAAGGTTTCGATACGTGTCCCTTTCACCGAACAGCAACGATAGGTAAAACGCAGATCTGCAACATACGGGAAACTACCGTCACCTGTGCCATCAACACCATTACTGATTGCATTATCGATAGCACCTTCTAATGCTTGACGAATACGCTTACCTTTCACGCTGTAAATCATAATACCAATGGCAAAAGGCAGTAATTTACCAGCAATATCCGCAGGGGTGATCACACCGGGATTAAATGAACATCTTACGCCACCAGCATTATGAATACCGAAATCAACATCATAACCAAGCTTACGAGCTTTCCAGACAAAGCTTTCAACTACCCAAGGGGCAATTTGGCTTGGTCCTCTGCTATCAGGAATACGAATGTGACGTAATGGCTCATTAATCACTGCGATTTCTTCTGTTTGCAGCGCACGAACCGCAGGACGGTAATGCTCGTTTAGGATGTTTTCAATGATGGGATCTTTAACCACAAAACGAATGTTATCTTGCTTGCTTAAGAAATCGCGAACAATGTCATGCTCTTCGTTTTCAAGATGCTCAGTACGCCCTGCATCAACAGTAAATTGACGACCAAGTAACAGCTGGTTAGCACCAAAGGCTTGCTCAACTTTACCATCTTGTGCAAATTCGAGTGTAACGTGTCCCACAGCTAACGCGTTACAACCAGCTTGTACAACACAAGTGTTATTCACCATGTGCGCGTATTGGTCGGTTTTACCGTAGCCAATATTCGTAAAGTCACCTTGCATGGTATGAGTATGACCACCAATGATCGCCCCAATACCATCCACTTCTTGTGCTAATTCAATGTCATGCTCATAACCAAGGTGACTCAGCACAACAATTTTATTAATACCTTGCTGATTTAGATGCTGAACCGTATTTCGAGCAACCGTAGTTACATTCATAAAGTGAGTATCAGGATCTGGGTTAGCAATACCTGCCATATTCTCAATCGCTAAACCAAAGATAGCGATCGGCTCACCGTGAACATCTTTCGTAATGTATTTTGCTGTTTGTGTTTGATTATCGTAGGCAAATACATTCGCTTTATCTCGAAGAGGATTGGGTTTGGTTTGATCTTCTTGGGATAAATCCCAGTTACCAGAAAGCAATGGGAAATGAGTCTGATCAAGGAAATCAGCAACACTATTATTACCCATATCTAATTCATGGTTACCTAATGCCATTGCTTCAACGCCAATTGCATTTAGTAAAACAGCATTTGCTACGCCCTTATATAACGAGAAATAAAGCGTACCTTGGAAACAGTCACCAGCATGTAAAAACATGAATTCACGCTGATTTAAGAAAGCCTCTGATTTGAGTTCATTTACCGCAGACGAAATACGAGAAAAACCACCACAACTCGCATAAACAGAAGTTTCTGTATTCAGAACATGTTGCGGCAGGTTTAGTGATATAGAAGATGGTTCAAAATTCGAATGCGTATCATTGATATGAGCAAATGTGATCTTTGCCTTTTTATTATTCTTCGTCATAAAAAATTATGTCTCTCCCTGAAAGACTCACACTAATGAGAGATTATTCGTAAGCTGTCACCGATTAAGCTCTCTCCGCACACAGAAAGACAAAATACTTGTGATAAATGTCAATATATCATAAATGAGAATATTAGACGTACTAATAGTAAGACGGTAATAAATTATACCGCCTTACCTCACATTCAAACTCTATACTCGAAAGTTATTTGTAACGTCCGTGACGTTGTAGGAACTCAATTTTGTAGCCATCTGGATCTTGAACAAAGAAGAATTTCGCCAATAACTGACCATCACGGAAGAACTCTTTGATCTCAAGTGGTGCATAACCACACTCTGCAAGCTTGGCATGTTCAGCTTCTAAATTATCGACAGCAACAGCAATATGACCATAACCCGTACCGTGAGTGTAAGGCTCTTCTGTACCTTCATTCCAAGTTAGCTCAAGTTCCATATCATTTTCTTCATTACGAAGATAAACTAAGCTAAAGCCTTCAAAATCCAAACACTCAGCAATGTCCAAATCTAATGCTTCTTTATAAAATTTTAATGACGCATCTAAATCAACAACACGGATCATTGAGTGGATAATTTTAGCCATCTAACTATTCCTTCAATCATTATTTATTTGAAATTGTTCAACTATTTGTAGCTAATTATGCTATCAATATGTGATCAGAGCTAGCTAATCAGCCATTAATTTACTATATCGTATACCTAAGTCACCTCAATCTGAATCCTGCATATTGAAGTCACTTGGGTATATAAGGGAAGCAACGAGGTTTATATAGTTTTATGCACTTAGAAAGCATTGAGATTTCAGGTTTCCGTGGCATTAAGCGTTTATCCCTTTCATTTAATGAGCTAACCGTGCTTATTGGTGAAAATGCATGGGGTAAATCCTCATTGCTGGATGCCCTATGCTTAGCGTTGTCGCCAGACGCGAAATTCTATGATTTCAATTTTTCAGATTTCCATATCGACCATGCCTTAGGGAATGAGCGTTCGACTGAAATTCAAATTGTTTTACATTGGCAAGAAGATTACGAAGGTGAACATCTTGCACGTCGTTATCGCGGCTTTCAACCATTCTTAATTGATAAGGACGGCATTAAGCATTTCTATTACCAAATCCATAGTCATATCGAAAACGACAAGATCATTACTAAACGTCAATTTTTACAGCTTGATGGACATGGCATTACACATGAAGACACCGATAAGTTTATTCGACAGCTTATGGTGTTACACCCTATCGTGCGTATTCGGGATGCAAGGCGTTTGCATGAAGACGGGCATGAGTTCCATCAAGATCAACTACCAGCACAAACGCAGAAAGAAGCTCGGGTACAACGCCGATTAGATAACACGTGTCGACGATTAATGACCCATCCCGGTCACGTGAGTACCGCCGAGATCAAAAGTAGTATTACAACGCTACGATCATTAGTAGATCACTACTTTGCCTTTGCGCCCCATCAGCGTAGTAAAGATCATTCGATACACTATCAATCCATTCAAAATTCAAATCCGTTTGATCAGCTTATACAACCAGCCATGACAAAACAGGCTCGTTTGATGTTAATGAGCTTATTAAACGAATATATTCGTGCCCGAGGGCCTGTAGAGCTTAAACGTATTTCTCGCCCTATTATGATCCTTGAAGATCCTGAAGGTCGATTGCATCCGATCATGTTGCACCAAGCATGGGCGTTTATTCAAAGTATGCCGATGCAAAAGATCTTAACGACCAATAGCCCTGAGTTATTGTCCTCTGCGCCTTTAACTGCGATCAAGAAGTTGATCCGTCAGCCACATAAGACTGAAGTATATGGTGTCGATCACGGTGAGTTGAACAAAGACGATACCCGTAAAGTCACGTTCCATGTGCGAATGCATCGACCAAGCGCTTTCTTTGCTCGTGTTTGGTTATTAGTTGAAGGTGAAACCGAGGTTTGGCTATTTAACGAAATGGCACGGCTAAACGGTTATAACCTTGCCGCTGAAGGTATTCAAATCATCGAGTTTGCGCAAAGTGGCTTAAAACCGTTAATCAAGTTAGCGAAGTTATTAGGCATTGAATGGCACCTTGTTGCCGATGGCGATCCTGCGGGTAAGAAATACGCTGATAAAGTTCGTAATATGTTAGGCGATGATCCAGAACGTGTACGCCTAACCGTGTTACCCGCAAGAGACATTGAGCATTTCTTATATCGTAATGGTTATGAAGCGCTCTTTCGTAAATTAGCAAATGTATCAGCAAATAATCCATTACCCATGAAGAAGATTATCTACAAAGCACTGCGTAAGAATGCGAAACCAGATATGGCGTTAGCGATTGTGCAATATACCCAAGAAGAACGAGATGAACGTATTCCGCTTTTGATCCGTTGGGTGCTAAAACGCATTATCGCTATGGCGCGTGGATTTGGGTAATAGTTAAAGTAAGCTGAGATTAGAACGAAAAAGCCTACAGTGATGTAGGCTTTTTTCTAAATATTCATTATATTTTTAATAGAGTTTATATTTTCGATTTGAGAATTTAAATCATTTATTTTTTTAAAAAGCTTATCACTATCAGTTGGCAAGTCTATTACTTGTTTAATTTGTTTTTCATTTTTTATATTTATGCTTAACCTTATCATAAATTGAATATAATTATTAATTATATTCAATAACATATAGGTCAATTGCTCAGCATTTTCAAACTGTCTGTTTGTATGAACTGCAATATTTCTTTTTTCCCTTAGCATCTCCAGTTGCATTTTCACTATAAACTTATCAGAAAATGGAACTAATGCTCTATTTATTGTCACATCATAATTATCTTTAGAAGATAAAGTTAACGTTTCTAAAATAGACCATAGCATTTTAAATGACTTATTAAGATCATTAGTTTCTAAACTATCTGTATAGTTGTTAAAAACCTCATTAAAATACTCATAACGAGATGTTTTCAATATATCTCTTGATATTTTTTTAAACAGCTTATTTACTTTTATAAAATCATCATCATCAAAGATGACATCGCCTATTTCAGAAAAATTTGGTTCATACCAATATAAGTTTGTTGCTCTTTCTCCACTATCATAATGCAATGAATGATAAGGATATTTCCGAATTTTATTTATAGGTTTAATTTTTGTTCCAGATGATCTTCTACTCTTATTAAAATTATAAATCAAATTTATAATTCCAAGGTAATATCCTAATTCATCAAGTGCCTTTCCAGAAGCCGAGTGTTCACATCTAGCAATAACATGAACTGAAACCCATGTATTATAACCATCTGTATTAGGAAAAAGACTTTTTGCTTCTTCAAAATTATAATGTTTTTTAAAACATTTAGGACACTGTTTGGAGAAAATAATTTCTGAGTTTGGTGTTTTTGTTTTTTTAGTTCTTTTTAATCCTGATAAGCTTATCCTTGTTATAAATACATATTCTCTTTTTGGTTTATTCAGATAATCGGTTTCTAAAATTTTAATATTATCGCTAACATAGCTTGTATTAAGTCTTTCTTCATCAGCAGCTTTAAACAAAGATTTCCTAAAGAACAAATTTTGGTTGAATAACGGGATTTCTTTATTAAAGCGAACCTGTTCTTTTAAAAGTTCAGAAAAAACGTCAAATTTTATGCTATCAAATTGACTTTTAAATCCAATATACCCTGAAAGAAGAGAACTAGTGTTTTTTTCTTTAGCTTGTATATTAACAATTCTATTTATAAGTTCGTTTGCAGTTTTAGGGTCTTTCCATTTCGACTTTGACATTCATATAAAACTCGTAGTTAACAAACTTCATTTTATACAAACTCCTCCCTTAAATAAAATAGTATTCATTTTAAACTACTAATCTACTTTCTGAAAAAACAGCGTCACTTTACCCACTTCAAAACCAAACTTGGTCATGGTGGCGATGTTGAATACATGCTTTTCGTCTTGGCGATACATCCAGTCGTTAAACTTGATGTTATAGACTGAATCATCAACCGGAATCGCTAAGGTATATTGCCATTGCAGCGAATTGCCAGATTCAACCCCTTGAGCTTCACCAATCACATCATCGGCTTTACCGCTATAACGACCATCAGGGAGTTTGTTGATCACCCAAATACGTTGTTGAGTTTCGCCATCATCAAACAAGAAATCTTCGTTAAGGGTTAAGGTGTTATTTTCAATTGTACCAACAATATCCACAGTAAAGCGTCGTGTTTGCTTACCTTTGTAATCTTGCAGCATTCCCCATGCAGTAATGTTGCCTTCAAAGTAGCCGAACAAATCAAACTTAGGTTCAGTTTGTTGATAATCCGACGTTGAAACTGTGCAACCCGTTAGTAATAGCATTAAGGCAAGTAACCATTTCATTGCACACCTCCAGATATTGAGCTAGATATTATTGATTTATAAGTTGTTTACGAAGTTCGGGATAATCAGTTTTAGGTGATAACCAAATAGCGATAAAACTGCGTGTTAACGATTTAGATAATGGCTTACCTAAAGGTTGAGTCCCTTGGTAAAATTGTCCAATGCCATTACGTTGCACAAAGATAAGACGATCACCCTTTTTCACATTTGGCCAAATAGCCGATAAGGTTGTAAGCCAAGGTGTGATTTGTTGTTTGCTATAACCTAAATGTTGCCATTGCTCGTTAGTCGCTTGTAGCAGATCATCTTTATCAATATCTCTTAGATAGCGAATGATTAGCGCTAAATTCGAGTCTAACCCACTGTACTTCCCTGTTGGTGTTTTTAGCTCAGAGTTGTAAATATCCCAAAGCCCCCATGTTAATGTTGCTTGCCCCACAGTTTTCCACTGATACCAAGGATACTGGCTAGTAACACTCTTAATCGCAGACTCTTTGTTTGACGTTTCTGTAATCGTAGGAGCTTGATTTGAAGCTAGCGCAGGTGGAGCCGTTATTACAACGAGACTCAACAGCAGCCATAACGCACGCATTAGTTTGCCCTCTTATTGAATATTGATAATAACCAAAGCATGTAACGTGTTAGCGCTAGCCAAATCAACATTAAGATTAAGCTGGTATCGAATACTGGCAGCGTAAAGAATACGGCTTCTAGCTTCATACCAGACCAATAACTCAACGCACCACCTATACTGCCAGCCACCAGCAACCATTTAGTTGATATGGATGTAATGGTGTCTCGTATGCTCCACACAAAAGTGGTAAAGCCTAACCAAAGCATCATCAACCAAGTTGGAATAAGCCCTATGGTTGTAAAGTCGATGAATAAAGGCGCTCTATTGGGAGCCCCAAATTCAAAGATATTCCACTGTTTAAGCAATGAATCAATAACAATACCGGGAAGCGCAGCCAGTAATGAAAAACGCCACGCTTTAGCTTCAAGAAACCACGTCACAAGCAGGATGAAAAACAGGATGTAGACAAAGCGATATTGCCCCCATACGGCAAGTAACCAGTACAGATTAAATACCATGCCTGCAAGTATGACTTTTAGCTTGTTAGCAAGTGGGTTTACTCTCTCCATTGCGGTCGGCTCGCTACAAATTGAATGGTGCTAATGGTTCGCTCTAAGAATCCACCTTCACAGTAAGCAAAATAGAATCGCCACATACGCATAAACCTTTCATCGTAGCCGTATTTCTCTAATTGTGTGGCATTGGCATCAAACTGATCTCGCCAGTCTTCTAGGGTTTTGGCGTAATCCAGCCCAATGTCTTTAATATCTCGAATTACAAAGTCACTATGCTGGGTTAAGTTATCCAGCAGTACGGTAACAGACGGTAAAAAACCACCAGGGAAGATATGCTTTTGAATGAAATCAACACTGCGGCTGTAACTTGCATAACGTTGATCGGCAATAGTGATCGCTTGAATTGCCATTAATCCATTTGGTTTTAATAACGACTGGCATTTCTCGATATAGGTTTTCAAATACTGCTTACCAACGGCTTCTATCATTTCAATCGAAACCAACTTGTCGTATTGCCCTGTTAAATCACGATAGTCGTCCATTAAGAGCGTTATACGATCAGATAGGCCAGCTTGTTCTACCTGTTGTTTCGCCCACAAATATTGTTGTTCTGAAATAGTAGTGGTAGTAACTCGACAGCCGTAATGTTTCGCTGCGTGAATTGCCATGCCTCCCCAGCCAGTACCGATCTCTAATAAGTGATCATCTGAGGTGAGCTTTAGTTGACGGCATAAACGATCCATCTTGTTCCATTGCGCTTGTTCAAGGCTATCGTGATCGTTGAGATAAATAGCCGATGAATACAACATGCTAGGATCAAGAAAGTGTCGGTAAAGATCGTTACCAAGATCGTAATGAGCAGAAATGTTTTTACGGGCATTCTGTTTATTGTTCTTTCTTAAAAAGTGACTGACTTGGCTTGATAATTTACTCACCCAACCCATTTTCGCTTCTAGCTTATCAAGTGTGGTTAAGTTCTTCGCTAGTACTCGCACTACGTTAGTCAGGTTTGGTGAATCCCACCAGCCTTCAATATATGCTTCACCAGCACCAATACTGCCATCACTTGATAGTCGCTTATAAAATAAAGGATTATGTACCACAATATTGGCTTGCAACGACGCTTGCTTATCACCAAAGAAAACGGTTCCTTCCATTGGATCAGAGACACTTAAACCTGCATTACTTAGCTGATTTAATACCGTGAATAGAAGTTTCCTAGAGGCGTGATCAGAGGCCGAAACTGATGTTGTTGATTGTTGTAATTCGCTTCTAAGCATTATCATTCCCTCGTTTAATTACGTGATCATTACTTGATTGGATTTGATTGTTATTGGCTGTGTTTTTATCTGGGTGATCGTAAATGGGTGCGCCTTTAATAAAGAGCTTTAGCGCTTGCCAATAGATCCGGCTACTACCTTAATCGTCATAATAGGTGTCAGTAGTAGTTGTTTTACTAATGTCTTGGAGCTAAAGCTGTGTTTGCGCATTTGCATGGTGGCATCAAACACTTTTTGATTGCGATTATTTAAATCACTTTGATACTCGCTCGGAGCGGTGCTATCTATATTCTTATTAACAGCCAAATGAACCAGTAAATTGCTATCAGGCTCAGTTAAGCGCCAGCAATATTCTTGCTTAATAGGATTGAACGGTGATACATGAAATGCCTTATCATGGTTATAGGTTTTACCCGTCCAATATTGTGGCGCTGGTACTGCGTAATAATGTCTTTCATTCCAAGGCGTATTACTGACTTCTGCTAATGTGTATTGCCAGTTACCGACCTCATCATGTAAGTAGTAAAGATTAAGCGGACTGAAATACAAGCCACAGTAACGAAGATGACAAAGCATGGTGACATTGCCTTTGAACTGTTTTCCCGTCAGTTCAAAGACTTTATCTTTTACTGCTTGAGCAAGATCTTGATCGCCTGAAACATAATCATCACGACAAAAACGCGCAAAGCTCAATACGGATAAGCCAAAACCCGTTACTCGCTGGCTGAGTTGTGATAATTCAGCTAAGTCGATATAAGTCATAAACATCGAGTAGGTAAAACGATGATCCACAGGGGTAAATCGACGATGCCTAACCCAGCCTTGATAAATCCCGCTATTTAGCTGCTTACCTTGTTCCATCATCCACAACTTCTTATTACGTTTTTAGTCGCAGGTTCGATGCTAGAAGTAAAAGCAACCATGTTGTGATAATCATGTGTCCCACTAGGTAGACTTTGAGTTTTTATCGCCTCTACCACATCAAGCGCACTACGTACCCCATCTTCATGGAATCCGTTATACCAATAAGCGCCACAGAACCATGTTTGATTCACACCATTGATTAAATGGCGCTTCTGTTGGGCAGCAATGCTTTTGTTATTAAACACTGGGTGAGAATACACAAACTTACGTAAGATTTTATCTTCATCAATGGCATGTGTTTGGTTAAGGGTGACGCAGAATGTCTCTGGGGCAAAAATGCCTTGTAAGATATTCATGTTGTAAGTCAATGAAGCTAAGTTTCGCTCTCGCTCATCACGATCTTTAGGTAATGAATAATTCCATGATGCCCATGCCATACGACGTTTAGGCAGCAAAGACGTATCGGTATGTAACACCACTTCGTTTTCTTGGTAATGAATATCAGACAGCACGTAGGCTTCTTCTGAAGTGGCATCTGACAGCATGGCTAATGCCTGATCGCTGTGACAAGCGAAGATCACTTGATCGAATTCTTCTGGTTTGTGATTTGACGTAACAATCACTTTGCCGTTTGTACGTTTTACCGAGCTAACAGGGCTATTTAAACGAATACAATCGCCAATGTGTTGCTGCATTTTACGTACATATTCACGAGAGCCACCGGGGATCACATACCATTGCGGTCGATTAGTAATATCTAACAAACCATGGTTTAAGAAAAATCGTAGGAAGAAACTCAGTGGAAAACTACGCATATCCGACAAAGTAGAAGACCAAATTGCAGCACCCATTGGCAAAATGTAGTTTTCAGCAAAATAGTCACTGAAGTTATGCTGCTCTAAAAACTGACCTAAGGTTTGCTCCATTAACTCGCTATCACCAACAGCTTCTTTCGCCATTTTATTAAACTGGGTGATTTCATATAAAAAACGGTAAAAAACAGGATTGATAAGGTTACGCTTTTGAGCAAAGAGCGAAGACAGTGAATGACCGTTATACTCAAGCCCCGTTTTGTTATTGTGAACACTAAAGCTCATTTCACTTGGCTTGCCCACAATATCAAGCTGCTCTAACAGATTTTCAAAATTAGGATAAGTGCGATCATTAAAGACGATAAATCCCGTATCAATGGCGTACTCACCACTTTTCACAGTGATATCGACAGTTGCGGTATGGTCACCCACATAATCATTTGCTTCGAACACAGTAACATCATGTTCTTTGTGCAAATACCAAGCCGAGGTTAAGCCAGAAATACCGGAACCAATAATGGCTATTTTCATTATTATTTCCCCGTTATTCGTTTAATCACAGCCATCCGAAGTGTGAATGGCAAAAGCGCTATTGTTTTTAGAAAAAGCGTAAAGACGATAGGAAAATGAATTTCCTTTTTCCCTACTTCAATGCCATGTCTTATTTTTTGAGACGCAAATTCAGGCGTCACTAACATGGGCATCGCAAAGTCGTTCTTATCGGTCAGTGGAGTTTTTACAAACCCCGGATTAACTAATGTGACCTTGATATTTTTATGTTGTAAATCCAGAGCTAAGGTTTGCGATATATAACTTATCGCAGCTTTTGAAGCGCCGTAGGCTTCTGCACGCGGTAACGGAATAAAGCTCGCTGATGAACTGATGATCACTATATGCGTTCGTTCTGTGAATCTGTCTTGCAACGCTTCAATACAATGCAAAATCCCAAAAACATTCACGTTGAACACACGTTTAAATAGCGCTGTATCAATTACACCCTCATTAATGTATTCACAGGTACCTGCATTTAGAATGATCAAATCAGGTAATAGCGTTAACTGTGATAGCGCTGTTTTAGTGCTTTCAATGTCAGTTACATCAAACCGTAAACTCTGGATTGATGAATGATGATTTTCTAATTCATTCAACCTTGCTTGGTTTTGCCCACAAGCAATGACATTCCAATCGTTATCTGCATAATCACATGCAAGCTGTTTGCCAATCCCAGAGCTGGCTCCGGTGATCAATACCTGTTTCATGATTGACCTAACCTTGCTTTAATATGGCGGATGATCCGTCCGAACATGGGTAAACCTTCATAAATCATTTCACCCATATCAAAATAATCTCGGTGATAAATGACTTTTTCTTGTTCAAACTTCAGTTGAGTACACCCTTCTAAGCTACGTTCTTTACCGTTTTGTAATCGTGGATGAGAAAAATGCATGGTCCATTGCACAAAGGCTTCATGATCGTCTTCAACGTAACTGTTGATCACAAATCGACAACTGTTGATGTTTTGGTAGAGATTGAAGAAATATGCTTCTAACGCAGTAAAACCTTCAATCTTATGAGCTGGATCTTCAAAAATGACAGAATGATGATAAACGTCCGCAAGCTGTGCTAAATTTTCTTTCCCTAACTGTGCATACACATCAAAAAATTTAATTAATGCTGGATTGTTCACTGCGTCCATTTTTCATTCCTCCACTTATTTATTGATGATTATCCATAACGGCTTTTGCTTGTTTAAAAGCCTCAATCGCCAATAAACGTGCTTCCTTGTGATCTACTATTGGTAATGGGTAATCAAGGGATCCACTACTGTCCCATTGGTGGGGAGTGTGAATATATTTGTCTGGAACTTTTGCAAGCTCCTTTACCCATGTACGAATGAAATCACCTTTTGGATCAAATCGTTGCCCCTGAAGTGTCGGATTGAAAACACGAAAATAAGGTTGTGAATCTGTCCCTGTAGATGCAGCCCACTGCCAACCACCATTGTTGGATGCAAAATCACCATCAATAAGGTGCTGCATAAACCATTGCTCACCTGCTCGCCAGTCACAAAGTAAGTCTTTGGTTAAGAAACTGGCGGTGATCATGCGAAGTCGATTATGCATCCAACCAGTTGCTCTTAGTTGTCGCATCGCAGCATCAACAATCGGAAAACCGGTTTTACCTTCTTGCCAAGCTTTTAATAATGTTGGGTTATCCTGCCAGCACACATACTGGGTGTACTCTTGAAATGGATGGTTTTTACTCAGCTCTGGATAACGATGAAGTAGGTGTACTATAGAACTCACGCCAGATGATCTCGTTTAGCCATGTAAATGCGCCATCTTCTTTATTAACTTCCAAAGCATGGGGAAAATGCTGAAGCAACTGATGAACACATTGCCTTGCCGATAGCGCCCCAATCGCGAGAAATGGTGATAAACAGCTAGTGCCATCAATGGCTGGGAAGTCTCGCTGCTGATGATAATCCTGTGCTTTAGTGACACAAAATGTATCTAATCGCTGTAATATTGCTTCTTCATCGACAGGCCAAAGTACGCTTTCGATGACTGGATAACCTAACGATTGAATATCTGTACTATCAGCAAGCATTGCTGATGTGGTATCACTTAGTACTACTTCTTTGCTTGTGGTGACAGGGTAACTAGGTTCAGCCGAAAAACGTTTTATCCAAGCATTGCGATACGGGGTAAAAACTTTAAATAACTCACCTTCACGATTTAAGATCGTCTCAGGTTCAAGTACATAGTTATCATCAAACAAACTTTGCTTAATGCCTGATTGCGCTAACAAAACTCCAAGCTTTTCATCACGTAATTGTTCATTAAGCGGATATTGCTTATTAACAAACACATGCACCACTCGATGCTGATGACAATACTCTGCAATGGCATCGACAGATTCACTAAAGTCATTGCATTGCATCACTTGTAATGGAATGTTGAGTACTGCAAGTTGCTGTTTTAATACCCGTAAACGACGATGAATAAAGTCTACTTGAATAGCTGCAACATGGTGTTCATGCCACTGCATTGGCGTTGCAACAAAAAGTGCAATAACAGGAAGACCCGTTTCAATAGCATGATTAAGTGCAGTGTTATCTACAGTGCGTAAATCATCACGAAACCAGATAATGACGTGATCTTCATTTACGTTAGCGTTTGTCATTATTTCTCCCTATTTACTTTATGCTCAATCGTTTAGTCTTGTTACATTGTCACTAAGTACGTGAAAAATGTGTCGAAACTAACCACTAACTTAAGTGCTACACCCCAAATTCCCCTTGGTGAATGTTTTTGATACTGCCAATAAACTCACAAGTGATGTCACATTCGCTGATCAAGCTCTCTATTTCCGCTAACTGTTTGTTATCCAGTTTATTTTCACCAACGATATACATGGCTTTGATCTGCTGATCTTGCAGCAATGAAGACAGCCCTGTTAACTTGCCTGAAATATCACAAAGCACCGTTACATAGTTACCGTCATAAGCTAATTTCAATGCTTGTTGCCACACATGATGATTATTAATCGAGGCATAACTCATGACTAAACAAGGTGTATTTTTTTCAGCATTTACTTTGCCAAAAATCGAGACAAAACACTGCACCACCACGGTATTCCAGATGCTCATATGTAGCGCTTTAAGCGGGTTTTCCGTGCGTGAAATATAATCTTCAATCGGCTGTAAAAACTGCTCTTCTAGGGTCTTAAATGGATAGAGCTTTAAAGCTTCACGCAGTCTATTTTCTACTTGCTGCAATTTCCCTTGCTCAATAAAGCTTAAGGTTTCCTCCACCAGCTCTATTTTCTCTACATCAGATTGCTGATGTTCAACCGCTCCTTCTAGTAACGGTTTCACTTTACCGATAGATACCCCTTTATCTAACCACGCAAGAATGTCATGGATCTTGGCAATATCATTGTCGGTATATAATCGGTGCCCTTTTGGCGTTCGTTGTGGCACTAATAAGCCATAACGACGCTGCCATGCACGTAGGGTTACAGAGTTCACCCCTGTTAACTCCGATACTTCACTGATTGAATACAACTTCACTTCAACGTTCACACTTTATCCTTGGATTAAAATCATTATTTCCAGCCTTGGTACCACACCAAGTTATTCTTTAAATCTTGCCAATTTACGTTAAATTCTCGTTTCGACATCACCGCTTCCATAGTGCAGAACAACACTTCACCACTTTCATTGGTTTCGACATCGGTAATGATGAAGTGCTTCTCTTTGTTCTGTGGCTGTGCTGCTGTCCATTTGCTATTCAGCAGCTTTTTCGGACTAAGCCTGTTCATGATGACCTCTATCGACTTGCTAAATTCACCACCATCATTTGCTCTTACAATTGCCTTATAATGAATAACGCAATAGTAGTTTTTCAGGGTATGGTGCTAAGTACGCTTGCTGCGATAAATACTCATCAGGGTTTACTGTAAGATGATGATTAATCAAGGTTAATGGTGCAACAAGTGGTAACAAACCTTCACGATAACGCATGATCACATCACGCAGTTCGGCTTTTTGTTGCTTGTCTAAATCACGTTTAAAGTAACCTTGAATGTGCATTAACACATTAGTGTTGTTTTTACGGCTTGCGCGTTTCTTCAACGCATCCATAAATTGCTGACGATAAGTTAAGAAGAACTCAACCAGATCATCCCATTCGTGGATTTTAGAAACTAGACGCCCTAACTCTCGGTAAGAGGCTTGATGATGTGCCATAAGGCAAAGTTTATAGCGAGAATGGAATTTGATGATTTTGTCACGGGTGATACCACCTTCTACTGAGCGATATAAATCATCAAGAGCATATACGCGGAAAATGAAGTTTTCACGTAATACCGGATCACATAAACGTCCATCTTCTTCGACTGGTAACCACGGCATGGATTCCATTAGTTGCTGAGTATAAATACCAACTGAACCACCCGGTACTGAGTTACCATTTTTTAAATACAATTTCACACGTTCCATGCCGCAAGAAGGTGATTTAGCACATACCACATAGCCACGTAACCACTCAAAGCTAGGAATAATCGCATCAGCAAATGCCTTCATTTTCTCGGTATGATCGATACTGTCATCTTTGCTATCAACAAGACGTACTTCAATACCGTTATCTTGCAATCTAATCACAGGACGAGGAACAGGCATCCCAATCGCCATTTCAGGACAAACAGCTCTAAAATCGAAATACTCGCTTAGATCTTCAGCCACAAAACGATTACGTTTATGTCCACCATCAAAGCGAACTTTTTCACCTAATACACATGCACTAATACCAACAGGAATGCCCATAACGCCTCCAAACTTGTACAACTTCTTAACCTTGTACAATTACTGTAGACAATAATTTAAAGTTGTACAAGATTAAAATTATGTACAACTTCGGATTTTGGACTTGGTGAATAAAAATTGAGAGGTGTATCACACCAAATTACAGGCATAAAAAAAGCGACGATAATAGCCGCTTAATTCAAATATAGTATTTAACTATCAGTTAGTTAGACCAACGTTCTTGACGCCACTCTTGCTGTTGTTCTTCAGTTAAAAACGTCCACGCAACGATGCGAGAAATCTTCTGACCTTGTGACATTTCAATCGTTTTTACATCCACAGCTTTCGCTTTTTGTAGCTGTTGGTAAATTTCAGGCAGGTTTTCTTTTTTAGAAACTAACGTTGTAAACCAGAAACATTGCCCTGCTTTTTCAGCACTTTGTTTGATCATTTTTTGAATAAATGCCGCTTCACCACCCGGACACCAAAGCTCGGCTTTTTGACCACCAAAGTTTAATACGGGCTTAGTTTGCGCATTAAAGTTAGTTTGGCGTGGCTTTTGTTTCTTATTAGCATTAGCTGCCAAATTACGTACTTTACGCTCTGAACCTGCTGTCGCTTCTTCTAACGATGCGTGGAATGGTGGATTACAAAGCGTAAAATCAAACACTTCATCCGCATTGATCATGCCTGTGAAAATGTTATCTGCATTTTTCTGTAAACGTAGTTTGATATTGCCTTTGAGGCTTGGGTTCGCATCAGCGATGAATTTAGCTGATTTAATCGAAATAGGATCAATATCTGCACCAACAAACTGCCAACCATATATACGATGACCAATAATTGGGTACACACAGTTCGCACCAACACCCACATCTAAACCACGGACACCTTTACCTTGTGGGATAGTGTTGTCATTAGATTCAGCCAGTAAATCTGCAATGTAGTGTAAGTAGTCTGCACGACCAGGAATTGGCGGGCATAAGAAACCTGCTGGAATATCCCAGTAATTCACCTTATAGAAATGGCTCAATAAAGCTTTGTTTAGTGCTTTAACTGCTGCAGGATCTGAGAAATTAACAGAAAGATCACCATAAGGATTTTCGCTAACATACTGAGCTAATTCTGGTGTCGATTGAATTAACTTGGCAAAGTCATAACGCTCACGATGTGGGTTACGTGGGTGTAAACCTTTTTTAGGCTGTGCGTTTTTCTTTTGGCTCATCTTTTTGCTACTCGCAGAATGGATCTTATCAGAGCGCAGCATTGTACATGGTTATGCGTCATATACTTAGCATTTAAGGTATTAACTGGCTAAATTACCCACGGTTCATGTCTTTTATTGGTCGCTTTTGCTGTCATTGTGCTTATTTACTTCTTGCTGCACCTTTAATTTCGCCATTTCTACCATATCGTCTCCGCTTAACTTATCAATCAAATTAATCGGTAATGGGAACACTATAGTGGATGTTCGCTCGTTTGCCACTTCCGTCAGGGTTTGGAAATAACGTAACTGAATAGCATTCGGTGATTTGTTTAGCTCTCTGGCGGCTTCTTGCAGTTTAGCGGAAGCTTCAAGCTCATCTGTTGCATGAATAACTTTGGCTCGACGAGAACGCTCGGCTTCGGCTTGTCTTGCTAGCGCTCGTACCATACTATCATCGAGATCAACATGTTTGATTTCCACATTGGCGATTTTAATACCCCAATTATCCGTATGCTGATCTAAGATCCCTTGTAAATCACGGTTTAACTCTTCACGGGCAGACAATAATTCATCAAGCTCATGTTGCCCAAGCACTGAGCGTAAGGTGGTTTGAGATAGCTGGCTTGTTGCTTCTAGATAGTTCTCAACATTGTTGATCGCCATCTTTGGATCAACCACTTTAAAATAGACCACAGCATTAACATGAACTGACACGTTATCTTTAGTGATCAAATCTTGGGTAGGAACATCAAGCACAATGGTACGTAAATCAACACGCACCATTTGTTGAATGATCGGCACAATGATAACTAGACCCGGTCCTTTGACCTCATAAAAACGCCCAAGCAAAAATACCACGGCTCTTTCATATTCCCGCAAAATCTTGAACATGCTGAAGATCAACGCCACCACTAAAACAACGATGATAGCAAGTGAATAAGTGATCATACTTATCTCCTTTAAGCGTATTAAATAGCTCTATAGATTAAGGATCAATTTCAAGCCATAAGCCTCTGACTCCCGTTACTATCACCTTATCTCCCTTATGAAAAACACCTGTACTGGTAGCTTGCCACATTTCACCCGCAACAAAAACATGGTATTTACCCGCTTCATTATCGACATACATCACTGTGGCTTGTTGACCTATTAAGGTATTGATACCTGTAGTGACAGGTCGTTTACGAGATTTAACCAACATGGCAATAATGACAAAGAAAAATAGCGCAGAGACAACGGTAAAGCCAATAATTAACGGTGCTGCAATTTGATAACCGGGTAAATCGGTATCCATTAACATCACCGATCCCAGTGCAAATGAGGCGATGCCACCAAGCCCTAAAATACCGAAACTTGGACTAAAGGCTTCCGCTACCATTAACATGACACCAAGAATAATAAGTGCTAATCCTGCATAGCTGATTGGCAACATTTGCATTGAATACATCGCTAATACAAAGCAAATTCCACCTAATACACCGGGCAAACCAACACCTGGACTATAAAATTCAAGTAGTAAGCCGTACATACCAATTAACATTAAGATGTAAGCAACATTAGGGTTGGTGAGCACTGAGAGTAATTTGAATCGCCAGTCTTGTTCACGCTCAATAAAGCTCACGTTAGTCAATTCAATCGGTGTTTCAACACCATTGAGCTTGACCATTCTGCCGTTGGCTTTCTCTATCACTTGTTCTCGGTTTTGAGCGATAAAATCAATCACGTTTTCTTTTAGTGCGGTCTGTGCATCAATACTGGCAGCCTCTCGTACTGCTTTAATTGCCCATTCAGGATTACGATTGTGTAACTTCGCTAAGCTTTCAATATAAGCCGCAGCATCATTAATGACTTTGCTTTCCATGGCTGATGAACTGTTTGTTTCAGCTGTTGGCGCTTTATCGTTTTCAGCGCTATTTTGCTTCTCTTCGCTGTCTGGTTGTTTATTTTGAGTGTTATCAGAAGTATCGGTTGGCTTTTCTTCATCATTTCCTGACAAAGGATTACTACCTGCTTTACCGCCACCAATAGAAACAGGTGTCGCAGCACCTAAGTTTGTACCATCAGCCATCGTCGCTATATGGCTTGCTAGCAGAATATAAGTTCCGGCACTGGCGGCTCTTGAACCTGCAGGACCAACCCATGTAGCAATGGGTACTGGTGAGACTGTTATCGCCTGAATGATTTGCCTCATCGAGGTATCAAGCCCGCCTGGAGTATCAACCTGCAAGATGATCATCGCTGCATTGTTGTTTTGTGCTTCGCTAATTTCTCGGGTGACATAATCGCTGGTGGCAGGACCAATCCCGCCTTTAATGCCAATCACCCACACCTCTTGTTGTGTTTGAGCAACCACACTAAAACCCAAAAGCATGACGCACATAAATAAGAATCGAATAATCGTTTTCATCGCTTCACCCACCACTGTAATGAATAAAAGCTGAAACTATTAATACTGATACAAAGAACAGTTAACACTTTAACTATACGAGCTATAAGGAGATTTAGTTTTCTTAAAATACAGAAAGAACGATGTGGTTTATCAAGAAAGACTCAATCTTCAAGTTCAAAATCATCCGCTTTCAAAGCAAGAGATAAACAATAAAACCAAAAGATCACAATGCTAGCTTTAAATAAAAGATTCAAAATACCGTGAGAAGAATTAAAGCTGAAAATATAATAAACGAGACCTTTATATTTATCTGAGCTCATAAATAAGCTATCAATTACACTATAAGAAGAAAAACAAACAAACCCCATAGCCCAATCTGATAACTTACTCTCCTCTTTAGTTAAATTATTAATGGTATAACTATCAAGTACATGTAAACGGAACAATAAAATTCCACTTCGAATTATTGGTATACCAACGATCATTAATAATGAGTATGAACCTAAAAACAAGAAAACCTGAAAAATAGGTATAGATAATAAAGCTGAATATGCATCGATAATTGACATATCTCTAGGATCTAAATGATTAGCGACTAACCACAAATCTACATACACAACAAAGCAAAATAGTAAAATTAGGAATTTCATATCAACAACACTTTCAAGTAATGAGGGAAAACTTTTAGCTGTTGATGAAGTAGGTTTACTTTCGTCCATATAAATGTTCTCAATAAATATAATTAATCCAAGTTATCTCCACTTTTTAGTTAATTCATAAGAAAAACACAACTCATTGATAAGCATCACAATCATTAGTATTTATTACCTAAAGCAGCATACAAAGATACGACTTATACTTAATAATAAAAACAATAAGGATAGATCTATGTCCAATAAGACGTTAATGCTATTCCCTCTTTCTACTCATTCTATTTCACGCCTATTGAAGCTGTTTTTGGCGTTAACATGCTTGTGCTATGGGATATCCTCATCATTGGCAGCACAACAAGAAATCACAGAGCAAACAACTGCGAGCCCTCCTCAAACAATACAATCCACAGTAACCAATGAAGGCAATAAAAAGGAGCTGATCATCGGCACTTATTTATGTCCGCCTTTTGTTATGCAAGATCAATTCGGGGAATACACCGGATTAAGTGTCTTACTGTGGCAGCAAATAGCCGAGAAGTTACAGTTACCCTATCGTTTTCAAAATTACCCACTGAAAGAGTTATTACAAGCCGTTGCTAATAAAGAGGTAGATATTGGATTATCTTGCTTGTCGATAACCCCTGAGCGTGAAGAAATCATCGATTTTTCCCATTCTTTTTATGAAACTCACTTGGCTATCGTAGTGAAATCTGCAGGTTATTTTGATACGTTCAAAAGCATTATTACCAACCGACATTTGCTGACGATCATTGGTATTTTCTTCACCGCAGCCGCTTTAGTCGGTGGTTTGTACTATCTGTTAGAACATCGAGTTAACGATAAGCTTTACTCAATGCGCTCTCGCCCTGCACAACTTATTGAAGGCTTTATTCTTGGCTTACTGTTTATCACCAAAGGGCCATTTAATTACTATGAATTTAAAACCTTAACCGGACGAGTTTTAACCGTTTGCCTTGCGGTATTTACCACACTTTTTATTGCCAGTATTACTGCGGTATTAGCCAGCACATTTACCGTTGGTTTGATCAGCAATGACATTAAAAGCCCTCATGATTTAGTCAATGTCAGTACTGGAGCTAAAACAGCATCAACTTCATCTCAATTTCTCACTCGTCATAGTATCGTCCACTTGCAGTATGACACTGTTCCTGACATGCTTGATGCATTAGACAGAGGTGAAATAGACGCTGTTGTTGGTGATGATGCGATTGTGAAATACCGCATAAAAATGGCTAAAGAGAAAGGAAAATACGAAAAACTTAACGTGTTGCCATACCAGTTTGAAAAACAAAACTATGGCATCGCTTTAACTGAAAAAAGCCCGTATGAAGAGTCAATTAACCGTGAGTTATTACAGTTTAGACAAAGCAATGAATGGAGAAACTCATTGTTAGAGTATTTTAAAATCAAGTAGGTAAAAAAGAATCACGCTATATTTCAATCAGTAACCACTTTGAAATATAGCGTTTTAACTTCTAACGAACCTTAAAGAGTTTACCTAATTGGCTTAGTTTTGATGGATGATACGACCAACAATGATCGAACATTTCAAGCAGTTCTGGATTACCATACTTCGACAAATTCACCGCATGAAAACGGTTCTTTTGCGCTTTTAACTTCTCTACGCGCGTCAGCATTTCATCAGGTTGGCTTGGTGCAATAAAGTCAGATAACACCACTAAATCCGCGTTTTTGTATTTACCATCACTCATTAAATCAATGGATTGATCCAGCACAGGGCCCAAATCGGTACCACCGTGGAATGAGTAAGATAAGAAGTTAACCACTTCACTCAAGCCATCTTGCTTGGTCAGCTCGTAAGTGATTTGCTGAGTAGAGAACATGATCACGTAGCAATCGCGATCATCAGCTAACGCAATCTGCATTAAACCATAAGCTAAGGCTTTAGCACAGTTCTCAGGAAAACCCGACATTGAGCCTGATGCATCAATACAAACGATAAATGGTCCTTTATCTTGATCAACACGCTTGGTTTGACGTTTAAAGGCTTTAACCTTACGCAGTTTTCGTTGAGTTCCCTGCATTCGATAGTTCATCAAACGCTTATCGGCTAAGTGTTTATAAAACACCACTTCAAGCTCAGGATACGCTAAGAACATCGCTTCGTTTGGTAGCAGTTTGGCAAGATCATCACTTTCATGAATACCAACAATATCATCAGTGACATTGTCACTAACTTCTTCCACCAGCTTAAATTCTTCAGCTTTTACACGCTCTTTGTTGGGATCATCAACCTCACTCGCCATTCGCCCTAACTTCTCTGCAATGTCTTGTAAGCCGTTATTCTTTTTCAAAAACTTGGCTATTTTCTTCATCACATCAACGTCAGTTTGGGTCAACTTGGCTTTTGCCATATCCCATAAGCGCCCTGCTTTGGTTTCATCACCAGCTTCAGTGACTTCTTCCATTTGCTTCATGGTTTCAATGCGCTGATACATATCTCTCAGCAAGGCTTCTTTACGTTCTTCTATCTCTGACTCTTGTGCTTCAGTTAAGGCGTGAGCAATGTACTCATACCATTTATTACAGAAGAAACGTTGGAACATCGGATTATGTTTTTGATGCTCTTTAGCTACAAGGCTTTTAGCTTTGAAGTAAAAAGAGGATTGCCCTTCGAGCTTTTTAACCAACTCATCAGCATGTTCGATGAAGTAATCTTGATCCCACTTACAGGCTTGATGGTAGAGCTCAATCTCATCATGAAACCGCTCTTCCACTGTCCCTTTTGCAGTTTGCCGGATCATTTGCCCACGCCATTTCATAACTTGGTTTTTCATGGCGGTTTTAATGCCGGGACTTTGCTCTGCTGCCATTAATAATTGCGGTCGAACCATGACCTCATGCACGGCACTGTCAATGATGCCCGACTCAGCGAGCATCAGTGCAAAGTTTAATCCTTCAGAGACTGGCATACGCTATTCTCCTCTTTCCATGCCTAATATCAGCTTGGCTTGTTCTATTGTTTCTAAACACACTGATTATCAGACACTATTTGGCAAAATATTCAGAAAGATGGCTTATGCGGAAAGCACTCTTCTCAACCAAACCCTTAAGCTCAGTCACTTTATCTGCAGCATCACTGATGCTTTGTTCAATTAACGCAGGGAATGAATCATTAATAAAGTTATGTGGTAATGCACCGTGGAACTGTGAGCGAGATTTCATGATGCTATGCTCTGCATCCACAATCTTCGCCATTGCGCTGTCTACACCTTGCTGCCATGTTTGCTGCATGCTTTCGGTAATGCCTTTATTACCCGCAATCCCTACCAGTACTGCACGGTTGGCAATGTCTTTAACGGTTAAGCGATTTTGCGCATCAATTTCAAACTGCAAACGACACAGATGAGTATTCTTATTAACAAAACCGTAGATATCACATTTACCTGTGCGGATCTTCTTATCAAACTCATCACCATCCACATAAACCCAACGGCTATCTCCCGGCTCTTGCTCAGAAACAGATGGGTTTTGTTGCAGCATCACTAATTTGATCATGCGTGGATTGTTATTAACATTAAAACGGGCAGCAGTTGCAAAGTTATACTTAAACCACTCTTTACGCATGGTGCTTTCTTTGGTGAAAGTAATAGCAAGTTTCTCTGCTACATCATCGTTAATAGTGTTAATGATGGTTTCTGCTTCATTGGCATCTAACGCAGACTCTTTTTGATTGAATGCATAATCAGAGGCAAACTTATCAACGATATTACAGATCACGTTGCGCGATTCTGGGCTATGCCATAAACAGTCTTGTAGCAGTAATAAATCAAGTGGGTTAATTTCGTCTCGACCATTAAAGAAAGCGCTGGCTTTTAATAAACGTACTGATTTCTTCCAACGACGATCAGAAATGTAAAGCTCATTGTCGCTATCAATCACATCACCTTGGTTCACTTTATTTTCAACCATGGATTTCAATTGATAGATTTGCTCAAAAATCGCTTCACTTAACTGAACATCATCAATGTGCTGTTGCCAGTTAATGTATTCCTCATCTTTAATCGTAAGACTTGGATCGATTTCTTGTAACGTAGGGCCTTCGCCCATCAACATGGCTTTAAAGTTTTGTTTCTCTTGAATACGGTTAACGAATACACGAACTAACATACGATCGTATAGGGCGTCTAAACCGCTATCTTCATCTGGTAATTCGTTAGATGCCGTGATCAATAAACGCATTGGTACAGGTAGCACATCTTGGCCGTTTTTGAATGTGCGCTCGTTCACCACGGTTAATAAGGTATTAAGAATAGCAGGACCAGCTTTCCAAATTTCATCAAGGAAAACCACTTGTGCAGTCGGTAAATAGCCATCAGTTAAACGTACATATTTACCGTTATCTTTTAATTCTTGAATAGATAGAGGACCGAATACTTCTTCCGGCGTTGAGAAACGCGTCATCAAGTAATCAAAGAATTTACTGTCATCAAAAGCTTGGATAAGACGTTTCGCAATCAAACTTTTTGCAATACCAGGAGGACCTAAAAGAAAAACACTTTCCCCTGCTAATGCAGCTAGCAAACACAGCTTTATCACTTCTTCGCGTTCGTAAACGCCATTAGAAAGCCCTTTGATCAGTTTTTGAATACGTTCAGATAAAATAGCTTTATTCGGAGTTGTTGCTGTTGTTGCCATTGTGAGCATAAAACCAACCTTGTTTATATATCCTGCTTACGCTTTAACTGCGTCTATATCACTAAGAGCACTGCTCTACTTTTAATGTTATATCTATAAAACGACTTTATCACTGTAACAAGTTGATTCAAAATTTTATCTTGTAATCACTCAGTTATTGGCTATATAGATTCATATACTTAACGTTTTTTAGTGGCTATTCCTAGCTTAATTTTGACTTTAAATCACTTTTGATTCTGTGTCTTATTCACAAGATTGTCACACTTTTGAAATAAGATACAGCGCGAAATAATTAAGCTCATGGAGTAAAAAATGCTTAAAACAATAATTAGTCTGCTGACATTAGGGCTATGTGTCACTTCAGCAACTGTACAAGCCAAAGAAACAGTTACTGTTGCAGGATCGACTTCAGTTAGTCACATTATGGATGTATTGGCTGATACCTATTCACTAACCCACAAAAACACCACGATAGCGATCCAAGGTACAGGCTCTACTGCAGGCATCACTGCTGTAAAGCAAGGTGCGGCTGAAATTGGCATGAGCTCTCGTATTATTGAACCGACTGAGCTTGAAGGTGATTACAAAACAGTGACCATTGCTCATGATGGTATCGCGCTAGTAGTAAATAAAGATAACCCTGTATCGAACTTAACTCATCAGCAAGTGATGGATATTTACCAAGGTAAGATCACTAACTGGAAATCAATTAACGGTATCGATTTAGACATGGCTGTCGTTAGCCGTGAAAATGCCTCAGGCTCCCGCTTTTCGTTTGAACACTTTATGGGGTTAACCAAGAAAGTTTCTGAATTTACCGTTTCAGACATTAGCCCACGTGTTTTAGTGGTTAGCACTAATGGCATGGTGAAAAGCTTAGTTTCTCGTAATAAACATGCGATTGGCTATGTATCACTGGGATCTGTTGATGATTCTGTTAAAGCGGTTTCTTACGATAATGTTTTCCCAACCATTGCAAAAGTTGAGTCAGGTGAATACAAAATTGCACGCCCATTCCTGTTGATGTTCAAAGAAAGCAAACTAGATAAAGATGCGCAGCAATTCATTAAGTTTGTTTTATCAAATCAAGCACAAACCATAATTCGTGATAAAGGTTATGTCTCTATTGATGAGAAAGCATAACAACGCAGCGAGTCACTAACTGACAAAATAAAAGGCGAACAGCAATGACATTCAGTCAACTGTTCGCCTTTTTATATTGATAGAAAAACTACTTCACAACAGGGTAACGTTCGTTAGCGCCCCATTCAGTCCATGAACCATCATAAACTGTAAGTACGTTACGACCGACACGATGTGCAGCCAACGCTAAAATACAAGCGGTGATGCCGGAACCACAGCTAAAAATCAAACGCTGATCGGGGCGAGAAATACCATCAAACTTGGTTTGAATATCGGCTAATTCAACAAAATGTCCATCATTAAGCAATTCTGCAAAAGGCAAGTTCTTCGCATTAGGCATATGACCACTGCGGATCCCTGCACGCGGCTCTTTTACTGAGCCAAGAAAACGCGCTCTTGGGCGAGCATCTATCACAGCAACACTATCATCTGCCAATAACTGATTTAAACCATCAGCATCAATCACCCACTCAGGCTGTAGCTCTGCATTAAAGACTGATGGCGTAATAGTAGTCAATTCGCCTGATTCAGTGTCGTATCCAGCAGCAATCCAAGCAGGTAGACCACCATCCAATACAGAAACTTTATTGTGACCCATCGCTTTAAACATCCACCAGCCACGTGCTGATGAAAACATACCTAAGCTATCGTAAATCACCACATGGGTATCATTACTGATCCCTAGCTTGCTAACTTCACGAGCAAACTGCTCAGCCGATGGCAACATATGGGGTAAATCAGTATTGGGTTCAGCCAACTTGTCGTTAATATCAAAAAAGCGAGCCCCTTGAATACGCTTATCAATAAGCTCTTGCTCTGCACTACGATCAACACCAGGCATAAACGAGCTAGCATCTAATACCACAAGATCTTGCAGTGTGTTACTCGCATTGGCTTGATTTTCTAATGCTTGGTGTAACCATTGTACCGAGACTAAATCTTCATGCTGATTGGGTAACGACATTGCTGATCCTTATTCTGTTTAAATAACTAACTTGTTTATTTTACTACTTAATCAACGGTCTGTACTAGCACAGACAAGCCATCACTTTGCCAATCATTGTTTTCAGCCATGCTAACAATATCATCATGGTTATATAGCGTACCGTCATATACTACAACGATGCTGGTATCACCAGATTGCAAGAAATGCGTTTCGCCATAAGGTGTGTAGCGTGTAGCACCAATACTGATAATGGCTTGTTTAGGATGATCAGTAATATTAAGCAATGCTTTAATGTTTTCTGTCGGACCTACATCTTGCTGACAGTTCATACGCTCAATAACCCAATCAAGCAATTTCTGATGGAAGTAGCTATAACCAATGACAGGGCTATCTTCACCATAAGTGTGTAACTGACCGTTATGTTGATGGAAGCTGGCAATGCGATAACGATCTAAAATACCACCTTGCTCAAACGTATCAATATCAATCAAGGTGTTAGAGATCCCTTTACTATTCGCGCCCCAGTTCTTTTTCTCACTGATCTTATTGGCGTTAGGCTTACGAATAGAACAATCGTTATAAGCAGCAAATTGACGTGGAGTTAACGCTGCAACTTCAATATTACCATCACTAGATGGTGTATATTCGATGTCACAAATCAACGCCACTTCTGGTTCAATTTGCAGATTATCAGCATCATTGGGTGGCGTAATATTCGTTGACGATAATGGATACACCGTTAGAAATGAATCGACATTAGAAGACAAATAAAAAGGGAAAATCGCTTTGGGTTGAACCGCTTCTTTTACTTCAACCTTTAAGAAATCAGCCGCTTCCCCAGCTTGTTCAAGATGACCCGCAAAATTGCCAGCAACCCCAAAACCAATACATGACTTAAACATATCGCATCCATTAAATAATAAAATTATTGGCATTTTAAAGGCTTATGAACACTGAATCTGTAATCGACCATGCATTTTCAAGTATCAAAATCAATAAGCATTCACTTTTTTGAGATCTAAAACGCATGACGTCATTTTATTGACACGCAAAGCTACGCTTAAAGAAACAATCAGTTCAAGGCGGAGCTGCATATGAAGTATCATCTTTGGGTGGGATACATATTTTTATCGTTTTTCTTATTTATCAATCCTTATACTTATTCAAGTACAAATTCTCAACCTATAACCAAAGCAATCAATGGAACAGATGCAACATTGTACGCCCCACTACTATTACCGTGGCAAGCAGCAATAAAACAAAATTCTTACGATAGTATCAGCTGTGGCGCCGTGGTTATAAGTGAATTTTGGTTACTTACAGCTGCACATTGTAACCCTATTGATATTGATGAAATTGCTATCGCTGGTACAAGCTTAATCAAAGACGGTGACTTCAGTGATCTTGACCAAAAGTATCAATTTAAAATTAAGCAAATCATTCCCCATCCTGATTACAACGAAGATTATTTCCTTAACGACATTACACTATTACGTGTTGAAAGATCTCTTTATGAAGTTGCTCAACCAATTAAAATTGCGACTATCGAAGAACAATATTTAGCTGATATTGAATTTGAGAGCTCTTGGATTACTTATGGCAACTCTCCAGCAACGGTCATAGCCTCTGGTTGGGGAGATACTCTTGAATTCAACTCACCAACAACATTACAAGTCATCACGCTCGCAGGTGTTCCTGATAACCAATGCAACGGTCTAATACTTAATGATGATCAGATGGTTTGTGCAGATTCAAATATTAATGGTTTAATTAAAGATGTATGTCGTGGTGATTCTGGAGGACCACTGATTTGGCAAAATAAATCCAACATTATGGACAGTGATAAAGGCATTCGATTAATTGGTTTAACCAGCAATGGTCAAAGATGCTCAATAAGAATTAATGAAAGCGAAAATCAATACAATCAACTCACAGGGCAATACACTCAAGTCTCTACACACCGCGAATGGATTGAACAACAAATACGTTTACATGGAAAAAAACCATCTTTCTCGCTAGATGATAATTCACTTCGACCAACTTTAGATACAGACCCTTTTTCTGTGGCAAAAGATATTCCTGATAACAATGAGGAAATTATAAAAAACACATATCGTAGTGGAGGAAATATATCACTCAATTGGCTTTTTTCAGGTTTAATCATAATGATTTGGCGTCGCAATCTAACAAAGCGGTATAAATACAACAGCTAAACGTTATGTGCTTGCTGGCAAGTACAATTTCATGATACTAGTTCTAATACACGTTTAATCACGTAATGCTTTGTTAACAATGATTTCTTAATGCTTACAGTAATCTATGCTCGTCTATCGGATTTAATAAAATGGATTTTTTCCCAGTATTTTTAAAATTAACACAAAAAAAAGTGCTTGTTGTCGGTGGTGGCGAAGTCGCTTGCCGTAAGGTTGATTTACTTTTAAAAGCGAGCGCCAATATCACCCTTATATCACCTGAGTTACACCCTCACCTTGCTACATTATTAAATGAAGGGCAGTTTACTTACATCCAAGCGGAATACGATAAATCGCAAATTACAGGTTTTGATCAGGTTTGGGCTACAACAGATGTTAAAGCCCTTAACCATCAGGTTTACCATGACGCTAATGCATTACAAATTTGGACGAACGTCGTTGATGATCCTGATTTTTGTGATTTCATTACCCCATCGATGATTGATCGCTCACCAATTCAGGTAGCAATTTCAAGTGGCGGCGCATCTCCAGTTCTTGTTCGCTATATTCGTGAACAACTTGAAACACAACTGCCACAAAATCTCAGCTTATTGGCGAGTTTTTCAGGTCAGCAACGTGGTCGTATTAAGCAATACTATAAAACCGTTGATGAGCGTCGTAAGTTTTGGGAGCATTTCTTCCGCTCTCCTGCCGTTGAAGAGGCAACAACAACTGAACAACTAGAACAAATCTTTACTGAGTTATTAGAAAAGCATGAAGATACAGGTGCTAACTTGTATTTAATTGAAACAGGTAATGATCCTGAATTACTAACAATCAAAGCATTACGTTTAATGCAACAGTCTGAATTTGTTCTTTATCCTCAAGATAAAAATGACATTTTCGTTGATCTATGCCGCCGCGATGCAGACCGAGAAAGCTATCAATACACCGAGCTTGTTGAGCGAGTAGAAGCACTACTAGCAGAAGGATTACGTGTTTGTGTATTAGCGCCTAAAGATCAGCATCGTCCTGCATTAAAGAAACTCTGCGCTGATATAAACGGTATCTTTGTTCCTAGCCACGGCTAGACTACTATCACATAAACAAAAAAGCCGCTGGTGTGATCGATTCACAGCAGCGGCTTTTTCAAATTCAGATGGTCTTAATCTTTAATAAGTTGAGTGTCACAATCAGTGTCGGCTGTTTTTTTTTCAGCCAGTTTTGCATGAAGCCATAAACCAGAGCTTTTCATTAGATAGCCAAAAATTACACCAACAACTAAAGACGGTATCACTAATTGCCAGTTTCCATTGGCAGCAAACGTCGCACATGAACCAATGAATGTACCGGGAATAAAAGATAGCCACGATTTTTTCGCTTGTACGCACATCATAAATGCAACAATAGCAGTGACAACGTAACCGATAATATCAAGGCTAACCATTGATGATAGTTTAATGATCACCATAGCCCAAAACACACCGCTAAGGTTCGTTGCGATACTTACACCAACACCTTTAATACCATCACGTTGAAGTGCAAAATATGTCGTACAGCCTAGAAATCCTCCCCAACTCAACAAGCCGAGCGATACTGCAACCCATCCCCAAATCCCAGATAAGATCCCAGTAGTTATAGCAATCGTAACAAGTACAGACATAATTTCACTCTTAACAACACTCAGTATGTTGCTAAGTGTAACGTAAGATTAAGAGAAATTAATCAACCAAGATCACATACAATGAAAGTTATTACATCCTGTTTCATTGATTGTAAGTTATGCGTCACTCTATGATTTTGGCGTTGGTGGTTAAAATGTCAGTGATTGGTTAATAACGGTCAGTCACTAAACAATTACCGTAATATCAATAAGTAAAAGTAGATTATGAATTGCGGATAAAATTTACTATGGTAATTTAATCGCCTAACCTAATGTTACTCGGAGCACAGTCATGGGACCTTTAATGCTTGATGTATCAAGTTACGAACTTGATGCAGAAGAACGCGAAATTATTCAACATCCTACCGTTGGTGGGATCATCTTTTTCGCACGTAATTATGACAACCGAGAGCAACTTCGTGCGTTAGTAAAAGACATTCGTAAAGCCGCTAAACGCCCTCTTTTGATCGGTGTTGACCAAGAAGGCGGTCGTGTTCAACGTTTCCGTGATGGCTTTACTCAACTCCCACCTGCACGTGCCTTTGCAGCATCTGAAAATGGCGAAGCATTAGCAAAACAAGGCGGTTGGTTAATGGCGGCTGAATTATTAGCTATGGATATTGATATCAGTTTCGCCCCAGTGTTGGATCTTGGTTACGATTGTAAAGCCATTGGCGATCGTGCTTTTTCTGATAATCCACAAGAAATCATCCGCCATGCCAGTCAGTTTATCCAAGGTATGGCACAAGCAGGCATGGCTGCAACGGGTAAGCACTTCCCTGGTCACGGTGGTGTGATTGCAGATTCTCACTTAGAAACACCTTATGATTCTCGTGACAATATCAAACAACATGATATGACAGTGTTTAAGCATCTTATCGAGAACAATCTGCTACAAGGCATGATGCCAGCACACGTTGTATTTGATGCTTATGATGAAAAACCTGCAAGTGGCTCTGAATACTGGTTAAAACAGGTGTTGCGTGAAGAGCTTGGTTACCAAGGTGTGATCTTCTCTGATGATCTTAATATGAAAGGTGCTGACGTATTAGGCAGTTACAGCGAACGTGCTGTGGCAGCTCAGGAAGCCGATTGTGACATGGTAATGTTATGTAATAACCGTGAAGGTGCTGTGCAAGCTCTTGATGGCCTACCTCAAATACAGGTTCCTATTTTAGAAACTCTACTGAAAAAACCGACTGGTGAGTACAGCGATCTGATCAACACGCGTATGTGGCAAGAGACACAAGCTACGATTTCTCGTTTAGCCCAAGAGTGGAAAGAGAAAAACGCATAATCAACTAATTAAGTACTGATGCAATAAAGCCGACATAATGTCGGCTTTTTTATCGAGTCATCATTTTTATTTCAATCACCAAAGCTATCCAAGAATGATACTGTGTCGTTTTTGAATTTCTTGGTTATACAAAGAAAACTCTTCAGCATCCATCGGCATTCCAAAGTAATAGCCTTGCTGCAGATAAACATCACGCTCTAACAGATATAATGATTGCTCTTTTGTTTCTACCCCTTCAGCAATCATCTCCATTCCAGCTTGCTTACCGAAAGCGATTATCGAATCGAGTAGTGACAGTTTGATATCCGTTGTTCCAATATTTTCTACAAACATCTTATCGATTTTTAAACTGCGCAAATTAAGCTCTTGAATGTAACTAAAACCACCATAGCCAGTTCCTGCATCATCGAGTTTAATGTCGATGCCTTGCGATTTAAGGTATGCAATCACTTCAGAGGCAATGGCTAAGTTTTCAAACTGCTTACGCTCAGTAATTTCAAACGCAACCTGCTTTACTGATATTTTTGACTTACTAAATAGCTGTAAAGAGCTGTTCATTAATTCTAGATTTTCGAGTTGCTGAGGAACTAAATTAATACTGATAACACGATTGGTTAATTGCCAATTAATGATACTTAGATCTTTTATGGTCTTCTCTATTAGCAGATTAGTAATTGGAATAATTTGCCCACTTTTTTCAACATAAGGAATAAATTCCATTGGAGAAATAAGCCCAGCCCCTTTTTTCTTCCACCGCGCTAAAACCTCACAACCATAAAGCTCATTCGTTTTAACATTAACGATCGGTTGATAATACGGGATAAATTCACGTTTAGTGATCCCTCGCTGTACTAATGCATGTAAAGATAATCGACGACGAATTAAAGAGCGACGTAATAAGATAAGAAATGCCGCGATTGAACACCCTATTAAGAATAAGGGCATTCGTAATTCTTGAGCTGTTTTATCAATAATTTCAGGTTTGATATAACTAGAAAGCCGCAAACCATTAGGTAATGAAACATAGTAAATCGGTTCTTTAGAATAAAGTTTAATATCTCCTTGCCAAGAGAAATTTTCTACTTCTTCATTCATCGATACGGACGTTAGGACGCAATCATCACAGTATTTATTTCTTAAAATCTCTTCAACTATCGGCTCTAAAGAAACAATTAATTCACCTTTATCGCCTTTCCAATGCACTTCAAATATACGCTGAAGGCTATCAATTTTTGAAGAAAGCCATAACGACATATTTTCGCCATAATTGCTTATCTTCGTTGAATTAATATCATGGGTATGTGTTTGTTCAGAGTAGCTAGAACAAGTATTTTGACCATAGGGCGTTAAAGATATTTTACGGATCAGATAGTTACTGTAAGCAATACGGCTAAGTTGAGTTTGCTCTTTCTCGCTGCAAGTGAAATCAAAATTGCGACTTAAATTATTAATAAAAACCTGATAATCACCAATATTCTTGATATATGTTTGTACTAATTCATCCGTATCGACTTGAATTTTACTGGAGATCTGTTTAACAGCGAAATATGGTGCCATGGTTGTACAACCAAAACCAACGAGTATGATAAAGAACATTAAACCAATGCCTATCTGCCCTGAAAATCGCATTAGTAAAATATCATTAATATTCTTTGTGAATTTGTCGCGTTTAAACATCCTAAGAACCATTATTAAAATTACGCTCACCTGCTTCCTTACAGGTAAATGTAATAATTTATTACCTTTATTAACGTTAAGATCTAATCTTTAGTTAAACAAGTATCATAAGAAATAAAATAATGTCATGGATCACAGCTTTTAAAGTATGATTTTCACTTATAAAAACCCAGAATATTTTATAAAACAAAGTGATATTGGTTTTCGATTATATTTAGATACCAAATACAAATAATGCATTTGTATTTAATCACCTTTAAATAGTAATTGATGATGTAGGTAATAATTATAATAAGTAGATTGAAAAGAATAGAAATAAAGTTAGAACTAAATCACACATATAATATTTGTGACTAAAATCAAAATAATAAAAAAGCGCCAAATGCGCTCTTTTAATTCATCAATATAGAGTATAAGTCGAACAATGATTATAAGCTTTCCTTGCTATAATCAATATTCTTTGTACATTTTTTCTCTTTTAAAATGATAAAAAACGCACCCACAATGAACGCTAATACTAAAGCGGTTTCCATGATTCACCTATGATAAAATTTATGATTTTAGCAATGGCTAAAAATTAACTCTAAAATGCAAAGATAATTTTTAGAACGAAGAAATCATACAAGAATGCTGTAGTGATTGCATTATGAGGGTTAATGTTTTGTAAAATTCAAGAAGAAATTTTAGAAATGTAACAATTGATAAAGGATTGTTAGGATAATCGCTATTAAATAGATAATTATCCTAACATAATCACAGCAGAATTTTTATTCTATGCTATAACCAGCGCTCCTGAGCCGTAAAGCTAACAGAAAGCCATGTTTCACCGAGATCATCTTCAAGTCTGTCCCAGATGATTTGGCGAATACGATCTTGCTGCTTTGTCGTCCATTTGTTTTCATCTTTGACTAAGATGTTTATTTCGAGATCATATTGACGACCAATTTTGGCAAAGTGATGAGTGTAGTCATCAAAATCGTACTTTTCTGACAGTTCAGCAATCACTTGATCAACGTGCTCTTGCGCACTGTCTTGCGGTGCAACAAGTAATACTTCTTTTAAGTTTCGTCTTAACACTTTGATCGGCAATATTGATGCTGCGATAGACAGTGTTGTTACAAGAATTGGATCGACATAGGCATTCCATTTTGAATAACCCAGCGCATCAAATATCACAACTAAAATGAAACCTACGAGTATTGCAGCGCTCAAGATGGCATCAACTAGCCACTCTTGGGAGTCAACACGTACTAATTCAGAATCGACACTTCTCGCAATATGTGTTTCAAAGAAGTAAATCGAAAAACAGCTTACTGTAGAAAGTACCGCATAGATAATTGCGTCGCCCAATACTATGTCATGACCACCATGCATGATTGTTTGTACGCCAGTTATAAATGCAAATAAACAGGTGATTAAAATCAATAAGCCGTTTACTACGTTTATGAGAGGTTCAAAATGGGCATATCCAAATTGAAATTGTTCATCATCGGGCTTAGATACTAAATATGCGGTGTAAAGACTTAGCCCGGTCATCCCCATACTTAAGAAAGAAAACATACCATCAAGTAAAATGGCATTAGAGCCTACATATAAGCCATAGCCAATACCCAGCGAAGCAACAAAAATCGTACCCGCTAACGATATCTTCAGAGCCATTCTCTCTTTACTAATTTTACGGCATGTAGCCATAATATCCTCCTAGTTTTTACTTAAAATACTGTGTAACTATCCGTCACAATTGAAAATTTACGTCTAAGAACACACCTATATTTAATAATATAGATACTAATACCATATCACTAAAACTGTTTTTTGAGAAAATTTTGATATGTATTCAGTATTAAATAATGCTAATTGCATTCCTTTAAATGCCAATAATTACAGACAATATAAAGTAAGTTACATCAGAAAAGTGGCATTAAAGCATTAATTTTAAGTGAGTTAGCGACGATTTTCTTTTAATTATAAAAACAAGATATAGATATTTAACGAAAGGACAAACTAATGGTGTTCTTTCACTAACTCGAGGCGTTCAACATCGCTGTAAAAAGACACTCTTTTCACTCTGCTTAAATCAAACTCAAAACTGCTTTTATCGCACATTCTTTGCTTATTGATATCAAGTTTAGAGCGATTTCGTTGCTGCTTGTTATAGGATGAAATGTACTGTCTTTTTAGATACTCACACCGTGCTAATTTTTTACATGCTTGATAGGTTTGTAGATTTAATATTTCCCAATGTTCATTAAATTGTGCCAATGCAACATTTAAATCTTTGTAATTTTGCTCACTAATAAAACCTCTGAGCTTGTTCACTTTTTGGTATTGTTTATCCAGAAATGAATAAAAGAAATATGATTGGCTATCTGATTGAAGATTACTGCACTTCTTATCCACATACTGCACGCCTTCTTCATTTGTAGAGTTTGCAATATCGATAATTGAGCAAGCAACAATAAATAATGATGCAATGATTATTGAGGTTGGCTTCATAACGTGCCTATTATCAAATCTACATGTATAAATTATTACTCAAAAGTTCATCTTGTGTTTTAGACATTATATTTATCTTATCTCTAAGACACTTATCTCAATACCCTCCTTTAGCACAATCGAGTAGGAGGAGGCCTCGCGGCCTCCGTCCTCTTACACCACCGTACAAGCGTGGGTCGCATACGGCGGTTCCAAGGTATACCAACATTTGTTGGCCTAGATGAACTATCTAACTTCAACGCCACTGTGTCTTGTCTCTCTTCGTTAGTTGCAGTTCCATTTCCGACTTCACCGCATATTCATAACGTAGCTATAGGGACTCTACTCTTTACTGAAACTCCGCACACACTGAGAATTTGTTACCGTTTTATCTAAAACCTTGGTTCAGGCCTTCCCTACTGCGTAGGTACTATGCCCTCTGCTGATTTCTTATCAATCTTCGTCTAGCATCACTGCTAGCCTAGTCACGGAGACAATCGATAAGACCTCCCGAGGTAAGATGTCACCCTTTCCCATAGCTCTGCCTGATTTACATAATCACACTTCTGTTCGAGGCTTTGGGCTGTTCTATCTATTGCTAGGTTACCCAAGTTGATTATGCCTACTATCAGGTTTCTGTTCGTCAAAGCAATGTTTTGCCATTTGCTTCCTTCAGATTCCACCTCACGATGGACACCCTTGCATAGGCTAACGCTTCCCGCTCGACAAGGCGCGTAAAGGACTTTCACCTCTTAGGTTGGCACCATGCTCGGCGCACAACAAAAAAGCAGTGGTGTTACCCACTGCTTTCACTATCTATTTCTGCTGTTTATTGCGCTTTAAAAATTTGCGCTGTTTCTAGCTGAGTCATACGACGGATCTGACGCCATACAAAATAGAAAATCCCCATCATCATGACCATTGATGGAATTGCAATCATTGGGTAGCTAAGTAGCGTAAGGCGACCTAACTCTTCATTGAAAGCTTCTGTACCGGACTTACTGGTTACAATCACTGTCGCTAGAATGTAATTCATGATTGACGAGAAAAGAAAAGTACTCGCAAACATGTAGTTTGACTGTGTTAAGCAACGATCAAACAAATGCTGATTGTTGTTCTCTTTCAAACGCTCGTTGATTAAGCCTAGATTTAATACGCTGTCATTCAATACTAACTTGCGCACGACTGGGAACTTAGTAAATGTTGAACCAAATACCACAATACCGATCAAACCAGGGATCAGCGCTTCTTTAATGGCTAACCATTTAGTATCTAGCTCTAACAAACCAATACCACCTGTTAAAAGCACACTGACAATACCAAGCAAAGCAATAAAATTGTACTTCTTATAGCGAACAAGCTCATACCCGCCAAATGCCACAGGGAATGCTAACGCAACTAATAAGCCCCCTACTGCACCGAGTTGAGCTTCACCACTGAATTTCATTAAGATCACAGAAGGCACAATAACGTTAAAAACAATTTCACTTAACGGATTCGATTTCTTTTCAGCCATGGTTGACGCCACTTCCTTTGTTTACATTTATTTTACGTTTGTATCTTTGCATTGTTCCGTTTCTCTACAACACTGTAAAGAGCTATATGGTTACAAACCATTAAATTTTTAACAGACAAAAGGAATCGCGCAATGCTTGATATCCATAATTCTGTATTGGTTGTGATTGACGTCCAAGGCAACCTCGCGCACTTAATGCACAAGAAGGATGACTTCTTTCACCATGCTGAAATCATGGTAAAAGGCGCTGAACTTTTCGATATTCCAACACTGTGGCTAGAACAATTACCCGATAAATTAGGTGCAACCATTCCACAAATCGCCACTCCTCTACAGCAGCAAGGCTATAGTCCTATCGCTAAAGATACGTTTAGTGCCTTTCAAAATATCAGCTTCCTTGAACAGCTTCAGTTAAAACAACGTAAGTCCATTATAATTATAGGTATTGAAGCACATATTTGTGTATATCAAACCGTTATCGATCTTATTGCAGAAGGTTACCAAGTAACAGTAATCAGTGATGCGGTTAGCTCAAGAACAGAGGAAAACAAGATCGTTGCAATAAATAAGATGCAACGTGCTGGAGCGCAAATAAGCTCAACTGAAATGCTGCTTTTTGAATTACAACGTGTCGCCAGTGGCGCTCGTTTCAAAGCACTGCTAAATTTAATTAAATAGTGATGTGTTCAAATATACTTAAAGTAAGTGCCCATATCACTATTGATTTGGCATACGATGATAAAAAGGCCTCATATACATTTTCAATATGAAGATATATATGAGGCCTTTCATTATGCAATGAATGCATCAAAGTAGTAACTACATAGATAACCCAGCAGTGATACTCGAAATACCCATCACCGCACAGCTTAAAAACATCATTGCTGCTACAGGTTTGCTTTTTGTTATTAACGGCATAAGCCATAAACCTACTGCTATTAATAACGTGCCAATGCTAACTGCACGTAACACAAAACTAGTTATCGCACCCTGCTCAGCCAGTAACACTAAATTGCCAATGCCATTAATATTCGCAGCAACAGCAATCATCGCCAAAACGACACCACATAACGGAAATACATGATTTAACGCTGTTAATTTATGCTCAGCTTTAACCAGCATGCTATGTGCCAAAAGCGAGCCGCCTAGAAGTACGGCTACAATAAACTGTACAACAAGCTGAATTTGAACCGCATGTATTAACACACCATCAATAAAATATAACCCGCCCCAAGTAACAATCAGAATAAGAAATAACTTTCTCCACTTGTCACTACCAATAAGGTGCTTCTCACAAAACCAATAAGTGATGGTCAGAATGATAAAACTCAAAGCAAAAAAGGTTTCTAATCCAAAACTTGATACGCTATTCACCCCAGAGAACATCAGTGTGCCCTCTCGTAATAGCATTGCTATGATGAGTAACACCCAGATAATAGGTAGTGTTTTTAGTACCCTGTCACTTTGCCCAAAACATAATTTCCCTGACAGCATAATGCCGCCTAAGATGATGAATGCGCCAATTGAAAATTGCGTTAATACCTGAGAAAAGATAAACGGCCAGTCAGCCCACTGCATTAATGACTCCTGTACTGCATGAGTGTGCTGCCAATTACCGTAATATTTGATAGCACAAGTATTGATAAGGGCGCTATTTTGCAGAAAAGCCAGATTAAGTGCAAAGAAAAGGGATAGCTGATCACTATCCCTTGCCTATAAGCTAATAAGTTGCACTCAATCTAACGATTTACTCTTTAGTACAAATATGGTCAGTATTAACGCCAACCCAGCAATCCCAGCCATTGTAAGGTAAGTTAAATTAAACCCTTGCTGTAAAACCAGTACATCGATCTTTTGTGAAATATCAGCTGTTGGTACTTGGCTATGAAAAACAGTTGAACAGATAGCAACACCTACAGCACCGCCTAATTCTCGCCCAAAACTAAACATCGACATCCCGATGCCCCTGTCTTTTGGCGGTAAAATATGTTGAACCACGACACTCAATGCCGGCAATGTAAAACCTAACCCAAGCCCTGCAAATACCAAAGATAAATGAACGCTCCAGCCCATATACAATTGCACTAATGAACACGTCGCTAAAGCATAACCAATAACTGCACTGCGCTTATATATCCCTGACTTTGCAATATATTTGCCTGAACAATATGCCCCAGTAGTGATACTAAACATAAAGAAAACCATAATTAGACCACTTTGAGATGCCGTCATACCCTGTTGCCATTGCATCTGCAGAGGTAAATAAACCAGCACAGCAAACATCAAGAGTTGTGAGCACATGATCAAAAATACGCTGATTGCATAACCTGATAAGTGAACAAGTTTATAAGGAAGGATAGGATCAGATACACGAGCTTCTACAACGAGTAATAATAAAGAAAAACCAAGCAGTAACCCTACTAATACTGTTTTAGATAAATGTGCTTCAGGTGAAATCGCAAGTAATAGTAACGTAGTGACAACCATCAGTAATAATGCACCAAGCCAATCAAACCGACTTTTTCGCCTAATATTTAAAAGGCTCAAGTTCTTATTAATCAAGAAAACGGCTAACAACCCTAATGGAATATTTATCCAAAACACCCAGCGCCAGCTCAATTGCTCAGTAAAAAAGCCACCAAGTAATGGCCCTGCAATACTCGATACCGCATAAACCACGGATATATAACCTTGATATTTACCAACTTCTTTTGCTGGAATCGTGTCTGCTATCACCGTAAACGCAAGCGCAATCAAACCACCTCCGCCAATGCCTTGAAGAACTCGCGCAGCAATCAACATATTAATGTCTTGCGATAGACCACATGCAATAGCCCCCATCACAAAAAGTACGATGCTTATATTAAGCATACGCACTCGACCAAATAGATCACTTAACTTTCCATATAAGGGTAAAACTGCTGTCGAAGCTAATAAATAAGCAGCAACAACCCATGTGAGCAATTCACCTGCCTGTAATTCTTGCCCAATCATAGGCAAGGGTGTTGTTACAATACTTTTTTCTAATGAGCCAAGCGCTATCACTAACGCTACACTGCCGAAAATGGTTTTAGGGGTGGTCATATTGTTCTCCTTCCCCTATAAGATACTGCATCTGCTTACATCTTGAAATAAAGTGATGAATTATATATCGATTACTATACAATCGAACACTTAATGATACTAATCGACTTATTATCTAAATAAAAAAATCATATTCAACGATGCTTTTTCTGAATAACTAAAGACCAATAATGTCGAATTATGCTGTTTTTTTAATGAAATGATTTGACGTATCAGGGACTAAACAGTTATCTTATTTCACATAGAAAAATAAGATACATTTTAACGAATTCTGTCAATGTTTCGTTGCGCATTAACGCGAAATTGGCGAGACATTGTAAATAGAGAAAGGATTAACTGAGCGATACTAGCTTCAGTTCGGAAATTACAAGAGAGAAATCAATGATCGCAATTATTAATGTCAATGTATTTGATGGACAGAACACGCTAAACGATCAAGCTATCTTCGTTCAAGATGACGTAATTCAACGTATCGTTCCTATGTCAGAAGTAAACCAGGCAGAACTACCTGAAACGGTTGTTGATGCTAAAGGCATGCTAGCTTCTGCAGGTTTTATTGATCTTCAGTTAAACGGCTGTGGCGGTGTGCTTCTAAACACTGCAATTAGCACTGAAACACTGAAAATCATGAACGAAACCAACCTTAAGAGTGGTACGACTCAGTTCCTACCAACTTTCATTACAAGTGATGGTGAATCTCTTGTTGAAGTTATCGAGATGGTTGAAGGCACAGAAAAACCTGAGCAACTTGGTGTACTAGGCCTTCACCTTGAAGGTCCATTCATCAGCGTTGAGAAAAAAGGTGCTCACCGTGAAGAGTTTATCCGTCAACTAGACGAGAAAACTGCTCACTACCTAGCAGACAATGCTGACAAGATCTGTGTACTAACAGTTGCACCAGAAAACACACCACAATCTGTTATCGATATCGTTCGTGAAGCTGGCATTACAGTATCACTTGCCGTACACTAATGCAACTTACGATCAAGTGAGCGAGAAAAACGGCCTAGAAATGGCAACTCACTTATACAACGCAATGACTCCACTAGGTTCACGCGAACCAGGCGTTGTAGGTTACATCTTCGATAAAAAACCACATGCAGGTATTATCGTTGACGGTATCCACGCATCATTCCCTTCTGTTCGTATCGCACATGAAATCATGGGTGAGAAACTATTCATGGTAACAGATGCAGTAGCACCAGCTGGTACTGATATGACTGAGTTCGATATGGCAGGTCTAAAAGCATTTGTGACTGATGGTAAGTGTCATTACGCTGACGGTACAATTGCAGGTGCAGCTGTCACTATGATCCAAGGTCTAAACAACCTAATCGACCATGTTGGTCTTTCTCGTGAAGAAGCACTACGTATGGCTACGCTATATCCTGCTCAAGCTGTGAAGATTGATAACGAATACGGTATGCTAAAAGCAGGTTACAAAGCTAACATCACACTGCTTTCTGATGACAACCAAGTTAAGCACGTGTTCCAAATGGGTAAACACGTTTTCTAATATAAACGTCGTTATTCAATAAGATCAAAAAAGAGGGCTATTATTTGCCCTCTTTTTTATTGTTCAAATTTAATAAGTGACTTCTTTGTCATCTTGCAGCGCTTTTTTGTTTACGCTGCTTGTGATGTCATTGCTGGTTTTGAATCTTTGCCTTGCTTAGGCTCTACCGTCTGACTTTCTAAAACAACAGCACGCTTCTCAACCATTGCCATTTGAAACTCTCTTAATTTGAAATAACCATAAGAGACAACAATTAAGAAGAATAAATAAGACAGCGAGAATACAAATGGTGAGTTAATAACGTCCGCTTTTAAGCCCCACATTACACCAACAACTGTCACAGCCAGTTTTGCCACCATACCTAATAGTAAAAGCAATACCGCTAATTGAGGGTAACGCGTTGAACGAAATGCTAACCAGTATGCTGTGCCAACTGAAACGGCTGCAATTCCAAACCCTGCGATAAAAGAATGCAGATGTTCACCAGAAAGCACGCCACCAATCGATGATAGTAAAAAAATTAACGCTAATTTCATATATGCCTCTCTAGTTTACAGCTAAAACAGTTCAATATTGCTGTTAGGAATATTTTCTCACTTTAATGGCAATATGTATATATGCATTGAAAGATTTCACTTTTGCAAAAATGAATGTAAATCTCTGCTATAACAAAGATAAAAACCCAAGCTGTTGATTTTAAATAACCACCAAAAACAATGTAAATTAATGGTTAAATGATTATTATTGTTAACAATATCGATAAAAGGTATATTTTTAGACGATCAGATAATAATTATCAGCTCAAACAGGTAAACATATCCGTTAAATCCAAACATTCAGTATCAAAAGCAGTTTTTTCTTTCAAATTTTTAATTATAAAATACTCATTACAGATTTTGTTTTCCATATACAGTGATGAGACTATTTTATGCGCGTTCTGGCTTAAATATTTTAACTGCCATGCAGCTTTAAATGATTTTCGTGTTTGAACAACTCGACCCGCCTTTCTTTACCCGATTAATCTTGTCAACTACTTGATGCTGCATCATCAAGTTAAGATCTAGCTCACTTTTTCAGCTAAAAATCAGAGTGTTAATGACATTTCATTTAATTAAATAATAAATATGTCGATACTATTAACCTATTCAGTAGCGCCACAATTATTAACTAAGGACGGTTATACATGGCAACAATCCTAGATAGTGTTAACCAAAGAACCCAACTCGTTGGTGAAAATAGATTGGAGCTGCTGATTTTTAAACTCAACAGCCATCAATTATTTGCCATCAACGTTTTTAAAGTTCGAGAAGTCGTTAAGGTTCCTACTTTAAATTGTCTCCCGGGCTCTCATTCACATGTAAAAGGCGTTGCATCTATTCGCGGAACATCTATTCCTGTTATTGATTTACGTGCATCGATTGGGATGAGATCAACTGGCATAGATGAGCTTAGTAACCTAATCGTCACCGAATACAACGGTACTGTTCAGGCTTTTTTAGTTGGTCAGGTGATGAATATCGTCAATATGACATGGAAAGATATTCAGCCACCGCCAGATCAAGTGGGTAAAAACAACTTTCTCACTGCTATCTGCCAAATTAAACGAGAAGACGTGGATCAATTAGTGGGTATCATTGATGTAGAAAAAGTACTTGCCAATATTATCGACTACAACATTAAGATTTCCGACGCATTATTAAACAATGAAGTTAGCCAAAAGTTACAAGGTCACAAGATTTTAATTGTTGATGACTCTCCTACTGCACGTAACTTGATCAAATCAACACTAATGCAATTAGGTATTGAGGTCATTGAAGCAAATAATGGTCAGCAAGCTTATGATCTACTCGATAGATGGTGCCATGTGGGTAAAACCGTAACGGATGAGATCCTAATGATGTTTACTGATGCAGAAATGCCTGAAATGGATGGTTATCGCCTTACGCATAAAGTTCGACATGATCCAAGAATGTCTAATTTATACATAACGCTAAATACATCATTAAGTGGTAACTTTAATGAAGCAATGACTGAAAAAGTAGGCTGTAATAAGTTTATTTCTAAATTCCAACCAGATCTTATCGTAGAAGTTGTTCATAACAGATTATTAGAAAAACTAGCGATCGAAAGTTAATTAAAATCCATTCAAAAGCCAATAAGACAAGTCACTTTGTTTTATTGACATTTGATGGTGTGGAATTGGAAATTTAGTGAGCAACCATTATTAAAAATAAGCCAAGTGCGATTATTATCGCGGTCACTATGAGTAATACTTCAAATACATGCTCTGACATATAATTCCTAGATATTACAATGTAATATAAACAATCCGTTGCAGGAGTAGAACAATGGTGAATATCCCATTCTCTATCTTTAGTATAGTTTTTTAATCTAAATATAAGCTGAACATATGTAAGGTCATTAACTACACATATTTTCATGTTTTCTAACGCTTTCTTTTGATTTGAGACCACTCGCAAACTTCTTTCATCTTGTTATTACATCAGTAAAAAAATACTTATCTAAGGATCTCATTTCTACTCTAAGAAAATTGAAGTTTCTTTCTAATAAAGTGATGATTATTACTTATATGTCACATTATGGATTGTTGTGAAGAAGAGTATTTATGGGAAATATAACAAAGTTAACTTTTATATGTATTTCTTACCTTGCTTCATTTAACGTTAATGCAGAAAGCGATTCACCGCGAATAATTAAATTATCACCAGAAAAAATCACCCAACATAATGTTGATTTACCTTTAAACCAATTTAAGTCATTAGAAATTTTAGCCGCTAAGAACGTCAGCAGCGGTCAAGTGCCACGTCCCTATCAGTTCACCGGAAATAACCAAGCTTCTCTTTTTGGCGTTGATCTTAATAACAATGGTATTCGTGATGACTATGAACGCATGCTGTTAAAAAGCTACCAACGCTCAGAGTATGTTGCGATGGGGATTTTAGCTGCTGAGCGCTGGGATAAGTTACTTCGTCTTTTACAATCGCAAGAAAGCATTAAAACACCGTATCAAGCATTAGAGTTGTTCAACGATACGATTGCGATTAACCAGTGCTATTACTCTTTACAACAAATTGACAAAACACTTATCTCGCCAGTATTGAGTTATTTTAATAATGATCAATTATTAGAAGCAAAGTACCAAGCAGAACTATTACTGCTTGATATTATTGGCAGTAAGCAAACAAGTTTTACTTTCCACCAAGAGCCATGTGAGCGTTTTGCTGAATTTGCTAAGAAAGCGAAAACCACCAAATTTGCAGCCTTATAACGCACTCTGCTCACATAATGATTTTGCTTACAAATAAGCCACCTTATCAACTCAGTGATTTGTGGTAGTATCTCTGCTCTTACTTGTATAATGTGCCAAATTTTATTGGCTATCATAGAGATACATAATCTAATGAATAAACTTTTCACCTTTCTAAAAGGCATGGCTATGGGTGCAGCCGATGTCGTACCTGGTGTTTCTGGTGGCACCATTGCTTTTATCACTGGCATCTACGACACCCTGCTTGAGAGTATTCGTCGTGTTAATCCTTCTCTAATTGGTATTATTCGTAAAGATGGTATTAAAGGTGCCTATGAGCATATCAATGGTACCTTCTTAATTTGCTTATTTGCTTGTATCTTAACTAGCATCTTCACTTTCGCTAAAGTTATTACTTGGATGCTAGAAACACATCCAATTCCATTGTGGTCATTCTTTTTTGGTCTCATCATCATCTCTGTTATCCATATGTTTAAACAAGTGGATAAGTGGACTATCGGCCGCTTTATTGCCATTATTTTTGGTGCTGTATTCGCTTACGGCATTACTGTATTGCACCCTGTTGCGATGGAACCAACACCAATTAACATATTAATTGCTGGTGCTATTGCTATTTGTGCCATGATCTTACCGGGTATCTCAGGTAGCTTTATCTTACTGCTTCTGGGTATGTATGCTCCTATCCTTGCAGCTGCAAAATCATTTGATGTTGTAACACTTGGAACTTTTGCAATCGGCTGTTTAATTGGCTTATTAAGTTTCTCTCATTTCTTATCTTGGCTTCTTCGTAACTACCGAGATCTCGCTTTAACTTTCCTTACAGGTTTGATGATCGGTACATTAAGTAAGATTTGGCCTTGGAAAGAAGTCATTAGCTGGCGTGTAAACTCACATGGAGAACAAGTACCACTGCTTGAGCATAACCTATCTCCATTTAGCTTCGAGCAAGTGACTGGACAACCTGCTCTCATTACTTACGCTGTACTTGCAATGATCTTAGGTATTGCTGTGGTATGGGGACTAGAGAAGTTTGCTGCAGCAGAACAAAAATAACAACGAATAAAACAATACCTAAAGGCAGCCATTGAGCCTGTCTCTTATACACAAATCCCTAAGCCAATGCTTGGGGATTTTTTTGAACTAATTTTATGTTTCATGATCTGATCATCTAAGCAATGATAAGGATGATTATGATGACCTATATAGAACCAACTCTTTGGGCTAAAAAACAATTCGGTCAAGCCGATCTTAATGACCCAAGACGCACTCAAAGACTCGTTGCTCTAGCTACCTCTCTGGCTGAACAACCTGGTATCCCTATCTCAAAACTCATCATATCCCCAGCCGATATGGAAGGGGCTTATCGCTTTATTCGTAATGACCAAATCAAAGCAGAAGATATTGCAGAAGCTGGATTCTATGTCACAGCACAAGAAGCTTTTAAACAACAAACACTGCTTGCATTGGAAGATACCACTTCTCTAAGTTACTCACATCACAGCATACAAGATACACTCGGGCATTCCAATCAAGGTAATCGACACCGAGCAATGTTCGTTCATTCAACGTTGCTTTTTGCTCCCGAAACTCACACTGTAGTTGGTTTAATCGAACAACAACGCTGGACCCGAGATATTGAAAAACGTGGTCAAAGACACCAGCACGCAACTCGACCATACAAAGAAAAAGAAAGTTATAAATGGGAACAAGCATCTCGCCATGTTGCAGAGCGACTAGGTGAGAAAATGTCAGAGGTTATTTCTGTGTGTGATAGAGAAGCCGATTTATTCGAGTACCTCACTTACAAGCACGAGCAACAACAACGATTTATCGTTCGCTCAATGCAAAGTCGCTGTATCGAGGAGCATGATAATCGTCTTTATGACTACGCTTCCAAGTTGTTATCAGCAGGAAGCAAAGAGCTAAAAATACCGCAAAAAGGCGGTCGTAAGTCCCGCACGGCTCATCTAGACATCAAATATGCTCCCGTGACACTTAAGTCTCCCGCCAATAAAAAAGAGTTCGATAATATCTCTCTCTACTATGTTGGATGTATAGAGCAAGGTGAGAGTGACAACAAGCTCGCATGGCATTTACTGACATCAGAGCCTGTAACGAACAAAGAGGAAGCACTTAACATCGTCAGTTATTATGAGCGTCGTTGGCTGATAGAAGATTTTCACAAGGTTTGGAAAAGTGAAGGCACGTAAGTTGAACAACTGAGAATGCAAAGTAAAGATAACTTAGAAAGGCTCAGTGTTATTTTGGCATTTATTGCTACTCGTTTACTCCAGTTAAGATTTATGAACGAATCTAAAGAGTTATCTAGTAGCTGTTGTGAACGGGTGTAAAAAGGTAAAGCGTGGAAGCTTATGTGGTTAAAATTGGAGAAGAAAAAACTGCCCAAAGAAGCACCAAATATATCGTGGGCTTACAAAAGTATTGCACGGTTAGGTGGCTGGAAAGATACCAAGCGGACGGGTCGCGCTTCTGTAAAGACATTATGGCAAGGATGGTTTAGGTTACAAACCATCCTTGAAGGATATGAACTAGCTAAGTCTCTTGAACACAATGACTTGTGATCAAGAGACAGGCCATTGAGCTGCCTTTTTTCTATCTTAAAATCCTACCTCACAAAAGTATAAAACTCACCTACACTTATCATTAAGCTAAACGCATAATCGGGTTTTACTGTTGTGCTTGTTTAAGGATAAACAAATGAAATACCAATGGATGATTCTGTCACTCGCCTTAATCGCTGGACTAACGACCAGCTATATTCTTGATAGTCGTGATCCTAACCTTTCTGTCGAACCTGATTACCCAATCAATATATTAGAGTCAGGAACTGATGCCGTTGACCTATATGACCCTGCAGATAACAGAGTTCGTTTAGTCTATTTTGGTTATACACAGTGCCCTGATGTATGCCCAACGTCCCTCGCTGTTATGTCAGCAGCTTTAAAACAAATCCCATCAGAGCAACTAGCACATATATGGTCAGTGTTTATTACCCTCGATCCTGAACGAGATGACGCTATCACAAGTGCTAAATATGCAAAACACTTCCATCCAATGATTTCTGGTATGACGGGGACAAATAAACAAACAAAAGCATTAACTGAAAAATATGGTGTACTGAAAATACGAACAGAACTAAAAGATTCAGCGCTTGAATATGCGATTGATCATAATTCCTATTTTTACTTTATCGCGCCAAACGGTGAGCTCATTAAAAAAATTCCTCATCTTCACAACCCTGCACCATTAATTTCAGCAATACCAGATATTCTAAAACAAGTATCAAATTCACCATCTAAACAAAATGAGAGCATATAGTTTTATAATCACAATAAGTAATAGCTAAAATCAGCAAGTAACAGGTTTAACATTAACGTGAAACTGATCACAAAAATCGTTTGCATTTTCGTTCATTTATTCGTCTGTTATGTTTCTTTTTTTGCTAATCGTATTTTTTTACATAACGCTGACTTATTGATTCTGTAACAGTCATAAATATGCCTCTATCCCTTATTGCAAGCGGTGTTGCGCATAGTTAGTCAGTAATACAGTATGAAAATTTAATGTAAGATTTGTATGGTTTTTAACCAAAAAACGTATTAAACACTATTTTTTTTGAACTTCACCAAAAAAATTAATGAGCAATTTTAAGAAGTTATGCCATAATGAATTTGCCAACTCAAACTTTCACACTCATTTGTAGTGGCAAAATCAATATGGAGATTTATAAAAAATGAAACGTACTGTATCTATCTTAGCTGGTGTTCTACTATCTGCATCTCTAGTGGGCTGTTCAAGCACTGAAGCAGATCAAATGCAACAACTAACTAACAAAGTAGACACTCTAGCGGAGCAAGTAAGTGCACTACAAGGTCAACAAGACCAAATCGTTAGCGCAGTAAACGATTCTCGTGCAGCGTCTGACGCAGCTTACCAAGAAGCAATGCGTGCTAACAAGCGTATCGACAACATTGCTGGTTCTTACACTAAGTAATTTGTCTTAGGCTAGATACTTAGAGAGATGGCTTTTTAGCCATCTCTTTTTTCTTAAATAATCCATATCCCCGTATTATTCACCAAACTTATCCTTTCTAACAATAACGACGTAAATCTTGTTAATACAGTGGTTAATATAAAATACACCATTACTTTCACTGTATATAAAACAATCATCACCTCACAGTGCTGATATCAGTAATCATTGCAGATACTTGATTTCAATACTATCAGGATAATCCTGCTTTCCATAAAATGAATTTGAATAAGAAACAATGTGAAACGTGCACGATATAAACGTGATAGTCGCGTGTATGAGTGTATAGATACATTTGTAACTGTTTCTGGTTTGACTTCTATCCTGATTCTCAACTCTTTTATAGCTTGTTATGTAGATGACATAAAATAAGTGCATAAAAAAACCGATAAACTGGGTTTATCGGTTTTTACACACTGAAAGGATCATTCAACAGAACTGCAGAGTAAGGTCTTAATTCATCAACAATAGAGTGCTGCTCTGACTTTCCATACTATACGATGTTGATTATTCGCTATCGTTGCTTACATCAACATTACGTTTTTTCTTAGGAATAAATACGTCATTACCCACTGCTTGGTTCTCGTAAAAACGCTTATCCACTTTACGTTTCGCTTTAGGTGTTTGCTTCTTCTGTGCAACCACTTTCTCGCCTGTTGGTTTCTTCTTAACGAATTTCTTCTTCGGTGCAGGCTTAAGACCTTTAAACTTACCTTCTAGACCTTCGATAGTTGAAAACTCAATACGTTGGTTAAGGAAAGCTTCAACGTTCTTAAAGCTCTTCCAGTCTTTAGGACCAACAAGTGATACTGCATCACCTTTGTTACCCGCACGACCAGTACGACCTACACGGTGAACATATTCTTCGGCATGTTTTGGCATATCGAAGTTAATGACTAGTGATACGTTATCAATGTCCAAACCACGTGATGCGATGTCCGTTGTTACTAAGATCTTGTGACAGTTACGCTCGAACTGGCTCATGATGCTATTACGTTGGTTCTGATTTAAGTTACCACTTAACGCAACCGCTTTTAGTTTACGCTCGTTCAACTCATTGGTTAGACGATCAGTATCTGCACGTGTTGCCGTAAAGATAATGACCTGGTTGTAATCGGTTGTTTCTAACACTTTATCAAGCAGTGCTTGTTTATGATCTAGGTGATCACAAAGAATAAAGCGTTGCGTGATGTCTTTATGCTCTTCTGCTGAGTGACCAATAGAAATACGTTTCGGGTTGTCCAGCATTTCAGATGCAATCTCAATCACTTCTTGGTTATCAAGTGTTGCAGAGAACATCAGTGTTTGACGACGACGGTGATTTGCCGCTTCATTAATACGACGTAACTGTGGCGCGAAACCTAAATCAAGCATACGGTCTGCTTCATCAAGGATCAGCATTTCTAAACCATCAAGGTGCGTACTACGGTGCTCTAGGTGATCGGCTAAACGACCCGGTGTTGCTACAACAAACATAGGATCGTTACGCAGTGCTTTAACCTGATCGTTAAAGTTTTCACCACCTACAATTAGCGTACCATCGTAGGGTGTACCTGCATTTAAAGTGCGTAACTGAGCAAAGACTTGTTTTGCTAGTTCACGTGTTGGCGTAAGAATAACTACACGAGGATCACGACGTGTAAATGGCTTGCTACGGTACATACGCTGCATTGCAGGTAGCAAGAATGCCAATGTTTTACCGGAACCCGTTTTCGAAGAGGCCAAAATATCTTTGCCTGCGATAGCAACAGGGATTGCTGTTTGCTGAATTTCGGTTGCTCGATCAAACGCCAAGTGATTAATTTTTTTAAGTAGGCGTGGGTCTAATCCAAGATCTTTAAAATGCAAAATGATGCTCCGGTAAAAACAACTCTCAGGATAGAGTTTACTGTTAACTATGATGAATATCACAATAACGTGAAAAACATTAGCCGCGGATTATAACACAAGTTCTGACTAAGAAAGAAAATTTACCCGCTTCATTTCGTAGCTAAAATGAAAAATCGTGTGAATTGGAAATTAATGAGCATTTAGTCTAATCTAGCCGAGATTTATTCAATAGGGATATATGATGTCAGACAATAAATTTCCTTTATGGTTAGCCATTTCTTATGGCCTCTTTTTTATTATTTTAGGAATAAACCCAGCATTTAGAGAAGTATGGATAGCTGAAGCGATTCCACTCGTACTAATCTTTGGTGTACTGCTCTTCACTTTTCGCCATTTCCGCTTTAGTAACCTTGCTTATAGCTTAATGGCAATTTGGCTGGTACTGCATAATATTGGCGCACATTACACGTTTGCGAATGTCCCATTTGATTGGTTCAACGATTTGATTGGCTCAAGCCGTAATAACTTTGATCGCCTCGCCCACTTTTCTATCGGCTTTTATGCTTTTCCTATCGCTGAATACCTTGTAAGAAAAAATCACTGTAAACCGCTCATTGCTGGTTTATTTGGCTTATTTGCTATTATGGCAACCGCCGCCGCTTACGAAATCATTGAATGGTGGTATGCAGCAAGTGCTGGTGGTGAAGCTGGTATCGAGTTCTTAGGCTCTCAGGGTGATATTTGGGATGCACAAAAAGACATGCTAGCAGATACACTAGGTGCACTATTTAGCTTGAGTTTGTTCTTTATTTTCAAACCGTATCAACAAGAACGCTAAAGCATTTAGCTAGATAAAAACAAGGCGCTCATTGAGCGCCTTGTTTATTTGTAACCATCAAAACTTATTCAGCGTCAGGGTAACCATTTGGGTTAGTTGACTGCCAACGCCAAGTATCTTGAGTCATGTCATCTAAGGTTAGCTTCGCTTCCCAATGTAGTTCAGCTTTTGCTTTCGCAGGATCTGCCCAACATTCAGCAATATCACCAGGACGACGTGGTGCAATACGGTATGCCACTTCAACACCTGATGCTTTCGAGAATGCATCAACCATTTGCAGCACACTGTTACCATTACCTGTACCTAGGTTGTAGATATGCAAACCTGCTTCAGCGCCTTTATGGTTCAGCGCAGCTAAGTGACCATCTGCTAAGTCCACAACGTGGATGTAATCACGTACACCTGTACCATCAATCGTTGGGTAATCATTACCAAACACTGATAGGAATTCACGACGACCGACTGCCACTTGAGAAATAAATGGCATTAAGTTATTTGGAATACCTTGTGGATCTTCACCCATGGTACCTGATTTATGAGAGCCCACTGGGTTGAAGTAACGCAATAGCGTAATGCTCATTTCTGGGTGAGCATGTTGAATATCAGCTAAACACTCTTCAACCATTAGCTTACTGCGACCGTAAGGATTCGTTGCGCTGGTTGGGAAATCTTCTGTAATTGGCACAGAAGCAGGATCGCCATAAACTGTAGCTGATGAACTGAAGATCAATGCATTAACGCCAGCGGCACGCATCGCTTCTACTAACACTAATGTACCGTGAACGTTGTTGTCGTAGTACTCAAGTGGCTTTTCTACTGATTCACCAACGGCTTTTAAGCCTGCAAAGTGAATAACCGCATCAATTTCATTTTCAGCAAATACACTGTCTAAAAATGCACGATCACGAATATCACCTTTATAGAAAGCAGGCTTAACACCTGTTAGGTTTTCAATTCGACCTAATACTGTTTCTTTACTGTTATATAAATTATCGACGATGATCGGTGTCATACCCGCTTCAATCATTTGTACACAAGTATGGCTGCCGATATAGCCCATGCCACCAGTAACTAAAACACGCATAGTGTCTCCTAATCCTTAAAAATGCTGACTACCTATAAACTTACGCTCAAAACATTGAATCAAACGTCAAACAAAAGGTTAATCAATCAGTTGCCGATAATTATCATGAGAATACATCAATTAATCAAGTCAATGATGCTGAAGTATGTCATCAGCGTCACTTAACCCCATTTATCTATGGTTACAATTATCGATGAAATCTTATTGTTATCAGCTTGCCTGAGAATTATAAAACACCGTATTATTTAGTTCACGTTTTTCTATTAGTCGAGCCATTATGAAACGTTTATTATCCAAGGCCCTTATGGTCTGTAGCCTTTTCACTCTGCTCACTGGCTGTGAAGTTGTTCAATGGAAAACAGATCATGACAATACAGCCCTACATGAAGATGGGTTTACAAAGCACACATTAGCATTAAAAGAAGGCGGCAAACTGACATACTGGGAAGGCGGTAAAGGTGAACCTTTGTTGTTACTCCATGGCTTTGGTGGTACTGCTGCTGCAACATGGAAAGCAGAAATGCTTGAATTAAGCCAAGATTACCGTGTTATTGCACCTGATTTATTATGGTTTGGTGAGTCACAAAGTGACGCAAAGCCTCGCTTAACCACTCAAACCCAAGCGATTTGGCAATTGCTCAACAGTTTGAACATCGACAAAATCAACGTCGTTGGTATCTCATACGGTGGTTTTGTCACTTACGATATGATGACAACACCTGAGCGTATTAATAAAGCCATTATTATCGCAAGCCCAGGCCCACTTTTTAGCGATAGTGACTTAGCAGATTTAGTGCAACGTGCTGGTGTTAAAGCGCCAGAAGATCTCTTTGTGCCAGAAAATGGGGATGGTATTCGTCGCCTATACGACAACGTTTTTGTGAGTAAAAAGCCTCTCCCTGATTTCCTCGCCAATCAGATTTACCAAGGCTATTTTTCACAATGGAAACCACAGCGTACCCAGTTAATTCAAACCCTGCCTTCCGATCGTGATCGTATTCAGCAATTTGATCCAAAACAATTACCTGAATTAATGCTTATTTGGGGTGAAAAAGACAAAATATTTCCACTATCAAACGGCATTAAATTAAGTAAATACACCCAAGCCCCTATTGTTGTATTACCTAACACAGCTCATGGCGTTACCAATGAGCAACCAGAATTAACATCAAAACTTATTAATAATTTTCTACAGCAATAACTCATCGAATATATAAGAGGTAAGAAATTACCTCTTATATTTGACCTTTTAGACACTTATTTGATCACCCTGCCAACAAATAATTACAATTGCCCCTTTTTATTTGTCATTGTTATAGCTAGTTACATTAATTTTCAAAAATAATTAGACATAAAGTGAAATACTGTTATCCTCGCCGATGCACAACATGTTGCATTCTTTTACTCTGTGCAAGGCGTTTCTAACTTTATGACGACATTAATAAAAAGCCATCAACTCCAACCTACAAATTTTGCTTATATCGAACTAAGCGAAAACACACTCAAGAAACAATTAGCGTTACTCTTCCCTTTCTCTGGTGCAATTTGTGCGGTTATTGCATTTACTTACTTTGTTTCTAACGCTGAATACTACTTTACCTTTGTGGGTGTTGTTGGGATGTTGCTTTGTTATGCCTTAGCCATACTTAACCGCTCTGCCATTTCATCTAAAGTTTTATTTTGGATCTTCTTAGTTGCAACCACCCTTGTTTGCGCCAGTGGTTTTTACTTTGATGGTGCACGTCATATCAGTAACACTATTGGTTTAACTATTCCGTTACTGTGCTTTTTTGCACTTAGAATTAAAACTGCAGGCTGGTATAGTCTGATTTTTGGCTTTATTTATATTGTATTAAGCATTTCAGAAATCACTAATAAACACTTACAGATCTCCTCTGCGTTGCAGAATATCTGTGCTTATTCCATTATTTTCGTGATGGCATTTTTACTTTCTCGTCACCGTTACGATGCTATTAAACAAGTAAAACGCACCACCACGCACGATTACCTAACAGGTCTACTTAACCGTGAAGGTTTTGTCCCACTATATTTAACTGAATCATCACGTTGTCAGCGTTATCGCCGTGATATTTCGATGCTATTGCTTGATATTGATAATTTACGAGAAATCAATGATCGCTTTGGTTTAGATGCAGGTGACAAAACCATCATGATGCTTGCGAAATGCCTCAATGAACATTGTGGTGATAAAGCCAAAATCGCCCGTTTAAGTTGCCAAGAGTTTTGTATTTTATTACCTGATGCCGATATTCAAAAAGCTGAATTTATGGCGATTCAACTACGTAATGAAGTCGCTAAATGGTCACTAGAATTAGAAACCGGACATCGTATTAATATCACCATTAGTGTAGGGATAACCGCAGTGGAATATCAAGATTTTAGATACGATTACATAAAGGCTGAGAGTGCATTGATGCGTGCGAAACGTTGGGGATATAATCAAATCGCAACCAACGAATAAAGGTTATTTCTATGTCCTCAAAAATACGCTATCAATGGAAGTGTTTTTCAGTCGAAGAACAAGCGCACTTGTTACCAAACAACAAACAAGTGAATTTCACGACGATTAAGCATCCCGGCGCTGTCGTGATTATTCCTATTAATAGCCAAGGACATATCGTTCTCGTTAACCAATATCGCCCAGCGATTAAGCAATGGATTTTAGAGTTTCCAGCTGGCACATTAGAGCCAAATGAAGATGTATTTGAATGTGCTAAACGTGAACTAGCTGAAGAAGTGAATTTAAAAGCTGAGAGCTGGCAATCACTCGGTGAGCTTCTCCCCGTTCCGAGCTTTTGTGACGAAATCCAATACCTGTTTGTTGCTACCGATTTAACACCAACCATTGGTGAATTGGATGACGATGAAATTATTGAAGTTGTCACACTTTCAGTACAACAAGTCGAACAGAAGATTGTTCAAAACGAAATTCAAGATAACAAAACCTTAGCAGCCTTTCTTAAAGCCCGTCTTGCTGGCTATCTATAATCACTTAAAAACACCATAAAAAAGCCCAGCATTAAGCTGGGCAAAAGTAGTACCTTTTAATTATCTGTTCTCATGGGTAACAGATAAGTACTTACACGTCGAAGCAGTGGACGCTTGACTCTTCTACTATCACAATTCACGGTTACAATTTATTTACAACCATATGAATAAGTAGACTTTTTAAAAATTCACTTCCCATCGCTGTAATGGTTTTTCACTGTTAATACCAGCACGTCCCCAACGATCAATACTATCAATAACAATCACTTTGGTTTGTTCTGTAACTAATTTTTTCATACTTTGGCTCAATGCTTTAGTCGTGAGCAAAGTAACTGAAGGATCCTCTGCCACCAATTTCACTAAACGGGCTTTATCTTCGTCATTCCATTCCAGCTCAGGCTTAGTGAGGCGATCAACAACAAACAATTGGTTACCTGATGCGAAATCTTCTAATTCCGAGGATAACAACACAACAGCGTCAACATTCGCTTCCATTAACGCTTTTTGCTGGCGATTGATCAGTTGACGTACATCTGTCATTAAATCTTGTTGGTTCTGTTTAATTTGCGGTGCTTTTTCTGAGTATAAGCGCTGAAGATCACGACTAACAATTGATGACATCACAGTTAAATTATTCGGGTTTAACCACGCATACATAGATGTTGAACCATCATTTAAACGTAACGTCGCTACCCCCTGCGCACGCGGTGAAATTGCTTGTGACGCATCAATTTCGACCACTTTAATATTGCCTTCACGAGCATGCTGGAACAAAGGATCTTGATGCCAAATAGCACCTAACGAAACAACCGCGGTTGCGGAATGGCTTGCTACACTGGCAACTTCTGAACCTTTAGTGGCAAACCAATTCGGTAAACGAGAAATACCGTAACGTTTCGGAGGCAAATACCCCGTTGTGATCCCCGTATCTTTGGTCAATTCAGATGCCAACATATAAGTAACAGGCGTTGCGGTTAAAATATCTTTAGCATTCGCCATTGTTGATGGCAACAGCACTGATGCAGTTAAACAAGCCCCAACGATTAACGTTTGTGACTTACGCATAGCGCGAGAAAACGGATTGATTAAAAACATAATGTTTCCTTTATTAACCTTTACGCACAATGCGGAAAATCGTTGCTGATAAAAAGAAGAATGCAGACACAATAATAATCGCAGCCCCTGATGGAACTGGCATCTTCAGCTCCATCGGTAATACAGTACCAATGACGCAGCTGATGGTTGCTAACAGCGCTGAAAGTAAAACAAAGCTCCCCATATTTTTGGTAAGCAGTCTTGCTGTCGCTCCCGGAATAAGCAGCAATGCCCCAACCAATACCGCACCGACAATTTTGACAGATGCAATGGTGACTAAAGTGATCATCATGACAAACAAGTAGTCGTAAAAATTGGTTTTATAGCCACGTACACGGGCAATATCAGGGCTTATACAAGTCAGTAAAATACGATTAAAAGTTGGGATTAATAGCAACACAATTAATGCACAGCTAACGGCTAACACCATTAAGTCATAATCTGTCACCGTTAAAATCGAGCCAAATAACACGTTTTCTAACATGTGAATATTGATCTTACGGGCTACATACATCAATAAGGCAGCACCGACAGCCAATGCTAGCGCTAGGAACACCCCAACTAAGGTATCGTACGGTACGTTGGTACGGTTACGGACAAAATGCAGTAACAATGCAAAGATCATACAAAAGCTAAATAAACCAATAAATGGATTCTCTGGCGGCTCGCCGAGTAACACACCTAAAGCAATACCCGTTAATGCAGCGTGACCAACAGCTTCAGAAAAGAACGCCAAACGCTTTGCAATAACTAATGTCCCTAAGCCACCAAGTAGCGGCCCAAGTAGCAATGCAGCTACAATGGCATTGACCATAAACGCATAAGAGAAGCTTTCGCTCAACCAGCTAGCATCAACACCTAATTGTGCCCAATGTCTTAACAGTTCCATTATGCGACCTCTTTCTTCGCTGAATCTGATTCAAACGGCTGAGTATAGTGATTGAATAAACGCTCAATTTTTTCTGGCACTAAGACTTCACTGTAATCACCGCTATCGACCAAAACACGATTAACAACATGTACTTGTGCCTGTAATCGGCGCACAGCTGTAACATCATGGTGAACAGCCAGCACCGTTTTGCCTTGTCCCACAAAATCTTTGATCAAGGATTCTAAATAACGAACACCTTGCTCATCCATCCCGGTTGTTGGTTCATCAAGTACCAACAGATCGGGGTTATCGAGTAACGCTTGTGCGAACAAAACGCGCTGTTGCTCACCGCCAGATAACTGCCCCATACGTCGTTCAGCACGGCTTGCCATACCTACACGATCTAATTGAGCCAATGCGCGTTGTTTGTCTTTTTGTCGTTGACGCCAAAATAGCGGTGAACGAGTTTGATTCAGCAGAATAAAATCCATCACGGTTAGTGGTAAGCTTTGCTCAAACATGGCTTTTTGCGGAACATAACCGATAGTGCCCGCTTTACCGTTATTGACTGATTCATCCCATAAAATGTCAATTTCCCCACCGAACGGGGTTAAGCCTAAAATTGAACGTAGCAATGAGGTTTTGCCACCACCGTTTGGCCCCATCACAACGTGACATTGACCACCTTCAAACTGATGGGTGATATCAGACAAAATCTGATTCACACCGTATTGAAGATTGACGTTCTTAAGCTGAATACTTGGGCCGATGATCATGCTTGATCCTTCTTAGCCGCAAATTTCATTGCTTCAACTAACGTCATCAGGTTTTCATTCATTTCAATTTCGACTTTCTTCGGATCGTATTGACCATGAGTCATGTGAGAAAAGCGGTATAACTGAACACCTGTTGCTTTTTCTATGGTATCAACATAACGGTTTGGCATATTTAGCTCGTAAAACAGCACGTCAATGCCCGATTGTTTGATCTTTTCAATCGTTTCTTGCAGTTGGCTTGCGCTTGGCTCTACCCCATGAGCAGGCTCAATAACAGCAGCTACATCTACACCAAACTCTTGTAATAGATAGCCATAAGCATTGTGTGTAGTTGCCACTTTCATACCTGCGGTATCTAAGTCACCTAACGTCAACATCGCATCACGCTTCATCAAGCGAAATTGTTTGGCATAGTTACGCGCATTCTTACGGTATTCAGCTGCGTTTTCTGGATCGATTTTCGCCAGTTCATTGGCAATGGTGTAAACCTTTTGAATTGTGGTCGATAAGCCAACAAACGTATGTGGGTTTACCGCGCCAGTGCCTACTGATTGACCCATCGCAGGCAGTAGAGGCACATCTTTATTCGCTTCAATTACAATTAAATCATCACGGTTTGCCGCTTGAATCACTTTCAATGCAAAATCATCATGACCGATACCATTTACTACAATGATATCCATTTGTTTCAAACGCTTAAGATCGTTAGGTTGAGGCAAATAGTTATGAGGGTTAAAGCCTGCATCGACTAGCGGCAGGATTTCCGCTTTATCTCCTACCACTGCTTTTACATAGCTATAGTAAGGCTGAAGCGTAATACCTATTGTCTTCTTTTCTGCCGCAAAGCTATTAAAACTTGCCGTCATTGCAGCCAAAACAGCTAAGGCACTAAGACTTGATTTAATTAATTTGTTCATTGTTATAAATATCTCAGTAGATTGAGAAAAGGCAGAGACCAATGTTCTGCCTCATTTAATGAGAATGGGTTGAATTAGCTGAAGATGATGTATTTTCAGCAACAGGTTGGAAGACTATTTGTGTCCAACCGTTTGAAATTAATTGCTGTTCATCAACCTTTTGTTTAGTTTCAAAAGGTTTAGCTTGGTCATCCATAGCAAGCCAAATATCAGGAGCTTTAGTATGGCTGTTTAGTACGATTGACATCGAACCCGAATCACTTTGACGAAGACCTTGATACGTACCGTCTGCAACCAGTGTCCATTGATGACGACCTTTACGTTGCCAGCTTTTATCTTTCACAAAAGGTGCAATCCAAAACTCTTCTAGCTCATTAAGTTTTGGTAAACTACCTGTGCCATTTTCTAGAACTGTGTCTTGGAACAAGTTACGAATTTCTTCATGGGCTAAACGTAATTCCGCGACCATTGCCAATTCATCAGGTGATAAATCATTGATCGCAACCTGATGAGAAAGTAACGCGGCTTCTGGTTCTTTCGCTTGGTGATAAGGCAATAGCACAAAAGCAATCAGTAAAATTAAGCCAATACACAAGCCAACCCATTTGCCTTCACGATCACCGTTATCAGATCGAACAGATTGACGGATCATTTCTCTTTAATCTCTACCACATCCACTTCCACTGGGTTTTCATGTCCAGCATCGAATACCAAGTAAAAATCGGTATCAGGTTTGGTAAATTCCGCAATTGAACGTTTATCTGTCATTGCTTTAGCAATCAAATTGTCGTCGTAGTCAAACATATCAACATTGTATTCAACAGCAGTACTACCATCGCTATACCCTGCTTCACAAAGCACCTTGTCAGATTCAAACCAACAACTCATCAATGGAAAGTGGGCAAAAGCTGCGCTTGAAAACGTACCCACACAAAATAGCGATACAGATAAAAGGGAAGATTTAATTTTCATAACTATCTCAAACAAGCCACTAATGGCTTAAACGTTATAAAAGGTTAGGCGCATTAATCACACGCCTAACGAAACAGTAAATTAACGATGAATTACTGAAGAAGCGCTTCAAAGGTTAGATGAACGTTAACATTCGCACGATCATACATAGGATCGTTTTCTACCATGCCTTTGTAGTTCGACTTCATCAGGTAGCGACCTGCAACAGCTGGTGTAAATGTGATCATGCCGTCTTTGTCACTCACCACATCAATTTGCTCTTGATGGTTACGGTATAAAGTACCTTCACGAGTAATGTCGGCAGTTACGCCAGCTTGCGGTTTACCATTAAAGAAGAACTGGAATGTCACAGGCTCACCTTCAACAATGTCAGATGGATGTGTCACAGGTACCATTTCCAAGTATTCACTAGGTTAACTCCATTGCCTTTTTCGATGGCTTACCAACAGTCACATAGGTTTCTGCACGGGTGTAGTTAACTTGAGTGACAACGTCACGTGATTTTTCTGGTAATACGGTCAAACGGTTAGCTTTATTAGCTTCAGCCCATTTAACAGTGTCACGACGACCCGCTTTATAATATGTGTAGTATTTAGGCGTCTGATTAATTTGAATTTTGTGTGTCCCTTCTTCTTCAAAGAAGAAATCAAAAATCGCACGACGTTTACCACGGATAGTAAAGTTAGGGGTTGTCATACGGCCATCAGGCATGATCACCTGTGTAGTTTCAATACTTGCTGGCTTATCGTAAACAAAGGTTCCATGTGACGCTGTCACGTCAAAAGATAGCCAGTCACCGCCTTCTTTCGAAACAGTAAAGTGTGATGGTACAACCCAACGAGGGTGAGCTTGAGCCACTGACGTCATGCCAAGTCCTGCAGCAACCAAACAAGCCAGAGATAGCGCTTTATATTTATTATTCATGATGACAATTCACTTAAAGTTTGTAGTTAATCTTGATGGTGCCTGTTTCTTGAGTTGGTGCTAAAACATAGCTAGCTTCGCTTTCACCTAAAGAAAGTTTTTGACGCAGATAGTTACGACCACCGTGCTCACGAACCACTTCAACATAGAAGGTGTAATCCCCTTGCTCTACACGATTACCTTTATCGTCTAAACCATCCCAAGAGAATCGGTATTCACCAACAGGACGAGTCGCAGAGGTAACAGCATCAACCAGTTCACGATCGTAACGACCAACTTTTCGCCACCAGCTACGTAAATCTTTTAGCCACTCATCTTTTCCTACCCACAGCTGCATCGTGCGAACAGGCTTACGTTGACTATCTTCAATCCACACCGCAACGTAAGGGCGTGCGTACATGGAGGTTTCAATACTCGGTAAGGTCAACTCAACATCTAATTTGGCTGACTCTGGTAAAGGCTTTGCAAATACCGTTGATAATGGCGCCAACAGTAACGTTGCCAGTAAGGTCTTTTTCATTTTATTTTTAATGGTCATCGTTAACCTGTTAAATACTAAGGAACAAAAGCAAGATAAATGAATGCTGTGATGATTGAGCCAGCGCCCATCCACTTCATTGAAGTGATTAGTGTTTTCTTCTTAGGTAGCAATAAACACACACTTGTTAAAACGAAGAAAATCATTAATACTGCAGTGATATCGATAAACCACTTCCACACTTCACCACTATTTCGCCCTTTATGAAGATCATTTAAAACCGCAATGATCCCGTAATGGGTGCTTTCAATCGTGGCTTCTGCAGTCGTCATATCGATGAAAACAGTAGCGTTATAACCAGGGCCTTTGTAATCGAACGAGATCTCCCCTTCGATGAGTTCGTTACCATCAAGATCGGTAAACACTTCAACTTCAGAAGGTATGCCACTCACATTTGCATGCTGAGATAAGTAATCGAGCAATGCTTTTGTATTGGGTACAAATTTGCCTTGCTGAGAAGAAAACAGTTCAGTAGGTAGTGTTAGCTGTTGCTCTGTAATGTTCGGAAAATCAGAGACAAACACTTCAGGACGGTTAAGCGTAATACCTGTAATTGCGAAGAACAAAACGACTAATAACAGTGCCATTGAAATGTAAATGTGCAGGCGTCGAGCCCACAGTTGAACGCTTTTATGCTTTAACATTGTTGCCAAAGAAACTAACTACCGACTGAGAATAGATGTGAATTTAATTGATAATCGTTCTTATTGGCATTTAATTTACATTGTTTACGTTGGTGACTAGATCGTAACAAAGCTTGAAGTTTCAAAACTTACGAAGAGACTTTAACTTATTAATTTAAATAAACATTAATATCTCAAATATAAAAGAGGCGAGCACAGTGGCTCGCCTCTTTAACTTACTCAAAACAGATAATTATGCTTATGAATAATTAACTGGTTTCTTCCATTTCACGCATTTGCGATAAATATTTTACCCAGCTAGATGCCGCCGCTGATGTTTTAATATTATTCGCTTGTTTGGCATGAATAATTGCATTGTCAAAATCATTCAACTTGTAATATGCACGTACTTTCGCCAATTCAACATCAGCCTGTTTATCTTTACGTTTTACTTTATTTAGTTCCGTTAACGCTTTTTGGTAATGGCCTTCTTGCAATAACAACTGTGCTAACTGCCAACGGTACTTGTTATTACGCTGAGCTGCTTTTCGCCATACATTAATCGCTGATTGCCACTCTCTTGCCATTTGCCAATAGTTTGCTTGCTCTACCAGCAATTGTGTATTGCTATCAGCGCCATCAAGCTCAGCAATTTGTTTCGCTGCACGCTCGGGAATACCACGTTGAGCATAAAGCTGAGCTAAACGATGTAAGTCTTGCTGTGTTAACGCCACACCTTGGTATTTTGCTAACTTCAATGTACTTAAAGCGTCGTTCGGCTTTCCAGCTCTGATCTGAATATTTGCCAGTTGTTGCCACCAGTTCAGCTTAGTAGGCTCTAACGCAATTAACCGATTTAAGGTTGATGTCGCCCCGCTCCATTGCTTTAACTGCAATTGCGCACCAAGTTTAATTGATAGCGGCGACATTTCATCTTTACGGTTATAACCATCGTAACGCTTCATCGCCGTTAGCACTTTTGACCATTGGCTTAATTGGTAATGGGATTGCGCAATACGAAGCCATAGCTCGTATCCCTTTTGATTTTTAGGGATACGTTTTGTTAGCTGGTAATAATGTGGTAACGCTTGGCTGTATTTTTGCTCTGATAACAAAATATCTGCCAGCATACGTTCAGTAACCCAAGCTTGATCGTCTTGCAATAAGCCACTTTTTACCGCTTGGGTTAGGTTACTGATTGCCTTGGCGCTATTACCTTGTTGCCAATAAAACACCCCAAGCATACGTTGAACAAACGCTTTGTCATAAGCTTGGGTTGGCTTTAACGACACCAATAAAGCAATTGCCTGATCGACTTTATTATCTAACTGTAAGTTATTGGCACGTTGCACTTTTACCGCGATTGGCTGAGACAATTGCCCACCCGCATAAGCACTTGATAACGGTAAACTTGTCGCAACAGTTAAAGCAATTATAAATGCTAGTTTCTTCATCATTGATTCAACTTAAACTCTATACGTGCGGTTTGACCATACTGCGCCACAGCAGTGCCGTTTTGCTCTTGAGGTTGGTATTTCCATTTACGCAATGCACGGATCGCTTCTTTATTAAACAGGCGACTTGGCTTAGCTTCCACCACGCTAATATCAATTGGGCGACCTTGCGGATCAATGGTGAATTTCAACACCACATAGCCTTCTTTACCCTGCTTTAAAGCACGAGGTGGATATCGAGGCTCTACTCGATATAACGGCATCGCTTGCAGGCTTAGCCCTACACTCGGCTCACCAACAGCAGCTGCAGCACTACTAAAATCACTAAACTTCGGCATATTAATCGCAATGCCCGTCACTGCGGTGTCTAAGCCTAAGCTATTAACAGAAGCAACAGGCTGAACACTTGCTGTTGCCATTTTAGACATTGAAGGCTTTGCTTCTGGCGGTGGCTCCGGTGTTTCAGGTGGCGGTGGTGCAACTCGCTGACGACGTTGCGGCGCTTGTTCTTGCTCCACCATCACCATATTGAAAGCCAAAGGCTCTTTATTATCCGGCGCTTTATGATTTCCGTTATCCACCATCCACGCCATGAAAGTAAACAAACCTAACGCAACCGCAATGGCGAGTGGCAATGCCATTAATAAACGGATCATTAGTTTTTCTCCGCCGCCAATGCAATATTCTTGATGCCCGCGCCTTTCGCAGCATCCATTACCTTCACAACTGTACCATTGTAAGCATGTTCATCAGCCTGGATCACCAATGATGCATCTGGTTGTTCCGTTAACATGTGCTCTAGTGTTGCTTGTACACGTTCCACATCAACAACGCGCTTATCAATATAAACATCGTTAGCAGAGGTGATTGCAACAAAAATACCAGCATCTTTTTGACTTACCACATGGTTTGCTTGAGGACGATTAACTTCAACACCTGATTCGCGCACAAACGAGCTAGTAACAATAAAGAAGATCAGCATGATGAATACAATGTCGAGCATCGACGTTAAATCAATTTGGGCATCTTCACGGTTTGAAGAACGACGACCGAGTCTCATTGCTGACTCCTTAATAATTTTTCCAATTTAAGCTCACGCATCTGACAAGCTTTAGATAAACGCGCGTGAACAAACATACCCGCCAATGCAGCCACCATTCCCGCCATCGTCGGCAAGGTAGCTAATGAAATACCAGAGGCCATTAATTTAGGCTGGCTACTGCCTTGGGTTGCCATCACATCAAACACTGAAATCATGCCTGTGACCGTACCAAGTAAACCCAGCATAGGGCAGATAGCAACTAACACTTTAATGAAATTAAGATTATGATTTAAAGCAATTTTCGCTTCGTTAAGCCAACCATCACGAATGGCACAAGCATGCCATGATTCATGATCTTGTCGTGCCATCCATTGGCTTAACCATTGATTTTTTTGTTTAGGAAAATAGAAGAACAAATAAATCACACGTTCAATCACCAGTAGCCAACACAGCACCACAACCGCTGCAAGCCACCATAATATGGCGCCACCTTGCGCCATAAAATGTGAAAGCGAGAACCACCAGCTTTGTAAAATGCTGATATCCATTATGCGGCCTGTCCTGCAACTACGGGTTTATTGGTCGCTTTTTTCTCATCGTTCTTTTCTGCTTGTTCAGCGACCAAGCTAATGCCTTGTTTTTCAAGGATTGAACGAATGTTTTCTGCCTGTGTGCTTAGTACGTTATGAGCAAGCAATAATGGCATAGCTGCAATCAAACCAAGAACAGTTGTAACCAATGCCATTGAAATACCACCTGCCATTACTTTTGGATCGCCGTTACCAAACTGAGTGATCACTTGGAACGTTTCGATCATACCTGTCACCGTACCTAATAAACCAAGCATTGGTGCTAGTGCAGCAAACAGTTTCAGCATAGACAAACCTTTCTCTAGCCCCTGTTGCTCATCAACAATGGCTTCAAGTAAACGCAACTCTAGTGCTTCTACGCTACGATTTTGTTCTTTATTATAAACAGCCAGAACGCGGCCTAACGGGTTGTTGCCCGCTTGGTCTGGATTTTTAAGCTGTTTCTTAATTTGTTGCTTGATCGTTGCCAATTTCACACCACGGAAAATGGCGATACCCGCACCAATAGCAAGTAGTAACAGAATAATTTTACCAACAACACCACCAGCCGTTAGGCGATCTTCCAACGTTGGTGCATTATCTAATTGATCCAGCATCACACCACGAGAAGGATCAAGTGCAATGGTCTCTTTGCCTTCTGCTGCAATATTAGCTAAATCCGCTAATTGTGGACCATTTTCAGGTTGCTGCTGATAAGCCATTGAAATGTGACGCGCACCATCCCATTTTAAATAGCCTTGCTGTGCGACTAAACCTAGCGCACCTAAACGTAATGCATCTTCAGTAGATTGCTCGCCTTCACCATTGATAAATGGCACTTTCACTTTAGCCAACTCACCGCTTGCAATAATTTGTGCTTCCATTGCTTGCCATAAGCCGTTTAGCTGTGTCATTGAAGGCAGTGCTTTGGCATCAACAATTTGATTGACCACAGGTACATATTGAGTGACATCAACACCAGTGACAGCGTAACCTTGTTCAGCTTTCAAATCTTTAGCTGTTTGACGAACAACACCAAAAAGCTCACCTAAACTGCCAGAGTCCAGTTGTAGCTGTTGTTCTAACTTTGCTAATTCTGCTTCATTCTTACTAAAGCTTTGACTTAGGGTTTCAGTTTGCTGCTTTAACGCATTACGCTGTGCTAATAGTGCATCACGTTCACTGCGAATTTTTTGCGTCGATTGATTAAAGCCCGCTTCACGCTGTGCATTATGCTGTTGCTGAGCAACGTTTTCTTGTTTTGCTTGTTGCACTACAGATTCTGCCGATGCAGTAAATGGCACAGATGCCATACATAGTGCGATGGCTAACGCTTTTAATTTCATTATTTGCTCTCCACGTTAGCGACAGTTGCTGAAACAGGTAAACGTAATAGACTCGGTGCAACTTGGTTATTTGCCATTTCAAACGCTTTATTGATGTTTTCAGCTTCGCTGCTATCAAGCGCTTGCCATTGTTTTGTCTGGCTATTCCAACTCCAGTAGTGCGAACCATTTAAGCTACGCGCTACAAATGCCATGCGACCTAAGTACAACAAATCAGCTTCAATGGTTTTACCACCAGCAAGCGCGATCTTATCTTGGTAAGTACCTAGCTTAGTGCCGTAATCCATTTCAATTTGGTATGCTTCCAGAATACGACGAAACTTCTCTGCATCACTGATATCTGCTTGAGACATCATGCTCTGTAGCTTTTCGATACGTGCTAGACGTTGGTCGTGCTTGATAGGTTTATCTTGCTCAACAATCGTCGATAAGCCATCAATCATCTGATACATCAAAGGCACAACACCTTGGCGAGTCTCTTTGATGTTGGCGATTTGCTCATGAATAGACGTGATTTCTTGGGTTTGATTATCCACCATACGTGCAAGGTGATCGTGGTACACCTGAAGGTTCTTTAATTCTTCTTGAATTTGCTCAATTTCAGCTTTCATCGCAATAGAAGCATCAGCATTACGATCAATCTTGTCTTGGCTAACTGCCGATGCGGCGTTGGTTTTGTTTTCAATCGAACGTGCTGTATCAAGACTGCTTGCCTGTACCCCAGTTGTTACACTCAAAATAACAACCGCTAAACTGGTTTTAATAAAATTCATAATCAAACTTAGTAATGAGTAATCTTTAAATACAAGAAATAAAAAAGAGTTTTAAAAATAAAAAGTTAAAGATTATAACTGATAATAACTTTGCCAATAATACTTAATCGTAACAAAGGGGAAGCCATGACTTCCCCTTTCATTACAGGTTTACAAATTAGTATTTGAACTCAACGGTTGCCATAAAGTTACGGCCTTCGCCAAGTGTTACGCCTGTTGCACCAACATAGTCTTTACTTGTTGAACCGCCACCAGCCATGTAGTCAGTATCAAATACGTTCTCTACGTTAATACGGCCAATGATATCTAAGTTAGCATCGTACTTGTATGTGTGCGCCACACCTAAATCAACACGAGTGTAACCGTCTTTCTTAAAGGTATTTGCTGCATCACCATAACGTGAGCCTTCATAAATCACACCAAGGTTAACATCAGTTGCAGGTGTTATGTTGTAAGTAGACCAAACACTTGCTGCAAATTCTGGTACATCCGCAGGACGATTACCTTGGTATTTCTGATCTTTAGTGTATTCAGCATCAAGGTACATTGCAGATGCGCTCATGCTTAGCTTATCAGTTACGTTACCTTGTAACGCAAGTTCTGCACCATTGTGAACACGCTCGCCCGCTTGGGTTTTCTTATACAGATTCTTACCCACTTCAACGTCAATGGTTGAATTCTCTTGCGTGATGTTAAATACCGCCCCCGATACGAACAGACGATTATCTAGCAGTTCCCACTTAGTACCAAGCTCATATTGCTTACCACGTAGTGGATCAAGTTGTTCACCATCGTTCACGTAGTTTTTAGAACCTGATGATACTGTACCTTGAGGTTCAAAGCTTTCTGAGTACGCTAAGTAAATCGAGCCATTTTCAGCAGGATGGAAAATCGCTGCTACTTTTGGTGAAACCGCTTCTTCTGCCGCTTTGCCTTCCTGCGTTTGGCGGTCAAAACGTACGCCTGCTAACACCTGCCAGTAATCGTTAATCGTCACCATGTCTTGTGCATAGAAGCCCCAAGCATCATAAGACGAATTAGACACTTTTGGCTTACCCGCTTTAAATGTTGGTACTGGTGTTGATTGGTTTGGTGCTACTTCTACAGAGTTAAATGAACGTTGGAAACGATCGTAACTGTAACCTAGCCAGTTAGAGCCCACTAATAGCTGATGCTGCATACCTAGTGCATCAAACTCACCAACAAAATCTGCATAAGCGGTTTTAAATACCCAATGATCTTGACGATCATTACCACCTTGCTTCACTAAACCTGATTCTTCAAAGTTTGCAAAATTCGGGTAACTTTCCACATCGTGACGTTTAAAATCTTGGTAGTTAAAGCCTGTATTTAATGCCCACACATCGGTTAGCTGAGCTTTAACATCAAAGCCGTAGTTTTCAACTTCGTTGTTAATTTTTGACCACTGTGCATCCCACACATGATCACGACCTAATACAGGCTTACCATCAACAATGTAAGCACCTGAATCTACATTACCTTTATCATTTGTGCGATCGTAATGCAGTGACAATGTCACGTCATCGTTAATATCGTAATCAACAAATAGGCCGCCAACAAAACGATCGGTTGAAGGTGTAGAACCATCGCCGTATTTACGCCATGAGTCATAATCTTCTTTTGCAACAACAGCACGTGCACGTAGTGTTTCATCTTGGTTTAATGAACCACTTACATCTAACACACTACGAGTATGATTTTTTGAGCCAATATCTTGGCTAAAGTTTACTTGAGTTTCGTAAGTCGGTTTCTTCGCAACCATGTTAACTAGGCCACCCGGCGCAGATTTACCGTAAAGCAGACCAGCAGGACCTTTCATTACTTCAACACGCTCTAATAGCTCTACAGGCTGACGGTAATGTGACCAGTGTTGGTGACCATCACGTAGGAAACCACTGCTGCTACCTAGTTCAAAACCACGAAGCGAGAAACGCTCACGGTTACGACCAGTACCACCAGCTGAAATACTTGCATCATTCTGTAACACCTCACCCAGCGTACTTGCACGCTGCTCATCGATAAGTTGTTCATCAATCACTGCAACTTGCCCAGGAGTCTCTAATTGAGTCATCTCCATACGCATCGCTGTTGAGTTAGTATCTGCCTTGTAACCATAGTCACGACCCGTTACCACCATGTGCTCATCCGTTTCCATGGTTTGAGCATAAGTAACAGGTGCAGCAAGTACAGCACCAATTAACAGCGTCAGCTGGCTTTTAGAAAACATATTCCTTTAACTCCAAATAAACGTATAACCGAAAATAAACGCCATGTTTGATTTGCTGCTATCCCCTGTGTTAGCTAGTACAAGGTAATGTTTTTAATAATATCGAGAGCAAATCATGGCCTGCCGCTGATAAGTAAAAATACGCTTATCAGCAACGAGAAAGGAATATAAGTGATAATTATTACCATTTGCATTAAATTTACATTCTTTGCATTCGTAAAGATTTTGTCGGTGTTTGTAAAGATATGCAAAGATGAACTTGATGAATTTATCGCCACAACCACGAAGAACAAGCCCTTTATCCGTATTCGGTACTGTTTTTAACGAAGACATTTGTTATTAACAGTCGTATAATCTGCCCGTTTTTTTTCATTTCGCGGTATTTAATGTGACTCAACTAAGTCTTGAAGCTATTCACCAACAACTCAATGAACGCAACTTTATTGCTGAAAAAGTCCGTATTGTGACAGTAGAGGCAATGGACCCAGAAGTGCTGGCGACATGTACCACTACAGAAGATGAAACCTTCTATAACAGTTACATGAATGTGATTTATTGCAAAGGTGAGCGTTATGTTCTTGGCTATCGTTGTAATGAAGAAACTATCGTAGACCAAGCAATCATTTTCAAAGATGGCAAATACTACGATCCAACATTACAGGCAAACAGTGAAAATTTTGAACCATACCAGTACGCGGTGCTAGCAGAGTTTAAAGTTTTCGACATGATGAAACATGCCAAAACAAACAAAGATTTCCCGCCTGATGTGGATTACTTATTTACAAAGAAAAAGCACTTTAAGAACGTAATTAAAGCGTAATTTTTTCAAAAAGCCGACCTCGTGTCGGTTTTTTATTATCTACGAATAGATTGAGTTCAGCCATTACCAACGTAAAATGAATCCAAGGATGACTAACACTAAGGATAGATGTGCCATGAACTTGCAACTCAGCTCTCTTTCGTCAACTCAAATCTACCACTTGATGACCCAAACTATTATCCCGCGCCCTATCGCATGGGTACTGACAGATTCTGGTGAGCACAACTATAACCTTGCCCCTTTTTCCTATTTCACCCCAGTGGCAAGCAGTCCACCTCTATTAATGTTCTCTGTGGGTAAAAAGCCAAGTGGAGAAATCAAAGACACAACCCGTAATGTCATCGCAAATAAAAAGCTGGTGGTTCATATCGCAGACATTTCACTGGCAGAGCAAGTAACCCAAACCGCAGCAACATTAGATCATGGTGAATCTGAGGTTGAACAATCAAACTTAGCCTTAGTGCCTTTCGATGATTTTGATCTGCCAAGACTTAAAGATTGCCCTATCGCTTTTGGTTGCAGTTTGTATGAAGTAAAAGAGATTGGTGAAACGCCACAAAGCCTGATCTTCGCTGAAATTGAACAGGTTTACATTGATGAGACTGTGATTAATAGCGAACAAGAACGCCTAGTCATTGATGCATTAAAGGTAAATCCACTCTCACGTTTAGGCGGCAGTGAATACGCAGTATTAGAAAAGACATTTTCAGTGGCAAGGCCGAAGTAATACTCAAATTTACTTACTCCAAGAGCAAAAAAGCCTAGAGCAATACTCTAGGCTTTCAATTCTGTGTACATATCTACATTACTTGTAGAATGCTTCCACTTTACCTTTTAACGTGATTAGCATTGGCTGTCCACGACGGTCTAGTGCTTTAGGTGAAGGGATTTTTACCCAACCTTCGCTGATGCAGTACTCATCAACATCAAAACGCTCTTTGCCGTTTAGACGAATGCCGATGTCGTAGTTAAAACATTCTGCAACGTGGTGTGGGCTGCGAGGGTTACCTGAAAGACGATCTGGTAATGCTGGTTGTGATGTAGTATCTGTCATGATCAAATTCTATCGTTAGTAAAAAACGCCGCCATTGTAGAGAATTTCATTATCGCTAACAAGATAAATTCCCTACTCTTTCTAGGATATTCCCGCCAACACGATGCTTTATCTATCTGAAATATTAAAGAATTATGACAATTCATGGCTATAAGCATCACTAAATAACAACTAAACATAAAATATTTTCATCTTTATTCTGAAACAACTCGCAACTTATCGCCAAATAATGAAATCGATTACACATCCATTAGGATAATCCTTATTGGTATATAGAATGATATGAACACGGTTGAGTTAGGTACTTGAGGGAATAAGAAAACAATGAAAATAGCAAATAAGATCAGTCTTACTTTATCAGTCCTATGTGCTTGCTGTGTGGTGTTGTCAGGAATTTATATTGCTTGGAAAAGTGCAGCAATAAGCCAACAAGCACTTTATGACCGAGCGATTGAGCAGCTGATCTCAATCAGAGAAATTAAGAAAACAGAAATCGAAAATCACTTTAATACTACAGCTACCCTCATTGGTACCTTCTCATCCGATCCTAGTATTAAGCAAGCCATGCAGCGTTTTGATGCTGCCTTTAATAGCTATCCTAACCAAGATATCGCAATGGGCGATAAACAGGCTTTAATGCAATTTTATCAAGAACAATTTGCCGCCCTTTATCGTGACAAAAACAAAGAAGCAACAATCGGCAATATTTATGAGCAACTCAGTGATACCGCAGTGAGCCTACAGTCTCGCTATATCGCCAATAACAGCAACAAGTTAGGTCAAAAACATTTTCTTGATAATGACACACTAAATACTGACTACAATAAAACCCACCAAGTCTTCCATCCGGTACTTCGTCACTACCTAGAATCCTTTGGTTTTTATGACATTTTCCTGGTCGATAACCAAGGTAACGTGGTGTACAGCGTGTTTAAAGAAGTGGATTTTGCGACCAACCTGCAACAAGGCCCATTTAAAAATAGTGGCTTAGCCAATGCTTATCATGGCGCGCTTAAACTCTCCGACGGTGAAGTTACCTTAACCGACTTTAAGCCTTATACTCCCTCATTCGAGTTGCCGTCATCATTTCTCTCTACCCCTATTTTTGATAACCAGAAACGTCTTGGTTACATGATCATTCAAACCCCGATTGATGCGATCAACAACATCATGACCTTTGATCAAAACTGGAATAAAGCCGGGTTAGGTAAAAGCGGTGAGATTTATTTAGTAGGAATGGATTCTACCCTACGTAGCCAGTCCCGTTTCTTTATTGAAGATAAACAAGCCTATTTACAAACCCTTCAAGCGAATAATATTTCAAGTAATGTAATTGATAACATTAGTAAAAAAGATAC